>CBFHNZ010000092.1:1124-1276 GCA_965657415.1 Puniceispirillaceae bacterium (SeqCode) | reverse complement strand
ATGCAACTCACCGACGGCGCGGGGGTCGATGTCGTCTATGATTCGGTTGGCAACGACACCATGGCGAAAAGCCTGAAATGCGCCCGTCGGCATGGCACGGTGGTCAATTTCGGCCAGTCATCCGGCGCCTATGCCGATTTCCAGATCAAGGA
>CBFHNZ010000092.1:0-1114 GCA_965657415.1 Puniceispirillaceae bacterium (SeqCode) | reverse complement strand
TCACTCTATCTGACGCGGCCAACATTGTTCCATTTCGTGACCGAGCGCGACTGGCTGGAATCGGCAAGTGCCGACATGTTCGCCAAGGTCGCCGACGGCACGCTGAAGGTCAGCATCAACAAACGCGCGCCGCTGGAGACTGTCGCCGAGGTGCATACGGCCCTCGCCGCCCGCCAGACAACAGGCTGCACCGTCCTGACGGTGTAACGGGCCTGACGGTGTAACGGGCCTGACGGTGTAACGGGCCTGACGGTGTAGAGTTCGAATTTTATACGGCCCCAATCACTGCAACACGGACGCGCTGTCGGCGATGGTGGCCAGATCCTCGGCCGCGGTGGCCTCGCCGCAGCGCCAGTAATCGGTGGCTCGGCATTGTCTGGCCAGCGCCTGCGCGGCGGCGATCTCGGCCGGGGACAGGCGCCGCGCCATCCGGTGCCGCGCCGCATCCGCCGGTTCATGCCCGGCCGCCGCCGCCAGCAGATACCACATATAGGCCAGCAGATCGCTCTGCCGCACCCAGTCTCCGGTCTCGTAATTCTCGCCAAGCACGACCAGCGATTCGACAAGTGAATTGAGCGGGTGATCCAGCGGGTCCTGCGCCGTGGCCTGGCCGGCCCACACCGCCATCAGCACCACCGCGACAACTGGCGCATGCCACCATCCTTTCGACCATCTCTCCATAGGCCAGTCTAGCCACAGACCGGTTAACAGACCGTTATGGCCAGAGGGTCACTCCTGAAAAATATTCCTAAAGAAAAATGCCCCGCCGGGAGGGGCAGGGCATTTTTACATGGTGTTTGGCTTTGGCCCGGGTTTCAGCGCTTGGTTCAGCGGCTGGTTCAGGGCGTATTTCAGCGCCGGGCGGTTATGAGGCCAGCGGCTGGGTGCGCATGTCGGCAGCGCTGATCCCGGCGACGGCCACCGGCGCCTTCATTGCGTCGCGGCGGAACGGCTCGCCAAGCTCCTGGTTCAGCATCACCTCGATGAAGGTTGTCTTGCCCTCCTTCATCTGCGCATCGACAGCCTTGTTCAGCGCGTCGGTCAGCTCCTGCTGCGAATGCACGACAACGCCGTTCAGCCCGCAGGCATTGGCGATGCCGGCATAGGAGACCTG
>CBFHNZ010000091.1:0-1303 GCA_965657415.1 Puniceispirillaceae bacterium (SeqCode) | reverse complement strand
TTTCCGCGGCGTTGGCAGAAGCCAGGGAACTTATGACAGCGGCGATGGCGAGCTGTCCGACGCGGCCACGGCGATGGACTGGCTGCAGTCACAGACACCGGCATCCAGCCAGTGCTGGATCGCCGGCTTTTCCTTCGGGTCATGGATTGGCATGCAGCTGATGATGCGCCGTCCGGAAATCTCGGGGTTCATTGCCGTCACACCGCCGGCCGCGACACATGACTTCACCTTCCTGGCTCCCTGCCCGGCATCGGGGCTCATCGTCCATGGCGAGCAGGACACGGCGGTGCCACCGGAAACGGTGCATAAGCTTGTCGAGCGGCTTTCGATCCAGAAGGGCGTTGAAATCAAGGTCGACATCGTTCCCGGAGCCAATCACTTTTTCACTGACCACCTCGACCCGCTGATCGGGCATGTGTCCGACTATCTTGACGAGGCGCTGCCAAGGCCCGCCGAGGCACCGCTTTTCTAGGCAGCGGGGAGACGATAGATGACACATCGCTCAGACCTCATCAGGCTGTTTTCCGAACGCGGCTACATCCACCAGGCGACCAACATCGATGGTCTGGATGAACGGGCATCACAGCAGATCATCCCGGCCTATATCGGGTTCGACTGTACCGCCAACAGCCTGCATGTCGGCTCGCTTGTGCAGATCATGATGCTGCGCGCGCTGCAGAAGACCGGCCATAAGCCCATTGTGCTGATGGGGGGTGGCACCACCAAGGTCGGTGATCCGTCCGGCAAGGATGCGGCACGCCCGCTGCTGTCCGAGCATGATATCGAACAGAACAAGCAGGGCATTTTCCAGGTTTTCACAAAATATCTGACCTTTGGCGACGGCCCGACAGACGCCATCATGGTCGACAACGCCTCCTGGCTCGATGACCTCGCCTATATCCGCTTCCTGCGTGACTTCGGGCCGCATTTTTCAGTTAACCGCATGCTGGCCATGGATTCGGTGAAGCTGCGTCTTGAACGCGAGCAACCGCTATCCTTTCTCGAATTCAACTACGCCATCCTGCAAGCCTATGATTTTCTGGAATTACGCCGCCGCTATGGGTGCCTGCTGCAGATGGGCGGGTCCGACCAGTGGGGCAATATCGTCAGCGGCATCGATCTGACACGCCGCGTCGACGCACAGGAAATCTTTGGCCTGACTTCACCGCTGATCACCACGGCATCCGGTGCCAAAATGGGCAAGACCGCCGATGGTGCCATCTGGCTGAATGAGGACAGGCTGTCGACATTTGATTTCTGGCAGTTCTGGCGCAATACCGAGGATGCCGATGTGGCCCGCTTC
>CBFHNZ010000090.1:0-1746 GCA_965657415.1 Puniceispirillaceae bacterium (SeqCode) | reverse complement strand
AGAGGGCGTCAATAGAGGGCGTCAATAGAGGGCGTCAATAGAGGGCGTCAATAGAGGGCGTCAATAGAGGGCGTCAACGCCGGGGTATCGCCCGGCGATCACTGGATGGCGATCACTGGATGGCGATCACTGGATGGCGATCACTGGATGGCGATCACTGGATGGCGATCACTGGGTGGCGCGGGACTTGCGGGTGATCGATGATGTCAGGTTGACGCGCACACGCGGAAAATCGGCCGCGAAATCCCGCATCACAGGGCTGACGAACGGGTGTACGAGATCCTCCGGCACGCTGAATGTTACCTGCCCTTCAAAGGCGTGATACGTCATTCGCTGCCAGGCCTCGCCGCGCGGTCCTGGCCGGTAAAGGTGCCGGAATTCCCACCGATATACCACCGATATACCACCGATATCCGCACCAATATCGGCATCAATATTCTGAGGGGTCTCAGCGGATATTGTCGCAGATATTGTCCCCGAATTTGTCATTCTGTCGGCTTCTGGGTCCGCCGGCCGCGCCTGTCGCTGCTTTATGTCAATGACATGCTGGCGCTGCGGCGCTCGCGCCGGCAGCTTGCCGATCTTGAGCCACGCCGGCACGCCGATATCGGCGTCACCAGGGCGCAGATCAGGCGGGAATGCGATGCGCCGCTGCTGGGCGAGATCTCACCCTGGGCCTCGTTGGAGCTTCGCGCGGCGGTGAATGCGTCGCGCCGGTCGGCCCCGTCGCCAAATTAGGTCACCAAATTAATCAACGGGATCACGTCGCCGGTCCGGCGGCATGAAGGGCGATGGCGGCGGCAATCGATACATTCAGGCTTTCTGACTGCGGCGAGATGTCGATCCGCACAAGGTGATCGCAATGCCGCCTGGTGAGATGGCGCAGCCCCGCCCCTTCGCCGCCCAGAACAATGGCCAGCCGGTCGAATGTGGCAAGCTCACGCACCGCCATCTCGCCCTCGGCGGCAAGGCCGGTGACGGTGACGCCGGCCTCCTGCAGGCTTTCGATGGCGCGTGCCAGATTGACCACCCGGATCATCGGCAGATGTTCCAGCGCGCCGGCGGCGGCACGCGCCAGATGGCCTGATTCCTCCGGCGCATGGCGATGCGTGGTGATGACGGCCCGGGCGCCAAGCGCCAGCCCGCTTCGCAGGATTGCGCCGACATTGCGCGGGTCGGACAGCTGATCAAGGCACAGCAGGCGCAGCGCGCCATTGGCACCTGCCAGAAATCCGTCAAGATCAGGTGTCTCCAGCGGCCAGACAGCCGCCAGCATCCCCTGATGCACCGTCTTGCTGCCATCGGATGACGGCTGCACGGCGTCAAGGCGCCGCCGCTCGGTCTCGGTGATGGTGGGAAGCTCGTGCTGGCGCGCCGGTGGCAGTGCGGCGATGGCGTCCCGCAATTCAGCCGCGACCTCGGCCGTGGCGTGAATCGTGGCGACCCGCCGCTCCGGATTGCGAAGCGCCGCCAATACGGCATGCCGCCCCCACAGGAAATAGGCTCCGGCGGGCGGTTTCGGGCCGGTAATGCCTTGCGGTGCGCCGTCGCCGGGTTGCGGACGGCGATGCGGTGCGGGTCTTGGCCGCGGTCGTGCCTGTCGTTTTTTACCTCGATCAGGGTGCATTTGGTGACTTCTCTGTTGACAAACCGGCGCTGCTTTCCTAATCGCTTGGCGTCTGTTCCGTGGCAGCGATATCTCGTATCACGTAATCAGCACAGACGCATCAGGCAAACCGGTGAGGT
>CBFHNZ010000089.1:0-2407 GCA_965657415.1 Puniceispirillaceae bacterium (SeqCode) | reverse complement strand
GAAAAACGACCTGCTGAAACGCCCGAATCTGGTCCGTCCGAATCTGGCCCGCCCGAATCTGGCCCGCCCGAATCCGGAACCGGGGCCGGCCAGTCGGATGCGCCGCGCATCATGATCGGGGCGCAGGAATCAACCGCCATCAACGCCAACCTTGCCGGCCTTGCCGCCGGCACCGTCCGTCTGGCGCCCTGACGCCGGGCTTACCAATCAACCCTCCCATGACAAGACAGATCCTGAAAGGAACATCATGACTGCCTCCAACACCATCACCGACCTCATGCCGCGGATTGTCGCGCGGGGCCTTCTGCGGTTCCGTGAACAGGCGATCCTGCCACGGCTGGTCAATAGCAGCCTGTCGGCCGAAGCGGCGCGGCGCGGCGAGTCAATCCGCGTGCCGGTCAGCCAGCCGGTAACCGCCAGCGATGTCACGCCCGGCATTGCCGCGACGCAGGCACCGGCCACTGGCATGCAGTCGGTCAATGTGTCGCTGGATAACTGGAAGAGCGCCGGTTTCTTCCTGACCGACACCGAAATGATGCAGATCGAGGCCGAGTCAAGTTTCATTCCGCTGCAGATGGCCGAGGCCATTACGGCGCTTGCCAATGCGGTCAATGATTCCATTCTGACCGAGGTTGAGCGCACCGCGACCACCATTGGCATGCCGGGCGAGGTGCCCTTCCAGAATACCGACAGCCCGTCTGAAATCTGGCATGGCGCGAATGCGGCGATCACCGCGCGCAAGCTTCTTAACCTGGCTGCGGCACCGAAGGCCGGGCGGTTCGCGGTGATCGATTATGAGATGGAGGCAAACGCCCTTGGCCTGCCGCAGTTTCATGACGCGCAGCGCGCCGGCACCGCCAGCGTGCCGATGGAAGGTGAGATTGGCCGCAAATTCGGCATCGATTGGTTCAGCAGCGATTTGCTGCCGCGCAACCGTGCCAGAATTGCCAGGGTGGGTTTCGCCGCCAAGGTCGAGGCGCAGGCGGATGGCGGTGAATTGAAAGTCGCGCACACGCAGCTCAGGATCGGCGATGTCATCATCGCCGGGTCCGGCCGCACCGCCAGCGAACATCAGGTGACGGCAAACCGCGCCGCCAATTCGGGTGCGCATGCCAGCATCACCGTGACGCCGGTCTTTGCGCGGGCCATCGAAACATCGGAACAGGTTACGGTGATGCGGCCCTACCGGGTCGGGGTGGCGATGCATCGCGATGCGGTGGCGCTGGCGATGCGGCCGCTGACCATCGCCGGTCTCGAGGCTGGCGTCGGCAGCCAGATGATGAGTGTCAGCGATCCGGAGACCGGCCTGTCGCTGCGACTCGAAGTGACAAGGCAATATAAGCAGACGATGTGGGAGTTCGACATCCTTTGGGGTGTGAAGCTTGTTCGTCCGGCGCTGGTGGTCGCGATCCATGGCTGATCAGCTTGATCATGAATGTGTTCTGCTGCGCCATCACCGCACCGAACAGACAGTCATGGTGACGCTTGGTCAATATCGGCAGCAGGCATCGCGGCGGTTTCGCAACTGGAAGCTGGCGCGCGGCAACGTCGTGCTGCGGCCTGTACTGACGCTGTCAGAATGTCTGGCGGACTATCGGGCCGAATGTCCGGCTTCACGCGGATGAGTGCGGTCACCGAACAGGCGCGTGCCGGGGTCAACGCCTATGCCGACATTACGGCCGCGGATCGCTGGTTTGCGGCCCGGCAGATATCGGCCTGGGCACAGGCGCAGCCGGCCAGCCGCCAGGCTGTGCTGATCCGGGCCGCCGACTGGCTGGATACGCAGTTTCGCTTTCGCGGCGAGAGGGTGCGGGCCGGCCAGCTGCGCGTCTGGCCACGCAGCGGCATCGCTGCTGACATCTCGCCGGGGGGGCTGCCGCTGCCGGTTCAGACAGCTTATTTCGAGCTGGCGCTGGCGCTTCTTGATGGGGATGAGGCAGCCGAACGTCTGCTCGGCCTCCGCGGTGCCGTCCGCAGCGAGCGCGTTGGCAGCCTTGCCATCGAATATGCCGTTCCCAATCGTAATGCCGGCCGTGATGGTGGGCGCGATGGCGGCCGGATCCGGGCGATGCTGGCACCTTATCTTCGCACCGGCCTTGCAACAAAGGTGACCCGGACATGACACCGATTGACACATCACGTTTTCATGTGGCGCTGCGCCGCTATGGCCAGCCTGGCAAGATTGACCGCGCCACGGCAGGTCACCTCCATCTTCTGGTCAGCGATCTGGCGCCGATGAAACACAGCGATCTGCCAGCCGATGGAATCCGCGCCGAGGCGCTGGCGCTTGTCGGGGCGGCCGCGCCGCCACCCCGCGAGGGCGAAACCATCACCGCTGGCCGGGCGCGCTGGATCGTCCGCGCGGCGGTGCCTGCTGAAGTTGCCATTGGGCATGACGATGGTGCCG
>CBFHNZ010000088.1:1113-2922 GCA_965657415.1 Puniceispirillaceae bacterium (SeqCode) | reverse complement strand
CCTCGGCAAAGATACGGGTAAATCCGGCAAGGCTTGCCAGCATCGCGGCGATCCAGATCACCGGAATGGCAATGGGGCGCAGCTGCGCGGCATCGGGGCCGGAGGCCAGCGGAAACAGTGTGATGATGATCAGGAAGAATCCCAGCATCACCAGCGCCTGACCGCGCCCGCGCCAGCCGACGGCGATGTCGCGTTTGATCTGCGTGCCGAGGGGATTCATCGCGGGGCCGGTCATGGCTGCGCCTCCAGGGTCAGTTCGGTGTGGGCGTGTCCGGTGCCAAGCGGCGTGTGCGTTGCTGCCATCACCATGCCGCCAGCATCCAGATGCGCCGCGATCAGCTGGTCCAGCGCCGCCTGTGCCGCCTGGTCCAACCCTGCCGCCGGTTCATCCAGCAGCCATAGCGCCCCCGCCGGTGACATCGCGAGGCGCGCCAGCGCCAGCCGCCGCCGCTGGCCACGCGACAGCATCCGCACCGGCAGCTCGGCAAAGGAACCGGCCGCCAGCGCCGCCAGCGCATGATCAATCATCGCGCCATCGCCCCGCCACCCGTTCAGCCCGGCCCAGTCGATCAGGTTGCGCCGCCCGCTCAGCCCGTCGGCCAGCCCGTCGGCATGCCCGACATAGAGGATCGGCACATCACAGGTGATGGTTCCGGCCATCGGGCGCAGCCGCCCGGCAATGGCGCGCAGCAAGGTGGATTTGCCACTGCCATTGGGGCCGGTCAGCAAGGTAATCCCGCCAGGCGCGATGACATGGCTCAAATCCGGCTGAATAACCCGCATTCCGCGCACCAGCGCGACACCGTCTAACGCCAGTCCGATGGTGGGTGACGGTGATACCTCATCAGGGCTTTGTTCTGTTGTGCCGGCCATGCCACCGTGTTTACCCGCCAAGGGCAGGGGTGGTCCAGCCCCCCAATTTCCAACTGGAAAAATTGGCCGCTCGGGGCTATATAAAGGATGACCGCTACGGGGCGCACCCCGGGTCGGCCCGCCCGTTCACCGGGTGACAGATTCCATAGATTTGCGCAGGCATCGGCCGACATGGTCGGCGTGCCTGCGATGCGGGCAGCATGGCCGTCGCCGGCCTGATGTATCGGCCGGATATATTAGTCCGGTCTGGCATTACAGCGCCGCCGACAACTTTTCGTGGGGGACGAAATGTCTTTATTTGACACCTATCTTGAAGAGATCGAAAATCGCAAGGAACAGGGGCTGAAGCCAAAGCCGATCGATGATGCGGGGTTGGTGACGGAGCTTGTCGCGCAGATCAAGGATGCCGCCAACGCGCACCGCGCCGCCTCGCTCGATTTCCTGATCTACAACACGCTTCCCGGTACCACCAGCGCGGCCGGCGCGAAGGCGGCCTTCCTGAAAGAGATCATTCTTGGCCAGGCCGTGGTGGCGGAAATCACCCCTGCTTTCGCGTTTGAGCTGCTGTCGCATATGAAGGGTGGCCCATCGGTTGAGGTTCTGCTGGATCTGGCGCTTGGCGATGATGCGGCCATTGCGGCCGACGCCGCCGAAGTGCTGAAGTCCCAGGTCTTCCTCTATGAGGCCGACAAGGACCGGCTGACATCGGCACTGGAGTCTGGCAATGCCGTCGCCCGGGACATTCTTGAAAGCTATTCCAATGCCGAATTCTTCACCCGCCTTCCCGGCATCGATGAGGAAATCCAGGTCGTTACCTATGTCGCCGCGGAGGGAGATATTTCCACTGACCTGTTGTCGCCCGGCAATCAGGCGCATTCGCGCTCGGACCGGGAACTTCATGGCAAATGCTTTATCTCGGAGCGGGCGCAGCAAGAG
>CBFHNZ010000088.1:0-1104 GCA_965657415.1 Puniceispirillaceae bacterium (SeqCode) | reverse complement strand
CCCGGCAATCAGGCGCATTCGCGCTCGGACCGGGAACTTCATGGCAAATGCTTTATCTCGGAGCGGGCGCAGCAAGAAATCAACGCGCTGAAACTACAGCATCCCGGCAAGCAGGTGATGCTGATCGCCGAAAAGGGCACCATGGGTGTCGGCTCGTCCCGGATGTCCGGTGTCAACAATGTCGCGCTGTGGACCGGCAAGCAGGCCAGCAAATATGTGCCCTTCGTCAATATCGCGCCAATCGTGGCAGGCACCAATGGCATTTCGCCGATCTTCCAGACAACGATTGACGTTACCGGCGGTATCGGCATCGATCTGAAGAACTGGGTCAAGAAGCTGGATGGCGACGGCAATCCGATCCTGAATAATGACGAGAGCCCGGTTCTGGAGCAGAAATATTCGGTCGAGACCGGTACCGTCCTGACGATCAACACAAAGGACAAGAAACTTCTGAACGAAGGCGGCGATGAAGAGCTTGTCAATGTGGCCGCCTCCTTTACGCCGCAGAAGCTGGAATTCATCCGGGCCGGCGGGTCCTACGCCATCGTTTTCGGCAAGATGCTGCAGACTTTCGCCTGCGAGACACTGGGCATTCCGCTGAAATCCGCCTTTGCCCCATCGAAGGAAGTCTCGATCAAGGGGCAGGGCCTGACCGCGGTCGAAAAGATCTTCAACGCCAATGCCGTCGGTGTCGAACCCGGCACCACGCTTCACGCGGGATCGGATGTGCGGGTCAGGGTCAATATCGTTGGCTCGCAGGACACCACCGGCCTGATGACGGCGCAGGAGCTGGAGGCGATGGCCGCCACCGTGATCTCGCCAAAGGTCGACGGCGCCTACCAGTCGGGCTGCCACACAGCCTCGGTCTGGGACTTCAAGGCCGCCGAGAACACGCCGAAACTGATGAAGTTCATGCATGATTTCGGCCTGATCACCGGCCGCGACCCGAAAGACCAGTACCACCCGATGACGGATGTCATCCACAAGGTGCTGAACGACATCACCGTCGATGACTGGTCGATCATCATTGGCGGCGATTCGCACACCCGCATGTCGAAGGGCGTGGCATTCGGGGCAGATTCCGGCACCGTTGCGCTGGCGCTT
>CBFHNZ010000087.1:1363-3071 GCA_965657415.1 Puniceispirillaceae bacterium (SeqCode) | reverse complement strand
CATCGAATTCGACGGCAAGGCTGCCGGCCTGAACCCGGACCCTGTTGTCGCCTCGACGGTGGCCGGCCTGCTGGGCCCGGTCATGGATTCGGTGAATATGGTAAATGCGGCGGCGCTGGCCGCCTCGAACGGCATCGCGCTGTCGACGGTGCGGCATGAGCGGCGCTGCGATTATGAAACCTTGCTTCGCGTCACCATCACCTATGGCGGCAGCACGCGGACCATCGCCGGCACGCTTGTTGGCGGCGACAAGGCGCGGATTGTCGAGGTCCAGTCAATCCCTGTCGAGGCCGATTTCCCGGACACGCTGCTCTATCTTCGCAATTACGACAAACCGGGCTTCATCGGCGATCTTGGCAGCCTGTGCGGGCGCCATGGCATCAACATCGCGACCTTCCATCTTGGCCGCCGCGAGGAAGGTGGCGAGGCCATCGCGCTTGTCGAGATCGACCAGAATATCGGCGCCGAGGTGATGGCGGAGCTTCGCGGCCTGCCACAGGTGGTGCGCGCCGACCTGCTGCATTTCGCCTGACCCGCCCGCCTGACCCGACCGCCTGGTGCGCCCGGCAGCTGGCGGCCCGCCGCCCCTTGTCGTCAGGCGCGGCTTGCCGGGGGCGTGATTATTGGCTATCACTGACGCCGTTTGTGCGCCCTTTTGGCGGCAGGCATCAGACGTTCCCGCAGGACAGGTATCAGCATGACAAACGTGGCCGTGATCGGTGCCCAGTGGGGCGATGAGGGCAAGGGCAAGATCGTTGACTGGCTTTCCAGCCGTGCCGATGTCGTTGTTCGTTTTCAGGGTGGGCATAATGCCGGCCACACGCTGGTCATCGGCGGTGTTGAATACAAGTTGTCGCTGTTGCCGTCGGGCATTGTGCGCCCCGGCAAGCTGTCGGTGATCGGCAACGGTGTTGTCATCGATCCGTCGCATCTGATTGCCGAGATCGCGCAGCTTCGCGGCCAGGGTGCCGACATCTCGCCGGACAGCCTGATCGTCTCGGATACCGCCGCGCTGATCCTGCCGTTGCATCAGGCGGTTGACCATGCCCGCGAGGCGATGCGTGGCAGCGGCAAGATCGGCACCACCGGCCGCGGCATCGGCCCTGCCTATGAGGACAAGGTGGCGCGCCGCGCCGTGCGGCTTGGCGACCTTGCCAGCGAGGATACGCTGCGGGCCAAGCTTGTCGCGCTGGCGGCGCATCACAATGTCTGGCTGGCGGCGGCTGGCGAGCCCGAGGCCGATCCCGAGGCGATGCTGGCCGGCCTGCTGGCCATCCGCGAGGAAATCCTGCCCTTTGCCGGGCAGAGCTGGCGCGTCCTTGAGGATGCGCGCGCCGCCGGCAAACGGGTTCTGTTCGAAGGCGCGCAGGGCGTGATGCTGGATATCGATCACGGCACCTATCCGTTCGTCACCTCGTCGAACACGGTGGCCGGCCAGGCGGCGACCGGCGCCGGCACCGGGCCGACCAATATCGGCTTTGTTCTTGGTATCACCAAGGCCTATACGACGCGCGTCGGCAGCGGCCCGTTCCCGACCGAGGATTTCGGCGATGATGGTGACCGCATGGGTGAGCGTGGCCGCGAATTCGGCACCGTCACCGGGCGCAAGCGCCGCTGCGGCTGGTTCGATGCGGTGATGGTGCGCCAGGCCAACGCGGTGGCTGGCATCACCGGCATGGCGCTGACCAAGCTTGATGTGCTGGACGGG
>CBFHNZ010000087.1:0-1354 GCA_965657415.1 Puniceispirillaceae bacterium (SeqCode) | reverse complement strand
GCGGTGATGGTGCGCCAGGCCAACGCGGTGGCTGGCATCACCGGCATGGCGCTGACCAAGCTTGATGTGCTGGACGGGTTCGAGACGCTGAAGATCTGCACCGGCTATGAGGTGGACGGGCAGAGGCTTGACCATTTCCCCTCCGATGCGGCGGCGCAGGCCGCCTGCAGGCCGGTCTATGAGGAAATGCCCGGCTGGTCGGAAAGCACCTATGGCGCGCGAAGCTGGGCCGAGCTGCCTGCGAATGCGGTGAAATATATCAGGCGGGTTGAAGAGCTGACCCGCACGCCGGTGACGCTGCTGTCAACCAGCCCCGAGCGCGACGACACCATCCTCGTCACCGACCCCTTCGGCGGGTGAGGGGGCGGGCTAGCCCCAAAAAAGAAACCCCGCCAACTGACATGATGACGAGGTTAGTGTTGGGTTATGATCTGCCCTACGCGGCCAACAGATGATCCATGTCATCGACTGGTTGCATGGGCCGGTTTAGTGCTTCACTCATGGCCAACGCTGCCTCGCGATAATCGTCGCCGACAAGATCATGTTTGCCAAGCATGCCAAGGTAATGGTTTCGCAACAGCATATCAGCTGGCGCCTTTAGTGGACTCCGGTCTTCGCTCAGCTTTTCAGCTGACAGAACGCGTTGTTTGTCTTTATACCCCAGCGCGACACCAAGATCGGTCTGCGAGAATCCCATTTCTGCGCGCAGAAACCGAATTTCACGCGGCCCAAGTGGGCGTTGCAAACCGCAGATATGCATGCCAATCGCTGCCTGGATATTGTCAAGTTCCAACAGGCGCAGATCGCCATCCTCATTGATCTCGAACAATCCCGGTGCCAACCAGTAATTATTCAGCCCACTAAGGCTGTAATGATAGAATTCATCCCTGTCGGCATCGGGCGACAGATCATGTACTTCAATTTTCATCATTGCCGTCCTCCTCTTTGCTGGTGATGACCTCCATCACAGTAATCACATAGATACCGCTATCCTCAGCAGGTGCGATTACCGCGATGGCGGCCAACGGTCTGGAGTCAATCACCCGGTCAATCCGAAACCGGCACTCTTCACCTCGATTGGTTTTCTGGAACCGCACATCTTCATCGATCACGCCTTCACGGAAAATGGTGTAGACCTCACGGAAGGTAAGTGTCCGCTCAACCATCTTTTTCCGGGCATGGGCTGAGATCGTCAGGCCATTCTGCCGTTTTGCGACTTCATTGATGCGACGCTGCAACAGGCGGACATTGAATGTCGTGATGATTGTCTCCGACTATCTCATAGTATAAATATAATACCATTTTCTGCGCAGCTCAAGCGAAAAGTATAATAGATATACCTTGGTGGCTTTCA
>CBFHNZ010000086.1:0-3075 GCA_965657415.1 Puniceispirillaceae bacterium (SeqCode) | reverse complement strand
CAGCGCCCGATGGTCGATGGCATCCGCCTTGCGAAGCAGGAAGGGCAGCGGCGGCGGTGCCTCAAGCGAGGCCAGAAGCGATTCCACCGACGAGAAGTCGATGTCGCGCGAGCGCCACCAGAAACTGCGGATCGGCTGAAAGCGATGCTGTTCGATGGCCTCGATCATTTCGGGCTCGGGCACCGCGCACCCGTCGGTCACGCCAAAGGTACCATCATTGGTGTGGCGGCCGGCGCGGCCAGCAATCTGCGCCATTTCAGCAGCGGCAAGGCGGCGCATCTGGCGGCCGTCGAACTTCATGTCGGAGGCCAGCGCCACATGGCCAAGATCGAGGTTCAGCCCCATGCCGATGGCGTCAGTGGCGACCAGGAAATCGACATCGCCATTCTGGTACAGCTCGACCTGGGCATTGCGGGTGCGCGGGCTGAGGCGTCCCATCACCACCGCCGCCCCGCCACGCTGGCGGCGGACAAGCTCGGCAATCTGGTAGACATCGGCCACGCCGAACGCGACGATGGCGCTGCGGCGCGGCAATCTGGTCAGCTTCTTGGACCCGGCAAAGCTGAGGTTTGACAGCCGCTGGCGTGACTCAAAACGCGCATCGGGCAACATCTGGCGCAGCAGCGGGCCGGCCGTCTCGGCGCCAAGAAACATCGTTTCATGGATTCCGCGCGCATGCAGGATGCGGTCGGTGAAGACATGGCCGCGCTCACGGTCACCGGCAAGCTGAACCTCGTCAACGGCAACAAAATCATAGCTTCGTCGCACCCCCTCATCATCGGCTGCCGGGGTGCCGCCAAGCGGCATCGATTCAACCGTGCAGCACAGATAGCGCGCGCCAGCCGGTACAATACGCTCCTCGCCGGTGATCAGCCCGACCTTCGATGCGCCGAGACGGGCGACCAGCCGGTCATAATTCTCGCGCGCCAGCAGGCGCAATGGAAAGCCGATCATGCCACTGGCATAGCCTGTCATCCGCTCCATCGCGAGATGCGTCTTGCCGGTATTGGTCGGGCCAAGAACCACGGTCACCCGGCGGTCGCGCTCGGTGCGGGCCGTGTCGCCGGACTGATGAATGCCGGGCCGGAATGAGGTTGCGGAGGACATGGCGGCGGTCGAACTGATCGGTGACGGGATAAGGGATGGCGGGCATTAGGACGGTAGCGTGAAAGCCAGCACCCTGACAATTCAGGTTGTGGCTGAAATTGTGACTAAACGTGCCCCAACAATACAGATTTTCTGGCCCGCATGCATCCGGCATTCTGGCGCAGCGCGCACAAAAATCAGCACGAGCGCCTTACTTACAATATATTTACCAGACCTCTAAGTATAATTCACGGTAACCAGTCCACCTCCAGCGCCGCCCGATTTATCACCACCGAGAGCAGACCCGACTGGGTCGGCATCGATATCTCGACATAGCGGATCGCGACAGCGCGGCGGAAGTGATGACGCGTTCTGAGATCTGACACCAAAGGATAAGGTGACAAAAAATTCAAATTGTTTACGTTTATTTAACTAGACAGGTGCTACCAAACCTTCTCAACACAAAGAGAATTCGTGATGCTGAACAAACCCAACATCGCAAAAATCAAAGAAGCGGTGCTGTTCCTGTTGAACAACGCTTCTGATGATCTTGATCAATACAAGATAGCCAAAGCCATTTTTTGGGCAGATGTGAACCATCTGAACAAATTTGGCAGACCGGTTACCTATGACAACTATGTCGCCATGAAATTTGGTCCGGTCCCGTCAAAGACATATGAATTTCTAAGCAGGGACCCAGAACAGCTGGAAGTCGCGATCAGGGAGAGAGCCGGAAATATTTTTATATACATGCCGCTCAGGCCGCACAATGAGTTGGAGTTGTCAGGAAGCGATGAGTTTGAGTTATCCGAGGCACTGGGCGAAGTTCAATCATCACCCTTCCACAAAACGATGAACGCCACACACAAGCACGTTGCCTGGCAAACAGCGCGCAATAATAGGACGAATGATGCACCGCAAATGGATTACGCTTTATTGTTTCAAACGCCTGATCATGATCGGGCAGACTTCATAGCCAAATTTTCAACGCAGGATGGATGTACGACGTAGGGGACATCGTCTCTGTCTATTCACCGTTAAAGAATGCAAAAAAATATCATCTCTGTCTAATTAAGCCGACCAGCTCGACGGCTGGTTTGTTCCTCTTTCTCAATTCTGAAAATCGTTTTAACAACTCATATGCTGTTGGTTGCGACAGGATACCTCAACTTCCAACGACGCAGTCAAAGCAAAGCTACATTTGTTGTGAGCAGATCCTCTACAACAATCTGATGCTTAAAGCACATCTGCCAACAAAAATTTGTGTGCTGGACACCAAAATTTGTGAAGAGCTGCTCGACTTCGTAAAGACGGCCAATTTTATCGAACGGCGGATACGATCAATAATTTCAAATGCACTGGAGAAAATTATAGAAAAAAGGCGATCCAAAATTTAACCACTCTGGATCGCTCTTTGAGTGTTAATATACGCAAACGCTACTCTAGAAATGCGCCGAGCTGGTGGTCCCCGGACGGGCCAGCGGCGGTGCGAATTTCGTCAGGTCGATCCCCTCGACGGCGGTCTTGTATTCATCCAGCGTCGGTGTCCTGCCAAGAATCGCCGACAGCACCACCACCGGGGTGGATGCCAGCAGCGATTCGCCAGCCTTGTCCTCGGAATCCTCGACCACCCGTCCCTTGAAAAGGCGTGTTGAGGTGGCCAGCACGGTGTCACCGCGGGCCGCCTTTTCCTGGTTGCCCATGCACAGATTACAGCCTGGCCGCTCAAGATAGAGGATATTCTCATATTCGGTACGCGCCTCGGTCTTCGGTTTGGCGTCGTCAAATTCGAAACCGGAATATTTCTGCAGAATATCCCAGTCGCCCTCGTCCTTCAGCTCGTCGATGATGTTGTAGGTCGGGGCGGCCACCACCAGCGGGGCCTTGAAGGTCACGCTTCCCGCTGATTTTTCCAGATTGCGGAGCATCTGCGCGACGATCTTCACATCGCCCTTATGCACCATACAGGACCCGACAAAGCCGAGATCA
>CBFHNZ010000085.1:0-3126 GCA_965657415.1 Puniceispirillaceae bacterium (SeqCode) | reverse complement strand
CCTTGCTCATACCGCCAAGCGGAAAGCGCAGATAATCAAGCTGGTCCGGCGTCGTGGCGAACAGGAAATAGCTCTGATCCTTGCCGGGATCGATGCCGCGATGCAGCTCAGGCCCTGCGTCGCCCTCGACCCGGCGCACATAATGCCCGGTGGCAAGACAATCGGCGCCAAGGTCGCGCGCCGTCGTCAGAAGATCAGTGAACTTCACCGTCTGGTTGCAGCGCACACAGGGAATGGGCGTTTCACCGCGAAGATAGCTGTCGGCAAAATCCTGCATCACCTGATCGGCAAAGCGGCTTTCGTAATCCAGCACATAATGGGCAATGCCAAGCCGCCCGGCGACGGTTCGCGCATCATGGATATCAGCCCCGGCACAGCAGGCACCCTTGGCCTGGATGGCCACACCATGGTCGTAGAGTTGCAGGGTGATGCCAACGACCTCATAACCCTGCTCATGGAGCAGCGCCGCGGTGACCGAGGAATCAACACCGCCCGACATCGCGACGACGACACGCGTTTCTGAGGGCGATTTGGCGAACCCAAGCGAGTTGACCGCCGCGGTATGCGAATCTGTGACTGATACAGGCGCTGCGGTGGTCATCGTCCTCGTCTTTCTTTGGTTTCCCGAGGGTGGAAATCCCCGCTAGAAATCTTCCGGAACGGTCAGCCGCAGGCCGTCCAGTTCGGGCGACATCGCAATCTGGCATCCAAGCCGCGAGGTTTCGGACAGGCCGAAGGCGAGGTCGAGCATATCCTCTTCATCCTCACCGGGGCCGCCGGTCTTCGCATACCAGTCCGGGTCAACGATGACATGACAGGTCGCGCATGACAGGCACCCACCGCAGGTTCCCTCAATACCGAGGCCGGCATCACGACCGGCTTCCATCACGGTCACACCTTCATCGACCTCGACATTGTGTTCCTTGCCATCGGGTGTGGTGAAAATAATTTTCGGCATGGCGGTAAAAACTCCAATTTCTGCTGCGATGTCATATTTGTTTCGGATGGCACCTGCCGCGCGGGCACGTCACCCCGGAACGGCCCCACGTTTTTACAAGCCGAGCAAAACTTCCGCAAGCCTTTCAAAGTCCGCCTCACCGGTGTTCCAGCCTCCGGAAATCCGAATGGCACGGGCCGAATCCTCACCGGCCCCCATCGCCTTCAGAACATGGCTTTCATGAACCTTGCCGGATGAACAGGCCGAACCAGCACTGACCGCGACACCGGCGAGATCAAGCGCCATCACCAATGTCTCGGCGCTCTTCGCATTCACCGCCAGGCACGCGGTATTGGGGATGCGCTCAGCCGCCGCCCCGAACAGGCGTACATCATTGCGTCCCTCGATCAGGCATGCTTCCAGATGATCACGCCAGCCCGCCATGGCCCGGTAATGCGCCACATCATCAAAGGCCGCCTTTGCTGCCGCGCCAAAGCCGACGATGCCAAGAAAATTCTCGGTTCCCGAGCGGCGCCCCTGTTCCTGACCGCCGCCACGAAGCAGGCTTGTCATCCTGAGGCCGGGCCTGACAAGCAGCGCGCCGACACCTGTCGGGCCGCCGATCTTGTGCGCCGACAGGCTGGCATAATCGAGACCGGAGGCGGCGAAATCCAGATGCTGCTTGCCGAGCATCTGAACCATATCGCTATGCGTTGCCACACCGGCCGCGCGGGCCAGTGCCGCCATTTCGGCAATCGGCTGGATCACCCCGGTTTCATTATTCGCATACATCACCGAAACCAGCGTCCTGGGGCGCGTCTCGTCGGGAAGCGCCTTCAGCACATCGCGAAGCTGATCAAGGTCGATCCGGCCCTCGGCATCCACACCGATGATGGTGGCATCAGGCGCCGCGCGAAGGACCGAGTCATGTTCGACCGCACTGGTGATGACGTGATCGAATGCCGACAGGGCCAGATTGTTCGCCTCTGTCCCGCCGCTGGTGAACACCACGTCGGCGCCGCGGCAGCCGGCCAGAATGGCCACCTCGGCGCGCGCTGCCTCAACCGCCATCCGTGCCGCACGCCCATAGCCATGCACCGAGGACGGGTTCGATGGCGGGCCCATCGACGCCTGCATCGCTTCCATCGCTTCGGGGCGAAGCGGCGCGGTGGCGTTGTTGTCGAAATAGAGCTGCGGCTGGCGCGACATGGTGCCAGATCAGCTTTTGCGCTTTGGCAGATCGCGTCCGTCCTGGTCGGATATGGCTCCCTTGCCGGCTTCGTCATGAAGTCTGGTCGGCGACAGCCTGTCCTCCATGTCATTCAGGCGGGCCCGGAGCGTCTGCACCTCGGCGACAAGCGCCTCGATGGTACGGGCGCGCGGATCGACCTCATCCGGGTTGGACACGGCATAGGCGGCAAAGGGACGTTCTTCGGCAGCCGATGTGCGTTTTGCCGCCAGTTGCCGGGCCGGCACGCCAACAACGGTGGCCCCGGCAGGCACATCGCGGGTCACAACCGAATTGCCGCCAACACGCGCACCTTGCTGGACCGTCAGATCGCCGAGGATCTGCGCACCCGATCCGACGATGACATCATCTTCCAATGTCGGATGTCGCTTGACCGCGCGCTGCGCCTCTGAATCAACCGCCGGCAAGACACCGCCAAGCGTCACACCCTGATAAAGCGTGACATTACGACCAATGACAGCCGTCTCGCCAATGACGACGCCGGAACCATGATCGACGAAGAACCCACAGCCGATCGTCGCCCCGGGATGGATCTCGATCCCGGTGAACCAGCGCGCAAATTGCATGATGAAGCGCGCCGGGAATTTTACACCGGCACGCCATAGCGGGTTGGCGATACGATAGGCCAGCATCACCTGGAAGCTTGGATAAAGGAACATCGCGGCCAGACGCCCACCAGCGGCAGGATCGCGCTCGAGGATGGCGGTCAGGTCACGATTAAGTTTTGCGAACATGGCTCCGGACTCCATGGTCGGATTCTGTTGATACTTGGAAAACAGCACCTTACTGTGCAAGCCCGCTTGGCCTGCCGATAAGTTTAAGATATAAGCCGAATTCACAAAATCACAAGGTAACGGATAAATATGCCCGAGGTCATCATCAACGGACCCGAAGGGCGCCTTGAGTGTCGGTATATGCCGGCCGAGGCCCCCGACGCCCC
>CBFHNZ010000084.1:0-3143 GCA_965657415.1 Puniceispirillaceae bacterium (SeqCode) | reverse complement strand
AGCTGATATTGAAACAGGCTGGCGCGTAGTCTCCGCCCGGCCTATTGCGCGGCCTGGACGCCGGAATCCTCTGCCATCACCCGGTCGATGACCTGGCGCAGCGCCGTGACGAGCCGGTCGATCATCTCGTCCGTATGGTACGGGCCGGGGGTCAGGCGCAGCCTTTCGGTGCCGCGCGGCACTGTCGGGTAATTGATCGGCTGGACATAGATGCCGTGATCATCGAGCAGGAGCTGGCAGATCCGCGTCGTCGCCGCGGCATCGCCAATCATCACCGGGACGATATGCGTATCGCCTTTCAGGATCGGGATCTCGGCGGCGATGGCCGCCTCTTTCAGCCGTGCGGCCTGGCGTTGCTGGGCGGCGCGTTCGGACCCGCTGGTGCGAAGATGCCGGATCGCGGTATGCGCGGCCGCCGCGGTGGCTGGCGGCATGGCGGTGGTGAAGATAAAGCCGGATCCATGGCTTCGCACCGTGTCGCAGATTACATCGCTGGCGGCGATATAGCCGCCGGCGGCGCCGTAAGCTTTGCCAAGCGTTCCCTGGATGATGTCGATCTCGCCCTGAAGGCCGCGCATCTGGGCGATGCCGCCGCCCTGTTCGCCATACATGCCGACGGCATGGACCTCATCAAGATAGGTCAGCGCGTTGTAATGCCGGGCCAGCGCCGCGATTTCGGCAATCGGGCCGGTATCGCCATCCATCGAATAGACCGACTCGAAGACGATGATCTTCGGGCGATCGAGTGGCTGTTCGGCCAGCAGCGATTCCAGATGCGCGATGTCATTATGCCGGAAGATGGCCTTGTCGACGCGCGCCATGCGGATGCCGGAAATGATCGAGGCGTGGTTCATCGCATCGGACAGGATCAGCACGTCCGGCAATTGCGCCGCCAACGCCGCAAGGCTGGCCTCATTCGCGACATAGCCGCTGGTGAAGGTCAGAGCGCGTTCCTTGCCATGCAGGGCGGCAAGCTCGGCCTCAAGCGCGACAAGCGCGTGGCTGGTGCCCGAAATGTTGCGGGTGCCACCGGCACCGGCACCCCAGGTACCAGCCGCTTCCTGCATTGCCGCAATGACATCGGGATGCTGGCCCATGCCAAGGTAATCGTTTGAACACCAGACGATGACTTCTTCGGTATGACCGGCATGATGCCGGTGCGCGACCGGGTGGCGTCCGGCAATACGCTCCAGCTCGACAAAATGCCGATACCGGTTCTCGCTTTTAAGGCGGTTCAATTGCGCGGCAAAACGCGCGGTGTAATCACCGTCGAAAGTCATGTTGTCTCTGTATGGCACTCGGTTGATATGGTGAAACTATGCCAGATCAGCGATAAAGAAAATAGGCGGTCACACATATGTGACGAAATGCGTCATGACAGGTCCACCCGCCGAAACCAGCCTTATGTGCCCGGGCACCTGTTCTTGGTGGTCATGCCACAGCAGGTTATTCGGCCGACACGCATGGTGCGGCCGGTCACTCTGCAGCCGTTGGCACCTCGATCCGCGCGGCGGCGAATTTCAACTCCGGAATCTTGCCGTAAGGGTCGAGCGCCGGGTTGGTCAGATAGTTCGCCGGTGCCTCGTAGAAGCAGAAGGGAACGAAGATCAGCCCGCTTGGCAGTTTCGGGTCCATACGCGCCGCCAGCTCGATCTCGCCGCGGCGGGTCACAACCTTCACCATCGCCCCGGCCTCGATCTGCAGGCTCTGCAGTGTTTCTGGTGCCATATGAACCTCCGGCTCCGGCTCGATGGCGTCAAGGACCATCGACCGGCGGGTCATCGACCCGGTATGCCAATGTTCCAGCAGCCTACCGGTGGTCAGGACAATCGGGAATTCCTCATCCGGGGTCTCGTCCGGCGGCAACACCTCGGCCGGCGTCATCCGCCCGCGGCCCGTCGGCGTCGGGAAGCCGTCACCGAAGATCACCTCTTGCCCGGGACTGTCCTCATCGGCGCAGGGATAGGTCACCGCGCCCTCGTCAAGCAACCGCTGCCAGGTGATGCCGGTCAGCGAGGGCATGACAAGCCGCATTTCGCCAAACACGTCGCGCGGGTGCGTGTAGTCCCAGTTCAACCCCATGCGCCTGGCCAGTTCCTGAATGATCCACCAGTCCTGGCGTGCTGCGCCCGGTGGTGCGACAGCGGCACGCCCCATCTGCACCCGGCGGTCGGTGTTGGTTACCGTGCCGTCCTTTTCCGGGAAGGCCGAGGCAGGCAGGATGACATCGGCAAAGGCGGCGGTTTCGGTCATGAAAATATCCTGCACCACCAGAATGTCGAGATTGGCCAGTGCCGCCCGGGCATGCGCCTGGTCGGGGTCCGACATTGCCGGGTTCTCGCCCATGATATACATCGCCTTGATATCGCCGTCATAGGCCGCGTCGGTGATTTCAACAACGGTCAGGCCGCGTTCCGGGTCCAGTTCGGTGCCCCATAATTCGGCATAGCGCTGGCGCGTCTCGGCATCGGTGACCGATTGATAGTCGGGGAAGAACATCGGGACCAACCCGGCATCCGACGCCCCCTGAACGTTGTTCTGGCCGCGCAGCGGATGCAGGCCGGTACCGGCCCGCCCGACATTGCCTGTCAGCAACGCCAAAGAGATCAGGCAGCGTGAATTGTCGGTGCCATGCGTGTGCTGGGATATCCCCATGCCCCAGAAAATCATCGCACTGTTCGCGGTGGCATAACCGCGCGCCACGCTGCGCAATGTTTCGGCATCGATACCACAGATCGGCGCCATCGCCTCGGGCGTGGTATGGGCGGTGCGGGCCTTCAGATCCGCAAAGCCTTCGGTATGCGCCTCGACATAGGCGGCGTCATAAAGCCCTTCGGTGATGATGACGTTGATCATCGCGTTCAGCAGCGCCACATCGCTCCCCGGCGAGAAGCGAAGCGAGGCGGTCGCATAACGGTCGAGATGCTGGCCGCGCGGGTCCAGCACATACAGTCTGGTGCCGCGCTGTGCGGCATTCTTGATAAAGGTTGCGGCAACCGGGTGGTTCACCGTCGGGTTTGCGCCGATGACGATGATCGCCTCGGCGTTGCGGCATTCGGCGAAAGAAGCGGTGACGGCACCGGAACCGATATTCTCCAGCAACGCGGCAACCGACGAGGCATGGCACAGCCGGGTGCACTGAT
>CBFHNZ010000083.1:0-3378 GCA_965657415.1 Puniceispirillaceae bacterium (SeqCode) | reverse complement strand
CGAAGATCAGAAGCGATGTCAGGGTGATATTTGTATCGCCGCGCCGCCACTGCCCCCCGCAGAACAGGCCAACCCCGACAAGGCCATAGATGGCGGCATATTTGCCAAGCAGCGCAATGCCGAACGCGCCACCGGCAAGTGCCATGGCCCGCCACATGGCGATACGGCCGGTCACCCCACCGATCAGCGCCAGCAGACCAAGCGACCAGAACAGAAGTAGCGGCGTGTCGGTCGAGATCACGAAACTGCCAAGTGCCACCGCTGGCAAGCAGGTCCAGAGAAGTGCCGCCCAGCGTCCGGCAGCAGCATTGCCATGCCAGACAGCGGCGCGCCACAACACCAGCGCCGTCAGAAGATGAAGCCATGGTGCGGGTAGTCTGACGGCCCAGACATGATGTCCAAAGAGATGGTGCGAAGTGCCGATGATCCAGCTTGTCAGCGGCGGTTTCGTGTAATAGCCGAAATCGAATTCGGTACTCCACAGCCAGTATTGTGCCTCATCGACACCAAGCTCCAGCGGGCTGAGGATAATGGCCAGGCTGCGCAGCGCCGCCACCGCCAAGAGCAGGCCGAACACCAGCCTGTCTGGCCCCGTCCAGCCGCCTGATGCGGCGGAATCAGATGTGGCGTTGATCGCCGGCATTGGCTATCCTTGGATTTGTGTTTCACCCGGCGATTGACGGCCGGGATTATAGCCCGGTGAGCTTGAGAAAGAAACCGATGGACCTGCCCAGCACCGAAGCGGAATTCGAGCCGGCCGAGATGGCGCAATGGACGGCTATGGTCGAACGAATCCTCAAGGGCGCGTCGCCTGATAGCCTCGACCGCATCGATGAGGATGGCCTCGTCACGCAGGCATTATATCCGATTGTCAATGACGCGGCGCCCGCCCCGCGGCAGCTTCCCGCCGCGCCACAGGCCCGGCTTGCCGAGGGCTGGCAGGTTGTTCAGACCGTCACCCCGGACATGGACAATGCCGAGATTCTGGACGCGCTGGCCAGCGGTGCCACCCACCTAGCCCTGACAACAGGTGACCTTGCGGCGCTGGAGGCACAGCTGGCGGGGGTCATTCTGCCAGCGGTCGGTATCAGCCTTGAGGGTGCGGCAGCAACCGCCCCGCATTACAGGCATTTGTTGGCATTGGCCGGAGCAGAGGCACCGGCCACCCGGATCGATCTTGGGCTTGATCCGGTGGCCGGGTTTGCGGACGGCATGGCGCTTCACGCCGCCGCACCGCCGGCGCACCGCCTGTTCTGCAGCGATGGCTGGTTCGGACACAATCGGGGGCTTAGTGCGGCGCAGGAAGTCGGGCTGGTGACAGCCGGCTGTGCGGCGGTTCTTCGGGCCGCCAACGCGGCCGGCGCGGACATGGCGGCGGCGGCAGGGCGGATCTCGGCCCGTATCGCACTGCCAGCGGATATGTTCGCCGGAATCATCGGCTGCCGGGCGACACGGCGGCTCTGGGACGGGCTTCTTGCCGGGTGCGGGATTGACCCCGTGCCGCTGCCCATCAATGGCCATGCCTCGCTGCGTATGATGTCGGTGCTGGATGCGGAAGTGAACATGCTGCGGATGACGACGGCGCTTCTCGGCGGCGCGATCGGCGGGGCCGATGCGATGGCCGGGTTCGGGCATGATGTGCTGACGGGCGAGAGTGCCGGTGCGCGCCGCATTGCCCGCCTCGCCCAGGTGATGATGATGGCGGAATCGCATCTTCAGGCGAGCCTCGACCCGGCTGCCGGCGCGCCCTTCATCGAATCCCGTACCGACGCGCTGGCCGCGGCTGGCTGGCGCTGTTTCCAGCAGATTGAGCAGGCTGGCGGTCTGGCTGTGGCGCGCAAGGCCGGGCTCATCACCCGGTGGGCCGATGATGCCGCGACGGCGCGCGAGGCCCGGCTTCGTAGCGGTGACGATGACCTTCTCGGCGTGACTTTGCAGCCGCGTAGCGAGGCCGTGCCAGAGGTGCTGCCAGACTTTGCCGCCGTCAGGCGTCCGGCGGCGCTGATTGAGGATATACGGCGCGCTGGCGCCAGCACATCGCCGCGGGTGCTGATCCTGCGCGGTGAAGGTACGACACAGGAAGACGCCCTCCGCGGCCGGCTGGCAATGGCCGGGCTTGCTGCCGTGAGTTTGCCGGAAGGCGATGCGGGGATTGAGGCGGCGCGTCCAGACTGGGTGATTGGCTGCGGTGTCGATATGCCGCCTACCGGCATTCCGCAGGCGCGTTTCCTGCGTGGTGATGATGTGCTGCAGGCACATGACAGGCTGGCACCGCTGATGAAGCTCGCCGGTGGTGGGGAGGCTGGATAATGACCTTCCCTGATTTCACCGCGCTGCCGCTGCCGCCATCCCGCGACGTGGCAAGGATGGATGATCTGCCGGCCCCGATGCCAACCGATGAGGGCATCGACATTCTGCCGCTGGCCGCGCCCGATCCGGCGGCGCAGGCCGTCGCGGCGGCCGCGCTTCCCGGCATCGCGCCCTTCTTGCGCGGCCCCTATGCCACGATGTATGCCAGTCGGCCCTGGACGATCCGGCAATATGCCGGCTTTTCGACGGCCGAGGACTCAAACGCCTTTTACCGGCGCAACCTGGCGGCTGGGCAGATGGGCCTGTCGGTGGCCTTCGATCTGCCGACGCATCGTGGTTATGATTCGGATAACCCGCTGGTAGCCGATGATGTCGGCATGGCCGGCGTGGCCATCGATTCCATTGCCGATATGGCGTTGCTGTTCCGGGACATTCCGCTGGACCGGATGTCGGTCTCGATGACGATGAATGGCGCGGTGATGCCGGTGCTGGCGATGTTTATCGTCGCCGCCGAGGAGCAGGGCGTCGCCCCCGCAGCGCTGGCCGGCACGATCCAGAACGATGTTCTGAAGGAATTCATGGTCCGCAACACCTATATCTATCCGCCATCGCCCTCGATGCGGGTCGTCTCGGATATTTTTGGTTATTGCGCGGCCAACATGCCGAAATTCAACTTCATCTCGGTCTCTGGCTACCATATGCAGGAGGCTGGCGCGTCGAACGATCTGGAGCTTGCCTACACGCTTGCCGATGGTCTGGAATATGTGCGGGCAGGCGTCGCGGCCGGACTTGATGTCGATGCGTTCGCGCCGCGGCTGTCCTTTTTCTTTGCCAATGGCATGCATTATTTCATGGAGATCGCCAAGCTGCGCGCGGCGCGCCTGTTATGGGCCGAAATGATGAAGAGGCATTTCAACCCGAAGGACCCGAAATCGCTGATGCTGCGGACGCATTGCCAGACCTCGGGATGGTCGCTGGCGGCGCAGGATGTGTTCAACAATGTGGCCCGCACCTGTATCGAGGCAAGCGCCGCGGTTGCCGGTCATACGCAGTCGCTGCATACCAATT
>CBFHNZ010000082.1:0-3545 GCA_965657415.1 Puniceispirillaceae bacterium (SeqCode) | reverse complement strand
CGGTGTGGGTGCCGCAAATCCCGATGTCGATTGGCACCATATTGCTGGCGCTGGCGCTGTGGGACCATCTTGTCCGGCTGCTGGTGACAGACGTGTCGGCCATCACATCGGAGATCGTCGAATGAATGAGCTGTACGCCACCGGTATTTTCCTGTTTGCCTTGTTCGCCCTCCTCGGTGGGTCGGTCTGGGTCGGGCTGGCGCTTGTCGGTGTGGCCTTTATCGGGATGGAGCTGTTCACCTCGCGACCGGCCGGCGATGCGATGATCACCACCATCTGGACCGGCGCGTCAAGCTGGACGCTGACGGCGCTGCCGCTGTTCATCTGGATGGGGGAAATCCTTTACAGGACACGCCTGTCCGAGGACATGTTCCGCGGCCTGGCACCGTGGATGCGCTGGCTGCCTGGCGGCTTGCTCCACACCAATATCGCCGGCTGCACGATTTTCGCGGCGGTGTCCGGGTCTTCGGCGGCGACGCTGACGACGGTCGGCAAGATGTCGATCCCGGAGCTGCGCCAGCGCGGCTATCCCGAATATATGATCATCGGCACGCTGGCCGGCGCGGCGACGCTCGGCCTGATGATCCCGCCATCACTGACGCTGATTGTCTATGGTGTGACGATCAATGAATCAATTACCAAGCTGTTCCTTGCCGGGGTGATCCCGGGTCTGGTTCTGGCCGGTCTGTTCATGACCTATATCATCGCCTGGCATTATGCCCGGCCAGCCGAACGACCGCGCCCCGAACCATCGATGACGCTCTCGCGCATGCTCTATGACAGCCGGTTCCTGCTGCCGGTGATGGGGCTTGTGTTCATCGTCATCGGGTCGATGTATTTCGGCTGGGCGACGGCGACTGAGGCGGCGGCTGTCGGGGTGCTTGGCGCGCTGTCTCTGGCGGCGCTACAGCGCTCGCTGACCTTTGATACCTTTATTACCAGCCTGATGGGGGCGACCCGGACCTCGGCGATGATCGCGCTGATTCTGATGGGGGCGTCCTTCCTGTCCCTGTCGATGGGGTTTACCGGTCTGCCGCGCGCGCTGGCAGGCTGGATCGATGCGATGAACCTGTCGCCGATCGTGCTGATCGCGGCGCTGACGATCTTCTACATTATCCTCGGGATGTTCCTTGACGGCATTTCCTCGGTGGTGCTGACCATGGCCATTGTCGAGCCGATGATCCGGCAGGCCGGGATCGATGTGATCTGGTTCGGGGTGTTCGTCGTGGTCGTTGTCGAGATGGCGCAGGTGACGCCGCCCATCGGCTTCAACCTGTTTGTCCTTCAGGGCATGACCAAGCACGAAATCTCCTATATAGCGCGCACGGCGATCCCGATGGTGCTGCTGATGGTCCTGATGGTGGTGATCCTTGTCATCTGGCCGGAACTGGCCACCTGGCTTCCCGAGAACACCCGTCAGGGACCACGCGTCTGACCGGCGCGCGGGTTTGTGATGCCAGCCCTCAGCCTGCTACAGCTTGATACGCGCTTTCCCCGCATTGCCGGCGATGTCGGCAGCGCCCAGACCTGGCGCGCGACGCTGGACAGGCATGTGATTGCCGATTTGTCGGTGCAGAAGGTGATCGCCGATGCGCCGCACATAAAGGACATCGCCGGCATTGAGGCGGTGCTGGCGACCGCGCGCGGCGATCTCATCACCACCTCATGCGGGTTCCTTGGCATCTGGCAGGACCGGCTTGCCGCCAGAGCGCCGGCGCCGTTTCTTGCCTCGTCACTGAACGGGCTGCCGGACCTGATGGCCCGCTACCGGACAGAAGAGCTGGCGGTCCTGACCTTCGATGCCGAAACGCTGTCAGCACCGGCCTTCGCGCCGCTGCTGAACGGGTTTGCCGGACCGATAGTCGGACTGCCGCCTTCATCGCATCTGAAACAGGTGATCACCGATGATTTGCCGGAGCTTGATTTTGCGCGCGCCGAGGCCGAGATCATCGATCTTGTCGCCGGGCTGATGGCGCAAGGATCGGTTCGGGCGCTGCTTCTGGAATGCACAAATTTGCCTCCCTACAAGGCGGCTTTGAAAAAAAGGTTCGATGTTGAGATTTTCGATATCCTGACACAAATCCATTTGATGAATCCTGATATCGTTGAGACGGCATTCCTGTAGAGGAGCAGCCCCTTTTTGCCATGCGTATTTGTCGGGGTTGTCGAGGGCCCAACAGTCGGCAAAAAGGGAGGCCAGAATGACCAACAGGACTAACCACACCAGCAACCAAAACAATAACAAGGATACCGGGGCGCCAGCGGTGACCGGCATGCCGGCCTATGCGGCGGCGCGCACCGTTGATTTCAGCGAGATCCCGGTGATCGATCTGTCGGCGATGAACACCGCCGCGGGCGAGGCGCGGATTGCCGAGACACTTATCAGGACTGCCTCCGAAATCGGTTTCTTCTATGTTTCGGGACATGGGATTCCGACAAGTCTCAGCGACAGGGCGATGGCGGCAAGCCGGGCGTTCTTTGCGCTCGATGGAGAGGTCAAGAGCGACATCACCATCGACAGCCATCAGCGCGGCTGGATGGCGCAGGGGCTTGCCAACCTCGAAGGCGCGGCAACGCATGACGCCAAGGAGGTGTTTTTCTGGGGGCGTGAGGTCGCGCCTGATGATGCCGATGTGCTGGCCGGGCTGCCACTTGTCCATCCGAACCAGTGGCCTGATCGCACCGCGCCGTTCCTTCGCGAGGGGATCCTTCCCTATTACGAGGCGGTGATGGCGCTCGGGTTGCGGATCCTCACCTGCCTTGCAAAGGGGCTTGGCGCCGATCCGGATATCTTTGTGCGTGCCTATGAGCGGCCGCTTGGCCGGGGACAGCTTGTCTATTACCCGGCGCTTGGCGAGGCCGATGTCGCCGCGCAGCGGTTCGGTGCCGCCGAACATAGCGATTTCGGCGTCTTGACGATCCTCAAGCAGGATGGTCTTGGCGGGCTGCAGGTGCGCAACCGGTCCGATGAATGGATCGAGGCGATGCCAATCGAGAACACCTTTGTCTGCAATATCGGCGATCTGCTCGAACGCTGGACGAATGGCCGCCTTGTCTCGACACCGCATCGGGTGTTGAACCGCTCCGGGAAATCACGTTTCTCGATCCCGATCTTCTGCGACCCGTCAAGCGATGCGGTGGTCGACCCGCGCGATTTTGATCCCAATGCCGATATCAACTTTCTTCCTCCGATCGCCGCGGGCGCCTATATTGCCGCAAAGAACCGGAAGAATTTCAGCCATTACAGGGCTGAAAGGAAGTGAGCCAAAGGCCGACCTCCGGTGTCCAAGAGGCTGGGATCAAGGAGATTTGCCGTGCCAGATAAACTTCCCACGACCGTCATCGGGTCTTTCCCGAAGCCCGACTATCTGCCAATCCGCGACTGGTTCGATTCGGCCCGCGACCGCGGCACGATGAACGCGCCCGAGGTTACGCAAGGCTATTCGGCCTACAGCATGTCAGACGCGGATGAGGCATTGTTCGTGCGCGCCGCCGAAGAGGTGATATCGCTGCAGGTCGATGCCGGCATTGATGTGCCGACCGAC
>CBFHNZ010000081.1:0-3644 GCA_965657415.1 Puniceispirillaceae bacterium (SeqCode) | reverse complement strand
CACCAGCCCGGCGACAGCATAGCCGCCTCTCAGCGCTGGTTGCAGCACCTCCGCAAGCGTTGCCAGACTCATCTCGGCGGTGCCCTCACTTGAATTTCGCGATCATGTCTTTGATGCCCGGGATCGTCTCGATCTGATAGGCATGGGTCGGCTGGAAATACTGCACCAGCGAGCGCTGTGTCAGCCCGCCAAGGATGGTGAAATAATACATCTCGTATCCCGGCAGCACACAGCAGGGGTGATAGCCATTATCGATACAGATGGTTGACCCGTCGACGATGTGATAGGCGTCGCCGGGCGCGCCATCCTCGCGCTGCAGCATCTGCAGCCCCGACCCCCAATTCGGCTTGAACCGGAAATTATAGGTCTCGTCATGGCGGGTCTCGTCGGGCAGCCGGTTGGTATCATGCTTGTGGCTGGGGAATCCGGACCAGCCACCGGCGCCGACGGTGAACAATTCCGAGACAAGCAGGCGCCCCACCCTGTCATGCTGCTTCTGGCCCAGGATATGCTTGATCTTGCGATGCGTCTTGGTGTCGTCGGACCCGTACTGCACAAGGTCGGGCTCGCGCACATCGAACGGCTCCAGCACCTTGTCGTATCTCGCGCCAGCGATGAAGGTCTCGGTGGCGTCCGACCGGCAGATAATCGTCACCTTGGCGCCAACCGGCGCATAGACGCCTTCCGGCTCGCCATCCCAGACATCCTCGCCGCGATTGCCAAGACCGGCGAAGCTGACCCCCTCAATTTCGACATCGACGGTGCCGGTGGCCGGCACGATGCAGGTCTCGTAGCCCGGGACCTGATATGCGAACGCCTGGCCCTTTGTCAGCTTGACGATGTTGAAGTAATTCAGCGGGACGGCGGCGTTCCCGGCATCGACGATCGGCCTGTTCTGATTGTCATAGGGGGCGATATGCATTGATCCGTCTCCGTTCAGTCGTCATCCACTATAGGCCACCGACCATGCTAGAGGACATGAATGCATCAATTTCGCCACCGTCCGGCATCGCCGTGGCACAGCCGCGACGCGACACGGCGATTGCTGCACCGGCGGCACCCCGCGTGACCGCATCCTCAATCCCGGCACCATTGGCAAGCGCCGCGGTAATAGTACCAAGAAACGCATCACCCGAACCGAAAGGCTTCAGCGCCGCAACACGGAAAATCCCGATATGTGTTGCGGTGTCCGTAGTCAGTATATCACAGCCGCCCTCACCCATCTTGTAGAGTATCAGCGCGCCTTTGGCGGCCAGTTCCCCGGCGAAGTCCCGCCCCTTGCCACCGGATATGACATCGAATTCCTCGTCATTCGCGACCGGCATGTCGACCTCGCGTGCCATCGCCGACAGCACGCGCCGCGCCTCATCGAGGCTGGCCCAGGCCTGGGGCCGGTAATCAACATCCAGCACGACCGGACAATCGGCGGCGCGGGCGCGTTCCAGCAGGCGCGCGCAGGCGGACCGTGACGGTTCACGCGACAGCGCGGTGCCGGTGATGATGATGACACCAACGGCCTCCATATCCACATTGTCGGCATCTGCCGGGGTAATTGTCAGATCGGCCGCATCATTGCGATAGATCACCACATTCGGGGCGTCTATCGTGCTTTCGGCCAGCGCCAGCGACGTCCGCTCAAGCCCCGTCGTCACATGGCAATGGCGCGTATCAACGCCATATCCGGCAAGCGCGCGCGTCACGAACCGACCAATCCCGTCATCCGAGACCGCCGCCATCAGCATCACCCTGCATCCCTGCTTGGCGATGGTGACAGCGATATTGCCGGAGGACCCGCCAACATCGGTGACAAGGCTTTCGGCCTCCTCGATCCGCGTGCCATCGGGCACCGGGTAGATGTCCATGCCGGCCCGCCCGACGACGAGGGTGGCGCGTCCGGCAAGCCTGTTAGAGATTTGCTGTGCGACGGTCATTCAGATTCCACGTTCAGGCAAGGCTGTAGCCGACATCATGCAGCGCCTGATGCAGCTTGTCATAGCCCATCTTCGCATATTGCAGCGGGTTCGCCTTGGCCGGGTCCTGCTCGGCCTCGATGATGACCCAGCCTTCATAGCCGACATCATAAAGCCGCTTCATGATATCGTCATAATCGATCATACCGTCACCGGGAACGGTGAACACGCCCTTGAGGACGCAATCGAGGAAGGAGTCTGCATCCCGGTCAACGCCGGCAAGAACCTCCGCGCGGATATCCTTGGTGTGGAAATGATTGATCCGTTGGCCATGTTTGGCGATCACCGCCGCATTGTCGCCGCCAGCAAAGACAAGGTGGCCAGTGTCGAGAAGCAGTCCGACCGCCTCGCCAGTGGCGTTCATCAGCGCGTCAAGCTCGGCCTCGGTCTCGACGGCCGTTCCCATATGGTGATGGAAGGTCAGCGGCACGCCTTCGGACGCGCAATGTTCGGCCAGCGCAGTGAGACGCTTGCCATAGGCGGCAACGTCAAACTCATCCAGCCGCGGGCGGCTCGACAACGGCTTTTCCTGCCGGTTCTGCACCGTGTTGAAGGTCTCGCCATAGACGATGACCGACGCGCCAACCGCCTTGAACAGCGCCAGCTGATCGGCGATCCGCTCAAGCTCCGAGTCCAGATCATTATTGATCAGCGTGCCGCTATACCATCCCGAGACAAGCGCCAGATCATGATCCTTCAGCACGGCGGACAGCGCATCCGCCTCCTTGGGAAATTTGCCGCCGGTCTCGGTCCCGACAAATCCCGCCACGCGGGTTTCGGACAGGCAGACCTCCAGCGGTGTATCGCCGCCAAGCTGCGGCAGGTCGTCATTCGACCAGGAAATCGGGGACATCCCCAGACGGAGCTTCATAGTCATATTCCCTTCAAAACAATCCTTGATCAGCGATCAGGCGGAGCGACCTTCTGCATTGCCAGCATCGCTGTCTTCAAGAAGTTCGGGATAGCGAAGGTCAATCCCCAGAAGCTGGCGCAGCTCCGGCGTCGCCGCATCCCGTACGGCCGGGGCGATCGACTGGTCGAGAGCTTCCATCGGCTTGACGAATTTCGGCAGATACTGGCCGAGGATCGAGGTGCGCTCGCCCTGGCTGTTGTTCGGCATCGAACAGTGCCAGGCCATCCCGACAAACAGCAGCAGGCTGCCGGGCGGGCATGGCAGCTGGATATGTTCATCGGCAAACTGCGCGGCTGTCGGATAGACAGCGCGGGTCTGCGATCCCGGCACAATCGCCGTCGCGCCATTCTCGGCGGTGAATTCATGAAGGCTGATCAATGACTGGCAGTTCATATGGAACTGCGAATTGATGCCGGTTGGAAATTCATCCGGGTCATGCATGTCCAAATAGGGATAATCGACATGTGGTTCCTGGCCCGGCGCGCCGGGAAGAAGACGGTTCGCGGCATAGGAGCCGAGGATGAATTTCTTGCCGAGAATCTTGCCGAACACCTTCATCACCAGCGGGTGCTGGACCATGTCGACAAACACCTCGCCCTTGTTCAGCAGGTTCCAGACACGGCGCTGCAGATGGATCTTGTCCTCGTGCCCGCCATGGAAGTGCGTTGCCGTCTGCGCGGTATCGGAATGCGCATTGATGATGCGGTTCGCCTCGGCAACCTGCGCCTCGGAGAAAACGCTCTCGACAAGGTAGTAGCCTG
>CBFHNZ010000080.1:0-3734 GCA_965657415.1 Puniceispirillaceae bacterium (SeqCode) | reverse complement strand
GGCCGGCATGAGTTTGCGCGCGGGCGCCAAAGATCTCGAGGATCAGCGCCGTGCGATCGATGACCTTGCATTTGGTGGCCGTTTCCAGATTGCGCTGCTGGACCGGGCTGAGGCCGGTATTGACGATGATGACCGGCGGGTCGTCCTCGTCAATCTGCGCCGCCAGCCCGTCGACATAGCCGCTGCCAAGAAAGGTGCCGGCGCGCGGCTTGTGAAGCGACACGGTTTCGGCAAGCACCACCTCCAGCCCGATGGCGGCGACAAGCTGTACCGCCTCTTCAAGCATTGCCCCGGCCCCGCGCGGCAGCGGCATGCTGCGCACCTCCGGATGAATGACGAATGCTGTCGGAATGCCCAATTCTGTGTTTCCTGCGCCTGGCGTCGATCAAATCTCAGCCTAGAGGTATGAAACTCTCACCCCGCGCGCAAGCGTCAACGCCAGCATTTCTGGTCCGAATGCCGGTTCCTTGGAACAATGTTTAAGCACTAGTCCCGTTAAGCACTATTTAACCTTAAAAGGCTACTCTTAGATCTCAACACCTTTGGGGATTATCCAATGAACCAAAGTGACACATGGAAAATGGACCTAGCAATGAGAACAACAAATGATTCAAAGGGTGGCACCACATTGAGGCTGAAGCCTACCGTGTCACCGATGGTGGTGACCCCACTGACCATGACCCTTGTCCTCGCCGCCTGTGGCGGTGGCGGTGGTGGTGGCGGTGCGCCAGTGACAAGCCCACCGGTGACAAGCCCGCCAGCCCCGCAGACCGACACTCCACAACCTGAGACGCAGACAGGGACGCAGCAGACGCAGACAGGGAAGCAGACGCAGCAGACGCAGACGCAGCAGACGCAGACAGGGTCGCAGACGCAGCAGACGCAGACAGGGACGCAGCAGACTCAGACAGAGTCGCAGACGCAGCAGACAGAGCCGCAGACGCAGCAGACAGAGCCGCAGACGCAGCAGACAGGGACGGGCAACCCGGAATCCGACACGTCTAAAAACACGAACCCGACATCCAACAACGCGGGGGGGACGCAACAACAACAAATTGTCTTGGATTTACCGCCACTTGTGCCAGATTTGATTATTGAAGGTGATCCAAATATCAGGGCGGGAACCATGAACAGTGACGTATTTACCGGCATTGAATATAGATACCCAGCCATGCCGGTTGTGGGATCGCCAGCGTCAGCATATGCGGTCGCTTTACTGCCACCCCTGCCAACTGTCTCCACGGATAAAGACGGCAATCCTGTGATAGCACAGCCACCACAGCGCTTCTTTCTCCAGAATGGACAGGTGATGGCGCGTGAAGGGTCCGTGTTCACTGCCAACGAGAATATCAACTTTCAATTGGTGCTGATGGCCAACAACGAAGTGGCTGATAGTGAAACTGTCAGTTTCACTGTTTCCGACGGACCCGACATCATCTAGACAGAAATACCTCGGCAAAGGCGAACTCGTTCGTCCGACTGACCAATCTGTCACCGGCGTCGGAAACGCCTGATCATCGGCAGCTGCTCTTGACCCGGTAGGAATAGGGCAATGGCGTCACTCCTTGGCGGTCTTTCACCACGCTTTGGTCGGACGCCAGCATCACCTCGGCCCCGCGCGGCAGTGGCATGCCGCGCACCTCCGGATGGATGACGAATGCTGTTGGCGTTTCCACTGATGTCTGTCCTGTCTGGTCTACGCGGATAGCTCGAATGTTCTGACACGCTACAGGTATGAAACTCTGACCCCTGCGCAAGCATGCAACCTGGCAAATCGCGAATGGACGGCCCGGCGAACGCCGCTTATCCTGCCATCCTCAAGAAGGGAATCGACCATGACCAAATCCATCATCATCACCGGCGCCGGGCGTGGCATCGGTGCCGCCACCGCCACCACCTTTCTGGACGCCGGTTATCGCGTCGGGCTGATCGGGCGCAATGAAGACACGCTTGCGGCGGTGGCCGGCGACCATCCGGATGCGCTGGTCCTGCCTTGCGATGTCGGCGTGCCGGACGAAGTCGAGGCCAGCTTTGCCGCGGCGGCGGCGAAATGGGGGCGGCTGGATGTGCTGTTCAACAATGCCGGGCGCGGCAGCCCGGCCCGCACCATCGACGAAACGGATATCGATGACTGGCTGGATGTGGTGCGGATCAACCTGACCGGATCCTTCCTGTGCGCCCGCGCTGCCTTTGGCATCATGCGCAGCCAGTCACCGCAGGGCGGGCGGATCATCAATAACGGGTCGATCTCGGCGCATGTGCCGCGCCCGGGATCATCCCCCTATACGGCGACCAAACATGGCATCACCGGGCTGACCCGCACCCTGTCGCTTGATGGCCGGCCGTTTGACATTGTCTGCGGGCAGATCGATATCGGCAACGCGTTGACCGAGATGGCAATGCCGATGACCACCGGCGTGCCGCAACCCGACGGGTCGATCAGGGCCGAAGCCACGATGGATGTCGCGCATGTCGCCTCATCGGTATTTCATATGGCCGAGATGCCGCTGGATGCGAATGTCCAGTTCATGACCGTGATGGCGCCGAAAATGCCCTTTATCGGGCGCGGCTGATAGCCAACAGGCCGCCCGGTTCTAGTCAGCCCTGTCATCATAGCCGGCATAGGCGATGAAGGGCGTGTTCCTGAAGTCCGGCTTGCCATAGGTGAAGTCCGAGCCGTCAAGAAAGGCAACGCGCCCGCCAGCCGCCAGCAGCACCGCCTCGCCCGCCGCCGTATCCCATTCCATGGTCGGCCCGAAGCGGGGATAGACATCCGCCTCGCCAGCCGCCAGCAGGCCGAATTTCACACTCGACCCGGTGGCAATCGTGTTGGTGATGCGGTGGGCCTCCAGCCATTCATTTGTCTGCGGGTCCCGGTGCGAGCGGCTGGCCACCGCCAGCGGCCCATCACCCGGAACGTCCCTGACCCGAATGTTGCGAGTCTCGCCACCCGATGTTTCCCACGCGCCGTTCCCGACAATGCCGGCAAAGAAACGATCCAACGCCGGCGCATGAACGATGCCGAAGACCGGCCGGCGATCAATCACCAGACCGATATTCACGGTGAAGGCGCCATTGCCATCGGCTCGCAGGAATTCACGGGTGCCGTCAATCGGGTCGACCAGAAAGAACGCCCGGGGCGGATCGATCATATGGCTTGCCGCGTTTTCCTCGGACACCACCGGGATATCCGGCGCCACATCGGCAAGGGCGGCAAGAAGGACCGCCTCGGCGGCCTCGTCGGCCTCGCTGACCGGTGATCCATCCGGCTTTGTGCGCGCGACGACGCCGCGCTGGTGAATCTCCATGATCACCGCACCAGCCTCAAGCACCGGCGCGGTGAGATCGGTCAGAAGTTCTGTCATCTGGCCTATTGTCAAATTGTCGGGTGAAAGCATGGCGCGCTCCGAGATTGTCGGTGCAGACTAGGCGGCTAGAGGTCCAGCTCCAACTGATTCCTTTCCCCCCGACCTGATGTGACCCGCCGCCCCGGCGCGCGGTCGGAGACGAAATGACGGCCACCGCGGCTGCCATGCCTGTTCGCCACGGTCGCAGCCTCGCTGGCATGCGCACCGGATTTGCGAATGGCGAACATGGCGGCGGCGGCGGCCCGTCTGGCGCGCCTCTCATCAACCAGCGGCGGTGGGTAATCCGGTGCGGCCGCCGGCTTCAACCATGGCGTGTGGATCAGCGTATCCGGCATGGCGGCAAGTTCCGGCACCCACTGGCGGATG
>CBFHNZ010000079.1:0-4108 GCA_965657415.1 Puniceispirillaceae bacterium (SeqCode) | reverse complement strand
GCATTGTTGCAATGATCTGGCGCTGCTCGATCTGTTTGCCAGCAAGCAGGTGATTTTCGGGTCGGTCGCCGTGGCCCGCAGCCGTATCGAAACGGTCGAAGAAGTGATGATGCGCCTGCGCCAGGCGCTGGATCATATCGATCGTGACAGGCTGGTCGTCGCGCCTGATTGCGGGCTTGGCATGCTGACCCGTGATCTGGCGGTGGCCAAGCTGAAGGTGATGTGCGCCGCCGCCGCCGAAGTGTGAGCTATCCGGCGTGAAGCCTGAGATGTCAAACCTCATATCGCATGCTTCCTCCCTCCCCTCTTTGTGCCTCCGGGATTTGACAGGGCGACGGATTCAGCCTCACTATCCGGGGGAAGGCCAAGATCGGTCACCGCATCAGTTTTAAGGAGGCTCATATGGCAAAGGGGTATCTGATTGCGAATATACGGGTCACGGATGCCGAGAAGTTCAAGGCATTCTCCGGCATGGCCGCACCGGCCATCCAGAAATATGGTGGGACAGTGCTGGCCCGCGGCCCGGACGCCGACCGGCATGAGGGAAGCCTTACCGGTACCGTGATGGTGATTGAGTTCGCCAGCAAGGCGGAGGCTGAGACCTTTTATTTCAGCCCTGAATATCAGGCTGCGAAGGCGGTTCGCGAAGAATGCTCGGACACCGACCTGATGATCATCGAGGGGGTGTAGGTCAGCTCGGATGTCGCCCGTCAGCCGGTTTGCCCGCCAGGCGACCTGGCAGCCACCCTGACGCGCCGAACGCCGTTACGGGAACCGATTGCCCGCGCCGGTTTACGGGGCGTATACTGCCAGCGCGCGTTGACTCGGACCTCAAAAATATCTTAAATTCGACGCCATGACGAAATAAGGATAATTTTGTGGGGGATATCTATCTTGGTTGCAAATCTCAGTTCAAACGTACTGTCCCCATCTGAGCCGGAAACAACGCTCGGGGAGCGGTTGCAGAAAGCGCGGGAGAGCGCCGGCCTGTCGCTGGCGCTGGCCTCGCATCTTGCCGGAGTGAAGCCGGCGACATTGCGCGACTGGGAGCGCGACAGGAGTGCGCCGCGGGTCAACAAACTTGTCAATCTGGCCGGCATCCTTGGCGTCAGTCCGACGCATCTGATGGCCGAGGAGGGACAGTCAGACAACCCTGTCGTCACCTCGCGCGGCCGACAGGAAAAACTCCTCAATCAGCTGAAGGCAGAGATCAGGGATATTGAGGCACAGCAGAGAGCGTTGACGAAGCGTCTCAGCGCCGCGGTCAAAATCCTGAATAAAATGAAATAGGCCCCAGAATGAGATGGGCCCCAGAATGAGATGGGCCCCAGAATGAGATGGGCCCCAGAATGAAATAGGCCAATGCCGCGCTGGATCGCCATTAGGCGGCTCAACCATCGATCTGGATGTCATGCCGACCACCGGTTAATCCGGCCTGGCGGGGCGGTCGCCGCGCAAACCCAGGCGGCGCTTGGGAACCTATATTCTTGATAAAAAAAATGCAGGGGAAATGTATTCCCCTGCACGGTTCAGCTATGTCCAGCTGTTGCTAGGCAAGCACCAGATTGGCGGCAGAAGTCTTGCCGTTCTTGCCGGTCTCAAGCTCATAAGACACTTTCTGACCTTCCTGAAGATCGGTCAAACCGGCGGCCTGAACGGCCGTGATGTGAACGAAAACGTCCGAAGACTGGTCCTCTGGCTCAATGAAGCCATAGCCCTTGGTGGTGTTAAACCACTTAACTGTCCCAACACTCATTTTTCTCTCCTGTGAATGGGAATTAGGTAAGCCATTCAATTCTGGTGAGAAAATCGTGGAAACCGTCCTGCAACCGTGCAGAATAGGTTTTCATTACAGCAAAATTGCAAAGTGTCCAGTGAAATTTTTCTTTTTTTGGTATTTATAATGTCGGGTCGGACTGAAATAAATGCCGATGATCCATCGCGGATCACTGTAGATTATATCACCATCAAGAGATTATATCACTATCAAGGGGCTGCACGATCTATTTCCATTTTTCTTCACGTTGACCGAGACGGGCAGTTTCTAGCTGGCTAAACTCACGTAGCTAAATTAGGAGAAATGAACATGTCAGATAAAGAAGAAAGCCAAAGCGGGGGCAAATTGAGTTCTGCAATCGGGTCGGGGATCAAATATGCGGTCTTGGTTGTCATCTTATATTATGGAGCGAAATGGATCGGCTGGGTTTAAACCCACAGAGGGTTCATCGAAAGGCTGTTCTGATTGGCCTGAAACGCTCATGCAGGTTGAATTGCCGCGTGCGCCGGAATCCATGTTGTTTGACGAGGGGCTTTGATTAATGATCCGCGCAACACGCACAGACAACGTTTTTTGTTCGACAGCTCTGGCTTTCGCGATGTCACTTTTTGCATTGACAGCCTGTGATGATGCCCCGGCTCCGCCGTCACCCAAAATTCTTGTTGTGGACAAGCAAAATATAGAGGTCTCAACAGATGCCTTTGACTCAATTCCGTCTCTGTTTGAAGATATCGGCACACCGACCAGGAATGCCTGCTTAAGGCTGGCGAAGAGTGTTGGCAGCAATGTGGTTGATCTGAAGATAATGTCCGACGGAGATTTTGATCCAGCACGGTTTGTGGTTGCGATCAACAGCGAGGAGGGCGGCACTTCAAAATCCTATGAAGTTGCCTTTGAGGCCGCTGCAAATAATTGCAACCTTTCCGAGGCCATCGAAATGAAAGCCCCCTGATAGCGATCTGCCGAAAGGGGCGTCTCCAGACCTCCAACATCACCGGGGCCTGCAAGGACGCTCACGGGCTCTTCTGATCGTTCGAGGGTGGGTGGCCGCAAAGATGGCCGAAGGGTCGCAAGCCATAAATCAGCAGTCAGAATGCCGTTCGGATATCCCTGCAAGACAGCGATTTTTGATGAATGACACGCCAGATGGTCTAAATTCTGTTCCTGTTCTTTCCAGCCAGAATGGCACGAAACCCATGGTATCTCCCAAGTCAGCCTCACGCGGGTTGTTGTTGTCCCTGCTGGGATTTGCCCTCTATTCAAGTCATGATGTGCTGGTGAAGCATCTTGGTGAATTTTACTCTCCCTTCCAGATCCTGTTTTTTGCGGTGCTTTTTTCCTTTCCGCTGGTCACGCTTTACGTCCTGCGAACCCCGCGCACGGGAAGCCTGTGGCCGCATTATCCGATTTTGATGCTTGTGCGGGTGCTGGCTGTTTCGCTAACGGGATTCTGCGCCTTTTACGCTTTTTCAGCCCTTGCTTTGGCGCAAGCATATGCACTTTTGTTCCTGACACCGATCCTCATCACCGCGCTGTCCGTTCCGGTGCTGGGTGAAAAGGTCGGTCTTCATCGTTGGGGCGCGGTTCTGGTTGGTTTCATTGGCGTTATGCTGGTCCTTCAACCGAATTACAGCGGATTGAATGGTGGGTATGTGGCGGGCATTGGCGCGGCGCTTGGGTCGGCAGTCAACTCCCTGATCACACGCCAGATCGGCCAACGCGAGAAAACCGAAGTGATGCTGCTCTATCCCTTGATCGGCAATTTCCTGATCATGGGGTGCGCCCTGCCGTTTGTTTATGTTCCAATGCCTCTGGTTCACCTCGCCGAAATCAGTTTGATATCACTCCTTGGCCTGATCGCCATGTTCTGCATTGTAATCGCGTTGCAAAAAGCCAATGCAGGTGTGGTGGCGCCAATGCAGTATTCGCAGATCATCTGGGCTGGCGTATTTGGCGCTGTCTTTTTCGATCAGCAACTTACACGAGGGTTCGTGATTGGCGCAGCCTTGATCGTGGCCAGCGGGCTCTACATCGTCAGGCGGGAATGGACCAGAACCGACTCAATGCAACCGGTACTCTCCAATGGAACCTTTGGGCCGGATAATGGCGTGCGTCCAGCTTTTGCGCTGTCCAGAGTATTCATGAAGCGAAAAAAGTAGCGGACGGATTGTCGTCTCGCTGCCCTTGGTGTTCACCCATAGGCTGCTTGCAATTCAGGTGGTTAGCACATGATGTGACGGGGAGAATGGTGCTGGTGGAGAGACTCGAACTCCCAACCGCCCGATTACAAATCGGGTGCTCTACCAATTGAGCCACACCAGCACTGCGGTG
>CBFHNZ010000078.1:0-4455 GCA_965657415.1 Puniceispirillaceae bacterium (SeqCode) | reverse complement strand
CGATATGGCGGGCGCGGATGGGATTGCCACCTTTAATCCGTCGCAGGATAAAATCCGCATCGGTGATGGGACAGGGGATCAAACGGTGCATGTCCGCATCGCCGGGGGCAATACGGTGATCTACAACCAGCAGAACGCGGCCAGCAGCGGCGCGGATACCAACATTCTGGCGGTTCTGACGGGTGTAGAAGTGACGAAGGCGCAGATTGATGCCGGGCTTTTTGACGGCACCGGCGCGGTTACCATCGGATCAATCACGCAGGTCCATGACGGGACGGGCGGCGGTTCACAGTCGTTGTCCGGCACGGCGGGCATAAACGACACCTTCACCATCGATGCCACGGCCGGGGTGGTGGGTGAGGCCGACACCATCACCACCTTTGATCCGTTGGCCGATCAGATCCGTATCGGTGACGGCAGCGGAAGCCATACTGTCGTGGCGGTGCAGACCGGGGAGGATGTGACCCTGTATCTGGGTTCTGAAGGTGATGCCAATGTGCTGGCGGTGCTGAAGGATTACGACCTGATAACGGAAGGCAACCATGTGATAACTATCGTTCATTTTGATGTTGATGGTGACAGTGTGACCATATCGAACGTCATCCATGACGGAGCCACATCCAATGAAAGGCTCGAAATGCATGGGTCGACCGGTGGCAAGGACACCTATAAGGTCGATAAAGATTATGGGGCACGGCCCACCGCCGACGTGATCAAGGGCTTTGAGAATGGCTCTGACCTGATCGACCTTGGCACCGATGACAGTAATCTGACCATCTATATCAGACAAGATGGTCTCCATACTGTTGTCTACAGCACCGCCGCGGCCCGTGATACGGGTGGCGGGGCGTCCGATGTGATGTTTGTTCTGGAGAATGTAGTCGGGTTGACCTCAGATGATTTTAATGACGATGATTTTGTCGGCACCGGCACGGTCACCGTGGATCTCATGTAGCCCTTGGCACTAATGCCCAGATAGTCTGGCTTGCACCAGGCACTTGTTTTTGCTCAAGGTGCCACATTCGGCGATAGCTGAGATGCCATATAGTCTTCAGGAAGATAGCCGCTATCTTAATGAGAGCGGCTATCTGATTGGTAGCAGGTTATCACGCCAGATGGATCGGGCAGTGTCCCGGCAACATCCAGACTATCATCCGTGACATCGTTCGTGGTGGGCACATCACCGGCTTGCCCGCCTCTATCGGCTCCTATTGCTTGTTGCCATGAATATAATCTCCTCGCACACGGCATGTCCGGTTATATGCCAACAGCGGCCCGAATGGTCCACACCCGGGTCATCCGGGCCATATGAATATTGCAAGCATCGGTGCTGTTGCAGACAAAAGGGGGGCAAGCAAAACAAAAAAGGGCCGACCTTTCAATGAGGATCGACCCTCTTGGATCAGACTGATGCTTGACGCATGGCCTGACCGACCAGGCCAGTCAGACGCCAGACCGCCTGCGTTAATCAGACAATCTCATGCACGGTGAAATCATCAATGGCAAACCAGCCAATCTGTTGGTCGCCAATCTGTTGGTCGCCAATCTGTTGGTCGCCCTGTGGGCCGCCTTGTGGATTAACTGGTCACTCGTTCGTGCCATCCAGCAACCATAGGCACGGAATCAATATTGAGTCAAATCAACAGCTTATATATATTTTCTCTAATAAGTCCTGAATGTCTGAACCGTCTGTCATCGTGATTTCCCAGACGAGACAGCCTGTTCATTTTCACAGCCGGTTCATTTTCAAGGCCGCAGCCGAGGCGGTCAGGCGACTGGTGAGGGCGGCAACATGCCGGTGAATCTGGCACCGTTAACAGCCTCCCCGTACTTCCACGATTTGCTGGCAAGATGCTTCCTGTGGTGATGAACTATACTGATGTTCACGGCAATAAGGAGGAAGTGATATCGGTCGCCACGGAAAAGGTGATCAGAGCCTGCAATATCAATCTAAATGTGCCCGAAGACACGAAAATCACCGGGGTCGAGCTGACGGCGGCGCGGGCCGAGGTTTTGGCCACACCTATGGCGGACGGGTTGCCGACCGACCGGGCGGCGATCAAGAAGGACCTCGCCGCGCTTTGCAATGAGATCAACGCCCGCATTGACTACAGCCAGTTGGCCACCATCGTCATCTTCAGCGCGGCGATGGGTGTCTTTCGGATGTTCGGGTGACTTATTTCGCTGTCAGACGGTACAGCCCGCCCTGCGCCTCGTCGCTCAGCAGAAACACCGCACCGGCAAAGGGGCCTTCCGGCCCCACCGCGACATCGCGGATTCGTCCGATCTCGCCATCGAGGATGATGCGCTCTGATACCGGCAGGCCGGCATCGCCGATCTCGACCAGATAGAGCCGCCGGAATTTGAGCGACCCGACCAGCAGCTGCCCCTGCCATTCCGGGAACATGACATCCGGAAACATGTCGGCTGCTGAATCATCGGGGTAAAAGGCCATGCCCGACGGCGCGATTGACGGGGTCCAGACCCACACCGGATCGACAAAGCCGGGCAGGCTGTCATCGCGGCTGACGCGCATGCCGGTGGCGTATTCGCGGCCGTGGCTGACCGCCGGCCAGCCATAATTCGCGCCGGCATCGCGCGCCGGGTGCAGGATGTTGATCTCATCGCCGCCGCGCGGCCCATGTTCATGGCTCCACATCTCGCCGGTTGCCGGATGCATTGCCAGGCCCTGCGGGTTGCGGTGCCCGATCGAGAAAATCTCCGGCGCCCAGCCCTGAATGCCGGGGTTCTGTGGATGCGGCGCGCCGTCCGGTGTCAGGCGGATGATGCTGGCGGCATGGGTCGAGGCATCCTGCCCGTTCTCACGATCGCCTCTGTCGCCAAGTGTCGCCCACAATGCGGTGCCGGTGACATGCAGCCGGCAGCCGAAATGATGGCCGCTTTTCGTCGCCACATTGCCGGTGAAGATGGTGCGCCGACGGACCAGACTGTCACCCTCGATCACCGCACGGTCGATGGCCGTCGCCGACCCGCCGGGCAGGACGGCGCTGTAACACAGATACACATGCCCGTCGATGGCCGCGACATCCAGCAACCCGCCCTGGCGGCGGGCATAGACATCGGGCGTGCCGGTAATGCGTGTCGCCGCGCCGTCGGCAAGACCGATCTTCCAGAGGGTTCCGCCACGCTCGGTAACAAGAACGGTGTCGGAGGTCAGGAACTCCAGCCCCCAGGGATGCGCCAGTTCCGGGCCCACCCGCTCCAGTATCATCTGCTGGGCGGCGGCCGGCATAGTGGCCAGCATGGCGAGGGGCGCGCAGACAAAAAAGGCCGCGGCGATAAGCGCGGCCCTGATCGTGAGTCTCGTTTTCATCGCCCCTACAGCTTATTCAGGGCCGACACGACGGCCCGGATTGGCGCCATGGTGATCGAGGTATCGATCCCCACGCCATAGACCGAGACAGCTTTGCCATCGACATCCTTCACAAGCTCGACATAGGCGGCGGCCTCGGCCTTGGAGGTGGCAGAGCGCGTGTTCTGGCCGAAATCGGCAAGCCGGAATGTCAGCCCGAATTCCGTGCGCATGGCATCGACAAAGGCCGAGATCGGACCATTGCCTGTCGCCGTCACGCTGACCTCTTTCCTGCCATCGGGACCGGTATGAATGACGGTGGCGACGACGCGCTCGGAACTGCCATCGGCGGTGGCCTTGCTAACATCGAAACTCACCAGCTCGAACCTGCCTGTCGGGCGGATGAAATGCTCCTGTGCCAGCTCCCAGATACGCTTGCTGGTGATTTCCTTGCCGGTGCGGTCAGCCTCGTCCTGGACGATGTTGGAGAATTCGATCTCGGCACCTCGCGGCAGGCGGACATGGTGATCCGCCTCCAGAAGATAGGCCGAGCCGGCCTTTCCGGACTGTGAATTGACGCGGATGATGGCCTCGAAGGTGCGGCCGATATCGCCCGGGTCGATCGGCAGGTAGGGAACCTCCCACACGTCGGAATTGGCCGCGGCGATGGCATCCATGCCCTTGCGGATGGCGTCCTGGTGGCTGCCGGAAAAGGCGGTATGGACCAGCTTGCCGGCATAGGGGTGGCGTTCATGGATCGGCAGCTGGTTACAATATTCGGCCGTCTCGACAAGGTTGTTGATGTCGGAGAAGCGCAGTCTTGGATCGACGCCCTGGGTGAACATGTTCAGCCCCAGCGTGACAATATCGACATTGCCTGTCCGCTCGCCATTGCCGAACAGCGTGCCTTCGACCCGGTCGGCCCCGGCCATCAGCCCCAGCTCGGTCGCGGCAACGGCGCAGCCCCGATCATTATGCGGATGCAGCGACAGGATCACCGCCTCGCGATTGCTGAAATTGCGGTGCATCCATTCGATCTGGTCGGCATGGATATTCGGGGTCGACATTTCCACCGTCGCCGGCAGATTGATGATGGTCGGGTTGGCGGCCGTCGGCTGCCACACATCCATCACCGCCTCGCA
>CBFHNZ010000077.1:0-4547 GCA_965657415.1 Puniceispirillaceae bacterium (SeqCode) | reverse complement strand
CGCACCCATACCTCGCCGGTGCAGGTGCGCACCATGGAGGCAAGCGCGCCGCCGATCCGGATCATCGTGCCGGGCCGCACCTACCGTTCGGACCATGACGCCACGCATTCGCCGATGTTCCATCAATGCGAGGGACTGGTGATCGGTGACGGCATCCATATGGGGCACCTGAAAGGCTGTCTGATCGATTTCTGCCGTGCCTTTTTCGGTGTCGATGATCTGCCGGTGCGCTTTCGCCCTAGCTATTTCCCCTTCACCGAACCGTCGGCCGAGGTCGATATCGGCTGCACGCGTGATGGTGGCGGGCTGAAGATCGGAGCCGGTGATGACTGGCTGGAAATTCTCGGCTCCGGCATGGTCAATCCGCGGGTACTGGCAAACTGCGGCTATGATCCGGAGAAATATCAGGGCTTTGCCTTCGGCATGGGGATTGAGCGGATCGCGATGCTGAAATACGGCATTCCCGATCTGCGGACCTTCTATGACAGCGACCTGCGCTGGATGCGGCATTACGGCTTCCTGCCGTTCGATGCGCCGTCGGTTCATGCCGGCCTTGCCGGAGGGAGTGTCTGATGAAATTCACCCGTGACTGGCTGTTTGACCATCTCGACACCGATCGCCCGCTGGAGGACATTCTCGAGGCGCTGCCGATGCTTGGCCTCGAGGTCGAGAGTTTCGATGATCCGGGCCAGCGCCTCGCCCCCTTCACCATCGCCGAAGTGATCTCGGCCGAACAGCATCCCGATGCCGACCGTCTGCGAGTCTGCATGGTCAATACCGGCAACGGTGATCCGGTGCAGGTTGTCTGCGGCGCACCGAACGCCCGCGCCGGCATGAAGGGCGTGTTCGCGCCCGTCGGTGCCTTTGTGCCGGGGATCGATCTGGAGTTGAAGGCCGGCACGATCCGGGGTCAGGATTCCAACGGCATGCTGTGTTCGGAGCGCGAGATGATGATCTCGGACGAGCATGACGGCATCATCGAGCTTGCCGCCGACGCGCCGCTTGGCGAGAGCTTTGCCGCGTTCGCCGGTCTGGACGACCCGGTGATCGAGATCGCGATCACGCCGAACCGCGCCGACTGTCTTGGCGTGCGCGGCGTCGCGCGCGATCTGGCGGCGGCCGGCTATGGCACGCTGAAACCGCTTGATACCAGCCCGCATGAGGGCAGTTTCGACAGCCCGGTCAGCTGGAGGCTCGACCTTGCGGGCGCCGAACATCTGTGTCCGCTGATCACCGGCATCGCCTTTCGCGGCGTTTCCAACGGGCCAAGCCCGGACTGGATGGCGCGCCGGCTGACGGCGATTGGCCAGCGCCCGATCAGCGCGCTTGTCGATATCACCAACTATGTGATGTTCGACCTTGGCCGCCCGCTGCATGCCTATGACACGGCGAAGATCCACGGCAATGAGCTGGTCGTGCGGCAGGCGCAGGGCGGCGAGCCCTTTGCCGCGCTGAACGAGAAGACCTACGAGATGCAGCCGGGCATGATTACCATCGGTGATGCCGTGGGGGTTGATGATCTTGCCGGGGTGATGGGCGGCGAGCGCACCGGGGTCAGCGAGACCACCACCGACATGTTCCTCGAGATCGCGATATTCGACCCGGTCTCGGTGGCGACCACGGGGCGCAAGCTGAACCTGCATTCCGACGCCCGCTATCGGTTTGAGCGCGGCCTTGATTCCGAAAGCCCGCGCTGGGCGGCCGGGCATGTTGCCCGCATGGTCACGGATATCTGCGGCGGCGAGGCATCGGTGCCGGTGACAGCCGGCCCGGGTTTCGACTGGCAGCGCAGCATCTTCCTGGCATCGGGCAAGGTCGCGGCGTTGTCCGGTATGGTTGTCGCGCCAGCCGAGCAGCAGCGCATCCTCGAGGCGCTTGGCTTTACCGTCAGCACTGCCGAGGGCGGTCTTGACGTGGCCCCGCCGCCCTGGCGCGGCGATATCGATGGTGCCGCCGATCTGGTTGAGGAGATCGCCCGTATCCGCGGTTTCGACCATCTGCCGATGGATCATCTGCCGCGTGACGAGGTGGTGGCAAAACCATCCCTGAACCCGGCGCAGGCGCGCCTGTTCCGGCTGCGCCGCGGGCTGGCCGGACGCGGGCTGATGGAAGCTGTGACATTCTCCTTCCTTGGCAAGGATGATGCTGTCCGGTTTGGCGGCGGGGATGACATGCTGACGCTGGTGAACCCGATCAGCGCCGATCTGTCGGTGATGCGCCCGTCGATCCTGCCGTACCTGCGGGCCGCCGCGGCGCGCAATCAGGATCGCGGCGAGACCGATGCTGCGATGTTCGAGGTTGGTCCTGTCTTCCTTGGCGATGCGCCGGAGGATCAGCGCACCGCTGCCACCGGCCTGCGCCATGGCGGCACCGCGCCGCGCGAATGGCATGGCGCGATGCGTGCGGTCGATGTGTTCGATGCCCGCGCCGATGCCGAGGCGGCGCTGGCGGCGCTGGGGATCAAGCTTGCCAGTGTACAGGTGCAAGGTCCGGACCAGATGGACGCTGTTCCCGCATGGTATCATCCGGGGCGGGCCGGCAGGCTGGTTCAGGGTCGCACGGTGCTGGCAAGCTTTGGCGAGATCCACCCGTCAGTGGCCGGTTCATACGGGCTGCGCGGCCGCGCGGTCGGGTTCGAGATCCATGTCGATGACGTGCCGATGCCGAAATCGAAAGGTCCGGCGCGCCCGCTCCTGTCGCTGTCGGTCTACCAGCCGGTGACCCGTGATTTCGCCTTCATTGTCGATTCGCAGGTTACCGCCGGCGATCTGATGAGGGCGGTGAAGTCCGGGGCGGGACCTCTGTTGACCGACATGCGGGTGTTCGACCTTTATGAAGGCGCGAATATTGGCGATGGCAGGAAATCGATCGCCATCACGGTGACGCTGACCCCGACGAAGGCAACGCTGACCGAGGCCGAGATCGAGGCCATTTCAGCCGAGATCGTGAAGATCGCCGGCAAGAATTGCGGTGCCGAGCTGCGGCAATAGCGCCACGGGCACTAAGAAGGATCACGCCTTAACGCACCCGAATCATCTCTGGTCGCGGCGCATATTCTGACACGCCAGCACAGAATTGCCGACACGCACTGACTTTTGCCTCCTGAAGATAACGGCTGCGATCAGTCGTCAAATGACGAGCAGCGCCGACACCGACCGGTGCCTGCTACCGTACAGCTACCGCCAGTTTTAGATGGTAGCAGGTTTTAACCGGTGAATATTTCCTTCGAGCAAGCCCCAGTCACATTATTTCGGTGACGGTGATATGCTGATAAATGCCTCCCCTGACAAATCCAAAATCCGACCCGTCCAGATCATCGGTGTAGTTTTCAAGCACAATATACAGATCATTGTCATTGGCCTGAATGAGGGTGGCGTCATGCTGGCTGTCACCATCAGTATCAATGGTCTTGTACCAGATACTGTTACGGTCAATCATAATCCTGTCTTCACCCTTGGTAAAATCGGTCACAAGATCGGCGTCCTGCCACCTCGTGATGGTGGTATGATGATCATAACCAACGAAATAGTCCTCTCCCGCGCCACCGGTCATGATGTCTCGGCCCGTTCCGCCATCGAGGTAGTCTCTTATATTCCCGCCGAACAATATGTCGTTGCCATGCTCGCCATACAGCCAGTTTAGCCGTCGAGCCCCCCCAACTAATATATCATCGCCATCACCGGCGATCATTGTTATGCCGGTGGCGGCCTGTTCATCAGCTCTGGTCGACATCATCAGTTCAGACCAACGGATTCCATATAGATAATGGATGCCATCAAGCGCCCTTTCAAAACCTGTACTCCAGTTCAACGGCGCCAAATCGGCGTTGACGAAATTGTCCTCTGTCAACGCACCTCTGTAGTCCTTAAGCACAGCTTGACGCGAAACGACGCCGGTTGCCGCGTTGATGGTGATGATCTGTGTGTTTCCGTTCACGACCCGCAAGGCGACATGCGTTACCTCGGCGTCAAACTGCAGCCGGTCATCCGCTGCAAAATCGGTGATAATGTCAGCCTGATCAAATGAGGAGCGTACCCCGTTTAAAATAAACGTGTCGGCGCCGGTACCGCCGGTCAAAATGTTGCGTCCAGCCCCGCCAATCAGCGTGTCGTTGCCAGCCCCTCCATTCAGCGTGTCGTTGCCGGCACCTCCATAAAGATGATCACCGCCATTGCCACCAAACAATATGTCGTCACCATGGCCACCATGCAGCCAGTCATAATGGTTCCCGGCGATCAATATGTCATCGCCGTCCCGGCCTTGCATCGCCATGTAGCTGCCGTCTCTATAGACGGCTCTTTCATCCGCTCTGGTGGCCATCACCAGATTGGGCAGCGCGTCTCCATCGAAACGATAACCACCATCAGGTGCCCTTTCGAAACCGGCACTCCAGCCTAGCAACGCAACATCGGCGTTGACGAAATTGTCCTCTGTCAACGCAGCTGTATAGCCTTGAAGTATGGCGTGATACGAAACGACGCCGGTTGCCGCGTTGATGGTGATGATCTGTGTGTTTCCGTTCACGACCCGCAAGGCGACATGCGTTA
>CBFHNZ010000076.1:0-5453 GCA_965657415.1 Puniceispirillaceae bacterium (SeqCode) | reverse complement strand
TAAGTATTCTGGTCATCAACGGACCGAACCTCAACATGCTCGGCACCCGCGAGCCTGATATCTACGGTGCCGACACGCTGGCCGACATGGAGGCGAAATGCCGTACCATCTGTGCGGCCGAGGGTGCCAGTCTTGACTGGATGCAGGCGAATGGTGAGGCCGAGATTGTCACCTCCATCCAACAGGCTGTCGGCAAGACGGACTGGATTGTCATCAACGCCGCGGCGCTGACCCATACATCGGTGGCGGTGCGCGACGCGCTGGCACTGTTTCCGGGCGGCAAGATCGAAGTTCACCTTTCGAATATTCACAAGCGTGAAACCTTCCGGCATCATTCGATGATCTCGGCGGTGGTCGATGGTGTTGTTCTCGGCTTCGGTCCCATGTCATATATCATGGCGATCAGGGGAATACTGGAAATGGCAAGGGAGGCCGGATAAATGGCAAAAAGCCCAAAAGCATCTGGCGCGAACGATACAGCGCTCGTCAAGGCACTGGCGGATATTCTGGATGAAGCCGGCCTGGCCGAACTCGAATATGAAACAGCCGATCTGTCGGTCAGGCTGTCACGCGTTGCCGGCGCGGTCAGCCCTGAATCGGTGGTGGCGCCTGTCGCCGCGCCTGTGCCTGCTGCACCTGTATCTGCTGCACCTGCCGCCGCGCCGACCGTGACGCCGGCCGAGGATCTGGCGTCCCTCCCAGGGGCTGTAACCTCGCCGATGGTTGGCACCGTCTATGTCGCAGCAGAGCCTGACGCGCCGGCTTTTGTTGCGGTTGGTGATGCCGTGAAGAAAGGCCAGACAGTGCTGATTGTCGAGGCGATGAAGGTGATGAACCCGATCACCGCGCCGACAGATGGCAAGATCACACAGATCATGGTGCAGAACGGTCAGCCGGTTGAGTTTGGCGAAGTGCTGGTCGTTATCGAGTGATGTTTAAAAAGATTCTCATAGCCAATCGGGGCGATGTGGCGCTGCGCGTGCTGCGCGCCTGTCAGGAACTGAAGATCCCGAATGTTGTTGTGCATTCGACGGCAGACGCAGATTCAATGCCGGTCCGTCTGGCCGATGAATCCGTCTGTATCGGACCGCCATCCAGCACCGATTCCTATCTTAATATCGCCTCGATCATCACGGCCGCCGGGATCACCGGTGCCGATGCGGTCCATCCGGGGGTCGGTTTTCTGGCCGAGAATGCAGACTTTGCCGAGATTGTTGCGGCGCACGGGCTGACCTTTATTGGACCGGAGCCACACCATATCCGGTCGATGGGCGACAAGGTCGAGGCCAAGATCACGGCCGCCGAGGCCGGGTTGCCGCTGGTTCCCGGCTCTCCCGGCGCGGTGCCGACGCTTGATGAGGCGCGGCGCATCGGCGCTGATGTCGGATATCCGTTACTGGTCAAGGCAGCGTCCGGCGGCGGTGGCCGCGGAATGAAGGTCGCCGAAACCGCAGACAATCTTGCCGAGGCTTTCAGTTCGGCCCGCTCTGAGGCCAAGGCTGCGTTTGGCGACGACACGGTCTATCTGGAACGCTATCTTGGCCAGCCGCGCCATATCGAGGTTCAGGTGATCGCCGACAGCCACGGTAATGTGGTGCATCTTGGTGAACGCGAATGTTCGATCCAGCGGCGTCACCAGAAGCTGTTCGAGGAAGCCCCCTCGCCTGTCCTGAGTGCCGAGCAGCGGGCCGAAATCGGCGGCATCGCAGCCGAAGCCACGCAGCGCATGGGCTATCTTGGCGTCGGCACGATGGAATTCCTGTATGAAGATGGTGAGTTCTTCTTCATCGAGATGAATACGCGCCTGCAGGTGGAGCATCCGATTACCGAAGCCATCACCGGCGTCGATCTTGTGCGCGAGCAGATCCGAATTGCCGCCGGCATGCCGCTGTCCTTCACCCAGGATGATGTGACTTTCACCGGCCATGCCATCGAATGCCGGATCAATGCCGAACATCCCCAGACCTTCATGCCGACACCGGGGCGGATCACTGCCTATCACGCTGCCGGCGGTCCGGGTATCCGCGTCGATTCCTGTCTCTATACCGGCTATTCGGTGCCGCCCTATTATGACAGCCTTATTGCCAAGCTGATTGTTTATGGCGATGACCGGGCGCACTGCCTGTCGCGGCTGAAGCGGGCGTTGCAGGAATTCGTTGTCGAGCCGATTCCGACGACGCTTGCCCTGCATGAACGGCTGGTCGACGCGCCGGCGGTGATTGACGGAAGTTACAATATCCGCTGGCTCGAGGAGCATTTCCTGAACGACGATGACGCCTGAACAACCGTAACGACCGACCGTTTCGGCAGGCCCACCCGCAATCAGGGGACATGATCATGGCCGAGCGCTTCGCCTTTTCACCCGAAACGCTGATCAAAGCCTATTCGCTCGGCGTCTTTCCGATGGCCGACAGCGCCGACAGCCGCGAGATCAAGTTCTATGATCCCGACGTGCGGGCGCTGATCCCGCTGGCCTGGCAGGAGGGCGCACGGCATGAATTTCATCTGCCACGGCGTCTCGCCCGTACGGTGCGCCAGCGGCGTTTCACGGTCACCGTCGACCGGGACTTCCCCGCTGTGATCGATGAATGCGCCGCGCTTGGGGACGGCCGCGCCGAGACCTGGATCAATCGTGACATCCGGCAGCTCTATATCGCGCTTCATAGGCTCGGATTCGCGCATTCGATAGAAGTGTGGCGGGATGAGAAACTTGTCGGCGGGCTCTATGGCGTTGCGCTTCGCGCCGCCTTTTTCGGCGAATCGATGTTCTCGCGCCAGACCGACGCCTCGAAAGTGGCGCTTGTCCATCTGGTGGCACGGCTTCGGGCCGGCGGATTCCATCTGTTGGACGCGCAATTCACCAACGACCATCTGCGCCAGTTCGGCATCCATGAGATCAGCCGCGAGCAGTTCCAGCAGCGACTACAGCGGGCACTTGGTACCGCCGCGGATTTGAAACTGGACCTGCCGAGCGATGATCTCGTCACGCTGATGCTGGGATTGGCGGAGGCCGATTAGGCGGCCTTATTGATCAGCTTTGCAACTGAGAAGCGTCAGATCATAGACCGGGTGTTCCATCGCCGACACGGCAGGGCTGGAGGCAAACATCCAACCGGCAAAGACCTGACGCGGCGGCTTGCTGCGGTCATGACCATTATCCACAACTTCCAGGAAGGCCGCGTCTTCCGGCGGCTCTTCCGGCGGATGATAGGCACAGCGGCGCACGGTCACGCTCAGAGTGCCGAAATCAACGGGTTCATCGATAGGAACCCTGAGGGTGGAAATTCGCGCGGTGATCTTGTCGAGGGCCTGGACTGTTGCCGTGCGGCCCTCTATCCAGCTGGCCTCGGCACCGCCGGACAGGCCAAGCAGCGCCGCCGCAAACAACAGGATGCAGCGGTCAGGACGGGTCATTGCCCCCCGCAAAAACAGCCTTGCCAAGAAGATCAGTCAGGCTGACCGGATCGCGTGTATCGTAGATAATGTCGCCTGGCTGCAGCATGTCCTCATCGGCACCTGGCATCAGTTCAAGATAATTGCCGCCAAGCAGGGATGCCGCGGTGATTCGCGCGCTGCTGTCGGCCGGAATCCGCACACGCTGATCGACCGCCATGACGATTCGCGCCGCATAGGTAACCGGATCGAGTTCCTGACGCGTGATCCGGCCGACCTTGATGCCGGATATGCGGACATCATCGCCAATCGCAAGGCCGCCGGTGGCCCCGAACTCAGCTTCGATTTCATAGCCGTTACCGCCCTTGATATCGGCCGCCTCATAGGCCACCGACATGAAGGCGATGGCGGTCAGCAGGACAACCGCACCCATAATAATCTCGAGCGTGTTCCTTTGCATCCTGGTCTCCCGTCAGCTGACCTCGATCAGAGACATAACGATCAGGGACATGACATTGTCCTCAGACCGGACTCCACGGTTCATAATCACCCGTTGCCGGCGCGCGCTTGCCACCCTTCAGCACATGCCCGGCCGGGCGGTGTGCGAATTTCGTGCCGGTCGTGTTCGGCATATGGTCCTGTTGCCAGTCATGCCGGCGATACCCGCCCTCGGGTGGTGGGCTGTCCTCGGTATGGTGCAGCCAGCCATGCCAGTCAGCAGGCACTTTCGACGCCTCGACCACACCATTATACCGGACATAGCGGCGCGGCGGCTTGCCGGGACGCGCTTTGCGTTCCTCGAAATAACGATTGCCGAACTCGTCGGTCCCGATGAACCGTGCCTTGAAATGCAGATGTAGTCTTGTGACGATATCCATGTGGAAACTTTCCCGTGTGGCACCCGGATGGGCCGAGCCATCATTCCCGTACGGGACTGGCATGGCAAGGTCCATGGCCGGTAATATAGGCCCGCGCCATGCCCGTCGTCCAGTGGCAGCAGAAAGGAATCCGCTTCATCCGGCGTCAAGCCTGCAAAGCCGTGCCGCGACACACCCCCGATTCATAAACTCAGATTTATGGCAAGGCAAATTTTAACCAAAATTACAAATTTGTGACTTGTTCCCGCACTTCAACATCATGTAGTTTTCGGGGGTCGGCACCACAAAATCTTGTGACTTTTGGCTCCGGCGCCCAAAAAAAACAATCGAAAACAATCACTAACCATCCTTCCCCCATGATGGTTCGAAGACAGAGATTCTAGAGGCTAAAACAGATGCAGTTCAAAAGACGTTTCACGACTACCGGGTCCGCCCCCTTTGCCGCACTTGAGTTCCGTTTTGCCTCAAGCGAGATTCGCAACCCCGATGGCACCGTCGTTTTCCAGGCGGAGAATGTTGAAGTGCCGGTGCAGTTCTCGCAGGTTGCGACAGACATCATGGCGCAGAAATATTTCCGCAAGGCCGGCATTCCCGCAAAACTGAAACGCGTCGAGGAGAGCGCGGTGCCATCCTGGCTATGGCGATCGGTCCCCGATGACGCCGCGCTGGCCAAACTCCCGGAAGATGAGCGGTTCGTCGGTGAAACCTCGACCAAGCAGGTCTTCAACCGGCTGGCCGGCACCTGGACATATTGGGGCTGGAAGGGCGGTTATTTCACCGCCGAGGAAGACGCCCGCACTTATTATGACGAAATGTGTCACATGCTGGCCGCCCAGATGGCAGCACCGAACTCGCCGCAATGGTTCAATACCGGCCTGCATTGGGCGTATGGAATCGATGGACCGAGCCAGGGACACCATTATGTCGATTTCGAAACCGGCAAGCTGACACGTTCGGCCAGTGCCTATGAGCATCCGCAGCCGCACGCCTGTTTCATCCAGTCGGTGAGCGACGATCTGGTGAATGAAGGTGGCATCATGGATCTGTGGGTCCGCGAGGCCCGTCTGTTCAAATACGGGTCCGGCACCGGATCAAACTTCAGCCGCATCCGCGGCGAGGGCGAGAGCCTGTCAGGTGGCGGCAAATCCTCCGGCCTGATGAGTTTCCTGCGGATTGGTGATC
>CBFHNZ010000075.1:0-5943 GCA_965657415.1 Puniceispirillaceae bacterium (SeqCode) | reverse complement strand
CAGCATCACCGCCGCGCTGCCATAATCCTTGGCGCGTTTCGACAGGCCGTGCTTGGAGAAGGAAATGCGGTCCACCGCCGCCTCGACGCTGGAGTTCAGCAGCTCGACAATCAGCACCAGAAACAATGTTGCCAGCATCATCCCTGTTTCCACCGGTGTCGCCGGCATCCAGATGGCCAGCGGACCCAGAATGGCGGCGAGAATCAATTCCTGACGGAAGGCGCTTTCCTCGCGAATGGCGAAGGCAAGACCGGCCCAGCTGTTGCGCGCCGCGGCGATGGCGCGGGTGATACCGTGATTGTCCTTATAGGGATTGTCCGCGATGTGATAGTCGCTCTGCCGTTCACGCGAGCGCACCAGATGGCCGGCAAAGATCTCGGTGGCGGCGGTCCATGAGAATGTCTCGGCATGCGCGCGCGCATCGGTGCGGCTGAGTTTCAGGGCGGCATGGCAAGCCTTGCCAAGATCCGCGTCAAGGACACCTGCCTTCGAGGTGCCAACAACGTCGATCGGTCCGGTAACCGGAAAGGCCGCCACCGGCAGTCCGCAGGCCATCGCCTCGAGAAGCACCAGCCCAAAGGTGTCGGTCCGGCTGGGAAAGACGAATATATCGGCCTGGTTGTAAAGTGCGGGTAGCTCCGTCATGTCTTTCGGGCCGAAATACCGTGCCTCAGGATAGCGCCGTTTCAGGCTGTCCAGCGCCGGGCCGCCGCCAACAACCCATTTCTCACCGGGAAGATCAAGCTCAAGGAACGCCTCGAGGTTCTTTTCCACGGCAACACGCCCGACATTGATGAAGACTGGATTTGTCTTTTCTCGTCCGGCGCGGGCATCGGGATCAGGTGTGAAAAGATCCAGATCGACACCGCGTGGCCAGATCACCGGCCTGCCAACCCGCCAACGCTGAAGGTCGTTCAGAACCGCGTTTGTCGGTGCCATCACCGCATGGCCGGGCTTGTGGAACCAGCGCATGAAGGCATAGGTCCAGCTGATCGGCATCCGGATGCGTGAATGCACATATTCGGGAAAACGGGTGTGATAGGCGGTGGTGAAGGCAAGTTGTTTGCGCTTGGCAAAGGCCCGCGCGGCGAGGCCAAGTGGGCCCTCGGTGGCGATATGAAGATGGTCTGGGCCAAAGTTGCGAAGCCGCGCCGAGACCTGTCGGCCGGGCAATACCGACAGCCTGATTTCTGGGTAGGTCGGGCAGGGTACTGTGCGAAAATGCTCTGGCGTGACCATCAGAACATCATGGCCAAGTGCCTCCAGACCCTCGCGTGTCTTGGTCAGCGTGCGGACCACACCATTGATCTGCGGGTACCAGGCGTCGGTGACAATGGCGATTTTCACGCTCCGGCTCCGATCTGCGTGTTTGCCAAGTCAGGTGTCGCGAACTGGTCGGGAACCTGCCAGGTGATGGTCGACCCGGCGTTCTGCCAGTCCAGCAACTCCAGCCGTCCGTCATGATGCTCCACCAGGGCCGACAACGATTCCACCCAGTCACCGTCATTGGCGTAGAGGATGCCGTCGATCTCGCGCATTTCAGGCTTGTGGATATGACCGCAGACAACACCATCACAGTCACGGCGGCGTGCTTCTGTCAGCATCGCTGTCTCGAAGGCAGAAATGAAGGACACCGCTGATTTCACCCGATGTTTCAGATATTGTGACAGTGACCAGTAGGGCATGTTCAGCAAGTTTCTGAACTTGTTCAGGAACCGGTTGAGGACCAGCAACAGCGTGTAGGCGCGGTCACCAAGGTAGGCGAGCCAGCGCGCATGCTGGATCACATTGTCGAACAGGTCGCCATGAACCACCCACAATCTCTTGCCATCGGCGGTTTCGTGGATGTCGTCCTGTTTGATCGCGATCTCGCCGAAATTGACCCCCAGATAATGCCGGGCCGCTTCGTCATGATTGCCTGGAATATAGATCACACGGGTGCCGTGCCGCGCCTTGCGGAGCAGTTTCTGCACCACATCATTATGCTGCTGCGGCCAGTAGAAGCGTTTTTTCAGCTGCCAGCCATCGACGATGTCGCCGACCAGATACAGCGTTTCGCTGCGGGTATATTTCAGGAAATGCAGCAACGCCTCTGCCTGCGCGCCTGGTGTGCCGAGATGTGTGTCGGAAATCCAGATGGTGCGGAAGTCCTGAATGCCCGTTCGTTCGTCCAGCAAGATCGTCGCCCCGCACACCGCTGAGTTAGCGCACCCTATGACGGCAATGTGACATCATCGTTGCTGTGCGGTTTCAGTTTTGTGACAGTGTTGACGCGCCGATTGGCGGGATTTTCCCTGGGCTTTGGGTCCGCCGACAGTCAGGATGCGGCGGTTGTCGCAAGCAGTGATGTCATCGCGTGATGGCCTGACATGAAGGCATCCTCGATGCGCGCGCCGGCAGTCCAGTCACCGGCAATGCCGATCATCCCGTCCGCCGTCTGCCGCGGGGCATTGGCCTCCGCCGGGCGAATGACCCTGGCATAGCGCCACCGGTGTGCCGCCATATAGCGCGGGGCGGGCAGGGTGGTCCCGGCCATCTCCTGCCACGCCGTGAGAAGTGCCCCGGCAATCATATCGGCACCCTGTTCCAGTTCGGCCTCGCTCCAGTCCGGGGCGGCCTGCACGACCAGACCGGCACCTTCGTCACTGGCGGCACCCGGTCGCTGACCCTGCCAACAAGCCCATCCGACTGGTCCGCTTCTGTTGCTGGCAGGCGCCGCCATATCGGCGACATCCCTGGCGGGCAGGTCTTCGGGCGCAAAACCATACATGCCGGTCCAGCAGGGTGCATAGGCAGCATGGCGCGCAGTGGCGGCGAGATCGGCGGCGACAGCGTCAAGCAGCTGTGCTGCCTGCGGTGCCGGTGCGGTTACCAGCACCTGCCGGCCGCGCGCTACGGGTCCATTCGTGTCGTGAAGCGTGATCAGCCCCTCTTCACGGCTGATGCTGGTGATTTCGACCTGCTGGCGGATGGTAAGCCCCTCGCCCAGAAAGGCCGGCAGGTCGCGCATCGTTGGCGCACCGCAAAAGGCATCGCGCCCGGCCACACGCCATGGCCGCAGCGCCCCGGCAGTCTGCGCCGCCATGCAGGCGGTGATGAAGTCGGGCTGCCGCGCGGTCAGGAACTGTGCGCCATGATTGAAGGTGAATCCCTCGGCGCGGCGTGTCGAGACGCGCCCGCCAATGCGCCGTCCCTTGTCGAAGACGCAGACCGTCCGGCCTGTCGACCTGGCGACGCCTGCCGCCGCAAGGCCCGCCATGCCGCTGCCAATGATGATGATGTCGTAAGTTTCCGGATCAAAAGTCTGAGGTGAAGACATATAAACGTTCCGTGGATTGCCGCCGGACGCCTTTGCCCCGCTGGCGCCGTGCGACGGATATGGGTATGGTGTCGCCAAATCACCAGCCGGGATCAGGGGATATGCTGTCTACAAACGCTGCCGCCACGCTCCGCGCCGAGGCTGCCTCGCTTCACGAGGTGCATCTTCGCGATCTGCTTGCCGATTCCGGGCGGGCCCGCGGCCTTGTCTATGAGATGGATGATCTGCGGGTTGATCTGTCTCGCCACAAGATCACGGCGCGGACCCTTCTGGCGCTTCTTGATCTGGCGGCGGAAACCGGTCTCAAATCCCGTATCGATGCCCTGTTTGCCGGTGAGCCTGTCAACAAATCCGAGGATCGCGCCGTTGTCCATATGGCGCAGCGCGCCGCGGATCGCCGCGAGGGCGCGGAATATGCGCGGCTTTCGGATTTTGCCGACTCGGTTCGGCACGGGACCGTCACCGATGTGGTGAATATCGGCATTGGCGGGTCCGATCTGGGGCCGGCGATGGTCAGCGCCGCGCTGGCGGGTCATGCCAGTGGCCCGCGCCTGCATTATGTCTCGAATGTTGATCCGAGCCATCTTCATGATGTGCTGACGGCCTGCGATCCGGCACACACCTTGATCATTGCCACCTCGAAAACCTTCACCACCGCCGAGACAATGCGCAACGCGGCACTGGCGCGAGACTGGCAGGGTGGTGCGGGTGCTGGCATGGTGGCGGTCACGGCGGCGCCGCAGGTGGCCCGTGGCTGGGGCATCGCGCCTGACCACATATTCGATTTCGACCAGGGTGTTGGCGGGCGCTATTCGCTGTGGTCGGCGGTGGGCCTGCCGGTGATGATCGATGTCGGGCCGACTGCCTTTACCGATATGCTGGCCGGCGCGGCGGCGATGGACAATCATTTCCGCACCGCCCCGCATGCGGCGAACCTGCCGGTACTGATGGGGCTGCTGCGCGTCTGGAACCGGAATTTCCTGGGCCTTTCAACGCACGGCATCATGCCCTATGACCAGCGGCTTTACCTGCTGCCGGCCTGGGCGCAGCAGCTGGAGATGGAATCGAATGGCAAATCGGTCTCGGTCGACGGGACGCCGCTTGAGCATGCGACGACACCGGTGATCTGGGGTGCTGCCGGCACCGGATGTCAGCACAGTTTTTTTCAGGCACTGCATCAGGGAAGCGATCTGGTGCCGCTTGATATTCTGGTGCCGATGCAGCCAGTTGGCCTGCACCTTGCCGGTGATTGGGCGGCAAACCACCGGGTGCTGGTCGCCAATGCGGTGGCGCAGGCCGAGGCGCTGGCCATCGGCAGCCCGCATACGGCCGAACCGCACCGCCATTTTGCCGGCGACAGGCCCTCGACGATCGTCAGCTGGGACGCCACCACGCCCTTCGCGCTTGGCCGGCTGCTGGCGCTCTATGAACATATCACCGTCGTCAGCGGTTTTGTCTGGGGGGTCAACAGCTTTGACCAATGGGGGGTCGAGCTTGGCAAGGTGATGGCCAGGCAGGCCGAGGCGGTCCTCGCCGGCGAGACAGCATCTGATGGGCTCAGCGCGACGGCGGCTGACCTTCTGGCGCGGATGTCGAACGCTGGTGACAGCTAGGCCCGTGTTCGGCGGATTTATCGGCATCGACTGGTCGGGTGCGCGCGGGCCGCGCCAGCCTGGTATTCAGGTGGCCCTGGCCGGGACCGGGCACGGTACCCCGCGGACAATCCTGCCCCCCGACGCGCGGCATTGGGGCCGTGAGGCTGTTCTTGACTGGTTGCTGGCCGAGGCCGCGGCGCGCGCCGCCGGATCGCCGCTCCTTGTCGGGATTGATTTCGCCTTTGCGCACCCCTTCATTGACGAGGGTGCCTATTACCCTGGTCTTGCCGATTCGCCATCCGGCCCGGCGGCGCTGTGGGCGCGGGTCGAGGCTGAAAGCGCGGACGACCCGCATCTCTATGGTGGGGCGATGTTCGCCGCGCCGCAGCTTGCCGGTTATTACCTGTCGCCGCGCAATCATGGCGCGCCGTTCTACCGAAGCCGCCGGCGTCTGACCGAACTGGCGGCGCGGGAGACGGCGCGGGCACCATCGCCCACCTTCAAGGCCATCGGGGCTGACAATGTCGCCACCGGGTCGATGGCCGGCATGCGCCTGATCCATGCGCTTCGGGCGGCGCTGGGGCCGCGCCTTGCCGTCTGGCCGTTCGACCGGATCGAGGTGGCGCATGCGCCGGGAATGCTCGATGACAGTCTGGCGATGGTGATGGTCGAAATTTTCCCGAGCTATTATTTCCACCGCGCCGGGTTCAACCCGGCAAAGAACGCCGCCGCCGACCCGGCCTTCATGAATGGCGCGCTGGCGGCCTATGACAGCCGGGGGGTCGGGCAGGATTTCGCGCCGCGCGGGGCCGATGCCGACGAGGCGGACGCGATCATCTCAGCCGCGGCGCTGCGCTGGTTCGCCGGGCAGGGCGCAACATGGACCGCGCCGCCGGCCGCCGCCCTTGAGGGCTGGATTTTCGGGGTGCCCTATAGGACTGCCGAATAGGCAGGTGCCGTGAATGTGTCGCTGTTTGTGGCCAGACCGATCCTCAGGCGCCGGCCAGATACACGGCGCGGTGCCAGTGG
>CBFHNZ010000074.1:0-6300 GCA_965657415.1 Puniceispirillaceae bacterium (SeqCode) | reverse complement strand
ATCAGCGGAAACTGTTCCTTGTCACGAATGCCGAGGATCACCAGGGCCGTCAGACGGTCCGGATCGGTTTTCACATGGCTGGTATCAACACCTTCGCGGGCCAGCTGTTCAACAATGAAACGCCCCATATGTTCATCGCCAACACCGGTAATGACCGCCGATTTCAGGCCGAGGCGCGCGCAGCCAATGCTGATATTGGTCGGGCTGCCGCCGATATATTTGGCAAAGCTGGACATATCCTCCAGCCGCCCGCCAACCTGGCCACCATAAAGATCCACGGACGAACGACCGATACAGATCACATCAAGATTTGGATCAGCCATTCTGTGGCCCTTTCTCGCGTTTGAGGCCAGCCTCGATGGCAAGATATTGCGTCAGGTTCATGGTCGCGCAGAGCGAGCGGAACCCGAACAGATGCTCCTCGGTGACAAGCAGGGTCGTATCAAGCGCGACCGGACTGACCGTGGTGTCGGTGATGCTGACGATGGATACACCCATTTCATGCGCCTGCCGCGCGAGGTTGGCCGTCATTTCGCCATAGGGAGAAAAGCTGACCACAAACAGCACATCACGCGGGCCGATCAGCTTCAGCTCGCGGATGGCCTGGGCCGGTGCGTCGCGAAATTCCTGCGATCGGATTCCAAGTTGAGTCAGCAGATAGCCAAGATAGACCGTGACAGGTTTCGCCCGCCCGCCGGCGGCAAGCCACACCGTCTCGGCATCGGCCAATCGCTGTGACGCCTTTTCAAGGGTATCGATCGACACCGTGTTGGACAGGCGTTTGATGGAATCAACGGCGGAAATGGACAATGCCTCGAGATGGTCAGCCGGATTGACAGAGGCCATTTCCGAGAGCCGGCTGCCATATTGCGGCCAACTGTTGCGCACCTGCTGGCGAAACACCGTCTGCATCTGGCTGAACCCGTCGAAGCCAAGCGTCTGCGCAAAGCGAACAAAGGCGGATGTCGCGATGTCGGTTTCGGCAGCAAGCTCGGCAAGCGTTGATAGCGCTATAGCCTCGGGGTGGCCAAGCGCGAAATTGCCGATTTCCTGCAACCGCTTCGGCAGACCGGCATGCTGCCGTTCAATCCGCTCGACAAGCTGCTCGAGTGTCTCCGGTCTTGTCCCGACCTCAGCGGAGTCCATGGCCACGTCCAATCCGTTCCAATGATCTAGACAGCAAGCTCCTTGGCCAGATCGCCGATCTCGGCACCTCCCGCCATCAACCGCTTGATGTCGTCGCCCTCGAGATCCTTGGCCGTGCCTTGCCCGATGACCTCACCAAGACTGAGGAAGGTGAAGCGGTCCGCGATCAGGCGTGCATGAATCTCGTTATGGGTAATAAGAATAATCGCAATATCGCCAAGTTTCTGAACCTTGCGGATGGTCTTCAGAACTTCCATTTGCTGTTTCTGCCCAAGCGCCGATGTCGGCTCGTCAAGAATCAGCACCTTGGCCCCGAAATAGATGGCCCGCGCGATGGCCAGTGTCTGACGCTGGCCGCCCGACATGGTGCCGACAGGCTGGTTCGGATCAGCGACATTGATCCCGATCTTCGCCATTTCGCTGGTCGCAATCTCGTCCATCTCCTGCATTTTCATCAAGCCGAACGGGCCCGGAAAATGGGTGATCTCGCGTCCGAGAAAGAAATTGCGGGTCACCGAGGTCAGCGCGTTCAGGGCCAGGTCCTGATACACCGTGCCGATGCCCGCCTCGGTGGCGTCACGTGGCGAGGCAAAGGCAACCGGCTTTCCTTCGACCTTGATCTCGCCCGATGTCGGCGTGAAGACACCGGAGAGAATCTTGATGAGGGTCGATTTTCCGGCACCGTTATCACCAAGAAGGGCGTGTACCTCACCCGGATAGACCTTGAGATCGACACCGTTCAGCGCCGTGAAGGAGCCAAATTTCTTGACCAGGCCAGTGGTCTCGATAAGCGGTTCTGCCGTGTTGTCAGCCATGTCAGAGCGTACCCATGATTCGCTTGCGTATGTTTTCATTGAGCAACGCCGAGGCGATGATCACGAGGCCAAGGAAGACGCGGTAGAACGACCCGTCGATGCCCGGGATGTAGAAGAATGCTTCCTTGGCGAGGCCAAAAATGAAGGCCCCGACGATGATACCGACGACAGTTCCGAACCCACCAGTCATCACGATCCCGCCGATAACAGCTGCCGCGATGGCTTCGAGTTCCTTCAGATTGCCTTTCGCCGCATCCGCTGTATTCACCTCGAACACCTGGCACGCCGCAAAAATCGTGGCGCAGAAGGCCGAAAAGATGAAAAGCGATATCTTCACCCGGTTGGTGGGCACACCGTTAGCCTTTGCCGCCTGCAGATTACCGCCCGTGGAATAGATCCAGTTGCCGGCCTGGGTGCGGCTGAGAACGACATAGCAGAGCAACGCCAGAATCACCCAGATCATCACGCAGGAATACAGCCCCGGTGCAAACTGGTTGCCGAAATTGTTGGTGTTCCAGTCGACCGGGAAATACAGGAAGTCGAAGATCGGCTGCAGAATATCACCGCCAAAGAAATTGGCGACCGGACGCGCCGAGCCAATGGTGTCGATATAGGCGCGCGCCACATCAATGTCGGTCACACTCTTGGGCGTGACAGGTGTGACGGTGAAGGTGTCGATCTTGTTCCGGATTGTGGCCACCATCGTCTCGTTACCCGACTCGATGGCGTTTTCCAGCGCGCGCTCCAGCGGTTTCACGCCCTTTGACGCCATGATTTGCGTTTTTGCGTCGGCAACCCGCTGCGCGGTGTAGGTCAGCCGTTCGGTGATGCTGGCGACAGTATCGGCGGGCACGTCCTTTAGAAGCGCCATGAGATCCGCCTCAGGCAACGCCTTTGCCGCCTCGCGTTCCATTTCACCATGCCCCGGCACATCGATGATGTTCTTGATATCCGGCAGTTCGGTCACCGTCGTCGCGCCCTTGGTCTGGTCGGGACGGTGGTTGAAGGCGCGGAGCGACACTTCGGTCAGACCGCGCAGGAAGAACAGGCCGCCAAGCGTCACGATGAAGGATGGAAGCCCTGATCGCACGACGATGTAGCCCTGCAGCCAGCCAAAGAACAGGGTGAAACACAAGGTGATCATGATCGCGCCGATGGGCGAGACATTCTCGATGTATATCAGGGTGAAAAATTCAATATGCGCCCCGCCCTCGAACGAAATGTACGGAATGACGATGGCAAATCCCCATCGCAGCACCATCGCCATGCAGGCGCCCGCAAAGCCGATCATCGACCCGATCGACAGGTCGAACTCGCCGGCAATGATCAGAAGACCGGCACCAAGGGCGATGATTCCCAACTGCGCGATGACCCGCAAATTATTGCGGATGCCAAGCGCGTTGAAACCTTCCCCGGCAAAGGGATTGAGCGAGAATTCGCCGGCCGGGATCGAAAAATATCCCAGCATGCCGAAAAGAAGCAGCATCACCCCGATCGGGCCGATTTCCGGCCGTGCCAGAAGCGATTTCAGCCATCCCTTGGATGCGAGACGGTCGGATTCCTGCCTGGAGCTTGCGGTCTGGTTCATGTCTAAACCCAAAAAAAGTGGGTAGCACTGATGCTACCCACTTCCGTGTTTGATGTGATTACCGGTCGACGCCAGCGAGCGAAGCAACCGAAGAGGCGTTCGACTTGTCAACAAAGCCGGGGCCCGACGGGATGTTTGCACCCGGAAGCAGGCCAGCGCCGTTATTGTACAGGTGCAGAACGATCACAGGCATGTAGCCCTGCAGACGCTGCTGCTGGTCGATCGTGTACTGAACCTTGCCAGCGTTGATCATGTCCATGACCGGCGGGCTGAGATCGAAGCAGGAATGGTGAACCGTCATGCCAAGCTCATCGATGGCCTGCTGCACACCGGCGCAGACATGCGGGCCGACAGACAGGACAGCGTCGATGTCAGGATTGGCCTGCAGACCGGCAGCCGCACGGGTCGGGATGGTGGCCGGGTCGTTCGAGCTGTCAACCAGCTTGATCGGAACCGACTCGCCATACCCGTTACAACGGTCGTTCAGCGCGGTGTTGTAGGCTTCCTGAATGAAGCAGACGCCCTTGGTGGCACCCTCTGCCTTGGCGCGGGCACCAGCGGCCTGACCAGCCAGGAATTCCGGCTGACCGACATGCATCAGAGCCCCGACTTCTTTCGACGACTCGAGACCCGAGTTCATCGTGATGACGGGAATACCGGCAGCTACCGCATCCTTGATGGCCTGGCCCAGAGCATCCGGATCCGGCAGCGAGACAACCATACCGTCAGGCTGCGTCGCGGCGGCAGCAGCGATCGACTTGGCCATATCGCTCATATCGCCGGATGGCGTGAAAATATATTCAAAGTCAGCGCCAACAGCACGCGCGGCATCCTCGCCACCCTTCTGCACGACAGGCCAGAATGGATCTTTACCTTCACCATGTGTAACCATCACATAGCGTTCTGCCTGAGCAGCGCCCGAAAACAGCACAGCAGCAGACAGCGCAAGAAGCAATTTCTTCATTGTGTCCTCCAAAGTTTTTATCGGGGGACGTTTCGATGTATGTGAATTGAATGGCCCCCGCAGCCAAACTTTAGATGGGCGCGTCGACTTGTAAAGAGCAATTTTGGAAAAAATATTTCAAAATCCCGATTTCGTGATTTTTAATCTTGCGTCAACACGCCGCATGCGCGACCACATCTTTCGTTTAATGTCACGCGCACCATCGGCTGTCATCATCGGCCACAGATTTGGAGATATTGATGAAGGAAATTGGCATCGGGGTTATTGGCACCGGTTTCATGGGCAAGGCGCATTCCATTGCCTACAGCGCATCAGCGTCGGTTTTCGGGACCGGCCTCAGGCCGCGGCTGGAGATTGTCTGCGACCTCAGTCCCGAGCGCGCATCGCAGCGTGCGACCGATCTCGGGTTTAACCGATATACGGATGACTGGCGCGCCGTCGTCAACGACCCGGCGGTTGATCTGATCTCGGTCTGCACGCCAAATGACACGCATGCGGAAATCTCCATCGCGGCACTCAAGGCCGGCAAACATGTCTGGTGCGAGAAGCCGATGTCGACCACCCTTGGCGATTCGCAGGCAATGACCGATGCCGCCACCGGCAGTTCGGGCAAGACGATCATCGGCTATAACTATACCAAGAACCCGGCCGTCACCCACGCCCGCCGACTGATTGAAAGCGGTGCCATCGGGCGCGTCGCAGCCTTCTTCTGCCGGTATGATGTCGACAATGAGGCTGACGAGACACGGCCCTGGTCCTGGCGCATGTCGCGCGACCAGTCCGGAACCGGTGCCAATGGCGATGTGTTGAGCCATGTCATCAGCGTCGCGCACTATCTGACCGGCTCCACCATCAAACGCGTTGTCGGCGATATCGCGATTGTCCATTCCGAACGCGACGACCCGCAACAGGCCGGCAGCCAGAAGCAGGTCGATAATGACGACATGGTCGCCGCCCTTGTCCAGTTCGAGAATGGCGTGCATGGCCATATCGGCGCCAGCCGCGTCACCTGGGGCTATAAATGCGGCCTGCGCTGGGAGGTGCATGGCACCAAGGGCACCATCATCTTCGAACAGGAACGGCTGAACGAATTGCGGCTGTTCACGCCGCAGGGTGATCCGGCAACCGACGGGTTCCGCACCATCCTGACCGGTCCCCAGCACCCGCCCTACGCCGCCTTCCTGCCAAATGGCGGGCACAGCCTCGGCTATATGGATGTGAAAATCTGCGAGCTTCAAGAACTCCTCACGGCCATTGATAGCGATGGCCCTGTCTGGCCATCCTTCGCTGATGGGCTGGTCATCGAGAAAGTCATGGATGCAGTGGATCGCTCGTCACTCAGCGGCAGCTGGGAAGATGTTTGAGCAAGATTGAAAGGGAAATTGATCATGGTCGATAACAGCACCTCCAGCGTCATCATCTCCGGCGGCACGCAGGGGCTTGGCATGGCCGTCGCCGAAACGCTGATCGCGCAGGGATGTACCCGCCTGACGATCACCGGCCGCGATGCGGATAAAGGGAAAGCGGCGGCAGAGCAGCTGAGCGGTGACGGCGTTGACTGCCTGTTTGTCGCCTGTGACGTTGCCAGCATCGACGACTGCGAGGCCGTCGTTGCAAAGGCGCTGGCGCATCACGGTTTCGTCAACGGTCTTGTCAACTGCGCCGCCGATACCTCGCGCGGCAGCCTTGTCGACACCACGCCGGAGCTGTGGGCACGCCATATGGACATCAATCTGCGCGGGCCGTTCCTGTTGATGCAGGGCGTGGTGCGGCATCTTCTGGAGACC
>CBFHNZ010000073.1:0-6327 GCA_965657415.1 Puniceispirillaceae bacterium (SeqCode) | reverse complement strand
TCCCGATGCTGCTGTTCATTGGCATCTGGGTGTTTTTCATGCGGCAGATGCAGGGCGGTTCGCGCGGCGCGATGGGTTTTGGTAAGTCACGCGCCAAACTGCTGACCGAGCATCAGGGCCGCGTCACCTTTGAAGATGTTGCTGGTATCGATGAGGCGAAGACCGAGCTTGAAGAGGTTGTCGAATTCCTGAAAGATCCTGGCAAGTTCCAGCGCCTTGGCGGTAAAATTCCGAAAGGCGTGCTTCTTGTCGGGCCGCCAGGTACCGGTAAGACGCTTCTCGCCAAGGCCATCGCCGGCGAGGCCAATGTTCCCTTCTTCACCATTTCCGGTTCCGACTTTGTCGAGATGTTCGTCGGTGTCGGCGCCAGCCGTGTCCGCGACATGTTCGAGCAGGGCAAGAAGAATGCACCTTGTATCATCTTTATTGACGAGATTGACGCTGTCGGACGGCATCGTGGTGCCGGTCTTGGTGGCGGCAATGACGAACGTGAACAGACTCTCAACCAGATGCTGGTCGAAATGGACGGTTTCGAGGCGAATGAAGGGGTGATCCTGATCGCCGCGACCAACCGTCCTGACGTTCTGGATCCGGCACTGCTTCGCCCCGGCCGTTTCGACCGTCAGGTTGTCGTGCCGAACCCCGATGTTGTCGGCCGCGAGAAGATCCTGAAGGTCCATATGCGCAAGACACCGCTTGCCGAAGGTGTCGATGCCCGTATCATCGCGCGTGGCACGCCCGGATTTTCCGGTGCGGACCTTGCCAATCTGGTCAATGAGGCGGCGTTGCTTGCTGCCCGCAAGGGGCGGCGCACCGTATCGATGCAGGAATTCGAGGAGGCCAAGGACAAGGTCATGCTCGGCTCTGAACGCCGTTCGATGGTGATGACGGATGATGAAAAACGTCTGACCGCCTACCATGAGGCTGGTCATGCTGTCGTGGCATTGCACTGTCCGGCCTCCGATCCAATCCACAAGGCAACCATTATCCCGCGTGGACGTGCGCTCGGCATGGTGATGCGCCTTCCCGAGGGCGACCGGATTTCGCTTGCCCGCCAGCAGATCTATGCCGATTTGCGGGTTGCTTGCGGTGGCCGGATCGCCGAGGAACTGATCTTTGGTGAAGAACGTGTCACGACTGGCGCCTCATCGGACATCCGCATGGCCACCGATATGGCCCGCCGCATGGTCACAGAATGGGGCATGTCGGAAAAGCTTGGCTTTCTTGCCTATAACGCCGATGAGCAGGAAGTCTTTCTTGGTCGTTCGGTGTCGCAGCAGAAGAACGTTTCTGACGCCACCGCATCGATTATTGACGCCGAAACACGCCGCATCGTTGATGAGGCGTATGATGAAGCCACGAAAATTCTGAAGAAGCATGATGACCAGCTTGAAAGGCTGGCGCAGGGGCTGCTGGAATATGAAACCCTGAATGGTGATGAGATCAATATCATCGTCGAGGGCGGCACGCTGTCGCGTGAGGATCCGGCGGATGATGTCGATACACCGCGGGCCAAGCGCAAGCGGGCGTCCATCCCGGGAACGGGTCGGCCGAAAACCCCCGGTAATGAGCCTGCCGCGCCCCAGTGATTCACCATCATGAGGCCAAAACATGATCCACAGATGTGATCAAGAGACGTGACTGACATTACTGACCTGACACGATTGGCGGCGCCGAAAGCGCCGCCTTTCGCGATTCCGACCTGGTTGCGGCCGATCCCGGTGCCGGCTGGCGCGCATCCGCTTGCCGGTGGATGGGCGTCATTTGACGTTGTCGATGTCGTGCAGCGTGACGCGGCAGGTTACAGTGTCTCCAGACATAGCCCTGATGAGCTTCTGGCTGCGGCTGATGATCGGAATATGGCCGCTGCGGCGTTTGATCGACTGACTGCGCCACGGCCTGACTGGGCCGGCCTGCCGCTGGACCATCCCATCATCATGGGGATCCTCAATGTGACGCCGGACAGTTTTTCGGATGGAGGTCGGTATAACGCGCCGGCGCGCGCGGTTGCCGCTGGCCGCGCAATGATTGAGGGTGGTGCCGGCATTATCGATATCGGGGGAGAATCGACCCGGCCCGGCGCCGAACCGGTAACCCGCAATCAGGAGTTGGCCCGTGTCTTGCCGCCAATCTCTGGCCTCAGGGATTCCGGTGCCGTTCTGTCCATCGACACCCGTCATGCCGAGGTGATGATGCGCGCCACTGCCGCCGGTGCCGGCATCGTCAATGATGTGAACGGCCTGCGCGGCGAGGGTGCGCTTGAGGCCGTCGCGGCCAGCGGTGCCGCGGTGGCTATAATGCATATGCAGGGCACACCCGAGACAATGCAGCAGGCGCCGCATTATGGGTTTGCGCCGGTCGAAATCTATGAATTTCTGGAACAACGGATCGCCAGCGCCGAGGCCGCCGGTATCTCCCGCGAACAGATTGCCATCGACCCGGGGTTCGGTTTTGGCAAGTCGCCGGCGCATAATCTGTCGCTGATTGGTTGGACGGCGATGTTTCACGGCCTTGGCGTGCCGATCCTTGTTGGCGTAAGTCGCAAATCATCCATCGCCACCCTCTCGGCGGGCGAACCGGCGGATCAACGGCTCGCCGGCTCGCTTGGCCTTGCCATGGCGGCGGTGGTGCAGGGGGCGCAGTTGCTGCGCGTTCATGATGTGGCCGAAACAAGACAGGCGCTGGCCATCCAGATGGCGTTGGCGGCAAGCGCATAGCGGCTTGAGTAACGCCTGTCCCGAACCTATTGTGTCGGGTGACAGGATTTGACGGAGAAGAGCGCCGATGGCGGGGATGTTTGGAACGGACGGCGTGCGGGCGCGGGTGAATACGGGCGCAATGACCGCCGAAGCCATTGTCCGGCTGGCGCTGGCTTCCGGACGCTGGTTCATCGATAACAATCCCGAAGGCCGGACCGGCAGGCCGCTCGTGGTGATTGGCAAGGATACGCGTGTTTCCGGCTATATGGTTGAGGCTGCACTGGTCGCCGGCTTTACCTCGATTGGCATGGATTGCCGCCTTCTCGGGCCGATGCCTACGCCCGGCGTGGCCTATCTCACCAAGTCGCTGCGGGCGCATCTCGGGGTGATGATTTCGGCCAGCCACAATCCATTCGAGGATAATGGCATCAAGCTGTTCGGCCCGGATGGCTACAAGCTCGCCGATGAGATTGAGGATGGCATCTCCGATCTGGCGGCAGGGTCGATAGAACTGTCGGAAGCTGCCTATCTCGGCCGTGCCGCGCGGATGCTGGACTCGGTCGGGCGCTATGTCGAATTCGCCAAATCGACCTTGCCTTCCGAGGTCAGGTTCGATGGCCTGAAAGTCGTTGTCGACTGCGCCAACGGTGCGGCGTATCGCACCGCCCCGGACACGCTTCGCGACCTTGGCGCCGACGTTACCGTGATGGCGAACGACCCCGACGGGTTCAATATCAATGACGGGTGCGGTGCGGTGCATCCCGAGGCGCTGTCAGAACGCGTCAGGGAAACCGGAGCCGATATCGGCATTGCGTTGGATGGGGATGCCGACCGGCTGATCATGGTTGATGAAAATGGTGTGGTCATTGACGGTGACCAGCTCCTTGCCTGTCTGGCTCGCAGTATGCATGAGGCCGGCACGCTGACCGGCGGCGGCGTCGTCGGCACGGTGATGACGAATGGTGGCATCGAGGCATTTCTCGACGGGCTTGGCCTGACCCTGCATCGCACCAAGGTCGGCGACCGTTACGTGCTGGAGGCGATGCGCTACAATGCTATCAATCTTGGTGGTGAATCCTCCGGCCATATCTTGATGACATCCCTCAGCACTTCCGGTGATGGGCTGATCGCGGCGCTACAGATGCTGCGGCTGCTGGCGCAGGATGACCGGCCTGCCAGCAAGCTTTTCCATATGTTCACGCCGAAATGCCAGAAATTGAAAAATCTGCGCGGCTTTGACAGTGCGGTCCTTGATCTTCCGGGGGTGGTTGCCGGGCTGGCGGTGATCGAATCAGGTCTGGCTGAAAAGGGGCGTCTGCTGGTGCGGGCCTCCGGGACTGAGAGCCTTTTGCGGGTGATGGTCGAGGCCGATGACGCGGCGCTTGTCGACAGCACGATAGATGAAATAATTTTTCTCATCAAAGCCGAAGTGAAGAAAATCAAATAATTTCAAGTTAATAACCTCAAGTAAAATCTTTCACTCTTTGGCCGGATCGGCTGTTGACCTGAACAGGCGGCTGGCCCATCTTCGCGGTGGGCCGTCACCCCCCAACGGGTGGCAACATGACTGACGAGGGCGTTATGACTGCCATAACCGGGCTGTTACCAGCCAAGCCGGCTGCAAAGCCGGAATCGCCGCTGTTTTCGACGGGACCCACCCGCAAACGGCCAGGATGGACCCCAACCGCGCTCGACACCGCTTCGCTCGGCCGTTCGCACCGCGCCGCCCAACCTAAATCCCGCATCCAGAAATGTATCGCGCTGATCCACGCCACGCTGGCGCTTCCCGAGGATTACCTTGTCGGCATCGTGCCGGGATCGGACACCGGTGCCGTCGAGATGGCGATGTGGTCGCTTCTTGGCGCGCGCGGTGTTGATGTTCTTGGCTGGGAGGCGTTTGGCAAGCTGTGGATCAAGGACGCTGTCAGCGAACTTGAACTGGATAATCTGGTCTGTCACGAGGCCGCTTACGGCGATCTCCCCGATTTGTCGAAAGTCAGTTTCGAGCATGATGTTGTCTTTACCTGGAACGGCACCGCATCCGGTGTGCGTGTGCCGGACGGTGACTGGATTCCGGATGACCGGACCGGTCTGACGATCTGCGATGCCACCTCGGCCGTCTTCGCGATGGAGATGCCGTGGGAGAAACTTGATGTTGTCACTTTCAGCTTCCAGAAAGCGCTTGGCGGCGAGGGCGGGCATGGCGTCATCATCCTGTCGCCGCGCGCCGTTGAACGGGTGAACAGCTATCAGCCATCCTGGCCGGTGCCAAAGCTCTTCAAGCTTCACAAGAAGGGCGGGCTTGATACCGCGCTGTTCGAGGGCGCGACCATCAACACCCCATCTATGCTGGTCATCGAGGATGCCATCGACACGCTGCTTTGGGCCGAGGGGCTCGGCGGCGCGAAAGGGCTGATCGACCGGGTAGATGAAAGCTTTGACCATTTTCGGGCCTGGCTGGACCGCACGCCCTATTTCGCGCCGCTTGCCGTCGATCCGGCGACCATGTCGCCGACCGCCCTGTGCCTTGTCGTGACGGATGGCTGGTTTACCACCCAGGCCGAAGCGGTGCAGAAGGCACTGGTCAAAGACATGCTGGTGCGCCTCGAGGAAGAGGGTGTCGCCGTTGACATCAACGCCTATCGTGACGCGCCGACGGGGCTGCGGATCTGGGGCGGCCCGACCGTCGATCCGGCGGATATCGAGCGGTTGTTGCCCTGGGTCGACTGGGCCTATGAGGCCGCCCGCGCGCACCAGCAGGCCGCCGCCTGACCACCACCCAAAATTGCAGATGACGCACCGCGTCAGGAGGGACGATACCGTGCCAAAGGTTCTTATCAGCGACAAGCTTAGCCCGCGGGCTGTGGATATTTTCGAGGCCCGTGGGGTCGAAGTCGATGTGAAGACCGGCCTCGATCCGGCCGAACTTGCCGCCATCATCGGCGATTATGACGGGCTGGCCATCCGGTCGGCCACCAAGGTGACCGGGGATATTCTCGCCGCTGCCGACAATTTGAAGGTTGTTGGCCGGGCCGGGATCGGGGTCGACAATGTCGATATCCCGGCGGCGACGGCGCGCGGTGTCGTGGTGATGAACACGCCGCATGGCAACGCGGTCACAACGGCCGAGCATGCCATCTCGATGATTCTCGCGTTGGCCCGCCAGATTCCGGCGGCCAATGCATCCACGCAGGCCGGCAAATGGGAAAAGTCCCGTTTCATGGGAACCGAGATCACCGGCAAGACGCTAGGTCTGATCGGCTGCGGCAATATCGGATCGATTGTAGCCGACAGGGCGCAGGGGCTGAAGATGAAGGTGGTTGCGTATGATCCGTTCCTGACGCCGGAAACGGCGCGCCGCATCGGCGTGGAAAAGGTCGAGCTTGACGATCTTCTGGCCGCCGCTGACTTCATCACGCTCCATACACCGTTGACCGACCAGACCCGCAACATTCTGTCGGCCGATGCGCTGAACCGGACGCGGGCCGGGGTGCGGATTGTCAATTGCGCGCGCGGCGGTCTGGTTGACGAGCTGGCGCTGGCGGCGGCGCTGGCGAACGGCCATGTTGCCGGGGCCGCGCTTGATGTGTTCGAGACCGAACCGGCGCGCGATAACCCGCTCTTCGGC
>CBFHNZ010000072.1:0-6347 GCA_965657415.1 Puniceispirillaceae bacterium (SeqCode) | reverse complement strand
GGATATCACGGATGTCGATGATGCATTCATGTGCCACCCGCCCGTTCGCGCCGGTATAGAGAACCGGATAATGCGGGGCCAGCCGCGCCGCCATGTAATTGGCGGCCAGGATCGCCGTCCCTGTCGCCGCCTTCAGCCCTTTGCTTCCCATCATGCGGATATAGGCATAGGTGATCGGCAGGATGCCGGCAGACCCGAATGGCGCGGCGCTGACCGCGCCTTCGCCAGCCAACGGCGAGCCAGGCAGAAACGGCACCAGATGCGCCGCCACACCAATCGGCCCGACGCCCGGACCACCGCCACCATGCGGGATGCAAAAGGTCTTGTGAAGGTTCAGATGGCTGACATCGGCGCCGAATTCCGGCAGCGAGCAATGCCCGACGAGGGCATTCAGATTCGCCCCGTCGACATAGACCTGGCCGCCAGCCTCATGGACAATCTCGCACAGCTCGACAATAGATTCCTCGAACACGCCATGCGTCGAGGGATAGGTGACCATGATGGCCGCCAGCATGTCGCGATGTGCATCCGTCTTTACCTTCAGGTCTTCGATGTCGACATTGCCGTCATCATCGCATTTCACAACCACGACCTTCATGCCGGCCATCGCCGCCGAGGCCGGGTTGGTGCCGTGCGCCGATTGCGGGATCAGGCAGATATTGCGATGCCCTTCGCCGCGCGATTCATGATAGCGCGAGATCGCCAGCAGACCGGCAAACTCACCCTGCGACCCGGCATTCGGTTGCAGTGACACCCCGGCATAGCCTGTGGATTCGGCCAGCATCGCCTCAAGCCGCGTGATCATCGCGGCATATCCCTCGGCCTGATCGGCCGGTGCGTAGGGGTGGATGTTGGCAAATTCCGGCCAGGTCACCGGGATCATCTCGGCAGTGGCATTCAGCTTCATCGTGCAGGAGCCAAGCGGGATCATGCATCGGTCAAGCGCCAGATCGCGGTCGGCGAGGCTGCGCATATAGCGCAGCATCTCGGTCTCGGTGCGATAGCGATGGAACACCGGCTGGCGCATGAAGCCGTCCGCCCGCCGCAGCGAGTCCGGGATCGCTGTTGCCGGCGCAGCACCGCCGGCCCCACCGGCGCCAAGTGCGCCAAGAAGACGGTCCAGCATCTCGGCAGAGCTTGTCTCATCGAAGCTTGCGGCGACGGCACCATCCATCTCGCGCAGATTGATCTCGGCCTGACGCGCGGCGGCAATCAGATCCTCGCGATCATCCGGTGCCTCGATGACGACGGTATCAAAGAACTGCTCATGCCTGACAATCCTTCCGGCAGCCCGCATCGCGGTGGCAAAACGGCAGGCCATCCGATGCGCATGACTGGCGATCCGCGTCAGACCCTCCGGGCCGTGCCACAAGCCGTAGAATCCGGCCATCACCGCCAGCAGGACCTGGGCGGTACAGATGTTTGAGGTCGCCTTCTCGCGGCGGATATGCTGCTCGCGGGTCTGCAACGCCAGCCGGTAGGCCATGCGCCCGGCGCTGTCCTGGCTGACCCCGACAAGCCGTCCCGGAATCGCGCGCTGATGCGCTGTGCGGCAGGCAAAGAAAGCGGCATGCGGGCCGCCATATCCAAAGGGAACGCCAAAGCGCTGTGCCGACCCCAGAACAATATCGGCGCCAAGGTTGCCAGGTGCCTCGAGAAGCGTCAGCGCCAGCAGGTCCGAGGCGATGATGGCAAGCCCGCCGGCATCATGGATGGCGGTGATGGCCGGCGTGATGTCACGCACCGCGCCGCTGCTTCCCGGATAGCTGATCAGAACGCCAAAGCAGCCTTCTTCATAGGGTGCTTCGGGTGCGGCAAGCTCTAGCTCGATGCCGATCGGCCTTGCCCGCGTGCGTAGGACGGCCAGCGTCTGTGGATGTGTGTCGGGGTCGACCCGGAATATGGTGCCCTTGCCGCGATGCGCGCGAAACGCCATCGCCATGCCTTCGGCGGCGGCTGTTGCCTCATCAAGAAGCGAGCCATTGGCGATATCCATGCCGGTCAGTTCGGTAATCATCGTCTGGAAATTCAGGATTGCCTCAAGACGCCCCTGCGAAATTTCCGGCTGGTACGGCGTATAGGCGGTGTACCAGGCCGGGTTTTCCAGCACGTTGCGAAGCACCACCGGCGGTGTGTGACAGCCATAATAGCCCATGCCGATCAGCGAGGTGACCACCTTGTTCCGTGATGCCAGCGCGCGCATTTCGGCCAGAATGTCAGCCTCGGACAGCGCATCGGGAAGGTGCATCTCGTCATGGCGGCGGATGCCGGCTGGGATGACCTCGTCGAGAAGCGTTTCCAGCGAAGGGACATCGAGGCTGGCAAGCATGGTCGTGACATCATGCGGGTTCAACCCGATGTGACGGGTTTCGAAGGCGGCTTGCGGTGTGTCCTGCGGAACGCCGTTCACGTCATTCAACGATGACTCAAGTGGTGACATGGTGGACTCCTTTTGCTTTTCTTTTGCGCCGGTGGCACCCGGCTCCATCACATTCCTGATCTGCCCGCTCTCGCCGATCTCTCGCCGATCTCTAGGCAATCAGGGCGCTGTAGGCGGCTTCATCCATCAACTCTTCTAGATCGCTGGAATCGGCCACCTTGATTTTGAACAGCCAGCAATCATGGGCCCGGTCGGGGGTGATGCTGCCAAGGTCGTCAAGCAGGGCGTTATTGACCTCGGTGATCTCACCGCCGGCCGGGCTATAGATGTCGGAGGCGGCCTTCACCGATTCGAACACCGCGACCGAGTCGCCCTTGCTGACCGTGGTGCCGGCCTCGGGAAGTTCGACAAAGACGATGTCGCCAAGCTGTTCTATGGCGTGGGGCGAAATGCCGACCGCCCCCGTATCACCGTCCAGATTGATCCATTCATGGTCTTCTGTGTAACGCAACATGTTGATCTCCTTCTTTGCTGTTTTGTCACCCGCGGATATAGCGATGAGGCACCAGCGGCAGTGCCGCGACGGTAACCGGCACTTCGCGTCCGCGAACAAGTGCGTTGATCTCTGTTCCCGGCGCTGCCAGCGCTGCCTCGACAAAGCCGAGGGCGGCTGGCGCGTCCAGGGTCGGGGCAAAACCGCCGGATGACACATGGCCGACAATCCTGCCGTCACAATCAAGTTCGGCCCCGTCACGTACCGGACGGCCACCCTGCGGCAGCAATCCGACCAGCTGTCTTGTGGGGCCGTTCGTCCAGTCATTCATGATGGGTGCTGCACCGGGAAAATCACCGGCCTCGCGGCGGCGTTTCGACAACGCGAATCGCAGCCCGGCAGCCACAGGGTTGATCGTCTCGTCAAGTTCATGCCCCCAGAGTGGCAGCCCGGCCTCAAGCCGCAGCGTGTCACGCGCACCGAGCCCGGCAAGGCTCACCGCCTCATCGGCGCACAGAAGTTCGGCAAGCTGGACGGCCTTGTCGGACGGCATCGAAATCTCGAACCCGTCCTCGCCGGTATAGCCTGATCTGGTGATGATGCAGTCAACGCCATCGATGGTGAAATGACCGATCTGCATGAAGAAGAAACCGTCAAGATCGACGCCAAGCCGGCACAACACCTGCGGTGCCTTTGGGCCCTGAAGCGCCAGCAGCGCGCGGTCATCACGAACCTGCATCGTTACGTCATCATCCAGATTGGCGTCATCCAGATTGGCGCCACCCAAATTGGCGCGAAGATGCGCGATGTCATGATCGGCGCGGCCGGCATTGACGACGAGCTGCAGATCACCATCGAGCCGGGCAATCATCAGATCGTCGAGAACGCCGCCATTCTCATCAAGGAACAGTGAATAGCGGACACGCCCTTCGGCGATGGCCCCGACATCGGTTGGCGTCAGACGTTCCAGAGCGGCGTCGGCATCGTTGCCAGCCAGCCAAATCTGGGCCATGTGCGATACATCGAACAGGGCGGCGCCAGCACGGGTTGCCAGATGTTCGGCCTTGATACCGTCAGCATATTGCACCGGCAGGTCCCAACCGGCAAACGGCACCATCCGCGCACCATGGGCGAGGTGGAAATCGTAAAGTGGGGTCCTGCGGGTCTCCACGGGGCTACTCCTGTTGCGACGCATAAGAAAACGCAATTCGACCAAGTCGAATGCGCCCCCTCTGTCGTCGAACCTGAGAGATTTCCCGCCTGATCATCCATTATACGGACCCATGGATATACAATGGGCCTTGAATGATGTGACGGCGGCTTTCCCCGTCGGTGGGCACTGCCGTGCCGCTTTCCAGAGCGCTCACAAAATAGAGAGTACGGGTACCTGAGAGTTTCCTGGGCCGTTGCTCCTTCGGTGGCCACAACAGACAAAGCCGTTGCGGCTCTCTCCCCCCTACTGTATCGAGCCCTTGAATGCTATGCGGTAAGCACGATGAAGGCAAGCGCCAATCCGTCATGCCGCATCAAAGCTGTGGAATGGCACCTCAGCACCGTCTTTTCGCCTTGCGACCAGCCGCCGTCACCCCCATATCCGGTTGGCGTGGCGAGCATGGTGCCACTTGGTCAGGATCAGCGAGATTTAACATGCCCGACAGCAGCCCTATCTGGGACCTTACAGATCTTTACAGCACTATCGAGGATACTGCGATTGCCGCGGATATCGAGGCGTCGCGCGATGCGGCGAAATCGCTTGCCGCCGACTGGCGTGGGCGGCTTGGCGAGGCGGATGGCCAGCAGCTTGCCGCGCTGATTGCCGACTATGAGCGGATTCTCGAGACGCTTGGCAAGGTGGCCAGCCACGCGCAGCTGCAATTTGCCGCCAACACAACCGATGCCGATATCGCGCGCCATCACCAGTCGGTACGCGAGGCCGGTGCGGAGATCGGATCCGAGCTGCTGTTTGTCGAGCTTGAATTGGCGACGCTGCCGCAGGCGCGGATCGACGAGCTGTACAAGACAGAGGCTGTGGCGGCATGGATGCCGTGGCTTCGCCGGGTTCGCGCCATGGCACCCCATCAGCTCGATCCTGACATGGAGCGCATGCTTGCCGAACGCGCGCCGACAGGTCGCGGCGCCTGGGTGCGGCTATTCGATGAAACCGCCGCGGCGCTGCGCTTTCCCTTCAAGGGCGCTGAGGTTACCGAGGCCGAAATTCTGAATTCCCTGGCCAGCACCGAGGCTGATGAGCGCCGTGAGGCCGGCGCCTCGTTGTCGACGACCCTGAAGGCAAACCAGCGTCTGTTGTCGCTTGTTCTCAACACCATCGCCAAAGACAAGGAAATCGAGGATCGCTGGCGGGGATTCAAACGGCCGGTGGCGTCGCGGAATCTGGATAATGATGTCGATGATGAGGTGGTCGATGCGCTTGTCACGGCCGTCGATTCGCGTAATGCCGATCTGGCACACCGCTATTATCGGCTGAAGGCCGGATGGATGGGTGGCGAGACCATCGACTGGTGGGACCGCAACGCTCCGCTTCCCGATGATGATGACAGCAGCTTTACCTGGGATGAGGCGCAGCAACTGGTCATGGACTCATTCGCCGGGTTCGATCCGCAGATGGCCGAGCTTGCCGCGCCGTTCTTCGAGCGCAACTGGATTGATGCCGCGCCGCGCGCCGGCAAGAGTTCAGGCGCGTTCTCGCATCCGGTAACGCCATCGGCACATCCCTATATCCTGATGAATTTTTCCGGCAAGCCGCGCGATGTGATGACGCTGGCGCATGAAATGGGGCACGGCATTCACCAGAGGCTCGCCGCCGACCGCGGCTATCTGATGTCGGATACGCCGCTGACGCTGGCCGAAACGGCCTCGGTCTTTGCCGAGATGCTGACCTTCCGGCGGCTTGTCGACCGCGCCGAGGATGCCAGCACCCGCCGCCGTCTGCTGGCCGGCAAGGTCGAGGATATGTTGAACACCGTTGTCAGGCAGGTGGCGTTCCACAATTTCGAGACGCGGCTTCACGAGGCACGGCGCAGCGCCGAGCTGACCGCCGATGAGATTTCCGACATCTGGATGGAGACCCAGCGCGCGGCCCTTGGGCCGGCGGTGCGCACCGGCGATGATTACCGGCCGGTCTGGGGCTATGTTCCGCATTTCGTCCATACGCCGTTCTATGTCTATGCCTATGCTTTCGGCGATTGCCTTGTGAACGCGCTGTGGCAGACCTATGCCGGCGAGCGCGAGGCTGGCAAGGCGGATGATTTCGTCACCCGCTATCGTGATCTGCTGTGTGCCGGTGGCACCGAGCGTTATGACGTCGCGCTGGCACGGTTCGGGCTGGATGCCAGCGATCCCGCCTTCTGGTCGATGGGGCTGGATATGATTTCAGGCATGATTGATGAACTTGAGGGGTTGTCCTGATGGCAACAAGTGACCAGCCGGCTGACCAGCAGGCCAATCGGCAGCCAG
>CBFHNZ010000071.1:0-6637 GCA_965657415.1 Puniceispirillaceae bacterium (SeqCode) | reverse complement strand
GCCAATCGCGAAAATTGACGGCTCCGAGGTCTCGAACCGCTCAGTATCAACGGGGATCAGGTTTTCCTCAAGATTCAGGCCGAAATCGGCAATCGGACCAAGCTTCATGGTCAGACCATAGAATGGCAGCAGCACATCGGTCGGCAGCGCTATCGGCGCCTCCGCACCGGCGGCCTGCACCAGCACATTGGCCAGCGTGCCATTCGTGCCCTCGAGCCCTTTCAGCTGGCCGATCTGCAGCGTCACCCGTCCTGCCTCGACAAGCGCGCGCATCTTCGCCACCGTGTCCGGCGCGGCGCGAAAATCATCACGGCGATGCACCAGTGTCACGGATTCGGCGATATCGACAAGATTCACCGTCCAATCGAGCGCCGAGTCACCACCGCCGGCGATGACAAGCTTCTTGCCGGCCAGCGCGTCGCGGCGGCGCACCGCATATTGCACACCACCTCTTGCCTCATAATCATCAAGACCTTCAAGCGGTGGGCGTTTCGGCACGAAAGACCCACCCCCGGCGGCAATCACCACAACCGGCGCATTCAGCTTCACCCCGTCACTTGTCGTCAGCAGCCAGGTCCCGTCATCAAGCTTCTCCAGCGCCTCGGCCATCTGGCCATAATGGAAGACGGGATCGAAGGGCGCGATCTGTTCCAGCAGACGGTCGGTTAACTCCTGTCCGGTACAGATTGGCAACGCCGGAATGTCATAGATCGGCTTTTCCGGATAGAGTTCCGCGCATTGCCCGCCCGGCTTGTCGAGAATGTCGACAAGGTGGCAGCGCAGATCAAGAAGACCAAGTTCGAAAACAGCGAACAGACCGCAAGGGCCGGCGCCGATGATGATGATGTCGGTTTTTTGCGGATCGGTCATGACAGTGGCTCGTCGGAAGGATCACCTGGTGGGGGAGAATTGCTCGATTGTTCTCTGCGATTAGATAGGCGGGTTTCCCTCAGAGGGCAATAGGGGAAGCAAAGATGAGACGGGGCATACCCGCCAAAAACCCTGCCCCATCTTCGGCCCGATCTTTGGCCTTGATCTCCAGGCAGAATTTCAGGGTGCAGAATTTCAGGGTGCAGAGTTTCAGAGCCCACCTTTTGGCGGCGCGGCGGGGCGGTTCGGGGTCGGGGATCTGGCGCGTGGCGATCCGAGGATACGCTGCATGGCGGGCGGTGCCAGCGCCAGCGACCGCCGCCATTGTTTGGCCACGCGCAGATTGATCTCGACATGGGTGAACCCGCAGCGCCGCAGATAGTCGGCCTGATCGGGAATGATATGGCCCTGGGCGACAAGCGGTCCAGCGAAACCCAGCACCTCGCGAACATGTCTGGCGGCAGTAAAGCCGCGGCCATCGGAGAATTTATCAAAGCGGATCGCCAGCGCCGCATCGGCAAGCCGCGCAATGTCGGCCGCGGTGACACCGGCCACCGGAGCCGCCCCCGGCAGGACATGGCCAACCACACCGCGGCGCTGCAGATTGCCTGTGGCAAGCTCAAGCCAGCTCATGGCGTGCGCCGCGCCGGGGCACGGTCCTTATAAACGGCCTGTTTCAGCGCGTCCGTGCCGGATCGCACAACATAGGCGGCAAAATTCTCATCCGTCTCGCGGCCGGCAAGATAGGTGTCGATGATGGTCTCAATGACGGCCGGCACTTCATCCTCGGCAAAGGACGGGCCAATGATCCGGCCGATCGCCGCCGCTTCGCCGGCGCGCCCGCCAATGGTGACCTGGTAATGCTCGACCCCCTTCTTGTCGACTCCGAGAATGCCGATATCGGCCGCGTGATGATGCCCGCAGGCATTGATGCAGCCGGAAATATTGACCTGTAGCCTGCCGATGGCGGCGCGTCGTTCGGGATCGTCAAAGCGGCGGAAGATCCTGTCGGCAAGCGGCAGCGAGCGGGCATTTGCAAGGTTACAGTAATCAAGACCCGGGCAGGCAATGATGTCGCTGACAAGCCCGTTCTGACCGCCCCCGAGGCCGGCATCGCAGGCATCGCGGTAGAATGCCGGCAACGCGTCGCACCGAACATGCGGAATGATGACGTTCTGCTGATAGGTGATGCGCACCTCACCCGTGCCATGGGTATCGGCAAGCCTGGCAATCGCCTCCATCTCCGATGCCGAGGCATCACCGGGCGGGCGGCCCGCCGATTTCAGCGACACAACCGCATTGGCGTAGCCGGGGAGCCGGTGCGGCAACGCATTCATATGAAGCCAGCGCGCGAAGCCGGCATCATGGCGCTGCGCCGTTGCCAGCGCCACCGGCACCGGTTCCGCCGCCGGCAGGTCAGGCGGCGCGAAATAGGCGGCGATGCGTTCATATTCTGCCAGCGGCAGATCAGTGGTGGTGTCCCTGACCAGCCCCCATTCGGCGTTTACCGCCTCAGCAAAGGCATCAACCCCCATATCATCAATCAGTATCTTGATACGGGCCTTGTAGATATTGTCGCGCCGGCCAGCCGCGTTATAGACCCGCATCACTGCCTCGAGATAGGACAGGATGTGGCGTTTCGGAATGAAATGCGCCAGCTTGCGGGCCACCCGCGGGGTGCGCCCCTGGCCGCCACCAACAAGAATGCGAAAGCCGACCTCGCCGCCCGGGCTTTTTACCAGCCTTAGCCCGATATCATGGAAGCCGGTCGCCGCGCGGTCCTCGGCCCCGGCCGAAATGGCGATCTTGAACTTGCGCGGCAGGAAGGCAAATTCGGGATGCAGCGTTGACCATTGGCGGATGATTTCCGCCCAGACTCGCGGATCGCCGATTTCATCATGCGCCGCGCCGGCAAGCGGGTCGCAGGTGACGTTGCGGATACAATTTCCCGATGTCTGGATGGCATGCATGTCAAAGCTGGCCAGCCTGTCAAGAATATCGGGGGCCTCCATAAGCTTGATCCAGTTGAACTGGATATTCTGCCGCGTCGTGAAATGGCCGAATCCACGATCAAAATCACGGGCAATACAGGCCAACCCACGGAGCTGGTCACTCGACAGCACACCATAGGGAATGGCGATGCGCAGCATATAGGCGTGAAGCTGCAGATAGAGCCCGTTCTGCAGGCGCAGCGGCTTGAACTCATCCTCGCTCAGCTCACCTTGAAGCCGCCGTTTGACCTGATCGCGAAACTGCGCCGCACGGCTCTCGACGAACTTCCTGTCGAATTCATCATAGCGGTACATTATCGGTCTCCTTATCCATCTCTTTTCGGCGGCTGCGGATGACGCGCCAGATTATCCTGCGGCGGCATGATGGTCGGACCGCGACCGGCACGAATGCGCTCGCGCATCGATCTGTCAGCACGGCCATCGACCGCCACTTCATAGGCAGCAACGATCAAGTTCCGGTGGCAGGCGGCGGCCACCTCGTCACGCGCCGCCTCGGCACCGGCATCGTTGAAGACAGCCGCCTGCGTTGCTGTCTCGCTCCAGCAAAGCGCATCTGTCAGCCATATGACGACACCATCATTCAGCCTGTTGGCGGTAAAGATCACATCGACCATGCCGGGCCTCGCGCATGTGGTGCCGCGCCATCCCCGGACGGTTGACCGATAAGGTGGCGGTCTGCGGACATGTCGGCGGTGCCGGCCTTCTGAGAATCCCTGCGGTGCTTTTGCGGTGGCAGGCCGGGCGGCAGGTTGGGTAGCGTGTTGGGTGGCATGGCAGCCGGGATTACATTGTTGGCACCCCCCGGCCCGGAAAAGTACGCCATAAGAGCTTCCATATCCGGCGATGGCCGCATCGGCAGCAACAGCGCGCCCCGGGTGCCCGTCTCGATACCGAGAAGATCGTCCAACAGGTCATTTCCCGAAGCTTCTCCCGAAGCTTCTCCCAGAATGCTGGACGGCACGGTGACAAAGCGGGCCTCACGCCGCGCCAGATCGAGGATCGCCGGCGCAATGTCGGCCTCATGGACAATGATGTCGGCATTGCGAATCGTCTCGACACCGCGCAGGCTGAGCAGCCCCGGATCACCATCCCCGATATCGACAATCTTCACCTGTGCCGTGTCACCGTCCCCTTCGCCAGAGATCAGCCTGGCAAGAAGATCGTTGGCGGCGTCTTCATTGCCGCTGACAATGTGATCCGCTGCCGGGCCATCGACAATGCGGTGCTGGACGATGCGCCGCCGCGCCGGTGACAAAGCCCGCAGATCAACCCGCCGCCGCTCAAGATAGCCGGCGATCCTGCCAAACCCGGCCGGCAACATGGTCTCGATACGGGCCCTGATCCGCTGGCCAAGGACGGGGGCTGCACCAGCAGTGGAAATCGCGATGAGGACCGGCGCACGGTCGACAATCGAACCGAGATAGGCACTGCACAGCGCGGTATTATCGGGAACATTGACCGGCACGCCGGCAGCCTTGGCCGTCGCCGATAGCGCGGCGTTGAGCGCGGCGTCACCGGTGTCGAGGATGATCAGCGGCCGTCCGGCAATCAGATCATGCGCCTGCCGGCAGGCCACATCGTCAAGCACACATATGCGATCATCCCTGCCAAGGCGCGCCGCCGGTCGCAGATCGGTGACAAGATCGACACGCGGGGCGAATTTCAACAGCAGCCTGATCTTCGCCTCAAGTGACGCAGCATTGCCGATGACAAGCGGCGGCACATCATCCACAGCGATAAAGCAGGGAAACAACCGGCGCCTCTCGGCTGGTGTCTTCATCGGGCACTTTTCGGCGCGTTTCATGGCCGGCCCTCCTGCCGTGACTCCGCCACCAGTGAATCCACCGCCAGTCTCACCGCCAAACCATCGGTCTGCGGGCCGGTCAGAATCTGGCAGGCCAGACGCGAGCTGTCATCGGCATCGAAAATTTCAGCAAGTCGGTCCAGCTCGTCATCCGCCGCCGCATGCAGCGGGACCCGCCCCGGCCCCGCGATGTGGACGTGACAGGTGGCGCAGCAGCAGGCCCCGCCACACTCCGCCCGAATTGGCAGGCCGTAATCGCGCAACACCTCCATCAAACGCCAGCCGGCCGGCGCCTGCAGGCTATGGCATTCGCCATTCGGCAGCAGCGCAAACGTCGTAAAGACAGCATCTCTGGCCTGTCCCGGCCATTCATTCTGGCTTGGCGGCATGTTTGGTCACTCCCGCGTGATCACATCAGGATCGATGTCCTGAAGTTTGACTGGCCTGTAGCTTGACTGGCCTCTAGTTTTAGAATGATTAGTTTTGGAATGATTTTTTGAATTTGGAATGAAAAGACGCCATACAATGTATATTTTTTCTCTATAAGAAAGATTTGCCGATTTTTTTTCTATTCCTGTCGCCAAGGCGAAGAGTTAATGCTCAGCCTGGCGATGATGCGGCAATTGGGATGGTTTGCAGGCTGGTATCGAAATTGTTATATCGCAGGCGCGTCTTCGAAATATCTCTGGCAGGAAATCCGTTCGGGGTCAGAAATGCTGTCTCACATGTCCGCAACCGAGGTTGCCAATCGCGCGCCACTTGGCACGCGCACCGACAGCTTTGCCTTCTGGTGGCTTGTCACCATGGCCGGCCTTGTTGGAATCATGGTGCTGATCGGCGGCGTGACCCGCCTGACCGGCAGCGGTCTGTCAATGGTCGAATGGCGCCCCTTGATGGGAATCCTGCCGCCGCTGACCGCCACCGAATGGGACCGGGTCTATCAACTCTACGTCAATTCGCCCGAATATGCGGAATTCAATTACGGGATGGACCTTGCCGGTTTCAAGACGATCTTCTTCTGGGAATATGTGCATCGCCTCTGGGGACGGCTTCTCGGGTTTGCCTTTGTCATTCCCTTTGTCTGGATGATTGTCCGCGGCCGGGTACCGACCGGGCTTGGCGGGCGGCTGTTCCTGTTGATGATCCTTGGCGGCTTCCAGGGTGTGATCGGCTGGTGGATGGTAAAGTCCGGACTGACAGCGGATGCCACGGTTTCACAATATCGCCTTGCCGTGCATCTTGGCATGGCGCTGGTGATTTTCGCGTTACTGCTGTGGACGGCCCTCGACATCCGCTACGGACGATCCGGCTTTCCCGGCGGGCATGCTGGCGGCACGCTGTTCATCGTGGCGCTCACGATTCTTGCCGGGGCCCTTGTCGCCGGCATGGATGCCGGTCTTCTCTACAATCATTATCCGCTGATGGGAAATGGACTGGTGCCGGTCGAATATGGCGAAATGGGGCTGCGCGATGCGTTCGACAACCCCGCCTCGGCGCAGTTCCATCATCGCTGGATCGCACTGCTGGCCGTGCTGGCGGTGATCACGCTTGCCGTGAAGGCGCGCCGCCAACCGGCAAGCCGCGGGCCGGCAACGCTGGCGCTGCTGCTTGTCTGCGGGCAGTTTGCCTTGGGCATTGCCGTGCTTCTTCACGGTGTGCCGATATCACTTGGCGCACTGCATCAGACCGGCGCGGTGCTGCTTCTTGGCAGCGTGCTTTGGACAGCGCACCGGATGGTGCGCTGATCAATCAGTTTTTCTTCGGCACCGGATGGTGCGCTGATCAATCAGTTTTTCTTCGGCACCGGATGGTGCGCTGATCAATCAGTTTTTCTTCGGCACCGGATGGTGCGCTGATCAATCAGTTTTTCTTCGGCACCGGATGGTGCGCTGATCAATCAGTTTTTCTTCGGCACCGGATGGTGCGCTGATCAATCAGTTTTTCTTCGGCA
>CBFHNZ010000070.1:0-7064 GCA_965657415.1 Puniceispirillaceae bacterium (SeqCode) | reverse complement strand
GCGGCGGTGATCCGCATCGCCACCACCCGCATGGCCGGCGCCACCCGCATGGTATCGGTCTCGCTTGGCGAGGACCCACGCGATTTCTCGCTGTTCGCCTTTGGCGGAGCCGGGCCGCTCCACGCCTCGGCGCTGGCTGGTGAGCTTGGCATTCCCGAGGTTCTTGTACCGGCCCGCCCCGGCATCACCAACGCCCTTGGCTGTGTCGTTGCCGATCTGCGACATGATTTCGTGCAGACCGTCAACGCACCACTGGCCGCACTCGAGATGGGTCGGCTGGCCGGTATCCTCACCGCACAGCGTGACGAGGGAACGGCGCTCATCAGGCAGGAACCGGTTGAGATCGCCGAGATCAGTGTCCAGCATTCACTCGATATGCAGTTCGCCGGTCAGACACATCTTCTCCAGGTGCCGCTGCATGGTGGTCAGCCGGACCAGGGCGATATTCAGGCGCGCTTCGAGGAGGTCTATTTCAACAGATTCCGGGTCAGATTACCCGAAATCCGCGCGCAGGTGGTGAATGTCAACACGACGGTCACTGGCCGGCGCGCCGAGGTTGATCTTGGCGGGCTGATTGACGATTCCGGGCGTGCGAAGACGCTGGCCGAGGCGCAGACCGGCACCCGCCATGTCTGGTTTGGTGATGGCTGGTGCGACACACCTGTCTACAGGCGCGAAAAACTGCCTCTCGACATGCGCCTACAGGGGCCGGCCATCCTTGAACAGATGGACAGTACGGTTCTCATCCTGCCGGACGACAGCGCCAGCGCGGACAATGACGGCAACATCCTGATCAGCGTCGGAGGCGCGTCATGAGTCTTGACCCGATCACCCTCAGCGTCATTCAGGCTGGTCTGCAACAAGCATGCGATGAGATGGACCTCAGCTTTTCACGCGCCGCCTTCTCGCCGGTGATTGCCGAGGCAAATGACCGCTCGGACGGAATCTATGCCGCCACGGACGGCGCGCTGATCGCCCAGGGTGCCGGCGGCCTGCCGGTCTTTGTTGGCACCATGCAATACTCCACCGCCGAGCTGATCCGGCTGATCGGCGAGGGCGAGGCAGCGGCGCCGGAGCCAGGTGACATATATATTGTCAACGACCCCTATCTTGGCGGCACGCATCTGATGGATGTGCGCTTTGTCCGGCCCTATTACCGGCATGACAAGCTGTGGTGCTGGCTGTCCAACACCGGTCACTGGCCGGATACGGGCGGGGCGGTGCCTGGCGGGTTCTCGGCCTCGGCCACGGCGGTCGAACAGGAAGGGCTGCGTCTGCCGCCGGTCAAACTGTTCAAGCAGGGGGTGATGGACCGCGAGATCTACGCCATCATCTGTTCGAACATCCGGGTGGCCGACCAGCGGATCGGCGATGTGAAGGCGCAGGCGGCGGCGCTCGAGGTTGGCGCCGACAGGCTGGATCTGCTTCTTGACCGCTATGGCGACGACACGGTCGAACAGGCCATCGCCGAACTTCACAGCCGCGCCGCCACGCAGATGCGCCAGCTGATCTCGCGGATGCCGGCTGGAAGCTGGCAGTCGGTTGCCTATGTCGACAGTGACGGCGTCGTTGATGAACCTCTGGAAATCAGACTCAGCGTGACGCGCGCCGATGACCGGCTGATCTTCGATTTTGGCGGGTCGAGCCCGCCCTGCCGCGGGCCGATGAATTCGGTCCTCGCAACAACCCTCAGCTCGGTCTATCTGGCCATGCGGCACATCTTCCCCGAAGTGCCGATCAGCGCCGGCGCGTTTGAACCGCTGGAGGTGATCCGGCCCGAAGGCACCTTTCTTGATGCGCATTACCCGCGTCCGGTTTCAGGTTGCGCCGCCGAGGTCAGCCAGCGCATTGCCGAGGCGGTGTTCGCCGCCCTCGTCCAGCCGCTTCCCGACCGCGTTACCGCCGCCCCGGCAGGTACCAGCGGCAATTTTGCGCTTGGCGGCCATAATGCCGAGCGCGGCCGCGATTTCGTCATGTATCAGCTGTCCGGTGGCGGCTATGGCGGCAATGCCGATGGCGACGGGTTGAGCAATGGCTGTTCGACCATCGGCATTTCAAAGGCGCCGCCGGTGGAAATCATGGAACAGGCTTTCCCGGTTCTGTATCACCGCTACGCGCTGCATGAAGGGTCGGCCGGGGCCGGTCGCAACCGCGGCGGGTTCGGCCTTGATTACGAGCTGGAACTTCGCAATGGCGAGGCCCGCGCCAGTTTTGTCATGGATCACGGACGGTTCGGCCCACAAGGCGCGCTTGGTGGCGATGATGGTGAAGTGAACAAGGTCGTGGTGATCCGTGATGGCGAGTCCTATGTCCCGCTTCATCTCTCGAAGGAACAGGATATCGCGCTGGCCCCGGGTGACCGGGTCTGGGTGCGCACCCCCGGCGGTGGCGGCTATGGCGATGCGTTCGAGCGGCCGCCGGAAGCCGTGCTTGAGGATGTCAGGCTTGGCCGCTACAGCGTTGCCGAGGCGCGCAATCTGTATGGCGTGGTCATCCTTGCAGGTGATGTCCCAACGATCGATGATGCCGCAACGCACACCGCCCGCGCGGCCCGCGCAGCCACGTCCGCCCCCATGTCTGAAGACTGAATTCCCACCTGTCATTAATGATGCGAGGCTGGCAATCACCGCCGCTGGGCATCACCGCTGCGCGAGGTATCTTGACATCCGGCATACCAGAACCCAAATCGCCCAAAGCAGCAGAATAATCAGTCAAGTGGGGGCCACCGCATGTCCAACCAGACCTTCAATTTCGAAGCCGATACCGGCCGGATCCTGGATATCGTCATCAATTCGCTGTATTCGCAAAAGGAGATTTTCCTCCGTGAATTGATCTCCAACGCGTCGGACGCCATCAACAAGCGCAAATTCGCGGCGCTGAGCGCCGGGGATTCGGCCGAGATGTTCGATGGCGAGATCACGATCAGCGCCGACAAGAAAGCCCGCAGTCTGACCATCAGCGACAATGGCATCGGCCTGACCGCCGACGAGATGAAGGAGACACTTGGCACCATCGCAAGTTCCGGCACCAAGGCGTTCGTCGAAACAGCCAAGAACGGCACCGATGGTGAGGAGTTGACCGACCAGTTGATCGGTCAGTTCGGCGTTGGTTTCTATGCCGCTTTCATGGTGGCCGAAAAAATCGATGTCGTCTCGCGGGCGCATGGCGCGTCGGGGGCCAGCCGCTGGCACAGCGACGGCACATCCGGTTTCTCCATCGACAGCGCCGAACGCGCGGATGTCGGCACCGACATCACGCTGCATCTTCGCAAGGATGACAAAGAATATATCGAACGCGAGCGCATCGAGTTTCTCGTGAAGAAATATTCCGATCATATCGCGCAGCCGATCATGTGGCTTGACGCGAAGGCCGACCCGGAGCGGCTGAACAGCGCGGAAGCTCTGTGGACTCGCCCGGCAAAGGATGTTTCCGAAGAGGAATATCAGAATTTCTACGGTTCGGTCGCGGCCGCGTATGACACGCCCTTTGCGACGCTTCACAACCGCACCGAAGGTGCCGTCGAATTCACCAATCTGATCTTCATTCCATCGATGGCGCCCTTCGATCTGTTCGACCCGGAGCGGCGCTCGCGGCTTCAGCTCTATGTGAACCGGGTGTTCATCACCGACAATTGCGACGGGCTGATCCCGAAATGGCTACGCTTTGTTCGCGGCATTATCGACACCCCGGATGTCGATCTGAATGTCAGCCGCGAGCTGCTGCAGCAAAACCCGGTTGTCACGAAGATCAACAAGGCTGTCGTCAAACGTGTTCTCGGCGAGTTCGGCAAGGCGCTGGAGAAACGCCGCGAGGCCTATGAAAGCCTGTGGACGGCGCTTGGTCGGGTGATCAAGGAAGGGCTGTATGAGGATGATGCCAACCGCGCGAAGATTCTCGATATCAGCCTGTTCCGCTCGACCGGCAGTGACGGTATGGTGACCCTGAAGGAATATGTCGAGGGATTCGCCGCCGGCCAGGAGGTGATCTATTACCTGTCAGCCGAAAATGCCGAGCTGGCGATGACCAGCCCGCATCTGGAATCCTTCCGCGCAAAAGGCATAGGCGTACTGGTGCTGACCGACCCGATCGATGATTTCTGGCTGGCCAATACGCCGGAATTCGATGGCAAGAGCTTCCAGTCAATCACCCGCGGCGAGGTCGATATCTCCAATGTCGGCAAGTCCGATGAGAAGGAGGACAAGGCCGAGGCGGTGCTGTCCGACAGTTTCATGGCGAAGATGAAACATGTGCTTGAGGGCGACGTTGCCGATGTCCGCAGCTCGGCCAATCTGGAGACAAGCCTTGCCCGTCTCGTCGCCGACCAGAGCGGCATGGACCCGCAGATGGAGCGGATGATGCGGATGCATAATCCCGACTTCAATGGCGGGCCGAAGATTCTCGAGGTCAATGCCAAGCACCCGCTGATCAAGGCGCTGAACAGCCGTATGGAGACAGGCGAGTTTGACGGCTCCGACAGCTTTGCGCGGCTTCTCTATGACAGCGCCATCGTTGCCGAGGGCGAAACCATCGCCGACCCGCGCGACTTTACCAACCGCATCGCGGAGGTGATGGAAAAGGCGCTTGCCAACAGCAAGGACTGACGCCATCAGGACGGGAAAGGCGATAGCGATGAAACGTCGTTTGGTTAACTGTCTTCTGGGCGGGGTGATGACCGGATTGATGACCGGGGTGATGACCGGATTGATGGCAGGGCTGATGAACATTCCGGCGAGCAGCGCCGCCAGCGCCGCGGAGCCGGTCGACTATCTGCTGTTATGGGTGATCGCTGGCGGTGATTATGTCGATAGCGGGTTCCGTTTCGACGCAGCTGGCGGCTGTTTCGCGCAGGCGCAGAATATCGCCAGCGACATGCAGTTTGTCGGCATGAGCGCGCCGCAATTCACCTGTGTGCCGCTGAAACCGGGGCATGATTTCACTGTCTCGCGGCAACCCAAGACCGGCAGCCGCTTCCCGTTCTGAGAACCGGCGACCGACCGTCAGTTGGGCAAAATCCAGTTGGCAGGCAAGGCCCGCCTGACGACGCGCCTGGCATTGACCAGATCATTCCGCTGCGCCCGCGCCAGTGCCTCATCTCTTGGCAGGCCATGGTCGAGCCAGCGCTGTGTCAACCGGTCTTCGAGTACGTCCTCCGGCACATCAAGCCAGATGCTGGCATCCCAGCTGTCCGCCAGATCGGCCCAGCCATCCTCATCAAACAGCAGGTAGTTTCCCTCGAACAGCAGTACCGACACCTCGTCAGGAACGAGCCCGCCTTGGTCCACAACGCTGTCCGAATCGCGATCAAAGGTTGGGAAATGCCGTTTCACGCCATGTTTAAGCTCCTCAATAAGCTTGGCAAAGCCGGCAAGATCGAACGTCTCTGGCGCGCCCTTCACCGACCGCAGGCCACGTGCTTCAAGCGTTGCATTATCAAGGTGAAATCCATCCATCGGGATGACACAGCAGCAGGGTCCGAGACGCGCGCACAGCTGTGCGGCAATGGTGGATTTGCCACTGCCCGGCGGGCCAGCAATCGACACGCACACCATCCTCTTTCGATCCACCATAGCTGGGATTTCCGCCGCCAGCCTGTCGATGTCAGCAATTTGCGATCCGGTGATCAATGACATTATGCCTCTGTTGAACCTTTGTAATATTTGCTGTTGTAATGTTTGCCACCGCGCCACGATAACCTATAAAAGCTGACTTGCCCAAAACTTTACACGCGTTAATATTGTGTCAAGTGTAAACCAAGATTTACTAGGGGACCTAGGGCGCTTCCAGGAACGACAATGAGCCAAGAGAAGATCAGGAACATGGATGAGTTCGCTGCACTCTGCGGTATTTCTCGTCCCACCATCTCGAAATATTTCAATGATCCGAACAGCGTCAGACCCTCCACCCGTGACCGGATCGAAGCCGCCCTGAAGGAGCATGACTACCGCCCGAATATCTATGCGATGAACCAGAACCGGCGCCTGACCAAGAATATCGGCATTGTCGTGCCCTATCTCGCCGACCCGTTCTTTGCCGAAATTGCCCGCGTCATTGAACGCCGTTGCATCGATGCCGGATTCACGCCGACCCTGTTCTCGTCACATGGCGAACAGAGCCAAGAAAACGCCATCCTCGACACACTTCGCTCACTCAGGCCAGCCGGTGTGCTGCTCGCGCCGCTGGGTCGCGCCTCGGAAAGGAAATATATCGAGGATTTCTGCCGCGACGTTCCAACCATATTGTTCGACAGCAACATCGAGGGTGTCGGTGCCGCCTTTGTCGGGTCGGACAATTTCAGTTTTGTCTCACAAACCGTTGAGTATCTGAGCAGGACAGGGAGCGCGCCGTGTTTTTTCGAGATGCGCGACCCGGCCAATCCTAACGCCAATAAACGCCGGCACGCCTATCTCGAAATGATGCGCCGGCTCAATCTGGAACCTCATCTCATCAAGATTGACGGCACCGGTTGGGGGTTTGAGGAAATCGGGCGCAGCGGCGCGCTGAAGATGCTAAAGCAGGATCTGCTGCCGACCGATACCATATTGTGCAGCAATGATCGGCTGGCGATCGGGGTCCTTTCAGCATGCCATGAGCTGGGGATCCGGGTTGGCCGTGAAGAGGGATGCACGATTCGCATCGCATCGCATGACGACCATCCCTATTCCCGGTTCACCTGCCCGTCACTGACAACCGCGGCGCATGACTATGAATCGGTGTCGGACCATGCTGTTGAAACACTGTTCCAGCTGATCGAGGCTGGCGGCCGGCTGGAAAAGCGTGAGGAAACGCTGTTTGCTGCCAGACTGATCATGCGCGACTCGGCATAGGCACCGACGAGAGAGGCTCGATTAACAACCATTTATTTACGCGCGTCAAAAATATATTGACGCGAGAAAACATTTCTGTGTTGTATTTTCCCGTATGACATCCAGGAGGAGGAATACCATGCACTTCAGAAAACAGATCTGCACGGCGGTCGCCGCGACGCTGATGGCGTCGGGCGTTGCTTATGCAGAAACACTGACCATCGCCACGGTTAACAATGGTGACATGATCCGCATGCAGGG
>CBFHNZ010000069.1:0-7893 GCA_965657415.1 Puniceispirillaceae bacterium (SeqCode) | reverse complement strand
AAGGAAATGCTTTGGCTGGAAGCCCTGCGCATAGGAAGTCGCGAAGTGCGCCAGCAGGCCCGGCTTCGGCGACGGCAGGTTGAAGACAACCGTTGTCTCGTCAGGTGTGTCGACAGTCATCGTTTCGCCGCCGACGGTAATGTAATCCTTCGGCTTTTCGAAGATGTTCGTGTCGAGCATCAGATTGTCATGATAGAACTTCACGTCGGCACTGGTGAACGGCGCGCCGTCGGACCATTTATGGCCCTTGCGAAGATGGAAGGTCAGCTGCGTGAAGTCGTCATTCCACTCCCAGCTCTTGGCAATGTTCGGCACGATTGTCTGCAAATCATCCGAGAAACGGACGAGGTTCACATGGCGAACGGACAGGAAGTCGGATGTGCCGGCTTCGGTCGCGTTCGACAGCACGTCGAGGGTGCCGCCATATTTGCCAACACTGTCGTAAGGCACGACCACAAGCGGCTCGGCCGGAATACGGTCGGCAAGTGGCGGCAGATCCGGATTGCCCTTGATCTTGGCATTCAGTGCCGCGCTATCCGGATTTCCGGAGAACGACATGGTGCATCCGGCAGCAGCTTCGAATTCAGCTTTTTCGAATTGCTGCGGGTAGGCACCATCTGCCACGCCCTTCATATCCGCCACGGTCACAGCCGGGCAGTTGGCATAGGCGCTGACCGGCAAGGCCAGCAACGCCAAGGTTGAAAGGAAATATTTTTTCATCACCTTCTCCTGATTACTCTGAGCCTCGAAAGTGGGCTCTTCACAACAGCACCAACGGGACAATAGACCAAGTCTGATATTTGAGTCATGCCTGATATCTGGGATGTCAACGGAACGTCGACGCAAGAACTGCGTTACAAGCCCGTCGATATCGCAAACTCCCTCCGGATGCGGCCTTTACGGTGTAAGCTGACGTTGATTGGTTGGGAGCTGCCTGTCATCAAAGGCCATTGCACTCCCGCCTCACAACGTCGCCAACATGGCGATACACTGCAATGGTTACAGAGATGTGACAAGAGGGATCATCCTCAAAAACAACAAACCCATCAATCAGTGCCATCCCCTCACCGCGCCGTCACCGGTGATCATTGTCCGGGAAAACCGGCCCTCTGCATGCCGCATGCGATGGCTTAACAACCTTTCAAGCATGGATAGCCTGATCGTATCGGTTGCGCTGTCACCGGCGATATTGTGCCCCTCGCCAGCCCCTTCATGATCAAACAGGATCGGCGGCAAGCCACCATTGAAATGCACCAGCGAATGCGAAGCGGTGCGCAGGATCGCAACCCCGCAATCCTGCGAGGACAGACCAAGCTGTTGCTGCATGGCCGTGGGCTCTACCGGATCGCCGAAATCAAGCTCGGAAACGGTATAATCACGCCAGCCTACCGGCGATTCGCCCCTTGCCAGCGGCAGCAGGGAGGTGCCATCCACCGTGTCAGGACAATCCTGACCAAGCCAGTCTAGGATCGTCGGCATCACATCGACCGATTCGGTTGGGTGACCAACACGTGCCGGGCGGCCACCGGGCACGCGGATCATCAGCGGCACGCGAAACGCCGCGTCGAGATAGCTCATCTTGCCCCAGCACCCATAATCGCCAAGCAGCTCGCCATGATCCGATGTCACGACTATCAGCGTGTCCTCATATTGGCCAGTCGCCTTCAGGTGGTCGATAATTCGCCCAAAATGATGGTCAAGCTCAGCCACCAGCCCCATATAGACGGCCCGCAGCATCGCCGTTGTCTGCGGTGACGGGGCCAGGTCGGGAAAGCCGCAAACCATGTCGCGCGCCCGGCGATACGCCATGGCATGGGCATTGAAGGGATGTGACGCCGCAAAAGCCGTGCCGTCACCGTCGGCTGGCACCGGCATCGCTTCCGGATCGGCCAGGCTGTTAAAGGGCGCCGGCGCGACAAAGGGCGGATGCGGCCTGATGAAAGTGACATGCGCGCACCAGCCATCACCACGCGTCGGCAGATCCTCCAGCAGCCCGTCGGTCAGAAAGGCGGTGTCGCTATGCTCGGCCCGGTACAGCGCCGGCGCATCCGGCCTGTCGCCAACTGGAATATAGAGATTGTTGCCAGCCGGCACCTCATACCCCAATGCCTGAAGATGGCCTCGCCAGGTGCGACTGTCATCAAACCGCAGCTCAAGCGCCTCAAGAAACCCGTTCATCACCTGCTCGTAGGATGTCAGGACAGGATCATCGGCAGCAAAATGACGCGGGTCAGCGGCAGTATCGGTATAGCCATACAGCAATGGCGTGATGCCGCCATGCCGCAACTCGGTCGCCAGATTGGGCTTGTCCATCGGCAACGGCGTTCCGTTTCGCACCGACCGATGGTTCATCGCATACTGACCGGTCAGGAGCGAGGCCCGCGCCGGCCCGCACGGGCTTGTCACCGACACATGGTTGGTAAAGGACACGCTATCGGCCATGAAAGCGCGCAGATTTGGCAATGCCACGGTCTCGCCAAGCGCGCCTAACAGGCAATCCGCCCGCATCTGGTCGAACACAACAAACAGGATATTCGGACGCGCCACAACAACAGCTCCACACCAAGCCAAACCAAAAGGATCACATCACGTGCTATGATTTCCAGGTGGACTGTAGGAGGTGATTGTCAGATTTGGCAAGCGTCTGCATGAAGCTGCGAATCACTGGCACATCACCTCGCACAGACAGATGGGCCAGCGTCTCGCGCATTGACGGGCTGACGCCTTCCAGTCGGATGCGCCGCAACCTGGTGTCATTGCCAATCTCGGATTCGGCGACAAAGCCGATGCCGAACCCCTCAGCGACGAGATCGCGCACCGCCTCACGCCCCTCGGCGACAATCGCTGCTGTCAGGTTCACCCCGGCCTCGCGGGCGGCCTGCAGGATAAGCGCCTGCGTCTCCGAACCCTGCTCGCGGAAAATCAACGGAAAGTCGACAAGCCGGGAAACAGGCAGGCTGTCCGGCGGGTCGGCAAAGGCATCCGGCCCGGCAATGGCGATAATCGGCGACAGGCCAAGTTCCACCATGGTCAGATCAGTGGCCGTGGGATGACTGCCGAAAATGCCGATTTCCACCTCATAGGCGCGAAGTGCGGCCAGAACTTCACGCGAGTTTCCGTGGCTGATATCAAGTTGCACATGCGGATGCCGGGCCCGAAAGCTTCGCAGCGGACCCGTGGCGTGCGCACTGGAATCAACCATGATCCCCAGGCGGCCACGGACACTCGCGCTGGCACCGTCAAGCCAGGTGGCAATCGCCGCCTCGCCCTCGAAAAAGCGGCTGGTCAGCCGGAACAGCTCCTGCCCGCTGTCGGTCAGTTCGGCGCGCCTGTTCTGCCGCCGGAACAGCAGCAGATCATAGGCGGCCTCAAGCTGGCGGACCTGCTCAGACAGCGCCGGTTGCGACAGGCCAAGAGATTCGGCAGCACGGGAAAATCCACCGCAAAGCGCAACATGATGAAAAGCTCTGATCTGTGCATACCGCATCGGGTCAATCCATAGATTTTATTTATATATATATCTGTAATAAAGATTATACATATATCAGTGCCTGAGCCAATATCAGACTTGCTGATCATGGAGAGACTGCGATGAAAGACGGCAATCCGCCCTTTCCAGCACCTGAACTGGGTGAGCCCTACCTGCTGACGCCCGGGCCACTGACCACCGCCATCGAGATAAAGCGTGCGATGTTGCGCGACTGGGGCAGCTGGGATGATGATTTCCGGGCCTTGACGGCAGATCTCCGCCAGCGGCTGCTGGCCCTTCTCGGCAATCAGGCAAGTGATTTCGAATGTGTTCCCATGCAGGGTTCCGGCACCTTTGGTGTCGAGGCCATGCTCGGCACCTTCCTACCACGTGATGGCAAGGTACTGGTCCTGTCAAACGGTGCCTATGGCGCGCGTGCCGCCGAGACGGTCCGCTATCTCGGGCGGCAGGTCTCCGTGATTGACAAGGGTGACTACCTGCCGCCGCGCGGCCCCGAGGTGACGGCCGCGATCAACGGCGATCCAGCGATCACCCATGTGATGGCCATTCATTGCGAGACCAGCTCTGGCATCCTGAACCCGCTTGCGGAGATCGCCGATGCAACGGCCGCGGCTGGCAGAAAGCTGCTGATCGACAGCATGTCGGCTTTCGGCGCGATCGACTTGCGGCCTGACGAAATCCCCTTTGAAGCGATGGTGTCATCGGCGAATAAATGTATTGAGGGTGTGCCGGGGTTCAGCTTTATCCTGGCACGGCGCGATGCCCTTCAAGCCAGCAAAGGCAACGCGCATTCGCTGAGCCTTGATCTGCATGCGCAATGGATTGCGATGGAGAAAACCGGCCAATGGCGCTACACCCCACCAACGCATGTCGTCGCCGCCTTTATCGAAGCGTTGAAGATGCATGAGGCCGAAGGCGGCGTGGCGGCGCGCGGTGCGCGCTATGCGCAGAACCGCGATATTCTCGTCACCGGCATGCGCCAGATCGGGTTTGAAACATTGCTGGATGAACGCTGGCTGTCGCCTATCATCGTAACCTTTTTCAGCCCGGCAGACCCAGCTTTTGACTTTGGGCGATTCTATGAATTGATGAAGCGGCAGGGCTATATTATCTATCCGGGCAAGCTGACGCTTGTCGACAGTTTCCGCATCGGATGCATCGGCCGCATGGACGCCGCCGTCATGGAAGGTGTCGTTGCCGCGGCCGGCAACGCACTTGCCGAAATGGGGGTCAACAGCGCAGCGCCGCCGGAAGACGCCTTGGCCGAACGCCAGAAACTGTCCGCCTGATCAACGCGGCGGAAAACACGAAGTGATAACGAAGCAACAACGACGCAATAAAGTAACGAGCCGGATATCGGACAGGACCAAGGGATAACAGGAATGCCACTTACCTCTGCAGTTGAAACCAATGGCCGGCGCTATGAGGCCCCCGCCACCTGCGCGATCGTGATCTGTCTTGATGGCTGTGAGCCGGCCTATCTGGATGAGGCCATCGGCCGCGGATTGATGCCGAACCTTGAGCGTATCCGCCAGAATGGCACCAGCCGGATTGCCCATTCCGTGATTCCGTCCTTCACCAACCCGAACAACATGTCGATCGCCACCGGCCGGCCGCCGGCGGTTCATGGTATTTGTGGCAATTACCTTTTCGAGCCGGAAACCGGCGAAGAGGTGATGATGAATGATGTGCGGTTTCTCCGCGCGCCGACGATCTTTTCGACCTATTATGAGGCTGGCGCGCGCGTGGCGCTGGTTACCGCAAAGGACAAGCTTCGCGCCCTTCTCGGGGCCGGCCTGTCCTTTGATGATGACCGGGCGATCTGCTTTTCCTCCGAACGCGCCGATCAGGCAACCAAGTCGGCGAACGGCATCGATGATGCCAGCGCCTGGCTTGGTCGCCCGGTACCGGAAGTCTATTCCGGCGAGTTGTCGGAATTCGTCTTTGCCGCCGGCGTCAAACTGCTGACCGAATGGCAGCCTGATGTGATGTATCTGTCGACCACCGATTACATCCAGCACAAATTCGCGCCAGACGAACAGGGGGCGCTGGATTTCCATGCCATGGTAGATGGCTATCTTGGCCAGCTGGACGCGCTTGGCGCGGCCATCATCCTGACAGCTGATCACGGCATGAAGCCGAAACATGACAAGGCCGGCGACCCGGCCGTTGTCTATGTCCAGGATCTTCTTGACGACTGGCTTGGCACCGCGGCGGCGCGGGTGATCCTGCCAATCACTGACCCCTATGTGGTCCATCACGGCGCGCTGGGATCCTTTGCCACAGCCTATCTTCCCGATGGCGCGGACGCCGGGGAGATCGGCGACAGGCTTGCCGCCATCAGCGGCATCATGCTGGTGATCGACCGCGACGAGGCAGTGCGGCGCTTTGAGCTGCCCGCCGACAGGATCGGCGACATCGTCATCATCTCCGACGAAAACATGACCATCGGCACCTCCGCAGACCGGCATGATCTGGCGGCGCTGAAGGAACCGCTTCGCAGCCATGGCGGGCTGACCGAACAGGAAGTGCCCTTTATCGTCAACCGGAAGATCGACCTTCCAGCGGCGCCGAGTTTGCGCAATTTCGATGCCTTCCACTTTGCCGCCATCGCCGCGTCACAGTGACACCTGTAATAACTGCAACAATGTAAACAATCGATCGGTCCCCCGAGGGACGCACCCCAGAACAGGAAAATCATCATGTCAGAACACGCCATCCGCCGCGAAGGCATGCGCATCGGCGGCGAGACCGTCCATACAGACAAGGTTGTCGAGGTTCGCTATCCCTACACGGACGAAGTGATCGGCACCGTGCCGGCCGGCACCGCCGAACATGCCCGTAAGGCGTTTTCCATCGCCGCCGCCTATCAGCCAAAACTGACCCGCTATGAGCGCCAGCAGATCCTGTTCCGGGCGGCCGAACTGATCCGCGAGCGGCGTGAGGAAATCGCCCATTGGCTGACGCTGGAACTTGGCATCTGCAAACAGCATTCGCTGTATGAGACCGGCCGGTCCTATGATGTTTTCACGCTGGCCGGCCAGCTGGCAATCCAGGATGACGGTCAGATCTTTTCCTGTGATCTGACCCCGCATGGCAAGAGCCGCAAGATTTTCACCAAGCGCGAGCCGGTGCGCACCATTTCGGCCATCACCCCGTTCAACCACCCGTTGAATATGGTGGCGCACAAGATCGCCCCGTCGATCGCGACCAACAATTGCATGGTCTGCAAACCGACCGAGCAGACACCGCTGACCGCGATCACCCTTGCCGACATTCTGTACGAGGCCGGGCTGCCCCCGGAGATGTTCCAGGTGGTAACCGGCATGCCGGCCGATATTGGCGATGAGATGATCACCAACCCCGACATCGACATCATCACCTTCACCGGCGGTGTGCCGGTCGGCAAGATGATTGCCGCGAAAGCCGGCTATCGGCGCACCGCCCTGGAGCTTGGCGGCAATGATCCGCTGATCATCCTGAATGACCTGAAGGGCGCCGATATCGAAAAGGCAGCGACCATCGCCGTCGCCGGCGCGACAGGCAATTCCGGCCAGCGCTGTACCGCGGTGAAACGCATTCTGGTGCAGGAAAGCGTTGCCGATGAACTGGTGCCGTTGATCCTCGAAAAGGCCAAGGCGATCCGTTTTGGCGACCCGATGGACGCCGATACCCAGCTTGGCTGTGTGATCCATGCCGACGCCGCCGAATTGTTCGAGAACCGGGTTTTTGCCGCCGAAAAGCAGGGGGCGAAGATTCTCTATCATCCGGGCCGCGACGGTGCGCTGCTGCCGCCGATTGTCATCGACCATGTGCCACATGACAGCGAGCTGGTGATGGAGGAAACCTTCGGCCCGATCGTGCCCATCGTCCGCGTTCCCGACGATGACGCGGCGGTGATGGCGATTTCCAACAGCACCGAATTCGGCCTGTCATCCGGCGTCTGCACGAATGATCTGATTCGGGCGACAAACTATATCGAGGGGCTGGATGTCGGCACGGTGAATATCTGGGAACAGCCCGGCTATCGGATCGAGATGTCCCCCTTTGGCGGCATCAAGGATTCCGGCAATGGCGTGAAGGAAGGCGTATTGGAGGCGATGAAATTCTTCACCAACGTGAAGACATACTCCCTGCCCTGGCCGAACTGAGACAAGATGTGAGGCGTGGCTGCTAAGATCACGATACGTAGAGATGAACGCTCAAAGACAATCCTTTACCTAGTTCAACAGGCTGGCCGCAACACCCGTCGGATGTCCGCGATCGGCATGGCACCGAAAACCGGCAACAGGCAGGATTTCAGATAATCGCGGTTCACCCGCATGGTGCGCGGCTTCCACCGGCGGCCATGACGGCGGAACACCTCCTCGGCCACCTCGGCAAAGGTCAGCCCGTCATTGGCA
>CBFHNZ010000068.1:0-8412 GCA_965657415.1 Puniceispirillaceae bacterium (SeqCode) | reverse complement strand
TGACGGTCTGCCGCTGATCGGCCAGATGCCGGGTGTGCCGAATGCCTTTGAGGCCTGCGTCTTCACCTTTGGCATCGTGCAGGCAGGTGGTGCCGGCAAGCTTTTGTCCGAGATCATCATCGAGGGCGAGTCCGAGACCGACAGCTGGGCCGTCGATCCGCGCCGCTTCACCGACCATGTCACGCATGACTATGCCAAGGCCAAGGCCATCGAGACCTACAGCCATGAATATGCCATGCATTTCCCGCAGATCCAGTGGCCGGCGGGCCGCAAGGCAAAGACCTCGCCGCTCTATGACACGTTGGCCGCGGCCGGTGCCGCCTTTGGATCCTATGGCGGTTGGGAGCGCGCCGACTGGTTCCCGCGTGACGGCGAGGAAGACCGTCCGGCGGACAGTTATGACCGCCAGCACTGGTTTGAGGCTGTCGGTGCCGAATGCCGGCATGTTGCCGAACATGTCGGCGTGCTGGAGTTGACCGGCTTTTCGCGCTTTCTGGTCAAGGGGCCGGGCGCGGCGGACTGGCTTGCCAGCCTTGTTACCGGCGGGCTGCCCAAGGTCGGCCGGATCGGATTGGTCTATTTTGCCTCGGAGAAGGGCAAGATCCTGACCGAGATGACGGCAACGCGGCTTGGCGAGGATGAATTCCTGATGATGACGGGTGCCGGTGCCTATTGGCATGACCGCGACCTGCTGAATTTCAGGCTTCCTGCCGGGGACTCGATCAGCATCACCGACGTCACCGCGCAGATGGCGACGCTTCTTGTGACCGGGCCGAAGGCACCGGCGCTGATGGCCGGACTGACAGGCGCCGCGATGGGCCATGATGAATTCCCGTGGCTAACCTATCGGCGGATGGAAATTGCCGGCATCGGCGTGACCGCGATCCGGGTGTCCTTCGCCGGCGAGGCGGGGTGGGAGTTGCATTGCGACATGGATGCCATCAAGCCGCTCTATGACGCCGTATGGGCCGCCGGCGCGGCGCATCAGATCGGCAATTTCGGCATGCTGGCGCTGGATTCGATGCGCCTTGAAAAGGGTTACCGGTCCTGGAAGGCCGATTTGACCTCGGACTATACGATGTTCGAAAGCGGGCTCGGCCGCTGGGTCAATCTCGGCAAGGGCAGCTTTGTCGGCAAGGCGGCGCTGCAGGCCGAACACCAGGCTGGCGCGACGCAGGGCTTCGTCACCCTGACGGTGGAAGACCCGGTCGATGGTGAACCTTTTGGCGAGGCGGTCTATCTCAGCACCGTGCTGATTGATGGCAATGCCGCCGGCCTCGTTGTTTCGGCCGGGTACGGGCATCGTGTCGGCAAGTCGATTGCCATGGCGGTTGTTGATTCCGGCATGCTGGCCGCAGGCGGCGCGATCAGCGTCGATGTTCTGGGGCGCGAGCGCCGCGCCGCGCTTGTCGCGGGCGACGTTCTCTATGATCCCGACAATTCACGGATGAAGGTGTAGTCGCATGGATGTTCCGGCAAAGGCACGTGCTGTTATCATCGGGGGCGGGGTGATCGGCTGTTCGATTGCCTACCATCTCGGCAAGCTTGGCTGGACCGATGTTGTCCTTCTCGAGCGCAAGCAGCTGACCTGCGGCACCACCTGGCACGCGGCAGGGCTGATCGCGCAGCTTCGTGCGACGCAGAACATGACACGATTGGCGAAATATTCGCAGGAGCTGTATTTCGGGCTTGAGGCCGAGACCGGTGTTTCGACAGGCTTCAAGCGCAACGGGTCGATGACCGTGGCACTGACCGATGAACGGATGGAAGAGCTTCGCCGTTCGGCGGCGATGGCGCGGGCCTTTGGCGTCGAGATTGACGAGATCACCCCATCCGATATCGCCAGCCGTTATCCGGGACTAAAGGTCGATGATGCAGTTGGCGGGGTCTGGCTGCCAAAGGACGGTCAGGCCGACCCTGTGAACATCACCCAGGCGCTTGCCAAGGGCGCGCGTGGCTATGGCGTGAAGATCATCCAGGGCGTTAAGGTGACCGACATCCATAAGGCGGATGGCCGGGTGACCGGCGTGATGACTGACCAGGGGCCGATCGAGGCCGACTATGTGGTCAATGCCGGTGGTATGTGGGGGCGTGAGATTGGCGAGAAGGCCGGCGTTGCCGTGCCGCTTCATGCCTGCGAGCATTTCTACATCGTGACCGAGGGAATTGACGGGCTGACCGCGAACCTGCCGGTGTTGCGGGTGCCCGATGAATGCGCCTATTACAAGGAGGATGCTGGCAAGATCCTGCTTGGAGCCTTCGAGCCGAATTCCAAGCCATGGGGCATGGACGGCATTCCCGAGGATTTCGAATTCGACTCGCTGCCCGAGGATTTCGATCATTTCGAGCCGATCCTTGAACGTGCGGTGGACCGTCTGCCGGTGCTGGCGACGGCCGGTATCCAGACATTCTTCAACGGGCCGGAAAGCTTTACCCCTGATGACCGCTATATCCTCGGCGAGGCGCCGGAGCTGCAGAATTTCTTCGTCGCCGCCGGCTTTAATTCGGTGGGGATCCAGTCCGCCGGCGGTGCCGGTATGGTGCTGGCCGAATGGATGGATGGTGGCAACGCACCAATGGATCTGTGGGATGTCGATATCCGGCGGATGCAGCCATTTCAGGCCAACCGAAGCTATCTTCGCACGCGGGTCTCTGAAACGCTTGGCCTTCTCTATGCCGATCATTTTCCCTACCGGCAGGTGGAAACGGCGCGCGATGTCAGACAGTCGCCAATTCATGATCGGCTGAAGGCCAGCGGCGCCTGTTTCGGTGAAGTCAGCGGATGGGAGCGTGCCAACTGGTTCCTGCCGCAGGCTGAACGCGAAGCCGGCAAGCAGGCTGCCTATGAATATAGCTGGAAGCGTCAGAACTGGTTCGACTACAGCGCCGATGAACATCGTGCGGTACGATCGCATGTCGGCATGTTCGATTTGTCGAGCTTTGGCAAGATCAGGATAGTTGGCCGCGATGCCGAGGCGGTGCTGCAACGGCTGTGCGGCAATGACGTGGCGGTGCCGGACGGCAAGATTGTCTATACGCAGTTCCTGAATGAAGACGGCCATATCGAGGCCGATGTCACCGTCACCCGCCTGTCAGCCGACGAATTCCTTGTCGTCACTCCGGCAGCAACGGTGCGCCGCGACCTGCATTGGATTAACGGGCATATCCCCGATGGCGCGCACTGCTTCGCCATCGATGTTACGGTATCGGAATCGGTCATGGCGGTGATGGGGCCGGAATCGCGCGACTTCCTGCAGCCGTTGATCCCGCAGAGTCTGGCGAATACGGATTTCCCTTTCGGCACCGTTCAGCAGATTGAAATCGGGCACGGCATCGCCCGCGCGCATCGTGTCACCTATGTCGGCGAGCTTGGCTGGGAGCTTTATGTCTCGTCCGACATGGCAAACCATGTGTTTGATACGCTGATGCGGCGTTCGGAAGATCATCCGTTGCGGCTGTGCGGGTTGCATGCGCTTGACAGCTGCCGGATCGAGAAGGCGTTCCGGCATTTCGGGCATGACATCTCGAATGAGGACCACGTCCTCGAGGCGGGACTCGGTTTTGCCGTCAAGGAGGGCAAGCCCGACACACGTTTCGGCGGGATGATCGGCGCCGATGCGGTGAAGGCAAAGCGCAATGACGGGCTATCGCAGCGATTGATGCAGTTCCGCCTGCGCGAGTCGGAACCGCTTCTCTACCATAATGAGCCGATCCTGCGGGATGGCGAGATCGTTGGCCATCTGACCAGCGGCAATTACGGCCATCATCTAGGGGGTGCGATTGGCCTTGGCTATGTCAGATGCGCCAAGGCCGGCGAGTCGGCCGAGGAACAGCTCCGCTCTGATTACAGCATTGATGTTGCCGGTACCATTGTCCCGGCGGAGGTCAGCTTCCGTCCCATGTATGACCCCAAGGCGGCGCAGGTCAGGCTCTAGGGCCGCGCCACCGAACCAGATAGGAGAGAGCCATATGAACAGACGCCTCTTCACCCCCGTTCCGGCCTCGTCACGGCGTGCCGGTGGACGTGCCGCCCGCCGGATCGAACGCGCTGCGCCACTGTCGGCGGAATTACGACCGATCAGGCCCGGCATGACAGGCGGTCAATACCGCCCGTTGGACGATGCGGCGGTCCGCGCCATCGACAGCGCTGTCTACCAGATCCTCGAGGAAATCGGCCTCAGCCAGGCTCCTGAAAGCGGCATTGCCTATATGACGGCGGCAGGTGCCATTGCCGGCGATGACGGGCGGATCAGGTTCCCGCGGGCGCTGGTTGATGACATGCTGGCCAAGGCGGCACGTGATATCACGCTATACGGGCAGGACCCGAAACATGACATGCTGCTGTCCGGCTCGCGGGTGCATTTCGGCACTGCTGGCGCGGCTGTTCATGTGGTCGATGTCGAGGCCAACGAATATCGCGAATCCTATCTTGCCGACATCTATGATGCGGCGCGGATCGTCGAGAATATGGACAACATCCACTTCTTCCAGCGGCCGATGGTGGCACGCGACATTGCCGACCCTGCGGCGCTGGACCTCAACACCGTCTATGCGTCGGTGAAGGGGACGACCAAACATGTCGGCAGCAGCTTCACCGAGGCACCCTTCGTCGGGCCGGTGATCTCGATGCTGCATGATATCGCCGGCGGCGAGGACAAATGGCGGGCCAGACCGTTTGTTTCGAACAGCAACTGTTTTGTCGTGCCGCCGCTTCGTTTTGCCACCGAGTCCTGTCAGGTCATGGAAGAAGCGGTTCATGCCGGGATGCCAGTGCTGTTGCTGTCGGCCGGGCAGGCCGGTGCCACCGCGCCGGCAGCCATTGCAGGCGCGGTCGCGCAGGCGCTCTCCGAGGTAATCGCCGGCCTGATCTATGTCAATTCGATGTCACCCGGCCATCCCTGCATTGTCGGCACATGGCCGTTTGTCTCGGACCTGCGGACCGGTGCGATGTCGGGTGGGTCGGGAGAGCAGGGGCTGTTGACGGCTGCCTGTTCGCAGATGCTGCAACATTATCGCCTGCCTGGCGGGGCGGCGTCCGGCATGGCCGATTCCAAGATGCCGGATGCGCAGTCCGGCTATGAAAAGGGAAGCACTCTTGTCATGGCTGGCCTGTCGGGGCTCAACATGGTCTATGAGGCCGCCGGCATGCATGCTTCGCTTCTGGGTTTCTGTCTGGAATCGCTGATTATCGACAATGACATGCTTGGCCAGGTCATGCGCTGCGTCCGCGGTATCGAGGTCAATGATCAGACCATCGGCATCGATGTGATGAAGGATGTCTGTATTGGCGGACCGGGGCATTATCTTGGCCATGATCAGACGATTGGACTGATGCAGACAGAATATGTCTATCCGGCGCTGGGGGACCGGTCGAGCCCGAAGGAATGGGAAGAGCTTGGCAAGCCCAATCTTGTCGCCGAGGCGGTAAAGCGCAAGCAGCAAATACTCAATGAGTTTGTGCCGCAGCATATTGCGCCGGAGCTTGACGCAAGGCTGCGCGCCAGCTACCAGATTCTGCTCGACTGAAGATCGGTACACCGGGCTGTCAGTATGGGAAGTTGAACGGCTGGACGATCAGGCCGGCGTGGGAGGTTGCTGTGACTGAAACGGTTCGGAATGTTCTCTGGATCATGGCTGACCAGCTCCGCTACGACTATCTGTCCTGCGCTGGCCATCCGCATCTTCACACCCCGCATATTGACGCGCTGGCGGCGCGCGGTGTTCGTTTTGACCGCGCCTATGTCCAGTCGACGACCTGCGGGTCCTCGCGGATGAGCTATTACACCAGCCGCTATGTCCGCTCACATGGGGTGACTTGGAACGCGGTGCCGCTGCGCATCGACGAGCTGACGCTTGGTGATTATCTGAAAGACCTCGATATCCGCACCGCGCTGGTTGGCAAGACGCATATGGCCGCCCACAAGCCGGCAATGAAGCGGCTTGGAATCGAGGCGGATTCGGCAGTTGGGGTTCATGTCTCGCAATGCGGTTTCGAGCCCTATGAGCGTGATGACGGGCTGAACCCGACCGAACGGTTGCCGGCGGGCGGCCTTACCTATAACCGCTATATGCAGGATAAGGGCTATGACGGTGAAAACCCCTGGCATGACTGGGCAAACGCCGCCGAGGATGACGAGGGTAATATCCTGTCGGGCTGGCTGCTGGCGCATGCTGACAAGCCTGTCCGCGCCGCCGAGGAGGATACCGAGACACCCTATATGACGCGGCGCGCCATGCAGTTCATCGACGAGGCCGAGGATAACGGCCAGCGATGGTGCTGCCATCTGTCCTATATCAAGCCGCACTGGCCCTATGTAGCACCGGCACCCTATCATGACATGTATGGCGCCGGTGATCTGATCCCGGCGGTGCGCCACGAAATTGAACGGCAGAACCCGCATCCGGTCTATGACGCCTTCATGAAAATGCGGGTTGCCGAGGTGTTTTCGCGCGAGGGGGTCCGCGAACATGTGCTTCCCGCCTATATGGGGCTGATCAAGCAGATTGATGACCAGATCGGCAAGCTGATGGCATTTCTCGAGGCGCGCGGTCTTCTCGACAACACCATGATTGTTTTTTGTTCGGACCATGGTGACTATCTTGGTGATCACTGGATGGGCGAGAAGGATATGTTCCATGAACAGTCCGTGCGGGTGCCGCTGATCATCTACGACCCGCGGCGGTCAGCCGACGCCACACGGGGCACGGTCGAGACACGGCTTGTCGAGGGGGTTGATCTGCTGCCGACCTTTGTCGAAGCCTGTGGCGGCGAGGTGGCAGGCCATATCGTCGAGGGCCGATCGCTGGCGCCGCTGCTGTCCGGCGAGGCCGCACCCGACTGGCGGCAGGTTGTGTTCTCGGAATATGATTACGGCCACCAGCGGATGCGTGTGCTGCTGGATCGCAAACCCGATGAATGCCGGATGATCATGGTTTTCGACGGGCGGTACAAAATGGTCTATTTTCAGGGGTATCGCCCGCTTCTGCACGATCTGGAGACCGACCCGGAGGAATATTTCGATCGCGGCGAGGATCCGGAATACGCACCGGTGATCGACCGTCTGACGGCGCATCTCAATGAATGGGCGCTGACGGCCAAATATCGTGTGACAAGAAGTGACAGTGATGTCGCGGCCTACACGAAGAATAATAGTCAGCTCCGTTCCGGCATCATCCTGGGATTCTGGGATGAGGCGGAATTGCTGGAGGCCCGGAAAAAGGCCGGTATTATCACAGAAGATGATCGATTCCGCTCCGGCGAAACGGGATTAGAGAAACGGGATCAGTGAAACAGGATCAGCGGAACGGGATCAGGACATGTATCAGGCGCCGGTGGATGATATGAAATTCGTGCTGCGCCACCTTGTCGGGCTTGACGGGGTGGCGGCACTGGATGGCATGGAGATGGTGTCGGACGATCTTGTCGACGCTGTCCTCGATGAGGCCGGCAAGCTTGCCGGCGAGGTGATCGCACCGCTGAACCATCCCGGAGATGTCGCCGGATCAGTGCGCCATGAAGATGGCCGGGTGACGACGCCGGATGGCTTTGCCGATGCCTGGAAGGCGATGTCCGAGGGAGGCTGGATCGGCCTGAACGCGGCGCCTGAGCATGGCGGGATGGGGCTGCCGCAATGCGTCAGCGCGGCCGTCAATGAAATGTGGAACGGTGCCAATATGGGCTTTGCGCTGTGCCAGCTCTTGACGCAGGGCGCGATCCACGCGCTGGAGATTGTCGGCACCGATACGCAGAAGGAAACCTACCTGCCGCGGCTGAATGCCGGTGAATGGTCGGGCACGATGAACCTGACCGAACCGCAGGCCGGAACAGATCTGGCGGCGCTGCGCACGACGGCAACGCCGGAGGGGGATCACTATCTGATCCGCGGCCAGAAGATCTATATCACCTATGGCGAACACGATATGAGCGAGAACATCATCCATCTCGTTCTGGCGCGCCTTCCCGATGCCCCTCCGGGCGTGAAGGGGATCTCGCTGTTCATCGTGCCGAAATATCTGGTCAATCAGGATGGCAGCCTTGGCGCGCGCAATGATGTGCATTGCCTGTCGATCGAGAAAAAGATGGGGATCAGATCCTCGCCGACGGCGGTGCTGCAATATGGCCAGGATGGCGGCGCTGTCGGCTATCTTCTGGGCGAGGAGAATCGCGGCCTCGACTGTATGTTCCTGATGATGAACAGCGCCCGCTTCGATGTCGGTCTGCAGGGGCTGGCGATTTCCGAACGGGCCTATCAGCAGGCTGTTGCCTATGCCCGTGACCGGGTGCAGGGAACACCGCTGGAACGCACGCGCGGTGATGCCATTGTGCAACATCCCGATGTGCTGCGGCTGCTGACCGGGATGAGGCACAATGGCATCACCGCGCGTGCGTTCCAGCGGTGATGCCATTGTGCA
>CBFHNZ010000067.1:300-8422 GCA_965657415.1 Puniceispirillaceae bacterium (SeqCode) | reverse complement strand
CTCACGGACCCGGCGTGACGCCCCCTTTACACCGCCAACTTTGCAACGCCAACTTCGCAACGCCAACTTCGCAGCGCGATACTTGCCTAGACAATCACTGCCTCTTCAAACGCCCTCTCCCCAAGACCATTGTCAAAGATCCCCTTCTCGTCGATCCATGCGCGGGACTGGTCGAAAATATCCTTGGAATATTCCTCAAAGACGAGCCGTTCGCCCGGCCCGAATAGCCGCGTGTCAATCTGGTCCTTGAAGCGTTCCGGAAACTCCTCGCGATAATAATGGGTATAGAGTTCGGGCCGCAGATCGATATCGGATTGTGCCCGTCGCAGGGCGGCAAAGTATTTTTCCACATCCCCGGTGCTGGCATCCTCGGAGATCATCGCCGCCATCATGAAGGTGGTGTCGAGGATTTTTCGGAATCCGAGTTGCTGCATGAAATAATAGGGGCCACTGAACAGGCTAACAGCCGGAATGTTGCCATCAATCATGTGTTCCATACGGCGAAACAGCAGACCGTCGGAAAATGACAGGTTGATTTCCTCGGGCTTCAGAAATGGCTCAAGCGCCTGGATGGTCGAGTAATGGCTTCCCGACTGATAACCGACCGAGATCGGCACATCGGCCAGGTCTTCGGGCGTCCTGATATCGGAATCGCCTGGTACGAAGATGCCGCATGGCGACACTGAATAGAGCTTTCCATAAAGGCGACCATGGCCGGACGCAGCCGCAACATTTACCGTCCAGTGGCAGGCGCAGCTTACATCGCTGGACCGCCCTTTCTCAAAAGTTTGATAGGCACCGACCTTGTCACCAAGGTCATGCACATGATTGGTGGCCGACTTCAACTGATCTTCCAGAGTGTAGACCAGCCCCTCATCGTCGAAGTACCCCTTCTCGACGGCCACCCATTCATGGAGCCGCATATGCGGTGCGATAACGAATTCCTCTGCCATTCTGGCCTCCCGGCATCCCTGCCACTTGACGTTTGTGTGATGTCAAATCTGCTTTCGGTAAAACTTTCGCCTGATAGAAAGCTGCGATTGGCAGCCAAACTTTCACCCGATGCCGCAAGCCTATGCCGACGGTGACAATAATAGCAATTCATGCTCTTTTATATTTTTTATAAATTTTATTAATATGTCTAGTTCATGAACATGCTGGAACCGCGGGCAGCAGCGGGGCCGCAAATTGGAAGGGGCATCAGGTGAAGAACCGAAATTTCATGGATCTCGACGGCCATACACTTCGCACGTTCCTGACCGTACTGGAATTTTCTTCAGTGTCCCGGGCGGCGGAAAAGCTGGACCTCACACAGCCTGCCGTCAGCCATATATTGCGCCGGCTTCGACATATACTCGGCGACCCGCTTTTTGTCCGGACCGGTCACCGCCTGACACCGACCGAGACCGCACTTGCGTTGAAACCCATCGCCATCGCCGCGCTGGACAGCCTGCAGCGTATGACCGAGCAACGCGCCTTCGACCCACGGCAGGAGGACATGCGGTTTGTCATCGCGGCGAATGACATGCAGCGGGACCTGATCTTCCCGCAATTGCTGCGCGAGGCGGCGGCCGGGGGCATTTCGCTTGAGCTGCAATTCATTCCGTCCGGCCAGCCAAGCGTTCCCTGGATCCGCGATTCACGCTGCCATCTGGCACTGACGCCCGTGCCACCTGAAGCCCCTGACATTTTTCAGAAGTCGATCCTGAAGAGCAAGATGATGTGTTTCTTCGATGCCGCGGTTGGCAGCGCGCCAAAGACTCTCGAGGAATATTATGACGCCCGACATTTGAGCGTACGATTCATGGAAGGTCGGACCTCCTGGGCCATCTGGTCAAGCGATGAGGTCGACAAATCGAGGATCAGCCGACCGGCGGTTACCGTCTCCAACTTCAATGCCATCCCCCCCTTCATCGAGGGGACCAGCCTCATTGCAACACAAATGGATTTGATGCGCCTGCGAACATTGAAAAGCCTTGATGTCGCGCCACTTCCCTTCAAGAGCGATCCGGTCGCCATCTACATGGTCTGGCATGAAAGAAGCATCAATGACCCGGCCCATATCTGGCTGCGTCAGAGGATCGAGTCCGTGGCGCAGGATGTCAGCTTGCAGATGCACAAACTTGACCCCAACCCGGCCGGGTGATCGGCGGGCAGATGGCGGGGCCATTCCACCACCATCCCAAACAAACGGCCAAGCTCAGCGAGCAACCGCCCCTTTTTATCACTCTGCCGTCAGGGCTATTCTATGAATACGCCCTCGACCAGCGTGGCGGTGGCTGGAATGATGGTCGCATTGCTGGGGTTGATCATTGACATGGTGCTTTGATTATCGACAATTCGGACGCCGATCAGGATCCTGCCATTCGCCTGCGCCATCTGCCGCAAAGTGCCAAAATTGACACCCGATACAAGATCATCCGCAAGCTGGTGAATGATGATCCGATGGCTTCCGGAGCAGACCAGAGAATCAATCACCTGGATCAGGTGCGGGTTTTCAACATATTGCGCAAAGATCTTGCTTCCGATCTTGTCACTGACAACAAAATCCAGGTCGAACAGTTCTGCCATCATGTCGCGTGAATCAGACGCGTTCAGCTCCGCAATGATATGCGGGCCGTCAGATGACTCCAGCTGCTGGTTCATCATCAGGATCGACCGCATGATTTCAAGATCAGAATTGCCGGGTTGATCTGAACTGAAGTTGGAGATGATCACCGTGTCAGCTTTGGTCACGCTTTCCGAGGTCAACATCTTGGCGTCCGTCATGGATGCTTCCCGCACTGCTGCATGACCTTCGTCAAGCAACGACCTTGTCACGGCATCAACTCGTTCCGCATCATCAATGACAAGGGTCAGGTTGCACCGACCGGTCTGCACAAGCTTGTCGACAATTTCCGGCGTTGAATGCGAATAGCCAACCAACGTGACATTTTGTTTCCGAGCGCCATTTTCCGCATTGGAAATGGGAAACCGAACATCATGGCCAGCCGAATCCAAAGGGTCGCTGTTCTGAACGACTTTGATGAGCGAATCATCCTCGGCAATGACAACCAACGCATGGGAGGCATCCAGAATCCGGTCTTCATCAGGATTTATCACGACCTGTTCATCACCGGTAATAATGCCGATCGGAATGCAGGTTGGAAATTGGGCTGACGCTGTTCGGAAATTCATTCCCGTCAGCCCAAGACTGTCCGCTGTCCCCGACACATAGATTTCATTGCCCTCAAAGCTGAGCAATTCTTCATAGACGGTCGGAAGATTGGGCTGAAATGTGGTTTCGACAATCAACCGTGCCGGCAGGTCAGACACAATGACCGGTATCGCCCTGCCTTTTGACCCGCTCATCAGGCTGGAGGCTTCGCTCTCATCACTGGCCTCGACAAGAATCCCCGGAGCTGGCAGCCCTGCCTGATCAAAGTAATTATACAGCGAAATAGTGGCTTTCAGCCTTGCAAGATGAAGCGTCTCGTCCGCCTCGTCTCCCAGCACAACAATCCGTTTCGCACCTTTGATGTTAAGGTTGTCGAATGTTTTAAACGAATCAAGCTTGCGGCTTCGCCAGAACAAACGGGTGTTCTTGGTCGCGCCGATATAGCGCTTGACCGATGTTTCAAGCTCTTCATGCTCGAGATTGGAGACGATGACCAATCGGGAGTTTTCCTCGCTTTCATTGGCCAGAACCAGCTCTTCAACGATCGCCGGAACGCGCGACGACCAGCCCAGAATTACCGTATGGCCGCCGAACGGAAAGGGCTGGAGCCCCTGCGCAACTTCACGAACCCGGGCATCGATGATCGTCGACAGGAAGCTGATCAAGATCGACAGCACGAAAATGCCAAACAATGTCAGCAGCAGCAGCGTCAAGAGATATCCAACCGAACCCGCACCAGCATCGATGGATTCCGGCATCAGAGCGCGCATGGTGAAGTCCCACAGCAGATCGCCGAAATTCTCGTAGTCACCCATACCGACAAGCCAGGTCAAAACGCTGACGACAAAGACGAAGGCAAAGGACACCACCGCAAGCCAGGTGAGAAGACCATTGGAGCCGGACCCCAGCATGGTGTCGATATAGAATTTAATGCGCTTCATACTTGTTACCCTCATCACCAATCACGCCGCCAAGCCGGCCTGAACACCACGCTAAAAAAATGCCGAATCTGAACGCCAAACCATTGTGGCGCCTCAGTCACATCGTCACCCGTCACTGATAGCCTAACCAAAAGTAACGGCATCGGCAAAAGCGAGGACATTACACCAATTGGTGCGTAAAGTTTAGCTTGGGAAAGAACGCCGCCATTTCAGCGGGTTATGGGAGAGTATGGCGGAGGGACGGGGATTCGAACCCCGGAAAGGGGTTTCCCCCTTTAACGATTTAGCAAACCGCCGCCTTCAGCCACTCGGCCACCCCTCCGCCGGGGCCGGACCCGATCAGACACCGCAGGGTGCCAACCGGACCGAAGAAGATACACGGCGTATGCAGGGTGTTTCCTAGCTTTGAAAATGCCGGCTGTCAAACCGGAAATCAACCGCCTGCCCGCGATCTGACATCAGCCAGACATCACCTCAGCCATCAAGCTTTGTGCGCAGCAGCTGGTTGACCATCCCGGGGTTGGCCTGGCCCTTCGACGCCTTCATTACCTGACCGACGAAAAAGCCGAACAGCTTGTCCTTGCCGCCCCGATATTCAGCGACCTTGTCCCCGTTTGCGGCCAGCACGTCATCGATCATGGCGTCAATGGCACCGCTGTCCGATACCTGCTTCAGCCCCCGCTCCTCGACAATGGCCGCAGCATCCTTGCCGGTCTCGAACATCGTCGCAAAGACATCCTTGGCGATCTTGCCGGAAATGGTGCCATCCTCGATCAACCCGACAAGCCCGCCAAGCGCCACCGGAGTTACCTTGCAGTCGGCAAGCGACTGACCGGATTTGTTCAGCGCGCCAAACAGTTCGACCGTCATCCAGTTCGCGACAAGCTTGCGGTCACGGCCGGCGCTGGCGGCCTCGTAAAAAGCGGCAGTCTCGCGCTCCTCGATGATGACCGAGGCGTCATAGGCCGACAGCCCATATTCGCCGATCAGCCGTTCACGGATCTGGTCGGGAAGTTCGGGCAGCGCGGCGCGGAGTTCATCGACCTCTTCCTGCGGGATTACCAGTGGCAACAGGTCGGGGTCGGGGAAATAGCGGTAATCATGCGCATCCTCTTTCGAGCGCATTGCCCGCGTTGCGCCGGTGGTGGTGTCAAACAGCCGCGTTTCCTGGTCAATCTCCCCACCATCCTCGATAATCTCAATCTGCCGGGCCACCTCATACTCAATGGCCTGTTGGATAAAGCGCAAGGAATTCAGATTCTTGGTCTCTGTTCGGGTGCCAAATGGCTCCCCCGGGCGGCGCACGGACACATTCACATCGGCGCGGAGCGAGCCTTCCTCCATATTGCCGTCGCAGGTACCAAGATAGCGCAGAATCGACCGCAGCTTCCTCACATAGGCCGCAGCCTCGGCGGCGGACCGCATGTCGGGCCGCGAGACGATCTCCATCAACGCAACACCGGTCCGGTTCAGATCGATATAGCTCTTCGAGGGATGCTGATCATGCATTGACTTGCCGGCATCCTGTTCCAGATGCAGCCGTTCGATCCCGATCTCGCGCGTCGTGCCATCCGGCATGTCGAGGCGCAGCATCCCCTCGCCGACGATCGGCTGCTTGAACTGGCTGATCTGATAACCCTGCGGCAGGTCGGCGTAGAAATAATTCTTCCTGTCGAACACGCTGACAAGATTGATCTCGGCCTTCAGGCCAAGCCCGGTGCGAATGGCCTGGCGAACGCATTCCTGGTTGATCACCGGCAGCATGCCCGGCATCGCTGCATCGACAAGCGATACATTGGCGTTCGGGTCGGCACCAAATGCCGTTGGCGCGCCGGAAAACAGCTTGGCCTTCGAGGCCACCTGCGCATGCACCTCAAGCCCGATGACAACTTCCCATTCGCCAGTGCGACCTTCGACAAGATTGCTCATGACGCCCCTCCCGCGCGGCGCTGTGGTACCGCGCTGAACGCGGCCGCATCCTCGATCACGCGGCCGATGCTGTACAGGCTTGCCTCATCGAACGGACGCCCGAGGATCTGCAGGCCCAGCGGCAGGCCGTCACTGTTGACGCCGGCTGGCAGGGCCATGCCCGGCAGGCCGGCAAGGTTGGCAGGCACAGTAAAGACATCGTTCAGAAAGTTGGTGACCGGGTCTTCGACCTTGCGTCCAACCGGGAAGGCAGCAGTCGGCGTTGCCGGTGTCAGGATCGCATCGACGGTTCCAAAGGCATCATCGAAATCCTGCTTGATCAGGCGGCGGACCTTCTGCGCCTTCAGGTAATAGGCATCATAATAGCCTGCCGACAGCACATAGGTGCCGATCAGGATACGTCGCTGCACCTCCTCGCCAAAGCCGGCGGCGCGCGTCTCGGCATACATCTCGTCAAGTGAATCTGCCTCGACCCGCAGCCCGTAGCGGACACCGTCATAGCGGGCCAGGTTGGAGGACGCCTCGGCCGGCGCAATGATGTAATAGGCCGGAAGCGCGTATTTGGTGTGTGGCAGCGAAATCTCGACAAGCTCGGCGCCGGCGTCGCGAAGCCATGTCTGCCCCCGCTCCCACAGCGCTACCACCTCGCTGTCCATGCCATCCATCACATATTCCGAGGGCACGCCGATCTTCATCCCTTTCACGCCCTTGTCGAGCGCCGCCATCAAATCGGGAAGCGGAACATCGGTAGAGGTGGAATCCTTGGCATCATGGCTTGCCATCGCCTGCATCATCAGCGCGTTGTCAGCCACGGTGCGGCTGAACGGGCCAGCCTGATCCAGTGAACTGGCAAACGCAACAATGCCCCAACGCGAACAGCGCCCATAGGTCGGCTTCATGCCGACAATGCCGCAGAAGGCCGCCGGTTGACGGATTGACCCGCCAGTGTCGGTTCCCGTCGCCAGCAAAGCCGAACGCGCGGCAACAGCCGAGGCAGAACCGCCGGAAGACCCCCCCGGCACCAGATCGACACCGTCACCGCCCTGCCACGGATTGATGGCCGGGCCAAAGGCGCTTGTCTCGTTGCCGGACCCCATCGCGAATTCATCGCAGTTCAGCTTGCCGAGCATCACCCCACCCTCGCGCCAGAGATTGGCGGTGACGGTGCTTTCATAGGTCGGCGTGAACCCTTCCAGAATACGCGAACAGGCCGTGCTGGCAACGCCCATGGTGCAGAACAGGTCCTTAACCCCGACCGGAATGCCCTCGATCAACCCGGCCTCGCCGGACTTGATGCGGGCTTGCGAGGCCGCGGCCATCTCCAGCGCGCGGTCGGCGGTGACCGCCACGTAATTGTTCAGCGGCGCCGTCTGCTCGACGGCGTCCAGATAGGCCGTGGTCAGTTCGGGCGCGGAAATCTCGCCCGCATCCAGCGCGGCGCGCGCCGCAACGGCGCTCAATGACAGCAAATCGGACATCACTCGACCACCTTTGGGACAACAAAAAACCCGCTGGCCGTTTCGGGCACATTGGCCAGCACCTCATCCACCCTGTTGCCATCGCTGACCACATCCTCGCGGCGCGGCAACGAATGGCCGGTCACGCTGGCGATGGGCTCGACATTGTCGGTGTCGACCTCATTCAGCTCCTCAATCCAGTCGAGGATGCCACTCAGCTCCGAGGACAGCTTTTCCTGGCGTTCCTCGGGCACATGAATGCGGGCCAGCCGTGCAATGCGCGCAACGGTACTCTTGTCAACCGACATGATGCTGTGCTTTGTCCTGTTGTAGCAAAAACAAGGATGCATCTATCACCGCATATGGCGATCTGCAAGCTCAACGATATGCCGGCAATGCTTTCGCCGGGCCAACGACTGCTTGGACTCGATGTCGGCAAGAAGACAATCGGGCTGGCCATTTCCGATTCCATGCTCAGCGTGGCAAGCCCGCTGAAAATCCTGTGGCGGAAGAAATTCACCCCGGATGCCGAGGCGATGTTCGCGCTGTGCGATGGTGAGGGCGTCGGCGGGCTTGTCATCGGCTGGCCGGTCAATATGGATGGCAGTGAGGGGCCGCGCTGCGACGCGACGCGTGAT
>CBFHNZ010000067.1:0-290 GCA_965657415.1 Puniceispirillaceae bacterium (SeqCode) | reverse complement strand
ATGAAAGACTGTCAACGCAGGCAGTGGAATCGGCGATGCTGGAGGCCGACATGACGCGGGCACGCCGCGCGGTCAGGCGCGACGCGCTGGCGGCGGGCTGGATCCTGCAGTCCGCCCTCGACCGGATTCACGGCACCATGCCAACCACGGGCTGATTTCCGCTGGACGTTGGCGGGCAACCGTGACTATAAGCTGGCTTTCATGACAGATAAGCGCGCACGCGATACCGCCCCGTCCGGCAGCATGCCGGCCCTAACGGCCCCGCCAGCCGGGCTGACATCCCGTCATCT
>CBFHNZ010000066.1:0-8917 GCA_965657415.1 Puniceispirillaceae bacterium (SeqCode) | reverse complement strand
CCCATTGACGGCCAAGGGTGATCTTGCCCCAATCATCGGCGATGGTCAGATACCGACGATCGACATTGTCCTGATCCTTCGTAGCATCGGTAGTCCTGTCCCGAAGCCGGATCGCGGCGCCATAGGTCGTACCGGCATCGGTAACGGTTTCACCCTTGACCCAAAGTTGCAGGTCACCACTCATATTGTTGTTGTTGGCACCACTATTGGCGGCATCCTTCTTGTCATCCGACCAAGTGTCATAGTGGAAGCGGACATGGCCTGAGATGCTGATGTCCGCGGCGGCGACGGTAACACCTGACAGCGCGAACAGCGCTGTTGTCGCCAGCATTAGTCTTTTCATGACGATACTCCTATCGTTCCTGCGGGCGGAATGACGGACGCACCGACATGCCTGACCCGCTGTTTCTTCAAAGAACGGGGCCGGAAAAGGAGTAAGATGTTGGCAAGCAACCCGGCCCGATGATGAAATGGCGACAAGCGCCATTCCTCCTTTATGACTGCGCCCGGTCGGGCCGAATGTGAACCATAACCGGGGGGTGGCGGCGCATTTGCCATGGAAATATGTTGTATATTTACAACTAATTAGAAGAATTTTTATTAATTACTTAAACTTTAGAAACCTCTTAATTGCTTATGCCCAACTGCCACCCGCCGCGTCAGCCATCGAGGGTGCCGCCCTGCAATGTCATGCTGCGCGCCATCTCGGCAAAGGCGCGGTCGGCGGTGATGCCGCGGACACGTGGTTCGATCCAGACCTTGATCCACAGCGGCCGGCCAGACAGGTCGGCGTTGCGATCGATCCGCGGCCGGAAGGTCAGATCAACTTCAAGGCGGGCGGTCATGGCGCGGTCCACCGCCGCATCACGCGGGTTGGCGCGAAGCTGGTGGCTGTAGACATAATCGATAAAATTGAGGCCCAGCGTGGCACCGTTGCGCCGGCTGTCACGGTTCATCGGCAGGCGGCGAAACCGCACCCGCCCCGGATGGCTGTAGAACGGGGTCAATTGCGATGACACAACCCCGTGCAGAAGCTGCAGGCGAAACTGCGCGTCATAGACAAACTGTCCCCAGCCGTCAAAGGTGGGGATATAGGCCGTTGAAATCCGAAAGCTCGGCCGGAAAAAGAACAGCCGCGAGAAATAGTCATTGGTCACGCGGTCGGGGGCATCACCATGCCGGTCATGCGGCGCGACAAGCCGCCTGTCGGTGGCACCATGAACATGCGCAAACGCATCCTTGGCGGTGGCAAGCGGCCCGAACAGGACCATCTTCTCGCGCTGGTCTATATTTTTCGGTCCGGTCACCTTGCGGCTGACAGCATGCGTCTGAAACCGTCCGCCAGCCTCGGTCGGCAGGGTGATCAGCGGCGCGACAAGCCGCCCGATGCGGATCGCGCCGGTGGCGCTGTCTCCGCGGATGCTGACACCGTCAAGCGCCAGCGCATCAGCTGCCACGGTGCCGCGGATCAGGCTGTTGCCGTTCAGCTGTTCTCCCGCCACCGCCCAGCTGCGCCCGTTCCAGATCCGTGTCTCGGCGAAATTGGCCGGACCATTGGCAAGCGTCACCATATCGCCGACCACCGGCCGGGCGGAGGCGCCGCCACCGTCCGTGCCCTCATCCGCCCCCTCACCCACGCTTCCGGTCGCGCCCCGGCGGACGGCAAGCGCCGCCAACGCCGCAGCATCGGACCAGGCTGGCTGCGGCACGTCGCGGGTGACAATCTGTGTGCCGGGCATGCCCGGGGCGCCCGGTCGCCCACTTGGTCCGGGTGGTCCGGTTGGTCCCTTCGGGCCGGACCGGCCTGCCGGACCGGGGACACCGCGTGGTCCGGGCGCACCGGGTGCGCCGGCCGGGCCGGGCTCGCCAGGCTGTCCGGGCGACAGCGCCGCCGGTACCGCGGTCACCACCGCCGAGGATGGGGCGCGCGCGCCGCTGACATGAACCCAGTCAACGCGCAGATACAGCCGCACCCGGGCGGCCAGGCCGGGGATCGTCATCTCGCCGGTACTGGTCGTGGCAAGGCGCGAAAACGGGCCGGTTGGCGCGGCGGCCTGCATCACCTCGAAATGCTTTACCCCGCCGCGATCGGGCAGCCGCCACGCAAGATGCACGGCCTGTGGCAGGGCGGTGGCGACAAGACCTTCAATGGCTGCCAGCGTGCCGACATTCTCGCCAACAGTGGCGTCAAAACGCACCACCGGCCCGGCCCGGCCGGTCAGCCCCATGGCCCGAATCTCGAACCGCCAGGCACCGGCCTCGGGATCGGCAAGGACAAGACCGCCATCCGCGCCGGTAGCAAGATGCCGGGTCTCGCCGGGGCCAAAGGCGGCCACCCGCCAGCCGCCGATTCGCGGGTCGGCATCGAACCGCCAGGACAGATGGGCAGCGCGGCGCAAGGTGCCGTAACTCTCATTTTCCACCGTTTCGAGGTGCAGCTGTCGCGCCGTCGGCAGCGGCGCCAGGAAATCGACCCCGGACGCCGTCTCGGGGGCCGCCGTGATCGCCTCGCCCCTGTCAATCCGGCCATATTTGTCGGGATCATGATGGATGGCGGCAATCTCGACGATGGCGTCGGCCACCTCTCGCACCGATATGACGCGCCAGGTCTCGGCAAGATCGTCGGCATTTTCACGGCACAACGCCACCGGCGCGCCCTGCTGCGGTGCCGGCGCATCGCCGGGAAGCCGCATCCGGACCGCATCATCCTGCCAGCGCGCCGTCACCCGGCATTGCTGTACCGTGCCGGCATCATCCTCATAGCGCGCCGTGAAGCTGGCATCTCTTGCCAGCTGGTCCTTCCAGCCGCCGGCCGGCAAGCCGGTCAGCGGGATCGTGCCGTCACCGGACCGCGCCCCGGCGGCCAGCACCAACCCGGCATCGGCATCGCGGCCGGTATCGACAATCATCACAATGTCGCCGGGACGCACCGGGTTGTCGGCGAAGTGATCGAGGCTGGCGCGATAGCTGACGGCGCGGCGCTGGCTGCGGGCTGTCTCGACAAGCCAGTTCGCGTGCCGGCGGGCCTCGCTACGGCGCCCGCATCCGGCAAGAAAGACCTCATGCCCACGATAGCCGAACCGGTGCAACGCATCATGATCGACCGCGGTTTCAACAGCAAGGCGGGCCCCTTCCTGCTGGTCCTGATAGGTGACAATGGCGTGGCTGAAGGCGGCGGCGCGCCCCGGGCCGTGATGCACGAACTGGCCATCGACGACATTGCGCGGCGTCACCAGCGCCACCGGGTCTGCCGGCGCATCGCAGGCAAAGCGTAACCGCCCACCTGACCAGAAGAACATCACCCGGATCGCCGCGCACAGCTCGGCCAGCAACACCGCCGCCGGGCCACGCCGCCGCAGCACCAGATTGAAACTGTGGCGCGGCTCGCCATCAACCACCTCATCGCAATGGCGGGCAACGCGGTACAGATCGGCGCTGTCGATGCTGTCAGGCGGCAGGGCCAGCCCCCAGTCCCGCGCCGTCAGGATGTCGCGGATGACCCAGGCTGGATTGTCGCTCCACGCGGTCTTGAAGCTGCCATCCCAGATGCCGTGATAGCGGCGGGCCACCGGATCGTAATTCGATGGCACCGCGACATGTCGGCCGCGGACATGGAACCCCAGACGCGGCGCGCGGCCGGCAAATGCCTCGGACTCGAAACTCAACGCCGCTGTCGCCATACCGTCATAGCGCAGGCTGTCCCAGCGAATCCAGGTCAGTGAATTGATCCGGCAATCATCGATTGTCAGGCTGTCGGTTGGATGCGGCGTCAGGCGGGTGACGCGGAACCGGCGCACCGGTTCACTGCGATCGAAATGCACTTCATACGGAATCTCGAAGGCACCGGTCTGTTTGTGCGTGATGGTTGCGACATGCACCTCGTGCCAGCGCCCGCGCACCCACATCTCGAACCGGATCATCACGGTGGACAGTGTGATGGCGTGATCGGCCCGGCGGACCAGACCACGCGGAAACCCGATGGCAAGCCGCACCGCATCGGCATCGCGGCGGCTGGACTGGCGCGGTGCCCCGCGGCGAAGCGACCGCCCGTCAGCAACAAAGCTCTCAACGGCGTTGAAGCCGGGAAGTGGAGGCGGGTCCTGGCCCGGCGTGCCCGGCGTCACGGCAAGGCCGACACCATCGAAATTACGGCTGCCATCGGCATTTTCCAGCGGTACATCGTCGAAAAAAACCGATTTCGAACCATTCACCAGCCCGCCAATTGGCCCAGCCGATAACAGACACAGCAGCCGCGCCGTGCCGCGCGACCGGATGCTGTCGGGAACCTCGGTGACGCGCGGCGGGCTGATATAGCCGCCGCTCTTGCCGCCGCTGCCGTGCCTGCCGGCAGCCATCTTGGCTGGCGATATCTTTTCAGGTCGAGTCGTCATGGCCGCATCACCTTGACCGTCAGACCGGCCGACACCACAGGCGGCGCGTCAAGGCGCGCCGTGCCATAGACAAGCGGAATGGCCGCGCCCTCGCCGGTTGGTGCCTGCGGGGCAACACTGCTGCTGGCGGCACCGGCCGGGCGACGCGCCTGCGGGGCCAACGCCTCGCTGGCACCGGACAACAACAGCCAGGCCCCGGCCCCGCCAAGCAGCCGGCTGCCAAGAAAACCACCGATTTCAGCTCCGCCGGCCCCGGCCAGCCCCTCGCCAAGACCGGACAGGCCACTGACAAGTCCAGACTGCACACCCGGCACGAATGACAGGCCAAGCAAGGTCAGTCCCAGCAGCATCTTGCCCTCGCCGCGCCCACTGCCGACCCGCAGCGGTGCGAGGTGAAGCTCGCGCATATCTGCCAGTGCGTTATCAAGCTGGTCACCGGCAAGCGGCTGTCTGCCTGCACCGATGGCAAGGCTGAACCGGCCCCGACGAAGCGCGGCCTCCAACCCCGGTCGCTGCACCGCGGCAGCGGCAATCACCGCACGCGGCCGGTCGAGGCGAAAGCGCAAACGCGGGCCGAATTTCGCCAGTGCCCCGTGAAGATGCAGGGTGATGGCTGGCATGGGGCCAACAGTCATATCAGGGGTCATTTTGGGGTTTCCTGTTGCGGGATCGCTGCCGGAGATGACACCGCCGGATGGCGCGCCCAGAAGCGGATATAGCGCTGCCAGCGTTCGACAGATTCGCACCGGGGCAAGCGCGCCGGGTCATAGCCATGCCGCCCGGCAAGATGATGCAGCACCAACCCCTGCCCGAGATAGACAAGCGCATGGTTGATCACCGGGCTCAGCACTGCTGCCAGCGCGACATCGCCGCGCTCAGGGAGGCTATCAACTGGCAGCCTGTGAAAGCCGGATTCAGCAAAATGCGCGGTATAGAGATCATCGCCGCCCTCCCACCAGCCCCAGGCCCGTGGGCGGTCGATCAACGTCAGGTCATGCATCGTCCGGAACCAGTCCCGGACCAGCGCATAACAGTCGGTGACACCATGCCTATATCCCCGCTCGTCTAGCGGTGACACGATATCTCCACCAAACCAGAACAACCCTGAATCCATGGTGCCCCGCGGCACGACAATGCCCCAAGCGGCGTCATCGGCCTGCGCCTGGCGCAGGTCATCCACCGACGGCCAGGCCGGCCCGGTGGGATGCGAATGCACAACCCCGCGCACCGGCGACAGGTCGCGAAGACATGCCGGATCAATCTCGAAATGACGGGCCGGATCAGCCGCCTTGTTGGCCAGCCTGTGATAGGCGAAACCGTCATTCTGCGACGCCTCGGTCACGACACCGCAGATCTCGCGATGCCGGTCCGATGCCGAATGCGCAATAATTGCGGCATCAACAGCTGCACCAAAAGGCTGTCTGTCGGAACGAAATTCCGTCATTCCCGTCTCAGAACCGCGCGAGGCCAGGAAAGCCGACAAAGGGAAGTGTCCCGCTGAACCGCACGCGGCATCCAGTCGAAAGACGCAGCGAGCAGACATCCTCTTCCGGCGAGAGGGTGGCCGCGCCGGTGGCGGTGAAACCCCGCGCCGCGGTATAGGGGCAGGTGGCGCGGCTATAGTCAAAGCGGCCAGCCTCACTGTCCCAGCGACGATAGCGATGCTGACACATATCGCGCAGCATCACCCGCTCGGGAAAGCGCCTGTTCTCAAGACTTGCCTCAGCGGCGAGTTCCAGCCGCAGCACCCGGTTGTCGAGCCGAACGACACGTTCAATCACCCATTGTTCCGGCGGGAAACAGCTTGCCCCGCCCTGCCCATGTGGCGGGTCGAGCTGATCGGCAAGTGTCAGGATACGCCGCACAGACCGGCCGCGAAGCCGATCCCCGGTCACCGCACCATCGAACAGGCGCGCCAGATTTGACAGCTCGATCTGCGGGTGCGCCGGCGGGCCTTCGGCGCTCCAGGCAAATCCCTTGGCGGCGACAGGAAAGGCGGCATAACCCTGCCCGCCAAAGGCAACCTGCCCCCCGGATGCACGCCCGCCAAGAAGCCGCAACACCGCATCGCCTGTATCAATGGTGAACAGCGTGACAAGGCCCGACAAGACACCGTCCTGTTTGGCGGCGCGCGTTGTGGCGCGCGGCAGGGCAGTGGGATTGTCACCGGTATCTTTGGTCATGCCTGCGGCACCTCGGTAAAGGTGGCGCGGAGCGTCGCCAGCCCGATGCTGACCGGCGTGACCTGCCAACCGCCGCACAGATAGCGGCCGCTTCGCCCCTGTGGCGGCGTCCAGTAAAAGGGTTTCACCCCGCCATGTGCCTCGAGAAAGGACTCCATACTGTCGATCTCGGCACGGTCGAGATTGGCGAAGACAAGCTGCCACTCGCGGTGCGCCGGTGCGCCGCCAAAGCGGGGCATCCTTTGCACCGCACCATCGCCAAAGCGTACTTCGATGATATCCGCGCGCCGCCGCATTACCGAAGACCGGCTTGGGGAAATATCAGGAAAGCGGCGCATCAGCCTGCCACCTCATCACCGCCATTCAGCAGACCGCCATCACGCAGCTGCATGCGGATACGCTCGGCCACCGCCTGGTCAAGCGCCTGGTCTAGCGACTCGCCAAGCGCCGCCGCCAGCGCCGCCTGTCGTTCCGGCGGCATCTCCTCACCCTCGCCATCAAGGGTGGTGCCATCACCAAGAGTGATATTGACGATCACCGGCGCCTGCCCTGCCTCAGCCCGCACGCCAAGACTGCCATCGACAAGCCGCGTCAGCGGCAGCACCGCCTCCGGCCCGGCCTCGCCGCCAAGCGCCAGCAGCTGCGCCCCGTCAACAACACCGCCATCGGCAAGTCGCGGCAGATCAACCAGACCGGACAGCAATCCACCAACCCCGCCGCCGCCACCAAGCATCTGCCCCAGCATCCTTGTCAGCATCCCCTCCAGCAGGTTCTCAATTCGCGCCTCGAGGCTGGCAAGTTGCCGTTCGACAAGCCGCTCTGCCCCGCCATCGGCGCGCAGACCGCGCAGTTCGCGCGCCAGATCACGCAGCAGTCTGTCCTGCTCCGTCTGTCTGTGTCGCGAGGTCATGATGCCACCCTCTCGCGAAGCCGCAGCAACCAGCCACCGCGTGCCTCGGCGCGTGCCCGTAGATGAATCAGCGCCGGTCCACCATCAGCATCGACGCGCTCGCGCCGGTCCTGAACATTGAGCGCGGGAAACGCAATCTCGAAACGGCGTGTTTCATTTTCAAAGGTGAAGGTTGCCGCCAGCCTCTCGGCGTCTGTCATGGTCTTGGCAGCATCGCTCGCCAGGAGCCTGATATCGATCTGCGCCGCCAGCTGGCCGGCACGGATCATCTGCGGGCTGTTTGCGGCAAGGGCGAAATGCGGGCGCATACCGGCACGATAGAGTCCGATCTCGAACCCGGCTAGCATCAACGACCCGGTTGTGGCCGGTATTCTACCACCATCCACCGGTACCAGCCGCAGTCCGTCCGGCGGCGATGCGAGCCGCAGCGGCGGGCGCGCCGCCGGTGCCGGCGCGACACTGATCCGCTGCCGCGTGGCCATTTCGGCCCCGACAAGGTCAAGCATCATCAAAAGCCCGGCATCGCTTGCCGGCACAAGTCGCAGCCCGCGCACCCGCAAACCTGAAAATTGCTGCCAGTCATCCCTGTCCGCCAGCCGCCTGACAAATGACAGCGAGGTTGGATCATCCCCGGCATCGGCAACCAGCTGGCGCAGCACACCGACCGGCACGCGATGATCCGTCATCGCACCGCCAGTCACAAAGGTCAGGAAATGCGGCAGATGACCGGCATCAGCCGCCAGTGTAATTCCGCCCTCGACATGCGTGCGGACCAGCCGCGGCGGTGCGGCAAGCCCCTGTTCAGACAGCGCATGACGCCGCTCGCGAACGCCGACAAGCCGCAGATCCTCGGCCAGAAGACGCACGCCCTGGAAGGTGCCGGAGGCACTGTTCCAGCGCGTCTCACCGGTGATCGCGGCACGATAATCGCGTGCGGTACGCATCACCCTGTCTCCGTCTTGGCGTCGGCCATATCCGGCCAGACGGCAAACCCGATTTCGGCATCGATCACCCAGTGCTGTCCAACCTGGCGGCCGGGACTGAGGGCCAAACCACCAAAGCGGATCCCATCCGCGCCACCAAAGGAAAGGCCGGTATTCAGCGCATCGATCAGGGCATCCGCCGCCGCGCTGCCGCCGCCAGCTGGCACGGCAATGATGATGGTAAGCCGCCCCGGTCGTGGCAGGTTCGCGCCAAGGCCCGGCGGCCCGTCCTCAAGCGCCAGACCAAGCCGCAGATAGCCCTGGTCCAACGCCGTCCCGCCTGCCCCATTCCCGCCCTGCGTGTCCTGGCCCTGCGTGTCCTGGCCCTGCGTGTCCTGGCCCTGCGTGTCCCGGCCTTGCGGGTCCCCGCGCACCGGCTCATTATCGTCAAACAATGGCAGGTTCGGCGGCAGGGCGGCGCCGACAAGTGCCCTGATACGCTGGCGAAGC
>CBFHNZ010000065.1:0-9176 GCA_965657415.1 Puniceispirillaceae bacterium (SeqCode) | reverse complement strand
GATCTGGCTTGGCGTGATCAGCTGGCACCGTGCCCGCACCGCCGCAAAGCAGCTTGCCGCGATGAGGGAGCAGGATGCTGGCGGCACCAGAAACAGAAGCAGCTAGAGCGCCTGCTTACCGTGACCGGCGGCGGCCCCCACGGCGGCGGCCGCTTTCAATGGCCGGGGCCTCGTCGGGGGTAAGCTCACGCACCGGCAGATCGACAGCCTTCGACAGTTTCTCATACGGCTCGGACTGGTGCGGGATCGCCATCGCCTTGACGAACTGGTCCTGGAAGGATGCCTCGACCGCGGTCTCGATCTTCTCGATGTCGCGGACCACATCTTCAATCTCACGACGGGCCGCCTTGTTCAGCAGCGCCATACGCGCGCCGGTTCCCGCCGAATTGCCAGCCGCCCGCACATTCTCCAGCGCACAATCCGGAATCATCCCCAGCACCATCGCGTATTTCGGGTCGATATGCGTGCCAAAGGCGCCGGCAAGCACCACCCGGTCAACCGATTTCAGCCCCATCTTGTCCATCAACAGACGGAACCCGGCATGCAGCGCCGCTTTGGCAAGCTGGATCGCGCGAACGTCATTCTGCGTCACCACGACATTGTCCGACACCCGGTAGGCAAAGGTGCGCCCGTCAGCCTCGATCCGCGGCGTACTGGTAGCTCTGGCCCCGTTGATAACGCCGTCAGCTGTCAGGATTTCGGCAAGATACATCTCGGCCAGCACCTCGATGATGCCGGACCCGCAGATGCCGGTAATGCCGGTGGATTTCACGGCCTCATCGAACCCGTCCTCATCCGACCATTGATCAACCCCGATGACGCGGAACCGCGGCTCCAGCGTTTCCGGGTTGATCCTGATCCGTTCGATGGCCCCCGGCGCGGCGCGCTGGCCCGAGGAAATCTGCGCCCCCTCGAATGCCGGGCCGGTTGGCGACGAGGCTGCCAGCATCCGCTGGCTGTTCCCGACAACAATCTCGGCATTGGTGCCGACATCGACAACCAGCGTGTTGATGTCGCCCTTCTGCGGCGCTTCGGCCAGCACCACACCGGCGGCATCGGCACCGACATGGCCGGCAATACAGGGCAGAACATAGACCCGCGCACCGCGATTCACCGCAAGGCCAATCTCGCTGGCCCGCATCTCGACGGCGGTATCGACGGCCAGCGCGAAGGGTGCGCCGCCAAGTTCAACCGGGTCGATCCCCAGAAGCAGATGATGCATTACCGGATTGCCGACAAGCACCACCTCGACAACATCATCGGCGATCATACCGGCTTGTTCGGCAGCACCTGAAATCAGTTTCTGCAGCCCGTCGATGACGGCCTCGGTCATCTCGAGATGGCCACCCGGGTTCATGATGCCATAGGAAACCCGGCTCATCAGATCCTCGCCAAAGCGGATCTGCGGGTTCATCGCGCCGGTCGAGGCAAGGACATCACCGGTGACCATGTCGCACAGATGCGCCGACATCGTGGTTGACCCGACATCGATGGCAACGCCGGCAACACACTCCTTCAGCCCCGGCCAGATGCCGACAATGCGGTTGCCATCACGCAGCGCCACCGTCACCTGCCATTTGCCAGCCCGCAGAACCGGCTGAAGCTGTTGCAGGATATGCAGGTCACAGTCGATCTTGCCGGACACACGGTCAGGCCATTGCGTCTCAAGCGCCTCGACAAGGCGGCGCAGATCGCCCGACGGTTCGTGCATGTCCGGTTCGCGTACCTCGACAAGACACAGTCTGATAATCGGGTCCATTTCGATCTGCCGGTCATCGGCATCCTTGCGGACAAGCTGGTTATGGACCTGGCTTTCCGGCGGCACATCGATGACGACATCCGAGACAAGCGTCGATTGGCAGGACAGGCGCCGTCCCTCGGCAAGCCCCTTCTTGTCGGCATAACGGGTTTCAACCGCGGTCACCCCGCACAGACTGTCCGGCCCCGAGGAGATACCATGCTTGGCGAATTCACCGGTCCCGACATCAACCTGGCAGCGACCGCACAACGCCCGTCCGCCGCAGACAGAATCGATATCGACCCCCAGGGTCCGCGCCGCCTGCAAGACGGTGGTGCCGGCTGGCACATGCCCCTGACGCCCCGACGGGGTGAAGACAATCTTGATATCGGAGCCGCCTTCAGCCATCGCCGCCAGCCCCGGTCAGGCGCTGCGACGGCGCCGCGTCTGCCGACGCTCGCGCCCACCCTCGCCGACAGCGGCAGGCTCGCGGAACCGCTTGATCCAGTTGCGGCATTCCGGGTCGTAACCATTCATCACATTGGCCCCCATGATGCCGGTCATCTCTTCGGAATGAAGCGGGTTCATGATTGCCGAGGTCATGCCGGCACCGGCCGCCATCGACAGGAAAGCGGCGTTCATGCCATGCCGGTTTGGCAGACCAAAGGAAATGTTCGACGCACCGCAGGTGGTGTTCACCTTCAGCTCGTTGCGAAGCCGGATGATCAGATCCAGCGCCGAGCGGCCAGCCATATTGATCGCCCCGACCGGCATGATCAGCGGGTCAACGACGACATCCTCGCGCGGGATGCCGAAATCCTCGGCCCGCTCGACAATCTTCTTCGCCACTTCATAACGGACATTCGGATCCTCCGAAATGCCGGTCTCGTCATTCGAGATCGCCACCACCGCGGCCCCATATTTCTTCACCAGCGGCAGAACCACCTCAAGCCGTTCCTCCTCGCCGGTCACCGAATTGACCAGTGGCTTGCCCTTGTAGGCAGCAAGGCCGGCTTCCAGCGCGGCGACGATCGAACTGTCGATGGCAAGCGGTACATCGACCGTGTCCTGCACCAGCCTGATGGATTCGGCCAGGATCGCCGGTTCATCTGCCATCGGGATGCCGGCATTCACATCCAGCATCGTCGCACCGGCTTCGACCTGCGCGATGGCATCGGAAATGACCCGGCTGTAATCACCGGCCGCCATTTCGGCCGCCAGCAGCTTTCGTCCGGTGGGATTGATCCGCTCGCCGATCACGCAAAAGGGCGAGTCGAAACCGATTACAATTTCCTGCTTGTCGGACGAAATCACGGTGTTGGTCATCTGTTTTGCTCCTTTAGCAACCTCTCGGTCAGCTCTCGGTCACGTCAAAACCGCCTTTTGACAGAAGTTCGATTCTGCCTTCGGCAATGGCACTGGCATAGGCGGCAGTGCGCGCGAATCCGCCGAATGGATAATAGTGAAAATGCCGGATCAGGCAGTCCTTGTCGGCCGCCATGCCCTCGGCAAGCCCGGCGATCAGCAGATGCGGCGACTGCACCGTCATCAGCTTGGCAACATTCTTGGCCTGTTTGGCGACAAAGCGCATCGACGGGCCGATGCCCGAAATCTGGGCAAAGCGGAACAGTGTCTTGATGGTCGCCGGCCCGGGGATGCCGATGCGGATCGGCAGGCGGTTGCCAGCGGCGCGAACCCGCCGCTCCCAGTCGAGAACAATGTCGGCCTCGAAGCAGAACTGCGTCTCGATATAAAGATCGAGACCATCGCGCGCCGCGAGGTCATTCTTCGCGGCAAGCGCCTCGGCAACCGCATCGTCGGAAATGTCGGGGCTGCCTTCAGGGTGCCCGGCAACGCCGATCTGGCGGATGCCATGTTTCTGGATGATACCGGTCTCGAGAACTTCCATCGTCGCCGTGAAATCGCCAACCGGGCTATCGACACCGCCGCCGATACACAGCACCTCCTCAACCCCGCAGCGCGAGGTAAAGGCCGACAATAGCTCTTCCAGCTGGTCAGCATTCTGCAGCGAGCGAGCCGCCAGGTGCGGCACCGGCCGCATGCCGTCATTATGCAGTCGTTCGGCAACAGCGATGGTATCGCGCGGATCACTTCCCGGCAGGAAGGTCACATTGACACTCGTGCCCGGTGCCAGACAGTCGCGAAAACTTTCGATCTTGGTCGCCCCCGTTGGCGTTACCTCGATCGACCAGTCGGAGGCGGCCGTGCGGATTATCTCAATAGCTGCTGTCATATCAGGAATGCCTTCATAACGGTCTCCACCTTGCCGGTATATTCACTGCTTCACTGCGGCACCTTGTTCAATGGGCGGCAGCATGGCGATTTCATCCGCCCCACGATGGCTTGCCGACGCCCCACTATCTCCCGGATGCGACATGCGGCGTCCGGCGTTCTGTCAGGCGGGTTCCACACCGCCATTTTCGACCAGCGCCTTGACCCTTTCAGCAGGGTAGTCCGCCTCCAGTGTCGCTGCCTGCGCTGCCGCCTCGGCCTCGAGATCCTCGCCGCACTCGACAGGTGTGCCGCGCCGCCATTCGGCAAGATAATCATCGGTGGAATCGGCGCCATCACGCATTGCCGCCGCGTCAATGGCGATGGCAAAACGGCGGTGCAGCTCGATCTTAGCCTGCTCGCGCTGGCGCCCGCGGCCCCGCTCGGCAATGACCTGGGCCGGAATATCCCGCCAATAAAGAGTAATCAGCTGAGCCAAAGTCAGTCTCCTTGCATGTTCGTAGCAACCATGTCGGTCACCCAGGGGGTGAACCGGCCGAACCCGGCAAACCGGTATTGATAGGCAAGCCCCAGCTCATCAGCCGCCGCGATGGCCTTTCGCTGCAACGCCGGGTCCTCGATCTGCGCGATATACAGAACGCGCGTGTAATTGCCGAAATACAGATCGCGAAGCTGCGGATGCCGGCGCAGCCCCATGCCCTGCATGATGATCCGTTCAAAATGCCGGACCATGTAGTCGGTCAGGAAGAAGGTGCCAAGCTCGCGGTCCATCTCATCATCGAAAGCAGGTTGCTGGAGATACATCTCATAGCAATGAGGCCCTGGAATACGAGGCACATTTTCCGCTTCGAGAAAGGCATCAATGTCACCGCCAGTGCCGCAATCGCCATAGACCACAGCAACCCGGCGGCCCTTTCGGCGCAGCGCGGCAACCTTGCGGCGCAGTCCCGGCACGATCTTTTCAGGATGATTATGCCATGACGCTGGCAGGCAGGTCAGATCGACCTGCCCGTCGGGAAATTGCCTGGCAATGGCCAGAAGTTCACGCGCCAGCGCGCCGCAGGCAATCAGCGTGAGGCCGGGGCCCGGCACCGCCGCCATGCAGCTTTCAGCCGGCAGCAGCTTCCGCGCCACGCTTTGCCGCCACCATTTCCTTGGCCGTTTCAACCGCCACGGCGGCGTCCCGGCAATAGGCGTCGGCCCCGATCGAATCGGCAAAGGCTTCATTCAGCGGCGCCCCGCCGACAAGAACGATGTAATCATCGCGAATGCCTTTCTCGACCAGCGCGTCAATGACAACCTTCATATAGGGCATGGTGGTTGTCAGCAGCGCCGACATGCCAAGGATATCAGGCTTATGCTCTTCCAACGCCTCGAGATAGTTCTCGACCGGATTATTGATCCCGATATCGACAACATCGAAACCGGCACCTTCCAGCATCATCGAAACAAGGTTCTTGCCGATGTCATGAATATCGCCCTTGACCGTGCCGATGACCATTGAGCCAACCTTCGGGGCACCTGTCTCAGCCAGCAGCGGCCGCAGGATCGTCATCCCGGCCTTCATGGCGTTGGCCGCCATCAGAACCTCGGGTACGAACAGGATACCGTCGCGGAAATCGATACCGACGATGGTCATGCCCTCGACAAGAGCCTTGGTCAGAACATCATAAGGCGTCCAGCCACGCCCAAGCAGGATCTCGACACCCTCGCGGATCTCGTCCTGAAGACCGTCATAGAGATCGTCATGCATCTGCTGGACAAGTTCGTCATCGTCCAGTTCGGCAAGGATGATTTCTTCTTCATCAGCCATGTCATCACTCCTCAATCGCGGTGGCGATTTTCAGCCGCTGTTAAGTTTCAGAATTGCTGCATGCTGCAACCTGACTGTGGGGCAAGCGCGACCGAATCTATTTGTTTCGCGACAATGCTGGCGGAATATGACCAATGTGAGCGTTATTCTTCGATCTGATGCCGCGTCATGATCGGCACGCTGATCACGGTAAAGACCAGTGAAATGGCTGTTATTCCGAAGACTTTGAAGGTCACCCAGTCATTCGTACTCATCGTTCGCCAGGCAATTTCATTGGCCAGTGCCGTCGTCAGGAACATCGCCACCCACAGCCAGCTGATGGCGCGCCAGCCGGCATCGGTCATGCGAAGCTGCGTTCCCATGATGGCACCAAGCGGATTCCGCCCGATCAGCCGCCCGCCGGCAATCACCACCGCCAGAAGTACCGTCAGCACCGTCGGCTTGATCTTGATGAACAGGTCATTGTCGAAATACACCGAAAGTCCACCGAAAAACGCCACGGCCACACAGCCGACAAGCGCCATCATCGACACCCGGCGCTCCAGCAGCCAGCCCGCCGTCAGCGCCATGACCGTTGCGCCGACAAGTACCTTTACCGCTAGAATGAAGTCACCTGTCATGTAGTTGACGGCAAAAAACACCACCAGCGGGCCAAGATCGAGCAGCAGCTTGCGGCCCGGACGCTCGCCGGTTGCGGGCGCCGCGCCTTCTTGCGGTGCGCCTCCGTCAGGGCTGTTCTGGTCGGGGGTTGCAGGATCACTCACGTCACTGTCTCCTGATATCTCAGATCATGGGGAGCTTGGCATGGGGAGAATTGAAAGTCATGCGGCCATGCCAGTTGCCATTTCCTCGCAGGCGGCAGCAACCTCGCGGATCAAAGCGCCACCATCCTTGCGGTTGCGGGCCTCTTCACCAAGCTGCCGGCGCCACAGACGTGCGCCGCGCTGGCCATGATAGAGACCAAGCATATGCCGCGTGATGGCGTGCAACGGCACGCCCTCGGCAACGTGGCTGTCCGCATAATCCGCCATGCGCCCGGCAATCTGGTGGCGTAACGGCATCTCGCGGCCATCCATGGCGGCAAGAAGGTCGGCCAGAATCATCGGCGTGCGATAGGCGGCGCGGCCCAGCATGACACCGGCAAAACGCGGCATCTCCCCCAACGCCCCGCCCACACTGTCCAGACCGCCATTCAGGATGACATCCAGGTCGGGCCGCCGTTCCGCAAGCCGTGCTGCACGGTCATAATCCAACGGGGGAATATCACGATTTTCCTTTGGGCTGAGACCGTTCAGCCACGCCTTGCGGGCATGCAGATAGATCACCGTCACACCGGCCGCAGCCACAGCATCGATGAAACCATCCAGCCCGGCCTCGGGGTCCATATCATCAATGCCGATCCGGCATTTCACCGTCACAGGAAGGTCGGTGGCAGCCTTCATCGCCGTCATGCAAGCGGCAACCAGCCCCGGCTCGGCCATCAGGCAGGCACCGAAACGCCCGGACTGCACACGGTCGGACGGGCAACCTACATTCAGATTGATTTCGGCATAGCCGTAATCCACGGCAATGCGGGTCGCCTCGGCAAGCTTCGCCGGATCGCTGCCACCAAGCTGCAACACCGCCGCCACGCCGTCCTCGATATCCTCAGATGCCTGAGCCAGCAGCCGGTCACGATCGCCATGGATCACCGCGTCTGCTGTCACCATCTCAGTGAACAGCAAGGCGCCGGGTGCGATGTGGCGGTGGAAATGGCGGCAATGCCGGTCCGTCCAGTCCATCATCGGCGCCACGCATAGGCGCCTGTCCAGCGCCGGCAATGAAGTCGTGTCAGAATTCATCATGCCCTTATATATCATCAGCCCTTGCGAGGCCACCGCGGCTAGAGAAGGTCGAACGGGTTGCGCGCCTTCGCATCCTGAATGGCCAGAACCCAGGCATCCGGGTCGATCTCCATCTCGCGCCGCAATCTTGTTTCCACGGCCTCGCCGCTGGCCCACCCATCATTTTCAGGGCCAGCCAGAACCGGTCGCCAGCCATAGGTTCCGTCGAATTCAAGCGCCCGCGCCAACAGGCAATGACGGCCGTCAAGATTGTCAATATGAACAAGGATCGCGCCCGCCTCGGCATTGCCGCGGCGCAGAACCACACAATCGATCAACTCGCCACTGGCAATCCGCAGTGCCGCCCCGACCAGCATCTCGGTCTTCATACGTGCCATCATAAAGAGGTCAGCACCCTAGAAATCGCTGCAGCGACCTTTCTGTTCCCAGTCGCCATAGCGCGTTGGTTCAGGTCCTTTCGGACCATTGACCTCGACCGGCGCGTCCGACCCTTTCTGAGACTGGTCAGGGTTCGCTTCTTCGGTCTTGGTTTCGGTGTCTGTCTTGTCAGTGTCCATGAAAACCTATATGCCCCGTGACATGCGCAAAGACAAGCCGAGCCGCCACACCAAATCATCTCCACCACAGGATTCCCGCCAGCTGGCGAAAAGCGGCGTGGCCAGCCGGTTTGCCGCTTACAAGGCGCTAAAAGATATTTCCGGCGGCAAGCATCTTGATGATGCGATGCGCCATGCTGGCGATCTGTCACAACGCGACCGGGCCTTTGTCCGGCTGCTGGTCACGACGGTGCTGCGCCGCCATGGGCAGATTGCCCGCGTTCTTTCTGAAGTCATGACCAAACGTCCGGCGGGACGCACCCGTGACGCCATCGAGATCATGCGTCTCGGCGCGGCACAGCTGCTGTTCCTTGAAACAGGTGCCCATGCCGCCGTCGACAGCACCGTGGATATGATGCGTGCCGCTGGTTTTCACAGCATGACCGGGCTGGCCAATGCGGTCATGCGCCGCCTGTCGCGTGACGGTGCGGACATCCTCGCGACCACCGACCCGCAGGACAATCTGCCAGACTGGATCCGCCAGAGCTGGATCCACCATTGGGGGGCCGCGCGAACGCGGCAGACGATGGAGCTGTCGATGATGCCGCCGCCGCTGGACATCACGCCGGCGCGTGACCCCACCGATTGGGCCGCGCACCTCGACGGTATTCTGATCGATGGTCACACTATCCGCCGTGATTTCGACGGCGACCCGACCCAGCTTGCCGGATTCGAAGATGGTAGCTGGTGGGTTCAGGACGCCGCCGCCGCCCTGCCGGCGCGGCTGTTCGGCGACATTGCCGGGCGGCGCGTCGTTGATCTCTGCGCCGCCCCTGGCGGCAAAACGGCCCAGCTTGTCGCCGCCGGTGCAATGGTAACAGCCATCGATACATCCGATCGCCGCCTGCGGATCCTGCGCCGCAATTTACAACGGCTCAGCATGGCGGCAGAGATGGTAAAGATGGATGGCCGACGCTACCGCCCCGCTGACA
>CBFHNZ010000064.1:0-9196 GCA_965657415.1 Puniceispirillaceae bacterium (SeqCode) | reverse complement strand
CGCCGAATCCTGCCTTCTATGGACCAGACCCGTATGAAACGGCCTTCAATGAAAGGGACCTCACGTCATGGCAAACAAAGTTGACGCCCGCCTGAGCGAGCTTGGCATCACCATCCCCGACGCGCCCGCACCGGCGGCCAATTATCTCCCCTTCACCACAACCGGCAATCTGGTCTTTGTTTCCGGTCAGGTGCCCTTCGTCGATGGCAAGCTGACCAGGACGGGGCGCGTCGGCGAGGATGCCAGCCTTGAGGATGGCTACGAACAGGCGCGGATCTGCGCCATCAACCTGATCGCCCAGGTCAAGGTGGCCTGCGGTGGCGACCTAGATCGCGTCAAGCGGGTCGTCAAGCTCGGCGGCTTTGTTGCCTCAGCTCCCGATTTCACCGGTCAACCGGGTGTGGTCAACGGTGCCTCCGACCTGATGGCCGAGGTGTTCGGTGAGGCTGGCAAACATGCCAGATTTGCTGTCGGTGCCAATACGCTGCCGCTTGGCTGCCTGGTTGAGGTCGATGGCATCTTCGAGATCGACTGATTGCTTCATTGGCAACCCCCCTTCGAAAATGTCGCGCCCCCTTGCGAGGGGCCCGGCCACGCGCCATGTCTGAATGATGGACGGTGATTCCTTTACCCTTGACCTTGCCCCGTCGATCGACACGCTGCCAGCTTCCGACTGGGATCGGCTTGCCGGACCCTCCAACCCGTTTGTCAGCCACGCCTTTCTGAAGGCGCTGGAGGATGGCGGGGCAACCGGCGGCGACAGCGGCTGGGACCCGATGCATCTGGTGCTTCGCGATGCCGAGGGCCGGATGATGGCGGCGATGCCGCATTATCTGAAACATCATTCCTATGGCGAATACATCTTCGACCACAGCTGGGCGAATGCCTTCATGCGGGCCGGCGGGGAGTATTACCCGAAGATGTTGTCGGCGATTCCCTTTACGCCGGCGACGGGGCCGCGGTTCCTGACCGGCGGTGTCGCGCCCGACATGGCGGCGCAGCTTCGCAGCGCGCTGGCCAGCGGCATGACGCAGTATCTCGACAGGTTCAACCTGTCATCGGCGCATATCAATTTCCTTCCCGAGGATGATACAGCAGCACTGGCGGCAGAGGGTTGGATGATCCGCTCCTCGATCCAGTTTCACTGGCATAATGACGGCTATGACAGTTTCGATGACTTCCTCGCCGCGCTGTCATCACGCAAGCGCAAGAACATCCGCAAGGAACGCCGCACCGTTGCCGAGGCGGGTGTCCGTCTGCTCCGATTGACTGGCGATGATATCACGGCGGCGCATATCGATGATTTCTACCGGTTTTACCTGTCGACCATCGACCGCAAATGGGGCGGTGCCTATCTGACGCAGGAAGTGTTCCACCATCTGCGCGACAGCATGGCCGAGCAGATGCTGCTGGTGATGGCCGAATATGACGGCCGGATCATCGGCGGAGCGCTGAATTTCATCGGAGACGATACGCTGTTCGGCCGCAACTGGGGCGCCGATATCGACATCCCGTGCCTGCATTTCGAAGCCTGCTATTATCAGGCCATCGAGTTCGCGATCGAGCGAAAACTTGCCGTTGTAGAGGCTGGTGCGCAGGGATTTCACAAGGTGCAGCGCGGCTATATGCCGGTGACCACCCGCTCAGCGCACTGGATTGCGCATGACGGCTTCCGCGCCGCCGTCGAACGGTTCCTTGAAGCCGAACAGCGCGGCATCGATGCCGAGAAAAACGCCATCGAATTTGAAGCCAGCCCCTTCAGGAAACCCTGATCCCGGCCTAGCGTTCCTCGGGCGCCGGCAATGCGGTGCGTTTGCCGGGAAGCGCACGTTGCGGGGCTGCCTTGGCGGTAACGACGATCTTGCCATCCTTGGCATCGACCAGCGCCAGGCCACCCCCCGCAAGGTCGCCGAACAACAGCATGTCGGCCAGCGGCTTCTTGATATGTTCCTGCACCACGCGGGCCAGCGGACGCGCGCCGTAATTGCGGTCATAGCCACGCTCGGACAGCCAGTCGCGGGCGGCATCGGTCAGCTCGATCTCGACATTGCGCTCGGCAAGCTGCGCGTCGAGCTGCATGATGAACTTGTCGACGACAAGACGGATCACCTCGGCGCCAAGCGGCGCAAACGGGATGATGGCGTCGAGACGGTTCCGGAATTCTGGCGTGAACATCTTTTCGATAGCTTCGACATCGGCGCCTTCGCGATTGTCACGGTTGAAACCGATGGCCTTCTTCGACAGTTCCTGCGCACCGGCATTGGTCGTCATGATCAGGATGACATTGCGGAAATCCACCACCTTGCCGTTGTTGTCAGTGAGTTTGCCATGGTCCATGACCTGAAGCAGGATGTTGAACAGATCCGGATGCGCCTTCTCGATCTCGTCGAGAAGCAATACCGCGTGCGGAGTCTGGTCAACAGCGTCGGTCAACAGCCCACCCTGGTCGAACCCGACATAGCCCGGAGGCGCGCCAATCAGGCGCGATACGGTATGGCGCTCCATATATTCAGACATGTCGAAACGCATCAGTTTGATACCGAGCGCCTCGGCAAGCTGGCGTGCAGCTTCGGTCTTGCCAACGCCGGTCGGGCCCGAGAACAGATAGTTGCCGACCGGCTTTTCCGGTTCGCGCAGCCCGGCACGGGCGAGTTTGATCGCCGAGGCCAGCGCCGTGATGGCTTCATCCTGACCAAAGACAAGACGCTTCAGATCATCTTCCAGCGAAGCCAACGCCACCTTGTCGTCGCGGCTGACATGCTTTGGCGGTATCCGCGCCATCGTCGCGATGGTGGTTTCGATTTCCTTCTGGCCGACGGTTGCCTTGCGGCGTGACGGCGGCAGCAGGTTCTGCGCCGCGGCCGCCTCATCAATCACGTCGATGGCCTTGTCCGGCAGCTTGCGGTCATTGATATAACGGGCCGACAGATCGACCGCTGTTTTCAGCGCCGCGCTGGTGAAGCGGACCTTGTGATGATCTTCATAGCGACTCTTCAGCCCGGCCAGTATCTTGATCGTGTCGGCCACTGTCGGCTCCATCACGTCAATCTTCTGGAACCGGCGCACAAGTGCGCGGTCCTTTTCAAAATAACCGCGATATTCCTTGTAGGTCGTCGAGCCGATACAGCGAAGCGTGCCTTCCTGAAGTGCCGGCTTCAGAAGGTTGGATGCGTCCATGGCGCCGCCCGACGTTGCGCCAGCGCCGATCACCGTATGAATTTCATCAATGAACAGGATTGCGTTGTCGTCTTCCTGCACCGCCTTAACAACCGCCTTCAGACGTTCCTCGAAGTCACCGCGATAGCGCGTGCCCGCCAGCAGCTGTCCCATATCGAGGGCGTAGATGACCGCATTCGACAGCACATCCGGCACCTCGCCATTGTGGATTCGCAGGGCCAGCCCTTCGGCAATGGCGGTCTTGCCGACGCCCGGATCACCGACATAGAGCGGGTTGTTCTTGGTCCGGCGGCACAACACCTGAATGGTTCGGTCGACCTCGCGGTCGCGCCCGATCAGCGGGTCGATCCGTCCGGCCGATGCCTTGGCGATCAGATCAACCGCATACAGGCTGAGAGGATCCTGTCCTTCGACCTCGCCGCCATCGGCCTCTTTCGATTCCTGGGCGCCGCGCGCACCATTAGCCTCATCGCCGTGACTGATATAGGTGACAGCGTCAAGACGCGTCATATTCATCGATTTCAGGAACCAGACAGCATGGCTTTCGCGCTCGGAAAAGATCGCCACCAGAACATTGGCACCGGTCGCCACCTCACGCCCGGATGACTGAGTATGGATGATCGCACGCTGGATCACGCGCTGGAAGCTGGCGGTCGGCTGGACATCGGCCTGGCCGTTCGCGCTGACAATCGAGGCAAGCTCGTTCTCGATGAAATCGGCAAGACGGGTCCGCAGCTCGTCAATATCGACATTGCAGGCTGACAGCACCTCGAGCGCGTCGCTGTCCTCGGTCAGGGCAAACAGCAGATGCTCCAGCGTCGCAAATTCATGGCTGTGCGACGTGGCTGTACTCATCGCCCGGCGCAGCGTTTCCTCAAGCTCGCGTGACAGCATCTCGTTTATTCCTTTTCAATCTGAAGTTGAAGCGGATGTTCATTCTGGCGGGCATAATCCATCACCTGGGTGGCTTTTGCCTCGGCAACCTCATAGCTGTACACGCCGCATATACCGACACCGCGCTGATGGACATTCAGCATGATGGCGGTGGCCTGCGAGTTCGACATGTTGAAGAAGCGCTGCAGCACATAGACGACAAACTCCATCGGCGTGTAGTCATCATTCAACATGATGACCTTGTACATCGACGGTTTCTTTGTCCGCTGGCGGGTCTCCAGTATGACCTGCGACTGGCCACCATCCTTGTCTGTCTTCCTGTCTGTCATTGCCTGTCTTTAGGTTCGCCTAATATTCAGTCTGTTTGTTTTTGGCCCTTCACGGACACCTTGATATTGTTCTTGAAATAACCGTCAAAAGCAACCTGTCGGCACCGCGAAATGGAGGCAAACATTGTTGCCCCACCATCCGATATTGGCGGTCATCGCCGGCTTCGAAAGGGGCGTCATGGCAAAAAAGATGGTGATGCGTCAAAAAGGGGCATCAATCTGCAAATAGGCCGCCGGCAAGCTTGAAGAAATTGTTAATGACACTATGATTATGATCGTTGCGGTGTGTTGGACACCATATCTGGAGCCCTGATCGATGCTGCACAGCGTCACGACCGTCCTTCCGATACGTGTCAGTCGACATTACCGGCTCCGTTCCTTTGTCCCCTCCTGTGTCCCCTCCTGTCGTTTGCTCGCCATATGTCTGGCCTGTTTCGCGCTTCTTGGCATTTTTGCCGTCACCGCACCGCAAGCCAAAGCCGCCAAATACGCCGCTATCGTGATCGAGGAATCCACCGGCCGGGTGCTGTTCGCGCGCAATGCCGACAAGGCGCGCTATCCGGCCTCGCTGACCAAAATCATGACGCTCTATCTGCTGTTCGAGGAAATTGAATCCGGCCGTGTATCGATGTCGACCAGAATGCCTGTCTCGCGCGTCGCGGCCAGCCGGTCACCCTCGAAGCTTCACCTTCGCCCGGGCCAGAGCATTTCGGTCAAGGATGCGATTTTCGCGCTGATCACGAAATCGGCGAATGACGTTGCCACCGTGGTGGCGGAACAGCTGTCGGGAACCGAGCGTGAATTCGGCAAGCGGATGACGCGTAAGGCGCGCGCCCTTGGCATGACCCGCACAACCTTCCGTAACGCCTCCGGCTTGCCGAACCGGCAGCAGCGGTCAACGGCGCGCGACATGGCACGGCTCGCCATCGCCATCAGGCGTGACTTCCCGCAATATTTCACTCTTTTCGCGACAACATCCTTTCGCTGGAAGGGGCAGAAATTCAAAAACCACAACAAGCTTCTGACGAAATATTCGGGAACCGACGGGATCAAGACAGGCTATATCAATGCGTCGGGATTCAACCTTGTTGCGACCGTTGAACGCGCTGGCGTCAGACTGATCGGCGTGGTGTTCGGCGGACGCTCGGGCCGGACACGTGATGCCCATATGGTTGAAATACTGGACAAATCCTTCAAGCGGGTGAAGCCGGCGGATATCCGCGCACAGCTGACCCCGGTGCGTGCCGCAGCCGTCACGGCGCTGCCGAAAACCCTGCCGGTGCCGCCGCCGGCGCCCGGCGCACTGCCAGTGGCCCCGCCACCGAGAAGCGTCAAACATGCCAGCATCGATGTCGCGTTGGCCGGCGAGCCAGCCTACCTGGAAGGCACCCCGTCACCTGATATCTCCGCCAATGCCGGCCCGATGCAATGGAGCGTCCAGATCGGCAGCTTTGCCAAGCGCGCCAACGCCCACAAGGCCGCCGCACAGGCACGCCGCGCTACCGATGGTGTTCTGGCCAGAACCCCGGCACGTCTGACGATGGTGACACGCGGCAGTATTCCGCTCTGGCGGGTTCGCTTCCACAATCTTGACGAGACACAGGCCAGATCAGCCTGCGCAGCCCTGTTCGCCAAGGGACGCCCCTGCATGGCTATCGCCGAAGAGCAACGACGATCCGGCTAGATGCCGGCTCGACACCGACCAGCGGCACGCCTGTCACGAATAGGTCTTGTCGAGATCGGGAAGATCGGCACCAACCGGACCCCATGACGGGTGCGACTTAGCATAGATCTGTCCTGATACCGTCAGCATGTCACTGCAATCAAAGGCCCCTGGCGCAATGCTGACCAGGGGAAGGTCATCCCGACGATAGAACATCTGCGCGCCACAGGTCGAACAAAAGCCACGCTCGGCGCGGTCGGAACTGCGATACCAGCGAAGCCCGGACTCCGTCAGCAGAGTGAAGTTTCCGGCCTGAACCGCCGAAGCACCCCAGCTTGTGCCGGTCAGTTTCAGACAGTCCGAACAATGACAGATCAGGATCTGGCGCAACGGTCCGACGGCCCGAAAGCGGATCGCCCCGCAATGGCACCCGCCCCCGAAATTCTGCCCCTCGGTTCCAGCAATCGGCCTGTCCACGATGATATCTCCCCGTCATGGCAAATTCCCGACCAACTTACACACAGGCAAGAAACCGCCAAAAGTCCTATCTGAAATCGCGGCTTCGCATGCGGGTTCCGCGCTGGTTCTGGGCCGCTTCTTCGTCAAGATGGCGAAGATACCCGTTCAGGTTGAACAGCGAGTCGGCGATGAAATGCAGCACCGCCTTCTCGCGCTGGATGCGCCCGACAACGCCCAGGATCTGCGCGCGCAGCATCGCATCGCGGTAGGTTTCGGTCAGCTTTGACCAGATAATCACATTCAGCGACTGCAGCCCATCCTCCAGCGTCAGGAATACTGTTCCGGCGGCGGTGCCGGGACGCTGGCGCATCGTTACCAGCCCGGCAAGCCGCAACCGCTGACCGTCGCGCGCCTCATGCGCCACCGCACAGGTCTGCCAACCATCGGCGGCAAGTGGGCGCGCCAGCAACCGCACCGGATGCGCCTTCAGTGACAGCCCCAGACTGCGGTAATCGGCGGCCACCTCCTCGCCCGGCTGCGCACGTGGCAGGGTCACAGGTGGCTCAGCCCCGGCAAGGTCATGATGCCGGCGGGTGGCATGCGCAAAAAGCGGCAATTCCTGCCATCGCTGGCCGGCCAGCGCACGCACCTCCCACAAGGCCGTGCGACGGTCGAGACCCAGACTGCCAAACGCATCACCCTTCGCCAGCGCTTCAAGAGCGCGCACCGACACATCGGCCCGCCGCATGATATCAGACAGCCCGGCATAGGCCGGCATACGGCTGGCTGCGATCCGCGCACCCTCCGCCTCGACCAGCCCCTTGACCAACCGCAGCCCGAGACGCAGGGCGTGATGGCCCTGCCGGTTTGTCGCGTCGATCTCGAGTGTGCTGTCCCAGTCAGAATGCCCGACATCGGCGGGCCGCACCTCGATACCGTTTCGCCGTGCTTCGGCGACAAGCTGCGAGGGGGAATAGAAACCCATCGGTTGGGCGTTCAGCAGTGCGCAGATGAAAACATCGGGATAATGGTTCTTGATCCAGGCCGACACATAGACAAGCAACGCAAAGCTGGCGGCGTGTGATTCCGGAAAGCCGTAGGTGCCAAACCCCTCAATCTGGCGAAAGCAACGTTCGGCGAATTCGGTGTCATAGCCGCGCGCGACCATGCCGCGGATCATCTTGTCGTGGAATCTGCCGACATCGCCATGCTTCTTGAAGGTGGCCATGGCGCGGCGAAGCTGATCCGCCTCGCTGCCGGTAAAGCCGGCCCCGACAATGGCGATCTGCATCGCCTGTTCCTGGAACAGCGGCACGCCGAGCGTGCGCTCCAGAACATCGCGAAGTGCCTCAGAAGGGTAGCTGACTTTCTCCAAACCCGCACGGCGGCGAAGATAGGGATGCACCATATCGCCCTGGATCGGCCCTGGTCGCACAATCGCCACCTGCACCACCAGATCGTGAAAGCAGCGCGGCTGAAGACGCGGCAGCATTGCCATCTGGGCGCGTGATTCCACCTGGAAGACACCAACCGAGCGGCCCTCGCACAGCATGTCATAGGTGGCCCCATCCTCGGGCGGCACAGACGCCAGTGTCAACGGACGGTTGTAATACCGGCGCAGCATGTCGAAGGCGCGGCGGATGCAGCTCAGCATACCAAGCGCCAGCACATCGACCTTGAGCAGTCCAAGCGCATCGAGATCATCCTTGTCCCATTCGATGACCGTCCGCCCCTCCATCGCGGCAGGGCTGATCGGACACAGATGGTCAAGCCGTCCGCGGGTGATGACGAAACCGCCAACATGCTGTGACAGATGGCGGGGAAAGCGGCTGATCTCGTCAACCAACCGGCGCACCAGCGCAATGCGCCGGTCAGAAGGGTCGATGCCGACAGCGCGAAGCGCCTCGTCATCCGGCCCACCAGCCTCGCGGCCCCAGGCCTGCCCGGACAGCGCCGCCTGAACATCGCTGCTGAGACCGAACACCTTTGCCACCTCGCGCAGCGCACTGCGTGTCCGATAGGTGATCACCGCCGCCGTCAGCCCGGCACGGGTGCGGCCATATTTGGCATAGATATACTGGATCACCTCCTCGCGGCGCTCATGCTCGAAATCAACATCGATGTCGGGCGGCTCGCCGCGCGCCTCGCTGATGAACCGTTCGAACAGTGGCTGCGAGCGGGCCGGATCAACCGAGGTAATGCCAAGGCAGTAACAGACTGCCGAATTGGCCGCCGAACCACGTCCCTGGCACAGGATCCCGCGGCCACGGGCGAACCGGACGATATCGAAGACGGTCAGAAAGTAAGGTGCGAAAGCCATTTTCGCGATCAGCGCAAACTCGCGATTGAGATAATCCTCGACCTTTTTCGGCACCCCGTCGGGATAGCGATCAGCGGCACCGTTCCAGGTCTGATATTCCAGCTCGGCCATCGCATCACGCCCTCCCGGCGACACCTCGTCGGGATATTCATAGGACAGGTCATTCATGGCAAAGCCGCAGAGATCGGCAAGGTCGCCAGCATGGGCAAGCGCCTGCGGGAAATTGCGCCAGCGCCGCGCCATCTCGGCCGGCGTCAGGATATGGCGTTCGGCATTGCGCGACAGCAACGCGCCGGCATGCTCAAGCTGCTGTGTCTCGCGGATACAACTCAGCACATCGGCAAGCGGGCGGCG
>CBFHNZ010000063.1:0-10378 GCA_965657415.1 Puniceispirillaceae bacterium (SeqCode) | reverse complement strand
CCGATCTGCAACTGTTCGAGGACATGGTCACCGCATGGCCGCAGGTGCGCGAATGCCACATGCTGATGGGCGAGACCGATTTCCTGCTGAAGATCGTCGCCCATGACTGGGATGATTTTCAGAAATTCCTGACCACACGCCTGACGCCGGCGCCGAATGTCAGCCACGTGAAGACGGCGCTGTCGATCCGCTCGGCAAAGAACATGCCCGGCGTCCCCGTCGATGAGGCGGATGCAGGTTAAATCCTACCCCGCGACCTTGCCCATATCGAACAGGGCGATCGACAGCACTTCATAGCTTTTCACGCCGCCGGGTGTATGCACCTCGGCCGAATCCCCGACCGATTTGCCGATCAGACCGCGCGCGATGGGCGAGGATGTCGAGACAAGCCCTTTGGTGATATCGGCCTCATAGGGGCCAACGATGTGGTAGGTCGATTCCTCGTCCGTATCCTCATCGGCAACCTTGACGGTAGTGCCGAAGGTGACCTTCTCACTGCTCAGCTTGGCAGCGTCGATCACCTCGGCGCGGCTGGTTACATCCTCAAGCTCGGAAATCCGCCCCTCGATAAAGGACTGGCGTTCGCGCGCCGCATGATATTCGGCATTTTCCGACAGATCGCCATGTTCGCGCGCATCGGCAATGGCCTGGATCACCGCCGGGCGTTCATTGGCCTTCAGATGTGCCAATTCTTCCTTGATTGTGTCCAGCCCCTGTTGGGTGAAAGGGATCTTTTCCATCGTTCCGTCGCCGTTCAATCTGTCGCCGTCCAATACGGCGTCGTTCAATCCATATTTCGGCAGCCTGGCCCTTTCATGGCCGTCTGACCTGCCGGCCCAGCACCATTTTGCCCCGGCCACATTGCCCCGGCCACATTGATCCGGCCACATTGATCCGGCCACATTGATCCGGCCACATTGATCCTGCCGGTCTGCTGGCACAATAACGGTGCATCCGCACCTGCGAGCGGCAGGACCGTTGTCAGCTGGCAATGTCAGACAGGAAATCCTGCAGTGTACGAACACCGAGGTCACCCTGCTGCAGGGCCCGAATGGCCTGCGCAGCAGCACGACTGCCTGCTACCGTCGTATAATAGGGAATTTTGTTCGTCAATGCCGTGTGACGCAAGGAGAAAGAATCCTGCATCGAGGCGGCGCCCATGGCGGTGTTGAAGACAATCTGGATGTCGCCCGACAGCATCGCATCGACGGCGTGTGGTCGGCCTTCCATGACCTTGTTGATATGGGTTGCTGGCACGCCGGCAGCTGTCAGCGCATCGGTGGTCCCGCCAGTGGCCAGAATCTCGAAGCCGAGCCCGACCAGATCGCGGCAGATCGTGATAAACGCCGCCTTGTCCTCGTCACGGACGGATACAAACGCCTTGCCTGCCAGTGGCAGATCGACACCGGCGCCAAGCTGGCTCTTGGCAAAGGCGCGGCCAAAATCGGCGTCGATCCCCATCACCTCGCCGGTGGATTTCATTTCCGGGCCAAGAACAACATCGCTCCCCGGGAAGCGGGCGAAGGGGAACACAGCTTCCTTCACCGCGACATGGTCAAGCGTGATATCGGATAGCGCGAAACTTGCCAGCTTTTCACCCGCCATTACGCGCGCCGCGATCTTTGCCAGCGGCACGCCGGTGGCCTTGGCGACGAACGGCACGGTGCGGCTGCCACGCGGATTGACCTCGAGAAGATAGATGTGATCATCCTTGATCGCGAACTGCACATTCATCAGACCGACAACGCCAAGCGCCATCGCCAGCGCCTCGGTCTGGCGACGAAGCTCGGCCAGCAGCTCGTCCGACAAAGTCTGCGGCGGCAGGGAACAGGCGGAATCACCGGAATGAATGCCGGCTTCCTCGATATGTTCCATGATGCCGCCGATATAGACATCCTCACCATCGCACAGCGCGTCGACATCAACTTCGACGGCGTTGCTGAGGAAACTGTCGATCAACACCGGATTGTCACCCGACACCACCACCGCATCGCGCATATAGCGTTCCAGATCGGCAAGCTGGTGAACCACCTCCATGGCCCTCCCGCCAAGAACATAGGAAGGACGGATGACGACCGGCAGCCCGACCTCGGCGACGATGTCGCGCGCCTCCTCGGCGGAATGGGCGATGCCGTTATGTGGCTGGCTGAGGGCCAGATCATTGACCAGCTTCTGGAACCGCTCGCGATCCTCGGCAAGGTCGATGGCGTCCGGGCTGGTGCCAAGGATCGGAATGCCAGCCGCCTCAAGCGCCGCCGCAATCTTCAGCGGTGTCTGACCACCAAGCTGGACAATCACGCCGTGCATCGTGCCGGCCTGGGATTCGCGCCGGATCACCTCGATCACATCCTCGTCGGTCAGCGGCTCGAAATACAACCTGTCGGACGTGTCGTAATCGGTCGACACCGTTTCCGGGTTGCAGTTGATCATGATCGTCTCAAAGTCGGCCTCGGACAGCGCATAGCAGGCATGGACGCAGCAATAATCAAACTCGATCCCCTGGCCGATCCGGTTCGGACCGCCACCCAGGATGACCACCTTCTTGCGCGCCGACGGCGCGGCCTCGCATTCGGCACCGAGAACAGGTTCGTAGGTTGAGTACATATAGGCTGTTTCGGCGGCGAATTCGGCGGCGCATGTGTCGATCCGCTTGAAGACCGGGTGGACGCCGGCGGCATGGCGGGCGGCGGCGACATCGGCGGCCGGCACGTCGGCAAGCGCGGCGATCCGCGCATCGGCAAACCCCATCGATTTCAGACGCTGCAGCGAGATTGCATCACCGGGCAGGCCGTCGCTGGCAAGCGTCGCTTCGGCTGCAATGATGGCGGCAATCCTCTCAAGGAACCATTTGTCCCATTTGGTGATGGCATAAAGCTCATCAACCGACATGCCGGTACGAAGCGCCTGTGCGATTCTCAGGATGCGGAACGGCACGAACTCGCCAAGCCAGCCACGCAGCGGATCACCGCCAAGCGCATCATCGGGGGCTGGCATCGGCACTTCGTCGAGGCCGGACAGGCCGGTTTCCATCGACCGAAGCGCCTTTTGCAGGCTCTCCTCAAATGACCGGCCAACGGCCATAGCCTCGCCGACAGATTTCATTGAGGTCGATAACCGCGCTTCCGACCCGGGGAACTTCTCGAAGGTGAAACGCGGAATCTTGGTGACGATGTAGTCAATTGTCGGCTCGAAACTGGCCGGGGTCACGCCGGTGATATCGTTTGCCAACTCATCCAGCGTGTAGCCGACGGCAAGCTTTGCCGCCACCTTGGCAATCGGGAAGCCTGTCGCCTTTGAGGCCAACGCCGAGGACCGGCTGACCCGTGGGTTCATCTCGATGATGATGATGCGGCCGGTATCCGGGCAGACGGCGAATTGGACGTTCGACCCGCCCGTATCGACACCGATCTCGCGCAGCACCGCCAGCGAGGCGTCGCGAAGCGCCTGATATTCCTTGTCGGTGAGTGTCAGTGCCGGCGCGACGGTGATGGAATCGCCGGTATGCACCCCCATCGGGTCCATATTCTCGATCGAGCAGACGATGATGCAGTTGTCGGCGGTGTCGCGCACCACCTCCATCTCGAATTCCTTCCAGCCGAGGATCGATTCCTCGATCAGCACCTCGCTGACCGGCGACAACCGCAATCCGTTTCGAACAATCTCCTCGAATTCGGCCCGGTTATAGGCAACGCCGCCACCTTCACCACCAAGGGTGAAGGACGGGCGGATGATGGCCGGCAGGCCGACAATCTCCAGCGCCGCGATGCCATCATCGAAATTGTTCACCGTGCGCGCAAGGGCGCATTGCAGCCCGATTTTTTCCATGGCGACGCGGAACAGTTCGCGATCCTCGGCTTTTTCGATGGAGTCAGGTCTGGCGCCAATCATCTCAACACTGAACTTTGTGAGCGTGCCGTCCTTTTCCAGTGCCAGCGCCGTGTTCAGCGCCGTCTGCCCGCCCATTGTCGGCAACAGCGCGTCGGGTCGTTCGGCCTCAATGATGCGCGCCACCGTCGCCGGTGTGATCGGCTCGACATAGGTGGCGTCGGCCATCTCGGGATCGGTCATGATCGTCGCCGGGTTGGAATTCACAAGGATCACTCGATATCCCTCGGCTTTCAGCGCCTTGCAGGCCTGCGCCCCGGAATAGTCGAACTCGCACGCCTGGCCGATGATGATGGGGCCAGCGCCGATGATGAGGATGGAGCTGATGTCGTCGCGACGCGGCATCTTTACCCTTTCCGCTCGTCCATGAGCGCAGTGAACCGGTCAAACAGGTAACGCGAATCATGCGGACCGGGAGATGATTCGGGATGGTACTGCACGCAGAAAGCAGGCTTGTCGCGATGCCGCAGCCCCTCGATCGACCCGTCAAACAGCGACAGATGGGTAATTTCCAGCGCTTCTGGCAGCGAGTCGGGATCAACAACAAAGCCATGGTTCTGGCTGGTGATCTCGATTCGCCCGGTGGCGAGATCCTTGACGGGGTGATTCGCCCCGCGATGGCCGCGTTCCATCTTATGTGTGCTGGCGCCCATCGCCAGCGCCATCAGCTGGTGACCAATACAGATGCCGAAGACAGGCATGTCGGCGTCGATCAGCTCGGCAATCTGCCCGGCTGCGTATTCTGCCGTGGCGGCCGGGTCGCCCGGGCCGTTCGACAGGAACACACCATCCGGCTTCATCGCCAGAATCGTCGCCGCATCGGTTTCGGCCGGTACCACGGTGACATCGCAGCCGGCATCGGTCAGGCAACGCAGGATGTTGTGTTTGCACCCGAAATCAATCGCCACCACACGGTGCTTGGGGGTGGCGATGCGGTGGCTGGATGTGGCGATGTCCCAGCTTCCCTCCTGCCAGCTAGCCGCGGCATCGCGCGTGACCTCGATTGCCAGATCCATGCCGGCAAGGCCGGGCCAAATCTGCGCCATCCTGGTCAATGCCGGGATATCGAATTCGCCGTCCGGGGCGTGGCACAGCACGCCGTTCGGCGCCCCGGCATCACGAATGCGGCGTGTCAAAGCACGGGTATCGATCCCGGCGATTCCCGGCAGCCCGTGATGTTCCATCCAGCCGGTGAGTGTGTGTTCACTTCGCCAGTTTGCCGGGTCGGTTGGCAGCTGGCGTGTGATCATGCCAAGCGCCGTCGGGGCCGTGGTTTCATGGTCGTCGGCATTGGTGCCGACATTGCCGATATGCGGAAAGGTGAAGGTGATGATCTGCCCGGCATAGGACGGATCAGTCATGATTTCCTGGTAGCCGGTCATCGAGGTGTTGAAGCAGACTTCGCCGACATTTGTTGTCGCGGCGCCGAAACCATAACCCTCGAACACTGACCCATCACCAAGAACAAGAACAGCGGTCGGTTTTTCCCAACCCGGGTTCGGCGCGGCACCAGACCGGCCAGAGTTCGTGTTCTGAGCCATTGAGATCCTTGCGGCAAGTGGTCTATCTTGGTGACCCTGCGGACGCGGTGCACATCCCAGATGCGTTCGCGATGGCGGCGGTTCTGCGGGGCCGAGTTGTGATACATAAGGCGGCACAGCCGGTCAAGTGGCTGCCGGCCCCAAATTGGGGCCGCCTCTTGCGAAAAGTGCGTTTTGTCGTTAAAAGCCGGCACACTTCAGCAACTGTGTGCGTTTCGCATGCGCTGGATGGACAGATTTCAAGGCAGGTACATTATGGCGGATTTGCGCGAAGACATTGCAACAGCAATGAAAGATGCGCTGAAGGCAAAGGACCAGACGGCGCTGGCGACCATGCGCCTGATCAGCGCTGCGTTGAAGGATCGTGATATTGCGGCCCGTGGCAGTGGCAACCAAGATGGGATCACCGACGAGGAAATCCTGTCGATGATGCAGACGATGATCAAGCAGCGGACCGAATCGGCGAAGATGTATCGGGACGGCAATCGCCCCGAGCTTGCCGAGGCCGAAGAAGCCGAGATTCAGATCATCATCGGCTTTCTGCCGGCACAGCTTGGCGAGGCCGACATCATGGCCGCCATCGAGGCCGCCATCGAGACGACAGGGGCTGCGTCGATCAAGGATATGGGCCAGGTCATGGGCCATCTTAAACAGGCGCATGCCGGTCAGATGGATTTCTCGCTCGCCAGCCAGAAGGTCAAGGCCGCGTTGCTGGACCGTGACTAGGCTTAATCCCGGGTCAGTTTGATCCAGGAACGGTCGGCCTGCGTCTTGCCGATTGTCGGCTTGGCTCACATTATGGTCCATGATTCTGGCTATCTTGCGATCGGCCGGATTACTGACTGTCGGAGTGGGAATGGCCGTACCGCCGGAATTCATCGAGGATCTGCGCCAGCGCGTGCCCCTGTCCGACCTGATCGGCAAACGGGTGAAGCTTGTCCGCAAGGGGCGCCGATTCAGCGGGTTGTGCCCGTTTCATTCCGAAAAGACACCGTCATTTTCTGTCGTTGATGACCAGGGATTCTATCATTGCTTTGGCTGCGGAGCGCATGGCGACGCTATTTCCTTTCTTCGTGAGACTGACGGGCTGGATTTCATGGAGGCTGTCGAGCGGCTTGCCGGCATGGCTGGGATGGCCGTGCCGCGGAGCGCGCCCGAAGACCCGCAACGCACCCGCCAGCGCAAGGCCGCCCTTGATATTCTTGAGGAAACAACGCGGGTCTTCCAGTCTGCCTTGCACCGCAATGACGGTCAGGGTGCCGCCACCTATCTGCAGCGCCGCGGTCTTAACGAGGCGGTGATCTCGACCTATCGACTTGGCTATGCGCCGCGGAACGGTCTTCGCACTGCACTGGCCGCGCGCGGCTTCAGCGAAGATGACATGCTCGCCGCCGGGGTGATTCGGCGCAGTGAGCGTGATGGGCAGCTGTTCGACTATTTTCGTGACCGGGTGATGTTTCCGATCGAGGACCGCCAGGGGCGGGTGATTGCGTTTGGCGCACGGGCGCTTGGTGATGCGCAGCCGAAATATCTGAATTCCGGCGAGGGACCGACCTTCTCCAAAAAGAACGTTCTCTATGGATGGGTGCAGGCCCGTGAGGGGCTGCGGCGCGGCCTGCCGCTGGTTGTTGCCGAGGGCTATATGGATGTCATCGCCATACAGAAGAGCGGCGTTGCGACGGCGGTCGCGCCGCTGGGCACGGCGTTGACCGAAGAGCAGATCGGTCTGTTGTGGAAACTTCATGACGAGCCCGTCCTCTGTTTCGATGGTGATGCCGCCGGCCAGCGGGCGCAGGCACGGGCGCTGGAACGTCTGCTGCCGCAGTTGCAGCCTGGCAAGTCGGCGCGTCTGGCAATTCTGCCAGCTGGCCAGGATCCCGATGATCTGCTGCAAAGCGACGGTGGTGACGGTCTTCTCAAGGTGCTGTCCGCGGCGCGATCGCTGATAGACAGCCTGTGGACAATCACCGCCGAGCAGCATGATCTGCGCCAGCCCGAACAGCGCGCGCAGTTCTGGCAGGCGGTTCGTGACCAGGTCCGGCAGATTGGTCATGGCCAGGTGCGAGGTGCCTTTTCCGACGAGATTGAGGCACGGATCGCAGCGATGCGCACCGCTGGCCGCGGCGCAGGCAGGGGGGGTGCCTCGGCGGGAATGACGCGCCCACGCGTGCGTCGTCCGGCCGCCGGCGCCATCCACCGCCACCGCGCCATCTGCGCGTTGATCATGGCGCATCCGGAGCTTGTGCCTGACATGTTTGAGTCGCTTCTTGCCATCGACTCCGGCGATGCAGGGCTTGAAGCGTTGAAAAAAGCGGCTATTGATGCGGTAATTCGCGATCCTGACCTTGACGCGGCGGCCCTCAGGCATCATCTACATTTGTTGAATTTGACGGACGCGATTGGCGTGCTTGAGGGGGACGAGATGAAAGCGCGAATGCCATTCGACCCAAGCAAAATATCCGGCTCTGACGCCGGCCAGCATCTGAAGGAGCTTCTCCTGCTTGTTGGCGGCGCGTCTGGGCTTTTCTCAGGTGGGGCATCGATACCCCGCTGACCCTGTTTCTGACCGGACCGATCCATTGATTGTTGCGGCCCGAGCGCATTTCGGCCGCCCGCACCAAGGAAAGCAGACGATTTAGATGGCATCCAAGGCAACACAGCAGACCGAACCCGAAATCCAACCGCAGGACGGCGCTGTTGATGCGCCTGATACCGATGCTGCCCAGCAGGCGCAAAAGCTGCTGATGAAGCTTGGCAAGGAGCGCGGTTATGTCACCCATGACGAGCTGAACGCCGCCCTGCCGACAGAAGATTTCACGTCCGAACAGATTGACGAATTCATGTCGACCCTCAGTGAGATGGGCGTTTCGGTTGTCGAAGCCGCGGACAGCGACGATTCATCGGATAATGAGGAAGAGGAGGCGCGCGCCTCCGGTAATGTGTCCGACAGTGATGTTTCGGGAACCGATGATCCGGTGCGGATGTATCTTCGCGAGATGGGCAGTGTCGAATTGCTGTCGCGCGAGGGCGAGATCGCCATTGCCAAGCGTATCGAGGCCGGTCGTGAGATGATGATCGGCGGCATATGTGAATCGCCGCTGACAATCCGGGCGCTTCTTCACTGGCGTGATCAGATTGCTGACGGGGTGGTGCCGCTTCGCGATATCATCGATCTGGAAACCACCTATGCAAAGATCAATGGTGGCCCGGTTGACCAGGACGGGATGGCTGCATTGGGGGACGGCATCGATGATGCCGACCTTGAGGATGAAGACGAAGAGGCCGAGGAAGAGGAAGCCGAGGAAGAGGAAGGCGAGGCGGCCGATGGCGACGCTGATACCGACACTTCAACCCGGGACGCCAACTCAGGCGATGAGGGTGATGATCTGAACATGTCGCTTGCCGCGATGGAAGATGCGGTGCGCGATCATATGATGGCGCGGTTTGACGAGATTGCAGCGCTGTTCAAGCTTTTCACCCGTTCGCAGGACCGACGGCTGGCCAAAATGGCGGCTGATGAGGCGTTGTCTCCACGCAGTGAGGCAACGCATCTTGAGCATAAGATCCGGCTTGTCGAGCTGATGGAAGGTGTGAATTTCAATGCTGCCCGGATCGAGGCGCTGACCGACCAGCTCTTCACTCTGAACAAGCATGTCACGACAATCGAGGGCCGCCTGTTGCGGATCGCCACCGATGCCGGTGTGCCACGTGACCAGCTGCTGGCAGCGTGGAGTGGCCGTGAATGTATCGAGACATGGCCTGGCGATGACTATCGCAGTAACCAGTGGCGTAAACTGAAGGCGCAGCATGCTGATGATCTTGACGATATTCTCGGCAAGATCAGGCTTGTGGTTGATGATGTCGGACTGTCCGTCACCGAATTTCGCGACATCATCCAGACCATCCAGCGTGGCCAGCGTGAAAGTGCCCGCGCCAAGAAGGAAATGGTCGAGGCAAACCTTCGGCTGGTGATCTCGATTGCAAAGAAATACACCAATCGCGGGTTGCAGTTTCTCGATCTCATTCAGGAAGGCAATATCGGCCTGATGAAGGCGGTCGACAAATTCGAATATCGCCGTGGCTATAAATTCTCGACCTATGCCACATGGTGGATCCGGCAGGCAATCACGCGTTCGATCGCCGACCAGGCGCGCACCATCCGCATCCCTGTGCATATGATCGAGACGATCAACAAGCTTGTCCGCACCTCGCGCCAGATGCTGCATGAAATTGGCCGCGAGCCGACCCCGGAAGAGTTGGCGGAAAAGCTGTCGATGCCGATCGACAAGGTCCGCAAGGTTCTGAAGATCGCCAAGGAGCCGATCAGCCTGGAGACGCCTATTGGCGATGAGGAAGATAGCCATCTTGGTGATTTCATCGAAGACAAGAACGCGGTGCAGCCGCTGGACGCTGCTATCCATGCCAATCTGCGCGAAACGACGACGCGGGTTCTGGCCAGCCTGACGGCGCGTGAGGAACGCGTTCTGCGGATGCGGTTCGGCATCGGCATGAACACCGACCATACGCTCGAGGAGGTTGGCCAGCAATTCAGCGTGACCCGTGAGCGGATCAGGCAGATCGAGGCAAAGGCACTTCGCAAGCTGAAGCACCCGTCACGTTCGCGCAAGCTGCGCTCATTCCTCGAGAGCTAGCGTGCCGACATCTGGCCTGACGACATCTGGCCTGACGACATCTGACCCATCTGCATTTGTGGCGTGTGGCCGGTGGGCATTCGGGACTGGCCGACGCGTCGGATCGCGTGTATATCCTCATCCCACACACCTAACCTTGGGGGCCTGTAGTTCAATTGGTTAGAACCCACGGCTCATAACCGTGTTGTTGCAGGTTCGAGTCCTGCCGGGCCCACCAACCTTCGCCACGCATTTCACAGGCCATAACGCCATTGGCGGCGCTTCTGCCCGTCATACCCTACCTTGCCGACCAATGGTTGA
>CBFHNZ010000062.1:0-10437 GCA_965657415.1 Puniceispirillaceae bacterium (SeqCode) | reverse complement strand
GGGCGCGATTCGCTGCAAAGCGGCAGGATGTTCAGGCGACGGCATCGGCCAGAGGACGATCCGACCCGCCAGCGGGCCTCACTCGAACAGCTTGACGATGAGGAGGATCAGAGCGGCAGCCCGACATAGTTTTCGGCGACCATGCGGCGACCGGCCTCAGAGGTGGTGATATAGGCCAGCTCGGCCTCCTTCATCCGTTGCTCGAAGGCATCATCATTGAACCGGTGCGTCAGGGTGGTCAGCCACCAGGAAAATCGCTCGGTCTTCCACACCCGGTCAAGCGCACGCCGCGAATATTCATCCAGCGCAGCTTCGTCATGATCACCGCAGAAGGCGAGGATGGCGTCATACATATAATGAATGTCGGAGGCGGCGAGGTTCAACCCCTTGGCACCCGTCGGCGGCACCACATGGGCGGCATCACCGGCCAGCATCAGCCTGCCGAACCGCATTGGCTCGGCAACGAAACTGCGCAGCGGCGCGATGCTTTTCTCGATTGAGGGGCCAGTCTCCAGCGATTCGGCCATTTCCGGCGGCAGGCGGCGGCGGAATTCGTCCCAGAACGCATCATCCGACCAGTTCTCCACCCGGTCATCGACATCGCACTGGATATAATAGCGCGACCGCGTCATCGACCGCATCGAACAGAGGGCAAAGCCGCGCTCGGTATTGGCATAGACAACTTCTTGCGCGACCGGCCGCGTTTCAGACAGCAGCCCCAGCCAACCGAAGGGGTAGAGCTTCTCATAGGTGGTGATGGCGCTTTCGGGAACCGATTTGCGGCACACGCCATGATAGCCGTCACAGCCGGCGATCAGGTCGCAATCGATCCGGTGCGTGATGCCGTCCTTGATATAGGTGACCCAGGGATTGGCACCATCGAAATCATGAATTTCGACATCGGATGCCTCATAGACTGTTTCACTTCCCGATGCCTCACGTACCTCGCACAGATCGCGGGTCACCTCGGTCTGACCATAGGCAGTGACAACCTTTCCGCCAGTATGGTTCGACAGGCCGATGGATACCGCCTTGTAATCAAAGGCCAGATGCATGGCATGATGTTGAATGCCTTCAGCCGCCAGACGGTGGCCGGCCTCGGCACGGTGGACCAGATCGACTGTCGTCTGTTCCAGAATACCGGCGCGGATGCGCGCCAGGACATATTCCTGCGACTGGCGTTCGAGGACGATATTGTCGATCCCGGCGAGATCGAGAAGCCGCCCGAGAAGCAGACCTGACGGTCCGGCCCCGACGATGACAACCTGTTTACGCACGCTTACACTCCCGCATCGGATCAGCTAATTGCATCAGCCGGGGCAGCGCTGATCTCGGCCGCCCCTGACTTGCGTTGGAAGATAGTCGGGAACCAGTCTTCGCGCAATCGTTCACCAGGTCGCATGCCATGCCCCGGGAAGGGCGGCGAGGTGCGGCCCGGTCGTTCGACATAGCGCGCATCATCCCCCACAAGACGCAGCGAGAAGGCCCGCCGGCGGGTTGTGCTGTGATTGCCGCGGGCACCATGCAGAACACGAAAATCGAAGGCCACCGCGTCACCTGGCTGCATCGGCCATTCCAGAATCCTCATACCTTCGGCGTCAGGGTCGGGAACCGGCATCCAGTCGCTGGCATCAGCATAGAAGTTGTCCTCGGACAACCAGCGCGTCGGCAGCACCGGCCGTGGCCAGCGATGCGATCCGGCGACACAGCGAAGCGTCGCCTCGCCAACCGGGTCGACAGGGCACCAGAAGCTGACCGTCTGCTCTCCCTCGACGAAATAATAGGGGCTGTCCTGATGCCATGGTGTGGCCTTGGCGGTTCCCGGTTCCTTGACCAGCACATGATCGTGAAACAGCTGGACGGTGTCGGCGCGCATCAGATCGGCTGCAGCCTCGCCAATGGCCGGGTCGGCAACGACTTTTTGAAAATCGGGTATGCGGGTCCAGTTGCAATAATCATCAAAGAACCTGCCACCCTCGCCAGGCTTCAGATTCTCGGCCGCATACGGGCCGGGATGTTGCATGTTGGAGTGGATCCCGGCGATGATGGTGTCAATATGATCGGCAAACAGGCCGCGGACAAACACCGCCCCGTCACGGGCATAGGCCGCGACATCCTCTTCCCTCAACAGCGGGTGCATGATGGCCTCCTGCCCGTTCCCTGAAATTACATGTTGATCAGCAGCGAATCCCGATCAAGCGAGAAATTCGCATAGATCGGCAGAAAGGCGCTGCCGATGGCCCGCGCGGTGATGCCGATCTCGGCCTGGTGAAGACGCGGCATATGAAGTCCCTTGGCGTTATAACCGGCAAGTGCCGACCGGGTCATCCGCAGCAGATCGGCGGTGCGGTCCTCGGGAAGGCCGCCCGCCAGAATGACCGCGTCGAGGTCGAGGATCGACGCGGTGGCGGTGATGGCAAAGGCCAGGCTCTGTGCCGCCTCTTCGGCCCATTCGGTGAAGACCCTGATGGTGGTGTCATCCTGTTCGCCATAATAGAAGGGATGCGGGTCCTCGCGCCCGGCCGCACGGACCAGCGCCTCGAACCCGGTCAGCGAGGCTTTCTCGATCAGTTGCGGCGGCATGGCCATCCCAGCAATATTGCGGGAGACACCACCGGAATGATCGCCGACAAGACCGGTTGGCAGCGATCCGATGGCGGCGGCGGCGCCGCGCGCACCTGTCTGCAGCTGGTTCGACAACACCAGCCCGCCACCGACAAAACTGCCGACATAGAGATAGAGAAAATTCTGGATCCCCTTGCCCAGCCCGAAACACAGTTCGGCAAGACAGGCCGCCGACACATCATGCAGAAGATAGGTAGAGGCCCCGATCCGGCTTTCGACCTCGGCAATAATATCGACCTCGTTCCAGTCATCCAGCGCACCGGCCGGCAGGTTCAGCTCGCTCTCCCATCCGGCAAGTGTTCGCGGCATCGCGATTCCGGCACCCAGAATGCGGGTCCGCTGTGCCGCCGGGAGATCATCCAGCAGACCGGGAAGATTATCGTCAATCAGCCGCAGGGTTGCCGCCGCATCGGGCAAGGCAAAACGCTCGGTCCGCCGGGCCAGGACGGTGCCGTCAAAGCCCATGGCGATGAGGTCAAGCGACCGTCGACCAATCTTGATGCCGATCGACACAGCGCCAAGCGGGTTCAACGCGAACGGCGTTGATGGCTGGCCGACACGCCCGCGCACCTTGTCACCGCTGAGCAGCAATTCGCTGGCAAGCAGGCGTTTGACGATGACCGTCATCGTTTGCGCCGACAGTCCGGTCATCCGCGCCAGATCGGCCTTGGTCAGCCAGCCATGACGACGCAACAGCGAAATCACCAGCCTCTCATTATACTGCCCAACGCTGACCTGGTTGCCGCCATGCAGCGTGGTCGAGATATGGTCGCCAATCGGTGACTGGCCAGCCGGTACCCGGGTATTCATCTGCAATGCCCCTCAATGTGTTGCTGGCAGAATAGAGGCGGCATCCCACAAACACAATTGCACCCGCACGCCCCCGGTAGCGGCAAATGTCGGCGGATGTCGGCAGGCCAACATGCCGGTCGCGCGGTTTTCCTTGGAAAGCCGCCATAATTATTTTTAAATCAAAATGAATTATTAATTGACCACACGATAATCACGCGGTAATCACGCGGGAAACCACTAAATGGGGTGCCATCCATGAAACAACCATCGGTCAAACAGGTCGCCATCAACGGATTTGGGCGCATCGGCCGCAACGTCTTGCGGGCGCTGATCGAATCACCGCGTGATGAATTCCAGATTATGGCAATCAATGATCTGGCCCCGGCAGAAACCGCCGCGCTGCTTCTCGAGCTTGATTCAACGCATGGCCGCCTTGCCTGCCCGGTCAGCCATGGCGCGGATTTCATCGAGGTCGACGGGCATCGCATCGCCTATATGCGCCACCGCGATCCTGCGGCCTGCGCCTGGGGCGAGCGCGGCATCGATCTGGTCATGGAATGCACCGGCATCTTCACATCCGCCGAAGCCGCGACGTGCCATCTTGAGGCTGGCGCCGGCCGGGTTCTTGTCTCGGCGCCTTCGAAGGGCGCCGATGCAACCATCGTCTATGGCGTCAATCATCACAGCCTGACGCCGGAAATGCGGATTATTTCAAACGCCTCCTGTACCACCAATTGCCTTGCCCCGGTGGCCGCGGCATTGCACGATTCCTGCGGCATCAAACAAGGTTTCATGACCACGATCCACGCCTATACGGGCGACCAGAACCTGGTTGATGGCGATCACAATGATCCCTACCGGGCACGCGCCGCGGCGCTGAACATGGTGCCCTCGACAACCGGCGCCGCGCGGGCCGTAGGTCTGGTTCTGCCAGAGCTTGACGGCAAGCTCGACGGCGTCGCCATTCGGGTGCCGACGCCAAATGTATCGGCCGTCGATCTGGTTTTTGAGCCAACCACCAGAATGACGCCCGAAGATATCAACGCTGCCCTGATCAAGGCGGCAGAGCGCATGGCACCGGTGATGAAGGTGACCGACAGGCCGCTGGTGTCCTGCGACTTCAATCACGATCCAGCCTCCGCCATCGTGCATCTTGACCAGACACGCGTGATGCCGGACGGCATGACGAGGGTGCTGGCCTGGTATGACAATGAATGGGGTTTTTCGAACCGGATGCTGGACACCGCCACCGCAATTCTGAAACTCTAGCGGATGCCCCCGCAAACGGCAGCTGGATTGCCATATCGCGGATCACCACATCAGGGATTGCCCCATCAAGGCTGCCGCAGCAGGAACAAAGACGATGAGCGAAGCGAAAACGCCGTCCGTAAATCTCAGTCCAAGTGACTATATCATCATCGGTGGCACCGGCGACCTGGCGCTGCGGAAGATTTTCCCGGCTTTGTTCTGGCGTTACCTGGACGGCCAGATCACGCCGGATTTCCGGATTGCCGCGGCCTCGCGACGTGAGACCGGCGCCGATGAATTCGCCGCAAGGCTGCGCCCCTTCTGCGAAGACGCGCTGACGGACGGGCATGCCAGCGAGGCCGACTGGCAGGGGTTCCTCGGCCTTATCACCATCCTCACACTGGATGCGAAGTCAGGCGACGGCGCGGATCATCTTGCCGATTTCATCGCCGCGCGCGCCGCCGCCGACAGGCCGACAATCTTTTATCTTGCCATCGCGCCCAGCCTGTTCGGTGACGCCACTCGGCTCTTGAAATCAGCCGGGCTTGTCACCCCGCAAGCGCGTCTTGTTGTTGAAAAACCGCTTGGCCATGACGGCGCGTCGAGCCGCACCATCAATGCCGAGCTTGCCGAGATTTTTGATGAATCGCAGATCTACCGGATCGATCATTATCTCGGCAAGGAGACAGTGCAGAACCTGATGGCGCTGCGCTTTGCGAATGTGATTTTCGAGACGCAGTGGAACAACAGCCATATCGACCATGTACAGATCACCGTCGCCGAGACGGTCGGGGTTGATAACCGCGCCGATTATTATGACGCCTATGGCGCGGTACGTGACATGGTGCAGAACCACCTTCTGCAGCTTGTCTGCCTGGTGGCGATGGAACCGCCTTCCTTCTTTGATGCGGACCAGGTTCGTGATGAAAAGCTGCGCGTACTTCGCGCCATCCGGCCGATAGGACAGGACGATATCCTGTGTGGCCAATATCAGGAATACGCCACCGAACTTGGTCGGCAATCCGATACCGAAACCTTTGTGGCAATGAAACTGGCGGTTGATAACTGGCGCTGGGCCGGGGTGCCCTTCTATATCCGCACCGGCAAGAAACTGGCCCGCCGCGCCTCGGAAATCGTCATCACCTTCAAGCAGCGCCCGCATGATATCTTCCAACGCAATGGCGGCGGCGATATCGACAGCCCACCAAACCGGCTGATCATCCGCCTGCAGCCACGCGAAGGGCTGCGCCTGCAACTGATTTCCAAGGAACCGGGGCCGGGCGGCATGCGGTTGTTCCCGTCCGAACTCAATCTCAGCTTCGACAACACCTTCGATTCACGGCTCCCCGATGCCTATGAAAGGCTGTTGATGGATACCGCGCGTGGCAACCAGACTTTGTTCATGCGGCGCGACGAGGTGTTCGCCGCCTGGGACCTCATCGACCCAGTAATCGCGATGATTCGCAACCGGGCACCGGAACTCTACCGGTCCGGCACGATGGGGCCGGCAGACAATCTGCTTGGCCATGACGGGCGGGGCTGGGTTGATCCGCATGAGGACTAAGCCCCTATGACAGGCGGCACCCACTATGTGATACTGAAAACCGGCGTAAACAATCTTTCAGGCCAGAGAAGCGGCACCGGCAAGGGAATCAACACTCGCCAGGCAAGCCATACCCGCAGGGGACGCCACACCATTAGGGGACGCCACACCAGTACAGGACGATTGAGATGACCAAACTGCATGATCGCGTCGCCAGCGTCACCGAACGGATTCGCCAGCGCAGCCGTGACCGCCGCCGCGCCTATCTCGATGATATTGCGGCGATGGAGGCGTCACCTGACAGCGACCGGCGTCAGGTCGGGTGTTCGAACATGGCGCACGCCGCCGCCGCCGCCGGTGCGGATCAGGAAACCGTCCTTGCTGCCGGTGACAGTCCGGCCCCCAATATCGGCATCATCACCGCCTATAACGACATGCTGTCGGCGCATCAGCCTTTCGAGGGCTATCCGCAGGTGATCCGCGCCGCGGCGCGCGCCGCCGGCGGCACCGCCCAGGTAGCGGGCGGCGTGCCGGCGATGTGCGACGGCGTCACCCAGGGGCGGCCCGGGATGGAATTGTCGCTTCTCAGCCGCGATGTCATCGCGATGGCGACTGCCGTTGGCCTGTCACATGGGGTCTATGACGCGGCGCTGTGCCTTGGTGTCTGTGACAAGATTGTGCCGGGACTGGTCATCGGGGCGCTGTCCTTCGGGCATCTTCCGGTAATCTTTGTTCCCGCCGGCCCGATGACAAGTGGCCTGCCGAATGCCGAGAAGGCCGCCATCCGCAAGGCGTTCGCCCGCGGCGAGGCCAGCCGCGAGGATCTGCTGCGATCAGAGGTTGCCGCCTATCACGGACCGGGAACCTGCACCTTCTACGGCACCGCGAATTCGAACCAGATGTTGATGGAGGTAATGGGCCTGCATCTTCCGGGCGCTGCCTTCGTCAACCCGCATGACGACCTGCGCCACGCGCTGACCGTGGCGGCGACCGAGCGCGCCATCGAAATTGCCCGCGGCGGCGGCGACCCGCGGCCGATTGGCCGGTGCCTTGATGAGCGCAGCTTCGTCAACGCCGTCATCGGGCTTCACGCCACCGGCGGGTCGACGAACCACACGCTGCATCTGCCGGCAATGGCCGCGGCCGCCGGCATCACCCTGACCTGGGAGGATTTCGCCGATCTGTCGGAGGTTACGCCACTGCTGGCCCGCGTCTATCCGAACGGTCAGGCAGATGTGAATCATTTCCATGCCGCCGGCGGCATGGGATTTGTCATTCGCGAATTGCTTGGTGCCGGCCTTCTCGACGGCAGCGCCGCCACCATCGCCGGTGACAGCCTTGCAGAGTATGCCAGCGAGCCTGTGCTGGCCGCTGGCACGCTGCGCTGGCGGCCTTCCCCGGAAGCATCCCTCGACCCGCAGATCCTGCGCCCGGCAAGTGATCCGCACGCCGCCAATGGCGGATTGCGGATGCTGGACGGTGATCTTGGCAAGGCGGTGATCAAGATCTCGGCAGTCGCCGAGGACCGGCACGTCATCGAGGCCCCGGCCGCCGTGTTCACCGACGAGGCCGCCGTCAAGACAGCCTATGCCGAGGGCAGGCTGAACCGTGATGCAATTGTCGTCGTCCGCGGCCAGGGCCCACAGGCCAATGGTATGCCGGAGTTACACAGCCTGACGCCGATGCTGGCCAATCTTCAGGATCAGGGATTCGCCATCGCGCTGGTCACGGACGGGCGCATGTCGGGTGCCTCTGGCACGGTTCCGGCAGCCATCCATGTCAGCCCCGAAGCGGTCGCCGGCGGGGCCATCGGCCGGGTTCAGGATGGTGACATCATCCGGCTTGACGCGCGCGCCGGCACCCTCAGCGTTGCTGCGGACCTGTCGTCGCGGCCCGCCTTCGGCCCGGTCAACCACGCCCCGCAGCGCGGCTTTGCCCGCCCCCTGTTCAGCGCCATGCGTGCCGCTTCGGGATCGGCGGAACAGGGCGCCGGCCTTACCTTTACGGAGATCTGAGCCATGCCAACAATTCATGACATTCTGGCCCTTGGCCCGGTGATGCCGGTCATTGTCATTGATGACAGCCAGCATGCCGTCCCGCTTGCCGAAGCATTGCTTCGCGGCGGACTGAAAACCATCGAGATCACACTGCGGACGCCAGCGGCACTAGAGTCCATCCGCGCTGTCGCCGCCGCCTGCCCGGACATCACCATCGGGGCCGGAACCGTGACCCACCCGGACCTTGCCACTGCCGCGCGCGATGCCGGCGCCGGTTTTGCCGTGTCCCCGGGAACAACCCCGGCGGTGATCGAAGGATGCCGCGCCGCCGGTTTGCCGCTGCTGCCAGGCGCGTCAAGCGTATCCGAGATCATGGCGTTGCAGGAAGCCGGATTCGAGACAGTGAAGTTCTTCCCGGCGAATGCCGCCGGAGGACCCGGTTTCATCAAGTCGCTGATCAGCCCGCTGCCGGGAATTTCGGTCTGTCCGACCGGCGGCATCACCGAAGCAACGGCACCAGACTGGCTGGCGCTGGCCAATGTGCCCTGTGTCGGTGGCAGCTGGGTGGCCCCGCAGGCGGATATCGCGGCCGGCGCGTTTGACGCCATTGCCGCGCGTGCCAGCACCGCGGCGGCTCTCTGAGGCGCAATGACAGACCGCTCCATTGATGGTGGCCGTGATGCCCCCCTGGATAGGGCTCGGCATTCGATTCTGGGCGGCTTTTTCGGGCTTGGCCTGTTCATGGGCATGTGGGGGGCGCTGGTGCCGGCGCGAAGCGCCGATCTCGGCCTCAGCGAATTGATGATCGCCGGCTTCCTGTTGCTTGTCGGGATCAACCTGTGTGCCGCCATTTTCATGGTGACACGCTTCCGGCCCTTTCAGGACCCGGCGCGGCTGATCCGCTTTGCTGGCCCGGCCTATGCGCTTGGTTTCGCGCTGTGCCTGACCACCGGATCGCTACCACTATTCTTTCTGTGCGGCGTCTTTACCGGCCTTGCCGCCGGGTTTGTCGACACCGCATTGAACAGCCAGGCATCACAATGGGAGCAGGCGACGGGTCGAAGGGCCATGTCGTTCTTCCACGCATTGTTCTCGCTTGGTGTGCTGTTCGGGGCCGGGCTGGTGAGCTATTTCATGGCGATGGAGCCGGACAGGCTTGCCCCTGGCATTCTGGCCTGCGCCCTCCTCTATGGCGGGTTCATGGCCGTACGGCGGGCCTGGGTTGCCACCGCGGACACGGCCAGTGATGAGGCGGCGCCAGAGGCGGCAGAGTTCAGACTGCCTTACGGCGTGATCGCCTTTCTTGGAGCGGCGATCCTTCTGGCAACATTGACCGAGGGCGGGATCATCGACTGGTCGGCGCTGCATCTTCACCGCTCACTTGACCTAGCCTATGCCGAGGCCGGCCATGCCGTGCTGTGGTTCAGCGTCGCCATGACCGTCACCAGATTCGCCGGTGACTGGCTGACAGACCACATCAGGCCACATTTGCTTCTTGCCCTGCCGCTGATCATCGCCGCCATCCTGTTGATGGTGGCCGTCACCACGGCACAGGTGGCGCTGTTGATGCTGGGTTATGTCGTGATGGGCCTGGCGCTTGGTAACGCTTTTCCAATCATCATTTCCGAGGCCGGGCGCGCCGCCGGCGACAGGCCGCTTCGCGAGATTTCAATCATTGTCGGCTTTGCCTATGTCGGGTTGATCAGCGGGCCGGCCCTGTTCGGCGTCACGGCGCATCTTGTCGGGCTTGATGCCACCCTGCTGGTGCTTGGCATGCTGGCCCTGATCCTGGGTCTGGCAAGCTTTGCCCTGCCACGTTTTTCCGGACCACGTTCTACCGGACCGCGTTTCACCGGTCGGGCCACAAACCGCTAGCCACTAGCCGGCGGTAATCACGCGCGGCGCAAGGCTGGCATTCTCGAACGCCGCCGCCGCACCACGCAGCCCGGCATGCGGGTCAAACGACAGCCAGACAGGCAGATCGGCAAGCAGATGACCCATCGTGCCTTCATGGCGAAGGCGGGTGGCAAAGGGACTGTCGGCGACAAGACTGTGAAGCTGGGCAACGATGCCGCCGGCAATCACCGCGCCGCGCCAGCACCCGATGGTCAGGATGGCATCGGCCATCACCGTGCCGAGAATGCCAAGCATCATATCCACCGCGCGGCGCGCCGTCACATCGCCGGCCAGCGCCGCCGCGCCAATCGCGGGCACGGTGATGGCCGATGCCAT
>CBFHNZ010000061.1:0-10604 GCA_965657415.1 Puniceispirillaceae bacterium (SeqCode) | reverse complement strand
CGTCAGGTGCCGCAGATCATTGATGGTTCCTCACATGAAATTCCGGCCGATCTGGTGATCAAGGCGCTTGGTTTTGATCCTGAGGATCTGCCGGTGATGTTTGGCACGCCGGACCTTGCGGTTTCGAAATGGGGCACCATCGATATCAACTGGCGCACCATGATGACCAACCTTCCCGGCGTGTTCGCCGCCGGTGACATCGTGCGCGGTGCCTCGCTTGTAGTGTGGGGTGTGCGGGATGGCCGCGATGCTGCTGCCTCGATTGATGCCTACATCATGGCGCAGAGCGACGCGCCGCAGGCCGCCGCCGGCGCCTGAGACGAAAGACGGGACAGAATCATGAGCAAGACCAGTAAATTCAATGAGCAGGCGTATCTTGCGCGGCGCACCCGCAACGAGGCCCGCCTGACCGCCGCCGGTGTCTATGGGCCGGAAATGGAACATGATGCCTGCGGTGTGGGCTTCGTGGCGGCACGTGACGGCAAGCCGACACGCGCGGTTGTGGACGCGGCCATCGAGGCGCTGCAGGCGATCTGGCATCGCGGTGCGGTCGATGCCGATGGAATGACTGGCGATGGTGCGGGAATCCATATCGAGATCCCGCGCGATTTCTTCATCGAGCATATCGCCCGCACCGGTCATGATGATGATGGTGGCAGGCTGGCCGTGGGCATGGTGTTCCTGCCGCGCACCGATCTGGCGGCGCAGGAACGCTGCCGCTGTATTGTCGAGCAGGAAATTCTGGCGGTTGGTCACATCATCTATGGCTGGCGGCAGGTGCCGGTCGATACCAAGGCGCTTGGCGACAAGGCGAACGCCACCCGCCCGGAGATCGAGCAGATCATGTTCTCGATGCCGGCCGATATCGACGAGGCCGAGGCCGAGCGCCAGCTTTATATCGTGCGTCGCCGCATCGAAAAGGCGGTGACGGCAGAGCTGATCTCGGACTTCTACATCTGTTCAATGTCAAGCCGGTCGATCATCTATAAGGGCATGTTCCTTGCCGAGCAGGTGACGGCGTTCTTCCCGGATCTGAACGACACGCGTTTTGTTTCGTCCTTTGCGATCTACCACCAGCGCTATTCGACCAACACCATGCCGACCTGGAAGCTGGCACAGCCTTTCCGCGTGCTGGCGCATAATGGCGAGATCAACACCATCCGCGGCAACCAGAACTGGATGACCTGCCATGAAGACCGCATGGCGTCAGACATCTTTGGGGATGCCATCGATGATCTGAAGCCGGTGGTGGCCAAGGGAAGTTCGGATTCGGCAGCCCTTGATGCGGTGTTTGAACTTCTTGGCCATGGCGGGCGCGCCCTGCCGATGGTGAAAACGATGATGATCCCGGCCGCCGTCGATGTCGGCAGCGACCATGAACTTGCCAAGCTCTATGCCTATTGCAATTCGGTGATGGAACCGTGGGATGGGCCAGCGGCCATCGCCGCCTATGCCGATAACTGGGTGATCGCCGGCATGGACCGGAACGGCCTGCGCCCGATGCGCTATGTCGTGACCGATAACGGGCTGGTTATCGCCGGTTCGGAAACCGGCATGGTGGTTGTCCCTGAGGACCACATCGTCGAACGTGGACGGATCGGCCCTGGCCAGATGATGGGGATCGATCTGACGCGTGGCAAGATGTTCATCGATTCCGAGCTGACGGCCGAGCTGGCCAGCAAGCGGGACTGGTCAAAATGGGTCGGCCGCGCCCAGCAGATGGACTCACTGCTGGCAAGGCATCCCGGCAAGGCGACCGGGCGGATGCCAGCCATTGAGGCGCGCCGCCGCCAGATGATGGCCGGCTGGACGATGGAAGACCTGGAATTGATCCTGCAACCGATGGCCGAAACCGGCAAGGAGGCGATTGGCTCGATGGGGGATGATACGCCGCTGGCGGTGCTGTCCGATCGCTATCGCGGCCTGCATCATTTCTTCCGGCAGAATTTCTCGCAGGTGACCAACCCGCCGATCGACAGCCTGCGCGAACGCCATGTGATGACGCTGCGCACGCGACTTGGCAATCTTGGCAACATTCTCGACGAAGCACCGGAACAGTGTGACCATCTGGTGTTGAACTCACCGGTCCTAACAGTGCCGGAATGGGACGCGCTTGTCGCCTATCTCGGTGACAAGGCAGCGATGATTGACTGCACCTTCGATAGTGACGGGCCGGATGATTTCGTCGCCGCGATGGACCGGATCGCGACCGAAGCCGAGGAGGCCGTCAGGTCGGGATGCGAACATGTGATGCTGTCCGACCGCGGCGTTTCAGAGGCGCGCGCGCCGCTGCCGATGATTCTGGCGACAGGTGCCGTGCATTCGCATCTCGTGCGCCAGCAGTTGCGCACCTTTGCGTCGGTCAATGTCGCCACCGGTGAATGTCTCGATGTGCATCATTTTGCCGTGCTGATCGGTGTCGGGGCGACGACGATCAATGCCTATGTTGCCGAAGAAGCCATTGCCGAGCGGCATGACCGCGGGCTGCTGTCCGGCCTGACGCTGCCCGACGCGGTGGCGAATTACCGCAAGGCCGTCGAGGACGGGCTGCTGAAGATCATGTCGAAAATGGGTATTTCGGTCATTGCCTCCTATCGCGGGGGGTATAATTTCGAGGCGCTTGGCCTGTCGCGGGCGCTGGTGGCGAAATTCTTCCCGCCGATGTCCTCGCGGATTTCCGGTCTCGGTTTGACCGGCATTGCAACGCGCGTCAGCGACATGCATCGCAAAGCTTTTGAAACTGCCGATGTGTTCCTGCCGGTAGGTGGCTTCTTCCGCTATCGCCGGTCGGGGGAACGCCACGCCTTTGATGGCCAGTTGATCCACGCCATGCAGCATGCCTGCGATAACGGCTCCTATGAGAGCTGGAAAAAATATTCATCGCTGGTGAACGGTCAGGGACCGGTCAATCTTCGCGACCTGATGGAATTCAAGACCGGCCGCGAGGCGGTGAAGCTTGAGGATGTGGAATCGATTACCCGGATCCGCAAGCGGCTTGTTTCACCCGGAATCTCGCTTGGCGCGCTGAGCCCGGAGGCGCATGAAACGCTGTCGATCGCGATGAACAGGATTGGCGCAAAGTCAGACTCAGGCGAGGGTGGCGAGGACCCGGCCCGCTTTAAGCTTCGCGAGAATGGTGACAACCCGTCAAGCGCGATCAAGCAAATCGCCTCTGGCCGCTTCGGTGTCACCGCCGAATATCTGAACAGCTGCAAGGAAATCGAGATCAAGGTGGCGCAGGGCGCAAAGCCTGGCGAGGGTGGCCAGCTGCCCGGCATCAAGGTTGACAGCCTGATTGCGCGGCTTCGCCACTCGACCCCGGGTGTGACGCTGATTTCGCCGCCGCCGCATCACGATATCTATTCGATCGAGGATCTGGCGCAGCTGATCTATGATCTGAAGCAGATCAACCCTGACGCCAAGGTGTGCGTCAAGCTTGTGGCCTCGACCGGAATCGGCACCATCGCCGCCGGGGTGGCGAAGGCAAAGGCCGACGCCATCCTCGTCTCCGGGCATGGCGGCGGCACCGGCGCCAGCCCGCAATCCTCGATCAAGCATGCCGGCCTGCCCTGGGAAATGGGCCTTTCGGAAGTGCATCAGGTGCTGTGCATGAACGACCTTCGTGACAAGGTCGTGCTGCGCACCGATGGTGGGCTGAAGACCGGACGCGACATTGTCATGGCGGCGATGCTTGGTGCCGATGAATACGGGATCGGCACCTCGGCGCTGATCGCGATGGGATGCATCATGGTGCGGCAATGCCATTCCAACACCTGCCCGGTCGGCGTCTGCACACAGCGTGATGATCTGCGGGCAAAATTCGAGGGCACGCCGGAAAAGGTGGTGCAGCTCTTCACCCATCTTGCCGAGGAGGTTCGTGAAATCCTGGCCACGCTCGGCTTCAGTTCGCTGGAAGAGGTGATCGGCCGGACCGACCTTTTGACCCAGGTCAGCCGCGGTGACGCGGCGCTCGACGATCTCGATCTGAATCCGATTCTGGTACAGGCCGAACGCGCAACACATGACGGCAGCCCAAGGGATCGCGAACGTACCGCCGTTCCGGATACGCTTGATGCGCTGATGGTCCGCGATGCCAGCACGGCATTGCAGTACGGATCGAAGATGCAGCTGTCCTACAATGTCGAGAACACGCAGCGCGCCATCGGCACGCGCCTGTCATCGCATATCGTTCGCAAATTCGGCATGACCGGGCTTCGCGAGGACCATATCGCGGTGCGGCTTCGCGGCACGGCTGGCCAGTCGCTTGGTGCCTTCGCCACGCAGGGGCTTCGGCTCGAGGTGATCGGCGATGCGAATGATTATGTCGGCAAGGGGCTGTCCGGTGGTACGATCATCGTTCGGCCGTCTGCCGCGGCAAGCTTCGTGGCGCATGAAAACACCATCATCGGCAACACGGTGCTGTATGGCGCGACCTCGGGCAGGCTGTTTGCCGCCGGCCAAGCCGGTGAGCGGCTGTGCGTCCGGAATTCGGGCGCCACGGCGGTGGTTGAGGGCGCTGGCACCAATGCCTGCGAATATATGACTGGCGGCAGAGTGGTAATCCTTGGCGAGGTTGGTGACAATTTCGGCGCTGGCATGACAGGCGGCATGGGCTTTGTCTATGACCCGGACGAGACGTTCATGTCGCGGGTGAATCCCGCCAGTCTGCAGGTCTTGCGGATTGGCACGGCGCATTGGGAGGCTGAGCTGAAAGCCCTTGTCGAAGCGCATGCCGCGGCGACCGATTCTGCCCTTGCGGCACGGCTTCTCAATGAGTGGGATGTCGAGATCGGCAAGTTCTGGCAAGTGGTGCCGACCGAAATCGTCGGGCGGCTGGACATGCCGCTCGGAGATGATGTCCCGGCCACCGGCGGGGCAACCTCTGCCTAGCTTTTTACCGGCACTGCTATGGCGCTGGCGTTGATGGTGGAACGGCGGCGGCAGATGGTTGCCGGAATTGCCGATTTCCGGTAATCGGGTGACATGTCAGACATTTCCGTACAGAAAGATCAGGACCTGCCGGCGATCGAAGCGCTGATGGCAGAGGCATTTGGCCCGCAGCGTCATGAACGGTCAGTCTGGGCCCTGCGGCCCGGCCCGCCGGTAGCATCGCTGTGCCTGGTGATCCGTGATGGGATGACCATTGTCGGGTCATTGCGGTTCTGGGAGGTGATGCTGGGATCGCAGATCATCCTGCTGTTGGGCCCGCTCGCGGTGCGCCCGGAGCTGCGTGGCCGGGGGTTTGGACGGAAGTTGATCAGCGCGGCGCTTGACCGGGCGACCGGCGGCGACTGGCCGCTGGTCCTCGTCTCCGGGGAAGTTGACTATTATCCCCGCTTTGGTTTTGTGCCGGCTGCACCTTATGGCCTGGACTGGCCCGGCTTTATCGAGCCGGAACGGCTGCAATTCTACGAGCTACAGACCGGAGCGCTGGCGGCATTGCCAGCCGGGCCCCTTGCCGTGCGCCCACTTCCCGGCTAGTCTCTCGCCTGTTTTCAGACGATTAACAGTTGCTTGCCATGCGCGTTCTGCATCATCATCCCCTCTATGGCGCTTCGCGTACGGTCAGGCTGCTGCTTGGTGAGCGGCGCCTTGTTCATCTTCCCAAGCTTGAATCACCATGGGACCGGCATGAAGATTTTCTGACGCTGAATCCTGCCGGTGACGTGCCGGTTCTGGTGACAGAGGATGGCGATGTGCTGTGCGGCACGATGGTGATTGCCGAGTATCTGGAGGAGACCGAGGGGGATGAAGGGCGGCTGATCTGGGGGACAGCCGCCGAACGCGCCGAGATCAGGCGCCTGACCGACTGGTTCGAGCGCAAGTTCGTCGTCGAGGTTGGCGCGCCGCTGCTGAATGAACGCTATCTGAAACGTGTGACGGCACGCGGCAACCCCTCATCAGAGGTGATGCGGGCCGCGATGACCAATCTTCATATCCATCTTGGCTATATTGACTGGCTTGCCGAACAGGGCAACTGGCTTGCCGGCAAGGCGATGTCGCTTGCCGACCTCAGCGCGGCGGCGCATCTGTCGGTGACCGATTACTTTGGTGATATCGACTGGGATCGGCATCCGGAAGCGCGGCTCTGGTATGCAAAGATCAAGTCACGTCCGGCCTTTCGCGACCTGCTCGAGGATGTCGTTGCCGGACTGGCACCATCGCAGCATTACGCCAATCTCGATTTCTAGGCGGCTGCCGCCCGATCCCTCACCCGATCCACCATCCGATCCAGCGCGCCGCGCAGCAAGGCCAGCTGGTCGGGGTCCGAGAAGCGATGGCCGGCCCTTTTGACCAATGTCACCTCGACATCGCTGCCGGTGAGCGCGGCGGCGATACGGGTCGCGGTCTGCCACGGCACTTCCTCATCCTCCATGCCATGCAGAAGATGCGCTGGCGCACGGATATCCAGATCGCCGCGGAGTCGCAGATTCTGCCGGCCATCGGTGATCAGATGCCAGGGATATCTGACAGGCTCGTCGGCATAGGGGTTCGGCAAGGCGATCACGCCGTCGGACTCGATCCGGCGGCGCTGGTCATCATCGAATTCCGCCCATAACAGATCCTCGGTGAAATCCGGCGCAGCGGCAATCCCGACAAGACCGGCAACCCGTGCTGGACGCGCCAGCGCGACATTCAGCATCAGCCACCCGCCAAGTGACGAGCCGACGAGGATCTGCGGACCTTCGGTCAGCTCATCCAGCACGGCGAGGCTATCGGCTGTCCAGCTGGAAATGTTACCGTCAAGAAAGTCACCGCTCGACCGACCATGTCCGCGATAATCGAACCGCAGGCAGGCAAACCCCCGTTCGCGGGCCCAAATTTCGGTCTCCATCGCCTTTGTCCCGTCCATGTCCGAGCCGTGCCCACACAGGAACATGACCCCCGGCGCCGTGCCTGGCGTCCGGCGATAGGCAAGCCGATGGTCGGCGCCAAGTTGCAGATAGTCGGGCGGTGAAATGTCAGGCATCCTTCACTCCTGAAAAGTCCTCTCGAATTTCCGGCGGCGCAATGCTATGACCGCAGCACGGAGACGCCAATGACCACTAATGCGCGGAATGCCCGCTTCGTCAAGAAACACAGCCGCGATGGCAACGGTCCCGTTGTCGTCCAGGTGCTGCCGGCGCTTGTTCGTGGCGGGGTGGAACGCGGCACGATCGAGATGGCGAAAGCCATTATTGATGCCGGTGGCCGCGCCGTGGTGATTTCCGAGGGCGGACCACTGGTGCGCCACCTTGATCGGATCGGCGCGACACATTATACGCTGGCCGTGGCGCGCAAGAACCCGCTGGCGTGGGGGGCGACGCGGCGCAAACTGCGTCGGCTGCTTCAGACCGAGGGGGCGGATATTGTCCATGTGCGATCACGCGTGCCAGCCTGGATCGCCGTGCCGGTCGCCAGATCGCTTGGCCTGATCACGGTCAGCACGGTGCATGGCAGGTTCCAGAACAGCAATGTCCTGAAGCGGTTGGTGAATGGCAAGATGCTGGCCGCCGATCATGTTATCGCCATCTCCAAATATGTTCGCCAGCAGATCGAGGGGCAGTTTGGCGATCAGGGCAAGAAACTGTCTGTTGTTCCGCGCGGCGTTGATGTCGACATGTTCGACCCTGGCTCGGTCTCGCAGTCGCGGATCATCCGTTTCATCGACTCGGTGGCGCTGCCCGAGGATGAGCCGGTGATCATGCTGCCGGCGCGGCCATCCGCCTGGAAAGGCCATGACATGCTGCTGAGGGCGCTGGCCCGCATTTCCGACCGCAAATTCAACTGTGTTCTTGTTGGCGCTGCCGATGGCAAGAGCGGTTTTGTCAACCGATTGACCGACCTTGGCATGAAGCTGGGTCTCGCGGGGCGGTTCCGTCTGACGCATGGTGTTGATGACATGCCGGCGGCGCTGATGGCGGCAGATATTGTGGTCATGCCGTCCGTAACACCAGAGCCGTTTGGTCGTGTCTCGCTTGAGGCGCAGGCGATGGGGCGCCTTGTCGTGGCGTTTGATCATGGCGGGGCGGCGGAATCGATCATCCATGGCCGGACCGGATGGCTGGCCAAACCGGTTGATCTCGACAGCCTTGCCGAATGCCTTGCCAAGGCGCTGGACGTAACCACCGGACAGCGCCGGACAATGGCGCTGGAGACCAGGCAGCATATAGAGGACAAATTCTCGACCCGGCAGATGTGCAACCGCACCATCAACATCTATGCGCGCCTACTGAAAGACCGTCATGCCAAGCCACGCCACACCAGCGAAGGCGGCGATCACCAGTACGCTTGAGTTTCCACCAGCCAGAAGCTAGGTTGCGGATCGGGCGTCGTTACCGGCAGCCTGTTTGTTTTGACAATTGTGACAGCCAGGACCACAGCCAGCCATGCCTACCGTAACCCTCCCCGACGGATCCTCCCGCAGCTATGACGCGCCCGTCGCCCCGGCGACAATCGCGGCGGATATCGGTCCCGGCCTCGCCAAGGCGGCGATGCTGGCCGTTGTCGATGGCCAGGAATGGGACCTGACCCGCGAGATTGAGGGCGATGCCTCGCTGGCGCTGCTGACCGCCAAGGATGATGCCATTCTGGCAACGATCCGGCATGACGCGGCGCATGTGATGGCCGAGGCTGTTCTTGAACTCTATCCCGAAACACAGGTCACCATCGGCCCGTCGATCGAGAACGGGTTCTACTACGATTTCCACCGCGAGGCGGCCTTCACCGAGGATGACCTGGCGGCCATCGAGGCGCGCATGCACGAGATCGTCGATCGCGACGAGGCGATCATTCGGAACGTCTGGACGCGTGATGAGGCGGTGGCCTTCTACCGGAAGAATGACGAGCCGTTCAAGGTCGAGCTTGTCGAGACAATCCCGCCTGGCGAGACGGTCACCTTCTATCAGCAGGGCGATTTCATCGATCTGTGCCGCGGGCCGCATCTGGTCTCGACCGGCAGGCTTGGCCATGCCTTCAAATTGATGAGCGTCGCCGGTGCCTATTGGCGCGGCGATTCCAACCGTCCGATGCTGCAGCGCATCTACGGCACCGCCTGGCGCACCGAGAAAGAGCTGAACGCTTATCTTCATATGCTGGAGGAGGCCGAGAAGCGCGATCACCGCAAGCTTGGTAAGCAGCTGAATTTCTTCCATCTGCAGGAAGAGGCTGTGGGATCGGTGTTCTGGCATCCGAATGGCTGGACGATCTATCGCGAGATCGAGACCTATATGCGCCGCCGTCTTGATGCCGGCGGCTATGAGGAAGTGAAGACACCGCAGCTTGTCGACCGGGCACTTTGGGAGGCGTCTGGCCATTGGGACAAGTTCCGCGAGAACATGTTTACCGCCGAGGCCGAGGATGACCGGACATTGGCGCTGAAGCCGATGAACTGCCCTTGCCATGTGCAGATCTTCCGGCAGGGCATCAAATCCTATCGCGACCTGCCGCTCCGCATGGCCGAATTCGGGTCCTGTCACCGGAATGAGCCGTCCGGGGCGCTGCATGGCATCATGCGGGTGCGCGCCTTCACCCAGGATGACGCGCATATCTTCTGCACCGAGGATCAGATCACCGCGGAGTCGGTGCGTTTCTGCGAATTGCTGCAGTCGATCTATGCCGATTTCGGGTTTGAGGATGTGCGGGTGAAATTCTCCGACCGGCCCGAGGTGCGGGCTGGTGAGGATGCTGTCTGGGACCGCGCCGAATCCGCGCTGACCGACGCCTGCGATGCAGCACAGCTTGAGACGACGCTGAATCCGGGTGAGGGCGCTTTTTATGGCCCGAAGCTGGAATTCGTGCTTCGCGACGCCATCGGCCGGGACTGGCAGTGTGGCACGCTGCAGGTTGATTTCGTGTTGCCCGACAGGCTTGATGCCGAATATGTCGGTGACGATGGGGAACGCCGCCGGCCGGTGATGCTTCACCGCGCCATTCTCGGCTCGTTGGAGCGGTGGATCGGCATCATCATCGAGCAATATTCAGGCCGTATGCCGCCTTGGCTGGCGCCGGTTCAGGTCGTGGTGGCCTCGATCACCGATGGCGCGAATAACTATGCGCAGCAGGTTGTTGATGCCGCGCGCGAGATGGGGCTGCGGGCCGAGAGCGATCTCCGCAATGAGAAGATCAGCTACAAGGTTCGTGAACACAGCGTTATGAAGGTGCCTTATATTCTGGCCGTTGGCGGTCGTGAGGCCGAAGCCGGCACCGTCGCCCTGCGGCGCCTTGGCTCGAACGAACAGCAGGTGATCGACCGCGACGAGGCGCTGGCGATGTTGCGCGGAGAAAGCCTGCCGCCCGATCTGGCGCGGCGGGCCGGCGGTGATGCGGGATGATGCACTTTTGGCGGTGACTCATCCAATGACCCGATGGTAACAGCTTAGTGACTAGGCAAAACAGCCGGTTTTTGATATCTAGTCGTGGCAAGGCGGCGCGCGGTGCCGTGATTGCTGAGAATTTTGGTGCCTCGACAGAGGCGTTGTGGATGACAGGAGAAGATAAATAGCTCGTCCCTATTCTAACGTGCCGCCCGTACAGGACGGCCCACGTATCAACGGCGCGATCAGAGTGCCGCAGGTGCGCTGCATCGACCCGGATGGCAACCAGCTGGGTATTCTCGATACCAG
>CBFHNZ010000060.1:0-11083 GCA_965657415.1 Puniceispirillaceae bacterium (SeqCode) | reverse complement strand
CAAGCTGGTGCATCTCGTCGATGAACAGGATCACCTCGCCATCGCGCGCCTGCACCTCCTTGAGGACGGATTTCAACCGCTCCTCGAACTCACCACGATATTTCGCGCCAGCGACAAGCGCCCCCATATCGAGCGACAGCAGCGCCTTGTCGGCAAGCGCCTGCGGCACGTCCCCATTGACGATCCGCTGCGCCAGCCCTTCGGCGATGGCGGTCTTGCCAACACCGGGCTGGCCGATCAGCACCGGGTTGTTCTTTGTGCGGCGGGCCAAGATCTGGATTGTCCGGCGCACCTCGGCCTCGCGGCCAATCACCGGGTCGAGCTTGCCGCGCCGCGCCGCGTCTGTGACATCGGTGGTGAATTTCGACAGCGCCTCATAGCTGTCCTCGGCGGCGTCGCTATCGGCGGTTCGTCCCTTGCGCATGTCGGTGATGGCAGCGGCGAGGCGGCCGGCGTCAATCCCGGCACCGGCCATGATCCGGCCGATTTCGCCCTTGCTTCGCGCCATTGCCAGCAACAATGCGTCAACCGCGAGGAAACTGTCGCCAAGTGTCTTCGATTCGCTCTCGGCCTGCTGCAGGACCCGCGCCAGATCGATATCGAGCTGCAGCTGGTCGGCCCCGCTGCCGGTGACCGCCGGGATGGCGGCAATGGATTTGTCGAGCCCTGCCTGCAACACGCCAAGTTCGCCACCGGCGCGACCAATCAGGCTGCGAACGGTGACATTGTCATCGGCCAGCAACGCACGAAGCAGATGCATCGCGGTGATTTTCTGATGGTTCGCGGCCAGCGCTTCATTCTGCGCGGCCATAACCGCATTGCGGACAAGGGCGGTGAATTTATCGGTCTGCATAGCACTCTCCTTCCCGGCCATCATCCGCCATCCATGGCACCGCCATGGTGTGGCACAGCCCACAGTCTAGGCATAAAAGGCCGTTTCGCCCTCCCAGCAGCACCGTCTTTCGACATTTTTTATGGAAGGGATCTTTTGTATGCGATTTAGTTATGAACAGATGGTAGCCAGTTCAAGGGGTGCCGCATCAGGGCCAGCCCGGCAAGGAACCCGGCAGGGAAACAGTCGAAAGGCCGACCCTTGGCGCATTCACCGCTTGCCGTACGCCCTGGCGACATGGTGAAATCCCCGCCATGACCGATCCCGTGACCGCCTCCCGCACCTCCAGCTTCAATTCACCGCCCTCGACGCTGGATTTCATGCGGGTTGAGTGGCGGTTTCTGCTGTTCGGCATGGCGATGGCGTTTTGCTCATCGCTTGGCCAGACTTTCTTCATCTCGCTGTTCTCGGCCGAAATTCGCGGCGCGCTGGGGCTCAGCCATGGCGCGTTCGGCACCTATTACGCCATCGGTACGACCGCCAGCGCCATCACCCTTCTGTGGCTTGGCAAGCTTGCCGATACGATGCGGGTCGAAAAGCTGGCGCGGCTGGTGATCTGTTGCCTGAGCGCCAGCGCCCTGCTGTTCAGCCAGGTGTCTTCGGTGGCAACGCTGATCATCGGGCTGTATCTGCTGCGGCTGTTCGGCCAGGGCATGACATCGCATGTCTACACAACGGCGATGGCACGGCGCTATGTTGCGGCGCGGGGGCGGGCCCTGTCGCTGGCCCAGCTTGGGATCAATTTTGCCGAATCCATCGGCCCCGCCTCGGTTGTCGCGCTTCTTGTGATCTATGACTGGCGCACGCTCTGGTTGATCCTGCCGCTGTTACCGCTGGTCGGGCTTGTCCCCTTCATCCGGCGGTTGACACAGCGCACCCGCTATCAGGATGGCGACGGCCTTGAAGGTATCCGGGCGGCAGCGGCGACGGCCGGGCTTGATGACCGGCAGGACGCCGATATCGTCACCATCGACGGTGTCGCGCATTGGCGGCGGCGCGCCGTGATCCGCGACCGCCGGTTCTGGCTTGGCCTTGTCGGGCTGACCATGGTGCCGGGCTTCAGCGTGACCGGCCTGCTGTTTCACCAGATCTATCTTGCCGAGCTGGCCGGCGTGACGCTTGGCACCTGGGCCGCCAACTACGTGATCTATGCCGCCTGTGTTGTTGCGGGGACACTGATCTCGGGACAGCTTGTCGACCGCTTCACCGGCCGCCGCGTGGCGGCGCATCTGGTGCTGCCGATCGGGCTTGCCTGCCTGTCGCTGTGGCTTGTCGAGGGCAGCGCTGGCGTGTTGCTGTTCTTCATTTTTTTTGGCCTTGCCTCGGGCATGCCGAACACCGCCGTCGCCGCCACCATGGCCGAAATGTACGGCACCCGCTATCTTGGTGAGGTGAAAGCCATCTTCCTGCCGCTTGGCGTGTTCAGTTCGGCCCTGTCACCGATGGCGATGGGCATGCTGATCGATGCTGGCTATGGAATGGCCACATTGATGGGCTTGAATATCGGGCTGGCGCTGCTGGCCCAGACCGGGGCGATATGGATGCTGACGAAACCACCTGCGGGACAGACATGATTTTTCGCAACCTGACGGGGATTCTGATCGGCCTTCCGATGGGCCTTTTGATGATGGGCATTGGCGCTGGTGCAGCCCTGGCTGATGAATCATGGGGTGGCACCTGGTTCACCTGCGAATTCGCCAAAAGCCAGACGCCTCCGGATGATTCCTGCGCCATGTTCGACGATGAGGGGTTCCGCTTCACCGATGGCAGGTTCACCTATGTCCGGATCACCGAATCCGACGAGACCGCCTGCCGGGGCGAGAAGGTCGGCCAGTGTTTCCGCCGCGACAGGCCGGCGATCAGCATCCGTACCGCTGACCGCGGACGGCTTGATCTCGGACCGGACCGGATCAGGGTGCAGTATCTGTTCTGTACGCAGACCTTCTATTTCAAGGATACCGAGCATTACCGCGAAATCTGGCCAGACGAGAAACGTTGTTTCTGGGCCCGGAAACGCCATTTCTATATTGCCCGCTATGAAGGAGACATCACGGACGCGCCATGACCGAAACCGCATCATCCCCGAAAATCCGAAGCGCCACAAACGCTGCCTTTCTTGATGAGACGCGCCGCGTGATCCGCGTGGGTAGCGGTGAGGCCGAGGACTTCCTGCAGTCGCTGGTTACGGCAAATGTTGAGACATTGCCGGTTGGTTCATGCCGGCCGGGCGCGCTGTTGACCCCGCAGGGGCGCATCCTTGCCGACATGATGATCCACCGGCAGACAGCGGGATTCCTGCTGGAATGCGATGTCACGCGCGCCGATGACCTGTTTACGAGACTGCGCCGCTATCGGCTGCGCCGCCCGATTGACCTGGCGCAGGAAGCAGAATTGTGCGTCTGGGTTGGCTGGGGGGGCGGCGATCCACCGGACGGCACCGCCATCGATCCGCGCCATCCCGATCTTGGCTGGCGCTGGATCGGCCCGCGGGGCAACATGCCGCCGACCATCAATGCGGGCGATGTGACAGCGCTTGAGACCTGGCACGCCCGCCGGATCGCCGCCGGGGTGCCGCAGGGACCTGTCGATCTGGTTCCTGAACGGGCGTTGATGCTGGAGGCCGGCCTTGACAGGCTTGGTGCCGTTGATTTCGAGAAGGGATGCTATGTCGGCCAGGAGGTGACCGCACGCACGCATTATCGCGGGCTGGTGAAACGCCGGTTGGTGCCGTTACGGCTGGAAAATGCAGATGTCGAAACGCTGTCAGGCGCGGTTGTCAGCGAAGGCGAATCGACTTTGGGGACCGTTCTCAGCCATGCCGACACGGGCGATGGCGCGGTCTGCCTCGCGGCCATGAAACTGTCCGACCTGCACCGTCTGATGGCCAATGACAACGCGCTGCGCATCGGTGATGTGCCGGCCCGGCTTGCCATTCCGGACTGGATGCTGCCGCTGCCACACCCGGCACGAACCGATGCCGGGTAATCTGGCCCAGATCAGGACCCAGATTAGGGCTCAGTCCTTGCTGCCGAACAGCGCCGCTGCCGCTTCGGTCACTGAACTCTTGCCGGCAAGAATGGCCTCCACCCGCGCGATCTCAGCCCGCATGTTGTCGATATAGGCTTGCAGGTCCTCGACATTCCAGCGTTCCATCTCGGCACCGGCACCCGCCGGTTTGAGCGCCTCGAATTCATCCTCCATGGCATCCCCCTTGCTGCGCGCCACACTATCAGCCCAACCAGCATTATCGGCATTTTTGGACCGCACCGCAAAGGACTTTGCAAAACAGATGCTCCGGCGTATAAAGAGGCTCTCCCGCTAGGTAAACGCGATATTGCGCCGGCCGGTTCTCCGGTCCCGCCGCAGAAAGCAGGTAGTTATGACACAATTGCTTATGCCGAAGGCAACCGCCGTATGGCTGATCGACAACTCCGGTCTCTCCTTCGACCAGATCGCTGATTTGTGCAGCCTCCATCCGCTGGAAGTGCAATCGATCGCCGATGGCGAGACAGGCATCGGCATCCAGGGCTATGACCCGGTCCAGAATGGCCAGCTGACAAGTGACGAAATCGCACGCTGCGAGGCAGACCCGTCGGCGCGTCTTGTCCTTGCCGAATCCGACCTGCCGACGCCAAACCGGCGTACCAAGGGCCCACGCTATGTGCCGGTAGCCCGGCGCGGTGACAAGCCCGACGGCATTGCCTGGCTGGTCAAGCATCACCCGGAATTGAAGGATTCGCAGATCGTCAGGCTGATTGGTACCACCAAAGAGACAATCACCAAGATTCGCGAGCGGACGCATTGGAACATCAGCAATATCTCGGCAAAGCATCCGGCGATGCTCGGCCTGTGCAAACAGACCGATCTTGACGCGGCCATTGAAAAGGCAGGCGGCACGGTGCAGCAGGTCGAGGAACAGGTATCTAACATCAGTGAACTGCCATAACCCGTATGCCTGCGCTGGCCTGGCGGCTCGATCGCCGGCTGGCGGAACGGGCGTGAGGGATGCCGGCACACTGCAAGATGGATCACGATGAGGGTGGTCCGCCATGATGGGAAGCAACGCCGGTGAGCAACGCCGAAATCGAAGAACAACAGCAGCTTCATGCCCGCCTTCATACGCTGGAGAGTGAGCATCGCGATCTGGACGAAGTCATCGAAAGGCTCGCCGATGACAAGCCGTTCGACCAGCTGCAGCTGCAACGGTTGAAAAAACGCAAACTGGTGTTGAAAGACGAGATTACCCTGGTTCGAAGCCGCATCCTTCCCGATATCATCGCATAGCCCGAGACGAGATATATCCATGTCCAAAAGCCCCAGATTCCACCCGAAGGTTGTCGTGTGCATGGGAAGCCAATCCGACTGGGACACGATGCAGGAAGCGGCGAATAGCCTGAAGGCGCTGGCCGTGCCGCATGATGTTCGGATCATCTCGGCACACCGCACGCCGGACAGGCTTGCCGAGTTTGCGCGGGGCGCGGCGGCAGCCGGTGTTGCCGTGATTATCGCCGGGGCTGGAGGCGCGGCGCATCTTCCCGGCATGCTAGCGGCACATACGACGCTGCCTGTTCTTGGCGTACCGGTTGAATCAAAATCCCTGAAAGGTATGGATTCGCTGTTGTCGATTGTGCAGATGCCGGGCGGCGTGCCGGTTGGCACGCTGGCCATCGGCGCACCCGGCGCGCGCAATGCCGGGTTGCTGGCGGCGCAGATACTGGCGCTGTCCGACGCTGAATTGGCAAAACGCCTTAACGCCTGGCGACAGGCGCAGACGGATTCGGTTGCCGACATTCCGTCATGAACGACAAGACCATCATTCCCACTGCCTGTATCGGCATTCTTGGCAGTGGCCAGCTCGGCCGCATGCTGGCCATCGCAGCGGCGCAGCTCGGTCTTCAGACTCATGTTTTCGCGCCGGATGCCGACACAAGCCCGGCCGGACAGGTGGCCACGCTGACAACAACGGCGGCTTATGATGATGTCGCGGCGTTGCGGCGCTTTGCAGCCGGTGTCGATGCCGTGACAAGCGAGTTCGAGAATGTGCCCGCCACGACGATGGAAGTCATCGGCGCAACCTGCCTTGCCAGTCCCGGTGCCGCCGCGCTACGGGCCGCCCAGCACCGGATCGCCGAAAAGACCCTTGCCGCCGACCTCGGCATCCAGACACCGCGCTACTGGCAGATTCGTAATATTATGGATCTGACGGCGGCCATGGAAACGCTTGACGGGCCGGCCATCCTGAAGACCTGCCAGCTTGGCTATGATGGCAAAGGACAGCGACGGCTGAGGCCGGGCGATGATCTGGCAGCGGCATTTGCCGAGCTTGGCAGCGATGATGCCATCCTTGAGGAGATGATTGCCTTTGACGGCGAGATCAGCGCCCTTCTGGCCCGCGATCAGCGCGGTGCCATATGCCACTTTCCGGTTACCCGGAATCACCATGAGAATGGCATTCTGGCCACCTCCGTTGCCCCGGCAGAAATCGACCCGGCGCTGGCCGTGGCGGCGCAGACAGCCACCGCAGCGTTGGCCGATGCGGTCGATCTGGTCGGGTTGTTGGCGGTGGAATTCTTTGTCGGCACCGATGGCAGGCTGCTGTTCAATGAAATGGCACCCCGCCCGCATAATTCCTTTCACTGGACGATCGAGGGGTGCGCTACAAGCCAGTTCACCCAACTGGCGCGTGTTCTGGTCGACATGGGGTTTGGCGCGACGGCAGGTTATGGCCGTTGGCAGATGGAGAATCTTCTCGGTCAGGATATGGCGCGCGTGCCGTCACTGCTGGCCAGCGACGGCGCACATGTGCATCTCTACGGCAAACCCGAGGCGCGCACAGACCGCAAGATGGGTCACGTTACCAGACGCCTTGGCGACTGACCCTCATCATGCGTAACGGCCAGCGATGACAGCTCATACGGCGTCGCCTGATACAGATCATTGATCCAGTTATTCATCAGCAGAAAGGCATAGGGCCGCCAGAAATTGACCGGCGGCCTCTCCGGGTCATCATTCGGGAAATAGCCATGCGGCAGTGCCGTCGACAGACCCTGATCCCGGTCCCGCCAATATTCGGTGCCAAGCGTGTCAGCGTCATATTCAAGATGGTTCAGAACGAACAAATCGCCATTTGACGGGTTGCGCGCCAGACCGATACCGCAGGCGTCGCTCTCACCAAGCACCTCGATCCCGGCGGCGTCGAGATCAGCCTGCCTGTTCTCAGTATAGCGTGACACCGGCATCGGAAAGCTGTCGGTAAAGCCGCGCATCAGACGCCCGGGAACATGGTTCAACCGGTGCTGATAGACGCCGAACAGCTTGTCTCCGCAATCATATTTCGGCACGTCATGGAAGTGATAGAGAAGCGTCTGCGCGCCCCAGCAAATGCCAAGGCGGCGAAAGCAATGCGTCTGCGACCAGTCGAGGATTTCGGTCAGTTCAGGCCAATAGGCCACCTCCTCGAAGGGAAGCCGTTCAACCGGCGCGCCGGTGACAATCAACGCATCGAAGAAATCCTCGCGCACATCCTCCAGCCGCCGATAGAAGCGGCGCAGATAGCCCGGCTCGGTATGGCGCGGCGTATAGCTTGCCGTCGTCATCAGGATCAGCTCGATCTGCAGCGGCGAATTGCCAAGCAGCCGCGCGAACTGAATCTCCGTCTCCTGCTTTTTCGGCATCAGGTTCAAAAGCAGCAGCTTCAGCGGCCGGATATCCTGCTGTTGCGCCTGCTGCTGCGCCATCACATCGACTTGCTCGGCAAGCAAATCTTCGAGTGCAGGCAGATTGTCGGGCACCTTGATCGGCATAGGGAATCCCGTTCCTTGCGGATTTGTTCATGCGGATTTGTTCATACGGTTTCACTCATGCGAATCCAATTACACAAATCCAGTTATCAGGGTCGCGGTTATAGCTCAGCAACAGAACAAAAAGCCACCCCCCAACTTCCCTGACGGACCGACGCCGGGACAACCCTGACGGACAAGTGTGAAATTCACAGGAAAATTGGCAGGCCGACCGACGGCAGACCGACGGCAGACCTAGCGGCGGACGCGCCCGAACATCTGGAACATGCCTTCGGCAAGCCGTTGGCCGGTATTGAGGGCGCTGCGAAGCGGGGCGCCGGCCTTGGGAAGGCGCGCCACATCCTGCAGGCGGCGATCAAGAAAGCCCTCGATGACCGTCCTGTCGCCACTTGTATTGGCAATCCAGGCCAGCAATGTGGTGCTGTAGACGGCGGCAAGCGTGGCCCGCTTTGTATAAAAGGAAATGTCGGTATCACGCTGGCCCGCGGCGCGCCACATGGCATCAACCGTCGCGTACAGCGCACGGGCCGAGGCAAGCGCATTCGCCGGCACGGCAAGAAGCGTCAGTCCCCGACGGACAGCTTCCTTGTGCGGTGTTGCCTGATCAAGCCGGATCAGGATCAGCTCGCGGATTATCAGATGCACCCGCTCCGGCTTCTCGGCCATTGATTCGAATTCCGCCACCATCGCCGCATCGGCAAGCGCCGAATGCATCACCACGGCGTCAACAGCCCCCCCCGGGAACAGGCGCGCAACATCATCGGCCGAGAAACCGGCATCTGTGGCACCGGCCACAAGCGACTCGTTGCTCCATCCATCGAAAGGAACGTGGACAAGGGCGGCCGCGATAATTGCGGCGGCATCAGGATGTACCGCATGGTGATCGGCACCATGAAGGTCGTCTGCTTTGGTCACCGCTGTCCCCCGAACATGCGCCAGAGATTTAATCCTTACCCCTATCGCTTCAAATCATATTCGATCTGGCAGATTTTACCAGTTACAAACTGCCACAGGCCGATGGCCGCACCGCGCTGACCTACAGTTTCTTGATGCTTCGCCCTTTACAGACGGACAGACTCTGTGCTACCACCCCGACCTCACTGCGAAGGCTGATGATGCCGGCGCAACTGCCAACCTATCGAAGGGTGTGATTGACCGTGTACGTAACCGTACGAGATAACAATGTCGACCAGGCGCTCCGCGTGCTGAAGAAGAAGCTGCAGCGCGAAGGTGTGTTCCGTGAGATGAAGAATCGCCGGGCCTATGAAAAGCCGTCTGAGCGCCGCGCCCGCGAAGCCGCCGAATCAACCCGCCGCGTCCGCAAACTGATGCGCAAGCGGATGGAGCGCGAAGGCTACTAGAGCCTGACCGACATCAACAACGCTAGGCCGCCCTGGACACCCCATGGCGGCTTTTTGTTTTGGTGCGTTCCATATAGCGGGACAATATTTCAAAGACCACATTCACGGAATTCGCTGTCTGTCACCACAATGGCAACTGCATTGTAGCGTTTAACGCAAAAATCCATTACCACCTTAGGCCTTGTTTTCAGGTCACAACTGCGGCCAATGTGCAGAATGAACAGACGCGTGCCGCCCCATCGCACGCCAACAGATGGAAAGACGACATGAAGGTAGGATGCCCACGGGAAATTCTTGCTGGCGAAAAGCGCGTCGCGATGACGCCCGACAGCGTTCGCCAGATCCTGAAACTCGGTTATGACTGCGTGATTGAAACGGGTGCCGGCGCCGCTGCCGGATTTGCCGATGCCGCCTATGAGGAGGCCGGCGCCGAAGTGGTGAAAACCGCGACAACGCTGTGGAAACAGTCCGATATCGTGGTCAAGGTGCGCGGTGTCGCGGCAAAGGAAGAAAAACAGCTTCGCCCTGACCAGACAGTGATCAGCCTGTTCTGGCCGGGCCAGAATGCCGCCCTTCTCGAGACTTTCAGCAAGGCTGGCACCAACGCCATCGCCATGGATATGGTGCCGCGGATCAGCCGTGCCCAGAAAATGGACGTGCTGTCCTCTATGGCCAATATCGCCGGCTATCGCGCCGTGATCGAGGCCGGCAACCAGTTTGGCCGTTTCTTCACGGGTCAGATTACCGCCGCCGGCAAGGTGCCGCCGGCCAAAGTTCTGGTCATCGGTGCCGGCGTTGCCGGACTTGCCGCCATCGGCACCGCGACGTCGCTTGGCGCAATTGTGCGGGCCTTTGACGTTCGTCCGGAAGTGGCCGAACAGATCGAATCGATGGGCGCCGAATTCCTGATGCTGGAATTCGAGGAGGACGGGTCCGGTGAAGGTGGATATGCCAAACCTGCCTCGCCGGAATTCATCGAGAAGGAGATGGAGCTGTTCCGCGCGCAGGCGCCGGAGATCGACATCGTTATTACCACCGCGCTGATCCCCGGCCGGCCGGCACCCAAATTATGGCCTGCCGAGATGGTCGGACTGATGAAGCCGGGATCGGTCGTCGTCGATCTGGCAGCCGAACAAGGCGGCAATTGCGACCTGACTGTGGCGAATGAGGTCGTCACCTCGGAGAACGGTGTCACCATCGTCGGCTACACCGATTTCCCGAGCCGCATGGCGGCGCAGAGTTCCACCCTCTATGCCACCAACATCCGGCATATGCTGGATGATCTGACTCCTGAGAAGGATGGCCAGATCACCCTGAATATGGAGGATGATGTGATCCGCGGGGCCACCGCGGTGAAGGGCGGCGAGATCACCTATCCGCCACCGGCCCCGAAGGTGCAGGCCATCGGCAAGTCCCCAGCGGCCGAAAAACCGGTTGAGCTGACACCTGAGGAAAAGGCGGCACAGGAAATTGCCGAGCATCGCCGCAAGGGCCGTCAGCAGATTGGCATGCTGGCCCTTGGCGGTGCCTTCATGATGCTTGTCGGTGCCTATGCCCCGGCCAGCTTCATGCAGCATTTCATTGTCTTCGCGCTGGCCTGTTTTGTCGGCTTCCAGGTGATCTGGAATGTCAGCCACGCGCTCCACACACCGCTGATGGCGGTGACCAACGCCATTTCAGGGATCATCATTCTCGGCGCCTTGCTGCAGATCGGGTCAAGCAACCAGATCGTGATGATCCTTGCAAGTGTCTCGGTGCTGATCGCGACCATCAACATTGTTGGCGGTTTCATGGTCACGCGCCGGATGCTGGCGATGTTCCAGAAAAGCTGACCGGCGGAAGGGTGAATTCAGATGAGTTTCAACATCGTTACGGCTGTCTATATCGCAGCCAGCGTTCTTTTCATCCTCTCGCTTGGCGGCCTGTCGAACCAGGAAAGCGCCAAGCGTGCCGTATGGTACGGGATCGTCGGGATGGCCCTTGCCGTCGGCGCCACCATCTTTGGCCCGCAGGTAACCATATCCGGCATG
>CBFHNZ010000059.1:0-11570 GCA_965657415.1 Puniceispirillaceae bacterium (SeqCode) | reverse complement strand
AAATCCGCAGGCGCGGCGGTATCGCGCCACGACATCGCCAAGCGTGTAGTTGCGGACATGGCCCATATGGATGCGCCCCGAAGGATAGGGAAACATCTCGAGGACGTAATATTTCGGCTTGTCGGACCCGGTCTCGGCGACAAAGCACCGTTCGGCTTCCCATCGTTCCTGCCATTTGGCCTCGACGGCGGACGCGTTGTACTGATCCATGAATGTCACCCTGGCGGCATGCCCTTGAGGTTTGCCCTTAAGGCTTGCCCTGAAGGCCCGCCATGAAGGCCCGATTGAGTCTGCCTGCCTGAATATGCCTGCCTGAATATGCCTGCCTGATATGCCTGCCTGAATATCCCTGACAGACGGTCTTTGTCTATTCGATTATTTCGGTGATTGTCTCGGCGCGAATCTCGCGGGCACGGTTGAGGACGAGATCCTCGAGTTGTCTGGCGAAGGCATCGTCACGCACGCTGCCGCCCCAGTTGCCGTCGGCACCGTCGCGGCTCTGGACGTGAACAGTGATGCGCACGGCGTCGGAACGGAGTTCGCGTCCGGAGACGAAAATCGTGATCTTGATGCGCTCGTTCGGCTTGTCTGGCAGCGAATACCAGTCGGACACGATGGTCCCGCCGAAAGTATCGACATCGGCAATCGGAATCAGCGAGATGATTTCCAGCGAGGCGCGCCACAGAATGGCGTTCACAGGCATGCTGTCGCCGGCGCTGCCATTCAATGCACCAAGGTCATCAAGCGTGATGCCGCCGGTCTTTCCGGTGAGGAATGAAACCGGCTCCTCTTCTTCCTGAACGGGTGCCGGCTGGATGTTGGAACAGCTGGCAAGAAACAGGGTTACCAGCAGGACGGAGGCAATGCGCATTGGTGTTTTCCCATAAAAAAACGGAGGGTCGGTTTCCCGACCCTCCGACATTACTCTAACTAACCTGAATTAGAAAGAGAGGTTCAGAGCAACAGCCGTGTTGGTGCCGCTGTCTTTGGTGCCATCATTGTTAACGTGGTCCCAGCTGTTGTGGGTGACCGAAGCTGACAGGCCAGGTGTGATGGTGTAGGTCAAGCCATAACCGGTGTCCTTGAACTTGTAGTCCGTGTCTTTTTTGTTGTCGGTTTCACCGGAATACATCTGAACAGCCATAGAATCGCTGATGGTGTAGGCAATCGCTGCAGAACTTGCCTCATAATCGCCGTCTGCTGTCGATGTTGTTCCTTTGACCTCGGTGTCGTTCTGCGCCAGGGTCAGGGTAACGCCGCTCATGGCAACAACCAGGCCCATCGAGGTGGCGTCGGTGCCGTCACGACCGGTGGTGGTGGCTGAACCCTTCGAGGAGGCAGCGTATTTCACGGTGATCGCGGCATCGCCGGCGCTCATCGCGTACTGGGCACCCATCATCGTGGTGTCTTCAGCCGCACCGGCGTCTAACATGCCAACCGAGAACTGGAAGCCGCTCATGTTCGGCGACAGGTAGGAAACGTCTGCAGGATCGATCTTGCTGTCTGTTGGGTAGTAGGTCAGAGTGTTGGTCTTACCGTTATAGCCTTCTTCAGCCGTGATGTCGGTGTTGGTTTCGAACGCGTCGCCCGACTCAGCATCCTGGAAGCCAAGTGTGCCCCAATCATCAGAAATGCTGAAACCGAAATCATCGAAGTTACCGGTAGAGTTGGCGTCCTGCATGGTGTAGGCAGCCAGGGTCATGCCATTGTCAGCAACAGTCGAGGCGCTGATTTTGAACTTGGTCTGGTTGGTGACTTCGTTATTGTTGGCGGATGTGCTGTTGGCACCGCTCCACGAATCATACTTGAACTCAGCACCACCGCTGATTGAAATGTCTGCCGATGCAGCAGATACACCGCCAAGTGCAACGATGGCGGTAGTCGCAAGAAGAACCTTACGCATGTTAAATCTCCCTCTAGAGAAACGGCCACCATTGGCCGCGAGAGGTAATTTATTAGTTTTTATTTAATTAACAATTCCTTTAGGAGCGATTGATGCATCTTTAACGATCTCTGTTGTATTTTTGCAACAGCAAGGGAGTTGAGTTTGCAGCCCTTCTGAAAACAGTTGGAAACAAGGCGAATTCCGCAAGAGGGACAATGGCGCCCGGCTTGCGGTTTCGCTGGTCCGGCCCCATGTGACTTGCAGTCACTGCCAGCTGTCGCATGGCCTCTATGGACAGCCCCCGACAAGGACAGCCCCCGACAAGGACGGCCCCCGACAAGGACAGGCCCGGATGAAGGCAGGCCCGGATGAAGGCAGGCCCGGATAAGGATCAATTTCCCATGAGCCAGGAAACCACACCCGACATCGCCGGCAATCTGGCGGCGGTATGGCATAAGATCGACGCGTCCTGTTCGTCCGCAGGGCAGGGCCGCCCGACCCTGGTCGCGGTCAGCAAGCGACAACCCGATGACCGGATCGAGGCGGCACTTGCCGCCGGCCATCGCGTATTTGGTGAAAACCGCGTCCAGGAAGCCCAGCACCGCTGGTCGGACCGCCGCGCCGCATTCCCGGATCTGAGGCTGCATCTGATCGGCCCGCTGCAGACCAACAAGGCTGCTGACGCGGTGGCGCTGTTCGATGTGATCGAGAGTGTCGACCGGCCAAAACTGGCCCGCGCGCTGGCCGCCGAAATGGACCGTCAGGGCCGCCGGCTTGCCTGCTATATTCAGGTCAATACCGGCGAGGAGGCGCAGAAATCAGGTATCATGCCGGCAGAAGCCGATGATTTCATCGCGTTCTGCCAGGCCGAATGCGGGCTTGATATCGTGGGGTTGATGTGTATCCCGCCGCAGGATGAAGAAGCGGCAATGCATTTCGCCCTTCTGCGGACCATGGCCGCGCGCAACGGCCTGGCCAGCCTGTCGATGGGGATGAGTGGAGATTTTGAAGAGGCGGTTGCCTTTGGGGCCACCTCGGTGCGCGTTGGATCAGCGATTTTCGGCCCCCGGAATGGCTGAACACCGCCCTGCAGCGCGGCCCGGTCAGTCGGTCATGTGACCGGCACGGTCGCGCTTGGTTTCGATATAATGCCGGTTATGCTGATTGCTTGGCGGTGCCATCGGCACCCGCTCGACCACCGTAAAACCACCGGCCTCGACCTGCGCGATCTTGTCCGGGTTGTTGGTGATCATCCGCAGGCGCGATATGCCAAGCTCCTCTAGAATCCGGCAGGCCGGCAAGAAATAGCGTTCATCCATTTCAAAGCCAAGCGCGTGATTGGCGTCGACGGTGTCAAACCCGTTATCCTGCATCGCATAGGCGCGCATCTTGTTCAGAAGCCCGATATCACGGCCTTCCTGTGCCAGATAGACAAGAACGCCGCCGCCGGCCTCGGCCATCAGCGCCAGCGCCCCTTGAAGCTGGTCCCCGCAATCACATTTCAGACTGCCAAGGACATCGCCGGTGATGCATTGCGAGTGCAGGCGCACCAGCGGTGTTCCCGCCGGGTCGACCGTGCCGACAAGCACCGCGAAATGCTCCTCACCGCCAAGCTCGGCGCGGAACATCACAACCTCGGCTTCCGGTGCCACGCGAAGCGGCACCCGCGCCCGCGCGGCGATGGTCAGGCTCTGCGCCGCGGCGTCCATATACCCGTCGATATCCCGATCATTGATCACGATCAGATTGTTATCCTCATGCAGGCGTTGCTGGAACGTCGTGTCACGAGTCGGCAGGCGGGTGACAAGCGCCGCCGGCAGCAATTTGGCGATACGGAGCAGCCTGGTGGCATAATCGGCAAGCGATCCGCGCCGCTCGCCAACAAGCGATGTTGCCGCGTCAAGCATCCCGGCGGCCGGCTGGTCGATGGCAAGCTGGCCAATCCGGTCGCGATCGAGGTTGTGCGCTGGCAGGCTGGCCCCGCAGAATTCCGGCTCCAGGCGGCGGCCAAGACTTTCCATTCTGGTCTCGGTGAGGATCAGCACCGCCCCTGATCCGGCAAGCCGCTGCATCTCGTCACGGGCGCCATTGCTGGCCAGCTCGGCCGCCTGCAACAGGCAGGCCGCACCGTTGGAAAGCCGCAGCAATACAAGGCCACCCCGCCGCAATTCCTGACAGGCACGGTCGGTCTTCAGATAGGTTCGGCTTGCATTCGGGTCCCGCATTTTAACGCCTTTTGGCCGGTGACAGCCCTTTGGGGTTTTTCCAACTTGTTGAATCAGGTTACCCTGCCTCAGGATGATTACGCCCAGAATGATTGCGCAATGATTACGCGATGCCTCCTTGTATGGAGTGACTTATGAAATTGCAAGGATTGGACGGCAGCGCCGTTTGGGACAGTGAGCCGAAGGGCCGCCTTCTGGTGGTCGATGATGATGTGTTTCTGCGCACCACGCTGAGAGAACAGTTCAAGGCCGAGGGATTCGACCAGATTTTCGAGGCTGGATCGCTGATCGAGGCTTTTCGCGAGGTTGAGGACAGAGTGCCCGATCTGGTCATTCTCGACATCCGCCTTCCCGATGGCAATGGCGTGGAAATCTGCCGCAAGCTCCGCGAGCGCGGCTTTGAAAAACCGATCATCATGCTGACAGGCCAGAATGCCGAGGAGGACATCATCGCCAGCCTCGAGGCGGGTGCGAACGACTATGTTGTCAAGCCGATGCGGATGGGGGAGCTTCTGGCGCGGGTGAAATCGCAACTCTGGCAGCACAAGGCTTCGGACACGGCGCGTTTTTCGATCAGTGGGCTAAGCTTCATCCCGGCCAACAAATTGCTGAAAATGGCCGATGATTCCCGCAAGGTCATCCTGACCGAGAAAGAGGCCACAATTCTGAAATATCTCTACCGCGCCTATCCGAACTGCGTGTCAAAGGAAGAACTTCTTGCCGAGGTCTGGGGGTTTCAGAACGGGCTCAGCACACACACCGTCGAGACGCATATCTATCGTCTTCGCCAGAAGGTAAAACGGCTGACGAAACAGCCTGTCATCATCACCACATCAGCCGGCTACGCGCTGGATTCCATTGCCTGACATTGAAGGCCGGGCCGGTTGGATGTCGGGAAGAAATGGCTGGGGCGGTAGGATTCGAACCTACGATACACGATACCAAAAACCGATGCCTTACCACTTGGCTACGCCCCAGTCGTGAAGTCGCCGCAATGTAGCGACCTAGGAACGGGCGATCAAGCCCGATCACGCCCGGTGTGATGATTTAGTTGATTGTGAGATTTCACAGGCACCTCACCTCACAGGCACCTCACCTCAGAAATCTGTTGCAACTGCCCATCGTCCCTTTCTGGTCAGCCGCGCCGCGCCGGCGCCGGCAAGCGCCGCATCCGGAAACAGGGCAAAACATGCCGAACCGCTTCCCGACATCTGAACGGCCTCGACCCCCTCGCATCTGGCAAGCTCGTCCATAAGGTTCCTGACTTCAGGGCAAAGACCCACCGCTGCCTCGGTAAGGTCATTGCCGCGCTGAACAATTCGGTGTGGGTCGGTTGATGGTGGTGGCAGCACAGCTGCCTGATCGAGATCATCCTGATCATTCTGTCGGCCGGCAAACGCCTCGAAGACAGCGATCGTCGACAGGAACGCGTCGGGACGTGCCAGCACGACATGGCCTCGCGGGGCCGGGTCGAGGGGCCGAAGCCGGTCGCCGATTCCTGTCATATGCTGTCCGGTGCCGGCAAGACAGACCGGCACATCGGCACCAAGATCGAGTGCCAGCGCGGCGAGCGCATCAGGCGCAAGCCGGGTTGTGGCATTGCGGTCGAGATAGCGCAGGATCGCGGCGGCATCGCTGGACCCGCCACCAAGCCCGGCGCCGACCGGGATATGTTTCTCCAGCGTCATCGCCAGCGGGCCGATCACCCCGCCAGCCTCACGATATCCGCTGATGGCACGAAGGCAGATATTATTCGGCTCATCGGCGATGGCACGCGCAAACGGGCCGGTGATGTCGATACTGTCCGTCGTTCCGGCAGTTTCAGCAGGCCGCACATCAAGTCTGTCGCCAAAACTGGTGAAGACAACAACCGAGTCCAGAAGATGGTAGCCATCGGCACGGCGGCCAGTGACCTGCAGGCAGAGATTCAGTTTCGCCGGTGCGCTCAAGCGCTCACTTCCGCCTGCTGCCGGGGTCATATGTCAGTCCGACCCGGGGGTTTCGGATGCCGGCAGACCTTTGTCCAGCCTGTCTGACAGCTTTTTCTTTTCGGCCCCGTCGGTACTCAGTGACAGGGCAAGCCGCCATTTGAATCTGGCTTCATCGTGCCGCCCCAGAACCCAGTAGACATCACCAAGGTGACCGGTGATCTCGGGGTCGGCAGGTTCAAGCTCGGTGGCACGTTCAAGATAGGCGACAGCCGTCGCCGCATCGCCAAGCCGGAAATGTACCCAGCCAAGTGAATCGACAAAAAACCCACTGTCGGGACGCTGGCTGACGGCGCGCTCGATCATGTCAATGGCCTCTTCAAGGTTGCGGCCTTCATCAGCCCACCAATAGCCAAGATAGTTCAGCGCATAGGCATCCGAAGGGTCGATCTCAATGGCTCGAAGAAGATGTTTTTCGGCTGCGCGGGTCTCGCCAAGCCGCTCCAGCGATACGCCGAGGCTGCGGTGCAGCCCACCACTGTCGCTGCCAAGGTCGAGCGCCGCCCTATAGGCGTCACGCGACTGGCGGAATTGCTCATGGCGACGGTGAATATCGCCAAGACGTTGATGCAGTGACGCATTCTGCGGGTCCATGGCGACCACCTGCCGCATGATATCGATGGCGCTCTCTGCATCACCCTGCTCCTCGATGACCGAGACTTCGGTCAGGCGCGCAAGCTGCCCATAGACACCGTCCGGCTGAAGGCGTGCCAGATTTTCAAGCGCTTCATCATGCTGGCCAAAATCGGCCATCTGCTGGGCCATCAGCAATCTGGCAAATCCGTTGTCCGGATCGATGAACAGGCTGAACCGCAGGCGCGCAGAGATTGACGGGCCGGATTCGTCGCCGCGTTCATCAAGTGCCATCGCCACAACCGCGTCGGCGATCACCCGATGCGGGTCCGGCAGGGTGCCAGCCTGACGTTCCAGCGCGGCCCGTACCAGCTGGCGGTTGAACTGTCTGGACAGTCTTGTATCGATGATGGCGTCGACAGCCTGCCAATTGCCGCGCCGCGCGTGAAAGGCGGCAAGCTGGATCAGCAGATGTGCCCCGCGCAACGAGCCTTCCAGCCCGCCAACGCGCTGCTCCGCCTCGGCCGCCAACCCCAGATGTTCGGCCATCAGGGCGGCCTGAAGCCGGAAATAGGGAGGCAGGCCACCATCCCGGTCGATGGCCAGGCGACCAGCTTCGAGAAGGGCCGAAATACCGGCGTCACCCTGGCCTGAGGCAACAAGGCTCCATCCCCGGATGATGCCGGCAAGAACCAGCGAGGTTCCGTCCTCGGCAATCTTGTCGGCAAGGATAATGGCTGCCGCCCAGTCGCGTTTCCTGATCGCCAGCGCTGTTCCGGGCTCACCGCCAAGTGGCAGCATGACATCGAGCCTTTCCAGCTGTCGGCCAAGGGCGGCCGCACGTTCGATGTCACCATAATAATATTGTGTCAGGAACGCCTGGCGCAATAACGGGATGCTGTCGGCCTCGGCCTCCAGCGTCTCAAGGAAGAAGGTGGCCGACTGCCCGACATCATTGAAATAGAGTGCCTGCCGCGCGGCAAGGTAATGTCCGGCCGAGGTTACTGTTTCGTGCTGACGCCCGACATTGGACGCCTGTGCGCCCTTGGTACCGCCAGAACCGGCAGCGCCAGAACCGGCACCATTTACCGGCGCGGCCATCGGTTGTGCTGTCACGCTGGTCTGGGGCGGTCCGCCACAGGCCACCATCAGGCTCACCAGCAAACCTGCGGCGATCATCCGGAATGACCGCATTGCGATGTTTGGTGCTGTCTGTGGGCCAGACATGACCCCTCCCATGCCTACATATTCGGATAATTCGGGCCGCCGCCACCTTCCGGCGTTACCCATGTTATATTTTGGCTCGGGTCCTTGATATCGCAAGTCTTGCAGTGAACACAGTTCTGCGCGTTGATTTGAAGCCGGGCATTGTTGCCATCATCATCACGGACGATTTCATAGACACCGGCCGGGCAGTATCGCTGTTCTGGCGCGTCATAGATCGCCAGATTGTGCGCCACCGGAATGTCCGGGTCCTTCAGCGTCAGATGCGCCGGCTGGTTTTCCTCATGGTTCGTTCCCGACAGATAGACCGATGAATTGCGGTCAAAGCTCACAACCCCATCCGGCTTGGGATAGTCGATCTTCGGAGCCTCCGCCGCCGGTTTCAGCGCTGTATGGTCAGCGTGATGGTGCAATGTCCAGGGCGCACGTCCCATGAACAGGTACGTGTCAAGCGCGGCATTCGCCATGCCGAGCCACAACCCCCTGGCAAAGCCGGGGCGGATGTTGCGAACCTTGTAAAGCTCGGTCCACAGCCAGCTTTTCTGCAGCCGCTCGGCATAGCTTGCCGGCTCATGGCCGGACTGCATGTCGTCAAGCGACTCGAAAATGGCTTCGGCGGCGGTCATGCCCGACTTCATCGCCGTGTGCGTTCCCTTGATCTTGGGAACATTCAGGAATCCGGCGGTGCAACCGACAAGGCAGCCGCCGGGGAATGTCAGCTTTGGGATCGACTGGAAGCCGCCCTCGTTCAGCGCCCGCGCGCCATAGGAAACACGCCGCCCGCCCTCAAAAACATCGCGAACGGCGGGATGTGTCTTGAAACGCTGGAATTCCTCGAAAGGCGAGAGATGCGGGTTCGAATAATCAAGCCCGACGACATAGCCGACCGCAACCTGATTGCCGTTCAGGTGATAGAGGAAAGAGCCGCCATAGGTATCGGTCGAAAGTGGCCAGCCAACCGAATGCCAGGCTGTGCCAGGCTTTGCTTTCGCGGGATCGATGTCCCACAGCTCCTTGATGCCGATGGCAAAGGTCTGCGGGTCTTTCCCCTCGCGTAGCTCGAACCTGTCGAACAGCGTCTTGGTCAGGTGGCCGCGGCACCCCTCGGCGAAAATCGTCTGTCTGGCGCGAAGCTCCATGCCGCGCATATACATGTCTGTCGGCTCACCATCCTTGCCAATGCCCATATCGCCTGTGGCCACACCGCAGACAGCGCCGGCATCGTCATACAGAATTTCGGCAGCGGCAAAGCCGGGATAGATTTCCACGCCAAGCGCCTCGGCCTGCTCGCCAAGCCAGCGGCAGAAATTGCCAAGTGAGATGATGTAATTGCCATGATTGTTCATCTGTGGCGGCGTTGGCATCCGGATCGCACCGGTTTCGGTGAGGAACATGAATTTGTCGGCCGTCACTGGCGTGTCCAGCGGTGCGCCGCGTTCCTGCCAGTCGGGAAGAAGCTCGTTCAGGCTGCGCGGCTCGAGAACGGCACCGGACAGGATATGCGCACCCACCTCGCTGCCCTTTTCAATCAGGCAGACCTCGAGATCGCGCCCGGCTTCCGCCGCCAGTTGCTTCAGGCGGATCGCTGCCGACAGACCGGACGGGCCGCCGCCCACGATCACGACATCGAATTCCATTGCTTCGCGTTCCATCTTCTCACCCCTGCCCGGTTCTGGTCATCGCCGGGACTTTTGTTATCGTTCCGGTTTCTGGTTATATGGTACCAGTGATCAGCGCAATAGTTGCCTTTTTGGCGCAACCGGAAAATCAGGAATTCGACGGAAAATGATATGGTAGCGAATTCGCATGATCGACGCGGCCTGATCGAACTGCTTGCCTGGCAGCACGCCATGGGAATCGATGAGATTTTGCTTGATGCGCCGGCACCTGATGCGGCCTTGTCAGTGTCGGACCTGATATCACCGGAAAAAATTTCGTCGGCACGGCCGGCCGGCCGGCCCCTGCCGGAAACGCCGGCGCGCCAAGTGGCAAATTCCCTCGGTCCAAATTCCCCCGGTCCAAATCTGGCCACCACCGATGCGGCGGCGTCAACGCCGGACCTGTCGCTATCCCTGGCCGGTATCGCCAGTCTGGATGATCTGCGTGATGCGCTGGCGACGCTGGATGGCTGCGCCCTGAAACATACCGCGAGCAACATGATCTTCGCCGATGGCAATCCCGGTGCCAGGCTGATGGTGATCGGCGATGTGCCTGGCCGTGATGAAGACCGTGTCGGCCTGCCGCTTGTCGGCTCGGATGGCCAGCTTTTCGACCGGATGCTGGCCTCAATTGGCCTGTCGCGCGCCGATATCTATATCGTGCCGCTGATCCCGTGGCGGCCCCCCGGCAACCGCACGCCAACGGCCGAGGAAATGGCGCTGCTGCTTCCCTTTCTGTATCGCCATATACAGCTTGCCGCGCCGGAAATGCTGTTTCTGCTTGGCGGGGTCACGGCAAAAACGATGCTGCCGCCCGGTGGCGGTATCCTGAAATTGCGCGGCCGCTGGCATGATGTCGATTATGGCGATGGCACCGCGCGGCCGACCCTGGCAACCCTGCATCCGGCCTATCTGAGCCGGTCGCCAGCGCAAAAGCGGCTTGCCTTTGCGGATCTGGTGGCCCTCGCCAATAAACTCGGATAAGGTACGGCCCCATAATGGAGCGAGTAATCGACCGAGTAATGGACCGAGCCGGATGATAACCATGCGCACCGGGATGCTGAAACCTTGGTTGCCGGGCCTTATTGCCCTGCTGATCTGGCTGCCGACCACACCGTCAGTCGCCACGTCTTCGGCAACCACGTCGTTACAGGCCACATCACAGCAGACAACGTTACAGCAGACTCTGCCCGCACCGCTCAGTGATTTTGACGTGGCGCAGTATCAACGGCTGTTCCACCTTCAGGAAGTCGGCCGGATGAAGCAGGCAACGCGCGAGATGTTGCGGCTGGAGAACGATATCCTGCGCGGCCATCTTCTATCGCAGCGCTATCTTCACCCGACGGCCTGGCGGTCAACCTACACACAGCTGTCATCCTGGTTGAAAGCCTATAACGACCATCCTGATGCAAGCCGGATTTTCTGGTTGGCAAAAAAGCGCCGCCCGAACGGGGCTGCTGCGCCGAAAGCGCCGAAACCCGGCTATCTGAACGGGTATGGGTTGAGCAGCGGCAGCAGCTATCGTCCGCAGATTCCCATGTATACGGGCGGGCGGGCCTCACCGCGTACAACAAGGCGGGTGGCCCTCGAGGTGCGTCGCGCCATCCGGCGCGGCTGGCCAAGCGGTGCGCTGGAGGTTATCGAAAATCAGCGCAACCAGCGCTATCTGACCAAGCAGGAAGAGGGCCAGCTTCGCGGCGAGATTGCGCATGCCTATTTCATTTTCGGCGTCGATGACAAGGCAATTCGGCAGGCTCGGCATGGCATTGGCGCGGCCCGTGAGAGTGCCTTCATGGCCTATTGGGCTGGGGGGCTTGCCGCCTGGCGGAGTGGCCAGATCGAACTTGCCGGCGGTTTTTTCCGTACCCTGGCCGATGATGACCAGCTGTTCCCCTCGCTCCGCAGCGCCGCTGCCTTCTGGGCGCACAGGTCCGAAATGCGCGAGGGCCGCCCTGATGAGGCGGTGCGTTATCTCGAGATTGCGGCGCGCGAGCTGCACAGCTTCTATGGTGTCATG
>CBFHNZ010000058.1:0-11588 GCA_965657415.1 Puniceispirillaceae bacterium (SeqCode) | reverse complement strand
TCCATGTAGGACGCCGTGATCAGCTGGCCTGTCTCGTCATAATGGGCGTTTTCCAGAAGCGCCTGGCCAACCCCCTGGGCGATGCCGCCATGAACCTGGCCCTCGACAATCATCGGGTTGATCAGATTGCCGAAATCATCACAGCAGGCCCAGTCGACAAGCGCGACGACGCCCGTTGACGGGTCAATCTCAACCTCGGCGATATGCGTTCCCGACGGATAGGTGAAGTTCAGCGGATCATAAAACGCTGTTTCCTCAAGCCCCGGCTCCAGCCGGTCATGCGGATAATTATGCGGCACATAGGCCGCCAGCGCGATCTCGCCGAACCCTTTTTCATTGTCGGTGCCGGCAACGGTGAACTTGCCATCGGCAAATACCACGTCGGCATCGGCTGCCTCCATCAGATGCGCGGCGATGATCTTTGATTTCTCGATCACCTTGTCGACCGCCTTGACGATGGCCGCACCGCCAACGGCAAGCGAGCGCGAGCCGTAGGTGCCCATGCCGAACGGGATCCTGTCCGAATCGCCATGGATGATCTCGACACTGCCGATATCGACGCCAAGCTTGTCGGCGACAATCTGCGCAAAAGTGGTGTCATGGCCCTGACCATGGCTGTGCGTGCCGGTGAACACATTGACGGTGCCGGTCGGATCAACCCGGACCGTTGCCGATTCATACAGCCCGACCCGTGCGCCAAGCGCGCCGGCGACAGCCGACGGTGCGATGCCGCAAGCCTCGATATAGCTCGACAGGCCGATACCGCGATATTTGCCGCGCGTCGCAGCCTCGGCACGGCGGGCCTCAAAGCCCGTGTAGTCGATCATCTGCATCGCCTTGTCCAGCGGCGGCTCATAGTCGCCAATATCATATTGCAGTGCCACTGGCGTCTGGTACGGGAAGGCGTCCTTCGGAATGAAGTTCAGACGCCGGAATTCTGCCGGGTCCATGCCGACCTGACGGGCCGCGGTATCCATCACCCGCTCCAGAAGGTAAGTGGCCTCGGGCCGGCCAGCGCCGCGATAGGCGTCGACCGGTGCGGTGGTGGTCGCCATGCCCTTTACATTGGTGTAGATCGCCGGAATTCTGTAGCAGCCCGACAGCAGCGGGGCATGCAGGATGGTCGGCGTCACAACGGAAAAGGCGGACAGGTAGGACCCGATATTGGCAAGTGTATCCACCCGCAGACCGATGATCCGGTTATCCTTGTCGAGCCCCATCCGGACCTTGTTGATATGGTCACGGCCATGCGCATCGGCGAGGAATGACTCGCTGCGGTCGGCCGTCCATTTGATCGGCCGGCGCAGCTTCTTGCTGACCCAGGTGCAGACAGCCTCTTCCGGATAGACATAGATTTTCGATCCGAACCCGCCGCCGACATCAGGCGCGACAACGCGCAGCTTCGATTCCGGGATGTTCAGCATGAAAGCCCCGATCACAAGCCGCGTCAGATGCGGGTTCTGCGAGGTCGTGAACAGCGTATAGGCATCATCGATCGGGTCATATTCCGCCAGCGCCGCGCGCGGTTCCATGGCATTCGGGATCAGCCGGTTGTTGCGCACCTCCAGCTCAACCACGGTTGCCGCCGACTCCAGCGCCGCAGTTGCCGCCGCTTCATCACCAAGTTCAAAATCGAAATACATGTTGCCGGGCACATTCTCGTGAATCTGTGTGGCGGAGCCGGCCTTGGCCAGATCAACCACAGGTGCCAACACCTCGTAATCGATCTCGACAAGCGCGGCGGCGTTCATCGCCTGCTCAAGGCTGTCGGCAATCACCGCCACGACATGATCGCCGACATAGCGCACCGTGCCATTGGCGAGGATAGGGTGTGGTGGCTCGTTGGTTGGCGAGCCGTCACGGTTCGTCACAACCCAACCACAGATCGGGCCGCCAATGCCATCGGCGGCGACATCCTCGCCGGTAAAGATGGCGACCACCCCTTCGGCCGCGGCCGCGGCATCGGTGCGGATGGCTTTGATGTTGGCATGGGCATGGACCGAGCGGATGAAATGCACATGAAGCTGGCCCGGTCGGCTGATGTCATCCGTGTAACGGCCGGACCCGGTCAGGAACCGCTTGTCTTCCTTGCGGCGCACCGAGGCGCCGATGCCGTCTTTGGTGTTTCCATCTGGCATGTCTCACTCCCCCATCATGCGGGCGCCGGCCTGCACGGATTTCACGATGTTATGATATCCGGTGCAACGGCAGATATTGCCTTCCAGACCCTCACGGACCTCGGCCTCGCTCGGGTTCGGGTTGTCCTTGACGAGTTCGATCGCGGACATGACCATCCCGGGCGTGCAGAAACCGCACTGCAATCCGTGATTCTCGTGAAAAGCCTGCTGCATCGGATGCAGCCCGTCACCATTCGCAATTCCCTCGATCGTCGTCACGCTCACGCCTTCGGCGGCAACGGCCAGCACGGTGCAGGATTTCACGGTTTCGCCATTCACATGCACCACGCAGGCACCACACTGGCTGGTGTCACAGCCGATATGGGTGCCGGTCAGGCCCATCGTTTCCCTGATGAAATTGACGAGAAGCGTATTGTCAGGCACGTCTGCGCTGACCTGCTTGCCGTTCAAGGTAAGATTCACGGTTGTCATTCTATTCCTCCTCGATTCGCGGTGCGGTCATTTTAGTCTTACCATTCTTTATATTCTTTGCAGATTTAAGCGCGCACCCTAGAATATCGTCTAGTCTTGCAAACATCATGTAAACAGTTTTGTTCACACAATTCCGTGACGCGCTGGTGTCCGTGACGTGCTGGTGGCAAGTCGTCTCGCCCTTATCATGTGAGGCAGCATCATGTGAGGCAGCCGCGGTGTGAGGGCGGCAAGACGGCAGGAAGGGAGAATCGGATGAGCCCAGATATACCTGACATGCCAGATAGCGTGGCAGCCCTGACCGAGGCGATGGCGGCGCAGGACTACATTCTGTCAGAAGGGCTTGCGGTCAGTCTGTTTCTTGCCCTCCGCCGGCAGCGGCCACTCTTCCTTGAAGGTGAAGCAGGCGTCGGCAAGACCGAGGTGGCAAAGACATTGTCTTCGCTGCTTGGCCGGAAGCTGATTCGCCTGCAATGCTATGAGGGGCTTGATATCGCCGCTGCCGCCTATGAGTGGAACTATGCCCGCCAGATGATGGAGATTCAGAGCGCCGGCCAGGGGCAGCTGTCGAGTGCCGACCTTTTCACGGCGGAAAATCTGATCGAGCGTCCCCTTCTTGAGGCACTTCACGCCGATGAGACCGGCGCACCGGTCCTGCTGATCGACGAGCTGGACCGTGCCGATGAGGCTTTTGAAGCCTATCTGCTGGAAATCCTGTCGGACTGGCAGGTGACGATCCCGGAATACGGCACGGTGCGGGCGTCAACACCGCCCATTGTCATTATCACCTCGAACAGGACACGCGAGATTCATGACGCGTTGAAGCGGCGCTGTTTCTATCACTGGGTCGATTATCCCGCGCTGGTGGATGAAATTGCCATCCTGAAGCGGCGCGCGCCCGAGGCGCCGGCCGCGCTCAGCGAACAGGTGGTGCGGTTTGTTCACAGACTTCGGAATGCGGGCCTGTTCAAGGCCCCGGGGGTTGCCGAGACAATCGACTGGGCACAGGCGCTTGTCGAGCTGGACTGTGTTGCCATTGATCCGGCCAAGGCTGATTCGACGATGGGCGTGCTGCTGAAATACCAGGATGACATCGCGCGGATCACCGGAACCGAGGCGGCGCGCATCCTGACCGAGGTGCAGGCCGAAATGGCGGGAAGCCGCACCGGATGACGACCCCGCACTCGACGATCATTGACTTCCCAGCGGCGCGGCCACGCCGCGGGACATTGCGCGGCTTTTGGCGCGGCACTTGGCGCGGCATGATGCTTGCCGAGAACATCACCCATTTCGTGCGGACATTGCGGCGGGCCGGCATGGCGGTCGGGCCGGCGGCGGTGCTGGACTGCGTCGAGGCCAGCCGCGAGATCGACCTTGGCAATCGCGACGAATTCTATCACGCGCTGGCAAGCTGCCTGGTAAAGCGGCCCGAGGATCGAATGCTGTTCGATCAGGCTTTTCATATCTTCTGGCGCAATCCGCGCCTGTTGGAAAAGATGCGCGACCTGCTGCTGCCGACGCTGGCGCGCGAGGGTGAGGGTGAGGAAGTGCCGGCGACGGCGCGCCGTGTCGATGAGGCGTTGCGGCCCGAGGCACCGCTGCCATGCAGCGAGACCGAGGAGAGCGAGCGGGTCGAGATCGACATGTCGATGACCTCATCGGTGGATGAACATTTCCGCAGCCTGGATTTCCAACAGATGTCGGCGGCCGAGATTGCCGAGGCCGACCGCGCCATCGACGCGATGCGGCTGCCACTGCCATACCGCCCCGCGCGCCGGTTTCAGGTGGATCGCAGCCGGGGTCGCCTGTCCTTCCGGCAGACGTTGCGCCGGATGACGCGCACTGGCGGGCTGGCGCTGCCCTGTTATGAGACGCCGCGCCGTCGGCCGCGCCCGCTTGTCGTGATCTGCGATATTTCTGGTTCGATGGAGCGGTATTCACGGATGCTGCTGCGTTTCACCCATGCGCTGACAAAGCGGCGTGGCATTGTCCACAGTTTTCTGTTTGGCACCCGGCTGACCAATATCTCCCGGCAGATGCAGGGCCGCGACCCGGATGTCGCGCTGCGGAATGTGTCGTCCCTTGTTGATGACTGGTCGGGTGGAACACGGATTTCCAGCGCCATCGCCAGCTTCAATCGTGACTGGTCGCGCCGGGTGCTTGGTCAGGGCGCTGTCGTGCTGCTGATCACCGACGGGCTGGACAGAGACAGTGACGGCAATCTTGCGTTTGAGATTGAGCGGCTTCACAAATCCTGCGCCCAGCTGATTTGGCTGAACCCGCTTCTGCGTTTTGACGGATTCGAGCCGCGGAGCGCCAGCATCCAGCAGATCCTGCCGCATGTCGATGCCTTCGTGCCGGCCCATTCGCTGTCATCCATTGATGATCTTGCCGGATTGCTGGGGGTCGACCTGCCGGCAAACTGGCATCATCGCGATCTTGATGGATGGCGTGATCGGTTGCGCGCCGTGCAGGCAGAGGCATAAGGGGTAAGCAATGACCGAAATCCATACCACGGGCAAAAATATAGGCCAAACTACTGGCCACACTACTGGCCACACAGCTGAGACAATGACGAATGCAAGTCTGATCCAGACGGCGCGGCACTGGGTGGAGGCAGGTCACGGCGTCGCGCTGGCGCTGGTTATCCGGACCTGGGGGTCATCGCCGCGCCCGGTCGGCAGTCTGATGGTGGTGCGCGATGACATCGTGGTGGAAGGTTCGGTCTCGGGCGGCTGTGTAGAAGGCGCGGTGATCGATGCCGCCATCGACTCGCTTGCCGCCGGTGCGGGTCAGCGGCTTGATTTTGGTGTTGCCGACGCCGCCGCCTGGGAAGTCGGGCTGTCTTGTGGCGGGCGGATTGCGGTGCTGGTCACGCCGGTGGCGGCAGGCGGCCTGCCAGCTTCCGATCTTGCGGCGCTGGCCGATGACATGGCATCGCGGCGTGCCGGCGTTATCACCCTTGATGCGACGACTGGCGCGCTGATTGATGCCGTTGATGGTGATGACGGTGGGTCAGCGTCGGACCTGTCTGGCGATGAATCGGTTTTCACCTTCCGGCATTTGCCGCCCCGACGGCTTATGGTCATTGGCGGGGTTCATATCACGCAGTTCCTGGCGCCGATGGCGCGGCAGGCCGGCTATGATGTTGTCGTCATTGACCCGCGCGCCGTGTTCAGCACGAAACAACGATTTCCGGGCATCACGCGCCTGACCGCCTGGCCTGATGAGGCGCTGGCCGAAATGCCGCCGGACGCCCGCACCGCCATCGTAACGCTGACACATGATCCGAAGATTGACGATCCGGGCTTGCAGGCGGCGCTGGCCAGCCGGGCATTCTATATCGGTTGTCTTGGGTCACGCCGCACCCATGCGGCGCGGTGTGACAGGCTGCGCGAGGCCGGTTTCGGCGACAGCGATCTGGCGCGACTCAATGGGCCGGTGGGGCTGGATATCGGTGCCAGGACGCCTGCCGAGATCGCGGTATCGATTCTGGCGCAGATGATCGCTGTCGAACGGCGGGGCGCGGTGTCATGAAATTTGGGCCTGCCGCACCAGAGGCATGTGAAGGCACCATTCTGGCGCACGCTGTCTATCTGCCGGACGGCCGGATCCGCAAGGGCACCCGTCTTGCCGCGGCAGATATTGCGCGGCTTGTCGCGGCGGGGATCGCCCAAATCACCGTGGCCAGACTCGCGGCCGGGGACCTTGACGAGGACAGTGCGGCTGACAGGCTGGCGGCGGCGCTGGTGCCGGCCGGTCTGCGGATGTCGTCCGCCGCGACCGGGCGGGTCAATATCTATGCAACCGGGCGGGGGCTCGTCAGGTTTGACAGGCAGCGGTTGAAACAGCTCAACCGGGTTGACGAGGGGATCACGCTGGCCTGTGTGCAGCATAATCAGTTGCTGGAAGATGGCGATATGATCGCCACTTTGAAAATCATCCCCTACAGCCTGCCCGAGGCCACGGTCGAGGCGGCCATCGCCGAGGCGGGCGCGATGCCTGTCTTTGGCTTCCATCGGCTGTGCGCGCGGCCCTTCGCCTTGATCCAGACGCGTGTCGAGGGGATGAAACCGGCGCTGTTGACGGCGACCGAAAAGGTGACAAAGCAGCGTCTCGACCAGCTTGGCTGCGCGCTTGTTGATAGCCGCATCGTCCCGCATGACATCGCCAGCATCGCCGCCGCCCTCGGCGAGTCGCGGCGGCATGGTGCCGAGGCGGTGCTGATTTGTGGAGCATCCGCCATCTGTGACCGGCGTGATGTCGTGCCGGTGGCCGTCGAGGCGGCTGGCGGTGAGGTTACACGGCTTGGTCTGCCGGCTGACCCGGGGAATTTGCTGATGATGGCAAGGCTTGACGGGATGCCGGTGATCGGCATGCCGGGCTGCGCGCGCTCGCCCCGCCTGAACGGGTTTGACTGGGTGTTGCAGCTGGTTCTTGCCGGCATCGAGATCGATGATGACGAAATTGCCGACATGGCCATCGGTGGTCTGCTGATGGAGATTGCCTCACGCCCCTTGCCGCGCAGGATGGTCGAACGACGCCGGTCCAGCACCATTGCCATTGGCGGGGTGTTGCTGGCGGCCGGGTCGTCACGGCGGATGGGCACGATCAACAAGCTGCTTGTCGAGATCGATGGCGAGTCTCTGGTGCGGCGGGCGGCGCGGGCGATGCTTGAGGGCGGGATCAGGGACCTTGTCGTGGTGACCGGCCATCAGCGTGATGAGATTATGGCGGCGCTTGACGGGCTGGATGTCACCTTTGCGCATAATGCCGATTTTGCTGCCGGCCAGGCGGGGTCGGTGGCGGCCGGTATCGCCGGCCTGCCGCAGACGGTGTCCGGTGCGCTGATCGCGCTTGGTGACATGCCCTTCATCGCGCCTGACCTGGTTGCCGAGATGATCCACGATCACGGCGGTCTTGGCGATCATGAAAGCCGCATTTCCTTTCCGGTCCATGAGGGACGGCGCGGCAATCCGGTTCTGTGGGGGCGTGGGTTTTTCGAGGCGCTTGGCAAGCTTGATGGTGATATGGGCGGCAGGCAGGTATTGAACGACAATCCCGCCGCGGTCAACAGCATCAGCTGGCATGATGACAGCATCCATCGCGACATTGACACGCCCGGCGATCTGACCTGACCCTGTCGGGAATATCTGTCCGCAAACGGTATCGAGCAATACGGGCTTGAACCTGCTGCAAAGGGACTGTATACCGGCACAAATTCTCGCCACCGTCTTTTTCAGTGACCCGCCTTTGGACCGACCTGTCCGAAGTATGGCGGCAGGAGTCACAGGGGCGGTTCGCGGATGCCAGATCTTCCCAGCATAGGAGCATGATAGATGCAGCTTTCCAATCTCACAGGTAAAACAGTCGCCATCATGGTCGCCAGCGGCTTTGACGAGGACATTTTCATCGCCATTCAGCGCGCCATGATGTCCGTCAACGCAAAGCTGCGTGTCATCTCACGCGATGCCGGTCTGACGAATGCCTGGAATGGAAGCGGCTGGGGCATGTCCTATCCTGTCGATTCGACGCTGTCGACGACGCTTGCCATTGATTATGACGCGCTGATCATCCCGTCGGGTGAACGGCATGTCACGACGCTGTCGCCGGAGGCGCATGCCAAGCGTCTGATGCGGGCCTTCACCCGCGAGGATATGCCGGTGCTGGTGCTTGAAGAGGCGAGTGCGCTTCTTGAGATGATCGATCTGGCCGCACCCGCACGCGATGGCGATACCGGCGTCGGTGTCGATGGCAAGGTTGTTGCCGGCGGCCGGGAGAGCCTTGATGCCGCGCTTGCGGCGCTGAACAGCGCCATGCTGCCGGAAGATGGTGAAAGCGTCGCCGCCTGACCGCGACCAGCTTTCTTGCCAGTGGCAAGGGATGAGACGAGATGAGCCGCCACACGGACAGCGCCGCCCTTCCCTCGCCATGTATTTCGGTCTGTCAGCTTGACCCGGCTTCGGGCCAATGTATTGGATGTTTTCGTACCGGTAGTGAAATCGCCGCCTGGCGATCGATGACCCCGGATGACCAGCGTGCGTTGCTGGACAGGCTTCGTGACAGGCGTGCCGTCGCGACAGGTGTCGTGCGGCGTCCGACGCGTCGCCGCCGGGGTTGAACAAAAAACGCATTGAGCAACCAATGGGTTGAGCAACCAACGGGTTGAGCAACCAACGGAAAGACAGACCACTCGCCATGACGACCCTGAACACCTTTCTGGCCGAGACCGGCTGGATCGTCGCCGATGGTGCCACCGGCACCAACTACTTCAAAATGGGCCTTGAGACCGGCTATCCGCCTGAATTGTGGAATGTCGAAAAGCCGGATGAGGTCGCCGCGCTCCACACCGCCTTTATCGATGCCGGATCGCAGCTGGTGCTGACCAATTCCTTTGGTGGCACGCATCACCGTCTTCGTCTTCATGGCGCGCAGGATCGCGTTGGCGCATTGAACTTCGCGGCGGCGCGGCTTGCCCGGGCGGCTGCTGATGCCGGACGGGATCGCAACGGCCAGGCTGTTCTTGTCGCCGGCTCGATTGGTCCGACCGGCGAGCTGTTCGCACCGATGGGCGCGCTTGATTATGATGATGCCCGTGCCGCCTTCACCGAACAAGCCGAAGCCCTTGCCGAGGGCGGGGTCGATCTTCTCTGGGTGGAAACGATGTCGTCACTGGAAGAGGTTCAGGCCGCCATCGACGCCGCTGCCTCGACCGGGCTTGAGGTGGCAGCCTGCATGACGTTTGACACCGCCGCCAGATCGATGATGGGCGTCCTGCCAGCCGATTTCGCGCGCCAGGCAACCGAATTCGGGGCCGCCTGTGTTGGTGCGAATTGCGGCATCGGGCCAGCTGAACTTCTGCATTCGGTGCAGGAGATGCTGCCGGTTGTCGATACGCCGGTGATTGCCAAGGGCAATTGCGGCATTCCCGAATATGTGGATGGCGGCATCCATTATCACGGGACACCGGAATTGATGGCCGAATATGCCTGCCTCGCGCGCGATGCCGGGATCAGCATCATTGGCGGGTGTTGTGGCACCACGCCGGATCATGTGGCGGCGATGGCGGCGGCCTTGCGCACCACTTCGCGCCGGGCCTTCGACAGCGATGCCGCGCTGGCGACGCTTGGCAAGCCGTGGAAGGATGTGCCGCCCCCTGCCGAAACACGCCCCGAGGGCGGTGGTGGCCGGCGTGGCCGGGGGCGGCGGCGCGGCCGCGACTAGCCATCGTCAGGCCACCACGGGATTGCCACGGGATTGCCACAGGATTGCCACGGGCCAACTGTGACAAGCATGTTGCGGAAGCAAGGCAATCTTTGCATACTGCGCGCGCTTTTCACGGCGGACGGCCAGCTTTCGTCGCCCTCAGTTCCCAGTCGGAGTATCAAGATGCACGCCTATCGCTCACATACATGCGGCGAGCTTGCCGAGGCCAATGTCGGCCAGTCGGTTCGCCTGTCGGGCTGGATCAACCGGAAGCGCGATCACGGCCAGCTGGTTTTTGTCGATCTTCGTGATCATTACGGGCTGACACAATGCGTCGTTGATTCCTCCGATCCAAGCTTTGCCGCGGTCGAGGCAACGCGGCTTGAATCCGTTGTGACCATCACCGGCACGGTGTTGAAACGAAGCGACGAGACCATCAACACCTCGCTGCCAACCGGACATGTCGAGGTCCGCATCGAAAGCTTTGATGTGCAGTCGGCGGCGGACACGCTGCCGCTGCAGGTGAATTCCGATGCCGATTCTGGTGAGGAAACACGGCTTCGCTATCGCTATCTGGATCTGCGCCGGACCCGTCCGCACGACAATATCATGCTGCGCGCGAAGATCATCCAGTCGATCCGGGCGCGGATGGTGGCGCAGGGATTCACCGAATTCCAGACACCGATCCTGACCGCCTCATCGCCCGAGGGCGCGCGTGATTTTCTGGTTCCGGCGCGTCTTCATCCCGGCAAGTTCTACGCGCTGCCGCAGGCGCCGCAGCAATTCAAACAGCTTGTCATGGTCTCCGGCTTTGACCGCTATTTCCAGATCGCGCCCTGTTTCCGCGATGAGGACAGCCGCGCTGATCGCAGCCCTGGCGAGTTCTACCAGCTTGATCTCGAGATGAGCTTTGTCGAGCAGCAGGATGTCTTCGACGCTGTCGAGCCTGTTATCCGCGGTGTCTTCGAGGAATTTTCAGACAAGGCTGTCGACCAGGAATTCATTCATATTCCGTTCGCCGAATCGATGCTGAAATATGGCAATGACAAGCCTGATCTGCGGATCCCGATCGAGATCTGTGATGTCACGGAAAGTTTTCGGGGGTCGGGCTTTTCGATTTTCGCCAAGGCTGTCGAGGCTGGCAGCGTCGTGCGCGCGGTGCCCGGGCCGAAATGCGGCAGCCGCGCCATCGCCGACAGGATGAACAGCTGGGCGCAGTCCGAAGGTGCCCCCGGTATGGGCTATATCATCTATGGTGATGGCGAGGCACGTGGTCCTGTGGCAAAGGCTCTGGGGCCGGAAAAGGCCGAGGAAATTCGTCTTGCCACAGGTGTTGGTGATGGTGATGCGGTGTTCTTTGCCTGCGCCGATGAGGCGGCAGCGGCGAATCTGGCCGGCCGCGCACGGGTGCGGATTGGCGAGGAGCAGGGGCTGATCGACGAGACCGTCTTCCGCTTTGCCTGGATTGTCGACTTCCCGATGTATGAGCGCGACGAGACCACCGGCAAGATCGATTTCTCGCACAACCCCTTCTCGATGCCGCAGGGTGGGCTGAAGGCGCTGGAGGAACAGGACCCGCTGACCATCAAGGCATGGCAATATGATCTTGTCTGCAATGGTGTTGAGCTGTCATCCGGGGCGATCCGGAATCATCTCCCTGATGTGATGTACAAGGCGTTCGAGATTGCCGGCTATGAGTCACAAGTTGTCGATGACAAGTTTCCAGCGATGATCAACGCCTTCCGTTTTGGCGCGCCGCCGCATGGCGGGATC
>CBFHNZ010000057.1:0-12221 GCA_965657415.1 Puniceispirillaceae bacterium (SeqCode) | reverse complement strand
CCACGGGTTATTAACCCACAGCGACCTCAACGCTGCGCGTCTACCAATTCCGCCACGGCCGCACGCTGAGAGCGGTGTTTATGTCACTGCAGGCGGTGTTAATCAAGAGCTTTCATCAGCCATGGATGGGTTCAGCACTGTAGCCGACCCAACGCCGCGAGCAACATGGCATGGCGAACCGCCGCCACCGGCTCTTCAGCCAACGACAGCACCCCGCCTTCCTGGTGGTCACAGGATTGGTGGTCACAGGTCAGAACCCTCAATCGCCGACACGGTGACGGACAATCCAGCTGATGACCAACCCGGCGATCGCACCATCGACGATCAGCCATAACGGCGAGGAAAAATTCTGCCAGACGCCTTCCGACTGGTTTAGAAGCTTTTCATAGGCATCACCGATAAACAGCATCAGCGTGAAGGTCACCCACCCGCCGGTCACCAGACCGACAAACCACCATAACAGGCATGACCTTGACCGGGATCAAGGCGTGATCCGAGATGCCACGCTGACATGCGGCATCACCATGCTATAGTGATGGGCGTATATCTCACGCGTCCCATGCCGGGCCCGAATGACAAAAGCCACCACTGCCCAAACACTGGCCGCACATTGACCGCATACAGGTCATACAGGCTGGCACCAACCGGAAACATTATTGCGATGTCGAAAACACCCATGACCACTTACAGCTATCCTGCCGCCCCGGGCGGTCTGCCACCACAGGACGAATCACCTGAGGGCCGGGCGCGTTTTACCGAATCCTGGGCATTGATCCCGGCCGATGTGATGACCGATATCGTCACCAGCAACCTGCCGCATTGGCACGCAACACGGGCCTGGGTGCTGGCCCGCCCGATGACCGGCTTTTCCGAGAGTTTCGCGCATTATCTGATGCAGGTCGCGGCAGGCGGCGGCAGCCAGTCGCCGGAACCTGACAGCACGGCCGAGGCGGTGCTGTTCGTTACCGGCGGGGCGATCTGGCTGACCATCGATGGCGCGGCGCAGGAGCTAACTGCCGGCGACTATGCCTATATTCCGCCCGGCATTGCCTGGCAGGTCAGCAACAAGGGCAGTGAGGCAGCTATCTTCCACTGGATACGCAAGCATTACGTCGCCGTGGAGGGGATCGCCATTCCGCCGGCGTTCGTGACCAGTGACAGCGCGGTCGCCCCAACCCCGATGCCGGATTGTGACGGTGTTTGGGCCACCTCGCGCTTTGTCGACCCGGACGATCTGCGCCATGACATGCATGTCAACATCGTGACCTTCCAGCCCGGCGGCCGGATCCCCTTTGCCGAGACGCATGTCATGGAACATGCGCTGTTCGTACTGCAAGGGCAGGGCAGCTATCTTTTGAATACCGACTGGGTAGAGGTCGGTCCCGGCGACATGATGTGGCTTCGCGCCTTCTGCCCGCAGGCTTGCATCGCCAAAGGTGACGAACCGTTCCGCTATCTTCTCTACAAGGATGTCAACCGGCACATGCCGCTGAGCCCCGGCGGGCTGATGCGGGCCAGATGAGCGCAGCAGACACCCCCAAAGACGCGGTCACGCTCCCCACCTTTCGCGTTTTTGACGGCCTTGCGCCCTATGCCGAAACAGTGACCGCGATGCAGGCACATGCCGAAGCCATTCGCGCCAGCACCGCGGGTGAGGAGGTATGGTTTCTTGAACATGCGCCAGTGCTGACCGGCGGAACCTCGGCATTGCGGGATGACCTTGTGGATCCCGGCGGCATCCCGGTGCATGAAACCGGGCGCGGTGGCCAGTGGACCTATCACGGACCGGGCCAGCGCGTTGCCTATGTGATGCTGGATTTGCAGCGCCGCAAACCGGATGTTCGTGCCTATGTGCATGCGCTAGAGGCCTGGATCATCACGGCGCTGGCGACGTTCGGCGTTGCCGGGATGCGCCGCGAAGGACTGCCTGGTATCTGGGTCGCGTCCCCCACGACACCCGCCCGGCTGGACAAGATTGCCGCCATCGGCGTGCGGATCAGCCGCTGGGTCACCTGGCACGGCGTGGCGATCAATCTAGACCCCGACCTGGCGGCATTCGAGACAATCATCCCCTGCGGCGTTCGTGATGGTGGGGTAACCTCGCTTCGCCAGCTGGGAATTGATGTCGATATGGCAGCACTCGATACGGCACTTCGCACGGCTTTCACTGACAGCTTTTAACGGTAGCTTTCAAGGATGGCTCATAAGGGCACGTTTGAACAGCGCCAGAGGATCAGCCTGTCAGATCATCCAGATAGCCGAGCAGCGCCTCGACCGCCCGATTGGCATCACGCCATTGCCAGTCATTTGCGCCGGCCTCGCCCATCAACCCGTCGGTTGGACCCTCATGGTGCAGGATGGCGTTGCGGCGACCGCGAAGCCATCCCAGCGCCGCCTTGTTGCCGGCATAGGCGAAATCCACCCCGTCGATCACCCCGGCAGGGCCAGCCTCCTCATGCGCTACGACATCGACAAGCGTCGCCGCCAGCATGGTAATGCCAAGCGGCATGTTCGCCGCCACGGCGCGGCGCAACTCATTCAGCAGCGCCCCGGCATGCGGCCCCAGCCTGGCGTCATCGAGTTGGGCCAGCCCGGACTGATACGCCGCTGCCAGCATTACCGGTCCCCCGCCCGCACAAGCCCCAGAAGGCGGTGCGCCTGATCGAGTTCGAACCGAATGCCGGCACGGCGATCCTCGGCCTCCCAGTCGCTACCCCATTTTTCAGCCTGCCATAATTCATCAAGGAAGGCTGTCTCGAACAAAGCCGCCGAATCCATCTCATCCCGTACCATAGCCAGCCCCAACACCAGCGAGCCGCCAAGCGTTGTTGCCCGGTACAGCATGCCAAGCTCCCAGTCATCATGGGTGGCGACAGCGCTGCCAAGCGCACCGAGGCTGGCCGGCGGCTGTGTTACCGGCATCACACCGGCCGCCACCACCAGCTCCGCCCCCAGCGTAGCGCGCGCCCAGTCAATCCACGGCGTCCAACCATGGGCCTGCCGCGTGCCAAGTTCCGGGTCGTCAGCATCATGGTAACAAAGCAGGTCATTGCCGCCATAGGCCACCAGCTCGTCAATGATGGCAGGGCGCTGCGGTGTGACTCGATCAATAACGGTGACCGAAAGACTGAACAGCGGCATGCTGCCTGCGTCGATCTCATCGCCTTGCGATTCCCACTCGGTGGCGACTGCGTTGGCAAGCGCGCGTGATGGTAAAATCGCCTTGGCACCGGCTGGCGACTTTACAACCCTGCCATCCAGCCTGACGACAAAGCCATCTTCCTCATCATCAATGGTAACGGTCCTATAAAAACGCTTTCTCTTGGTCATGAGCTTACAGAATATCTCCAGCGTGGGTTCAGGAAAACTGCCAGCCAGACGCCGGCACGGCAAGTCCCAGCGAGACAAGTGTTGCATGAAAATGCGGTGGCAGCGGCGCTTCGATCTGCTGGCCGTCGGGAAGGCGCAACCGCCAGGCATGAAGATGCAACTTGCGGGCAATGGCACCGCCCCCCCTTATGACACCGCCTGTGCCAGCACTTGAGCCACCTCGCGCACCGCCATATTTCGGATCACCGATAATCGGATGATCAACATGCGCCATATGAATGCGCAGCTGGTGCGTCCTGCCGGTATGCGGGCGCAGTGCGACAAGCGAAAAGCTGGTCCCGACAGTCGCAATCCGGCACATCTGGCTATGCGCTGACTGCCCCTCCGGGTCGACCACCATAGTCTCGAACCCGGCGCGTCCCCTCTTCAGCAGCGGGTCGGTGATCTGCAGGCTCTCCGGCACCACTCCCGCGACCAGCGCCAGATAGGTCTTTTCCATCTCGCGCCCGGCAAAACCAGCGGTCAGGCTGCGCGCCGCTGCGCGGCCCCGCGCCAGCAACAGCACCCCCGATGTATCACGGTCGATCCGGTGGACAAGGCGCATCCTGTCAGGTGCGTCCCCGGCCAGTGCCTGCAACATGCCGTCAACATGGCGGGATGTCCCGGTCCCACCCTGAACGGCAAGCCCTGACGGTTTGTTAATGGCAATCCAGTCATCCCCTTCAGCCACAATCATCTCGGCAAAGCTGGCGCGAAGCTGCGGCGTCGCGGCAGGTGTTTGTTTGGTCTGGCGCGGCGGCTCGCTGTCGCGAAGATGCGGCGGCAGACGCAGGATCTGGCCGGCCTCAAGACGCGCCGCCGGTTTGGATTTGGCACCATCGACGCGAATCAAACCGGATCGCAGCATCTTTTCGACCGGCCCCTGCGTCAGGCCGGGAACGATCCGGCGCAAGAACCTGTCGAGACGGCCTCCCGCCTCGGCATCCGGCACTTCGATCAGCCACCAGTCCGGTGCCGCGGTTGATTCCTCGTCGCTCATGCCGATGCCCCTGCAAGGAGGCTGGCGACCGCCGCCTGCACCGCGAAAAAAGCGACCAGCGACAAACCAACCGACAGACCGACATAGAGAAGGCTCATCAGGTGCCCCTGCCCCGCCAGCAGCGTGCCGGTATCAAACGCAAAGCTGGAAAAGGTCGTCAACGCACCAAGAAAGCCGATGGCAACAAAGCCGCGCCATATCTCCGGCACCGCCAATCCTGATGCCACCACGCCGGCAAACCCGCCCATGATGGCACAACCGACAACATTCACGCCAAGCGTCGCAAGCGGGCCGGCAATGCCGAAGATCCCGCCTCCGACGACCAGTGAAACGGCATAGCGTGTCATCGCGCCAAGCGCCCCGCCGGCGGCCACGGCGGCGAACATCCCAGGATTCATGTCCCGTCTCCCCTCTTCTCGGCGCGAAGACGGTCCCAATAGGCAAGCCGCCGCGCGATTTCCCGTTCATATCCACGCTCAACCGGCGCGTAGAAACGCTGTCGCTGCATACCATCGGGAAAGCCGTTCTGACCGGCGAACCCATCCGGATCATCATGGTCATAGGCATAATTGCTGCCATAGCCCAGATCCTTCATCAGTGATGTCGGGGCGTTCAGGATATGCGCTGGCGGGGCCAGGGAGCCTGTTTGCGCGGCAGCCTTCGCAGCCGTCTTCAGGGCGACATAGGCGGCATTCGATTTCGGGGCGGTGGCGAGATAGATGACAAGGCTGGCAATGGCAAGATCACCTTCCGGACTGCCTAGCCGTTCATAGGCTTGCCAGGCGGCCAGCGCGCGCGGCAGCGCCTCCGGCTCGGCAAGGCCGATATCCTCCGACGCAAACCGTGTCAGGCGGCGGCAGATATAATGCGGGTCCTCACCTCCGGCAAACATTCGTGCCAGCCAATAGAGCGCGGCATCGGCGTCCGATCCCCGCAATGTCTTGTGAAGTGCGGACATCAGATTGTAATGCTGGTCGCCGGCACGGTCGAAGGCCGGCGCGCGGGCCGCGACGATGTCGGCAAGTTCGGCCGGTGCCAACCGCCGCTCGGCCGGCACCGTGGTCAGCGAGGCCGCCATGTTCAACAGATAGCGGCCATCACCATCCGCCATCGCCAGCAATGCCGCCCGCGCCTCGTCATCCAGCGGCAGACCAGCGCCCCGGTGCGTCTCCACACGCTGTAGCAGCGATTCCAGCGCATCTGTGGACAGACGTTCCAGCACCATCACCTGCGCGCGTGACAGCAGCGCACCATTTAGCGCGAATGACGGGTTTTCGGTGGTGGCCCCGACCAGCGTCACCGTGCCATCCTCAACCCGCGGCAACAGTCCATCCTGCTGTGCCTTGTTGAAGCGATGCACCTCATCGACGAACAACAATGTGCGCTCACCCGCTGTCTGCCGTTCGGCGGCGCGGGCGAAGACCTTGCGAAGATCGGCAACCCCATCGAAAACGGCTGACACGGGTTCGAAGGCCATCCCGGCCTCGGCCGCCAGCAGCCGTGCGATGGTGGTCTTGCCGGTGCCAGGCGGGCCCCAGAAGATGATCGAGGCCATCTCGCCGCCATCCAGCATCCGCCGCAACCGCCCCTCGGGGCCAAGCAACGCCTGCTGCCCCACCACCTCATCGAGGCTTGCCGGGCGCAAAAGCTCGGCAAGCGGGGTCGCCGTGCTGCCCGCCGGGGAAGACCTGTCAAATTCAAGTTGGCTCATTCGCCTATCCTGACGCAAAGCAGCGCCGCTTCGCAAAGGAAAACCGGTGCCGGTTGGCCTATCTGTCCTGCGGCGGGATATCTTTGATCGGACTGACGAAGGCTTTTGCCGCCTCAACACAGCTCTGGCAACAAGTGCATTCATGGGTGCAGATCATCACCTCGGCCGAATCCGGTGGCCGATCGCAATTGCAGCCTTCGCAATTTGGTCGCAGTTTCAACATCTGCCTCTCCGCGTTGTCTGGCTGACCGCAAAAGCAAAAGGGCCACCAGCGGCGGCCCTTTCAGAAACAGTATGTGACGCGATGATCAGGCCGCGGTCTCCTCGGTCATGTCCTCTTCGGCATTCTGCACCGGACCCGAATCCTGGCCGCGGGCATCCTCGTCACGATCGACAAGTTCGATCACCGCCATCGGCGCCGAGTCACCATAACGGAAGCCGGCCTTCAGAACGCGGGTGTAACCCCCATTGCGCTCCTCATAGCGGGGGCCGAGAACCTCGAAAAGCTTGCGAGTCATCGCATCATCGCGAAGACGGGCATGGGCAAGGCGCCGGGCGTGAAGATCGCCCCGCTTGCCAAGTGTAATCAGGCGCTCAACCACCGGGCGCAGCTCTTTCGCCTTTGGCAGAGTGGTCACGATCTGCTCATGCTTGATCAGCGCCTGCGCCATGTTCCGGAACAGCATCTGGCGATGCTGCGAAGTCCGGTTAAGCTTACGTCCTGAATTACGGTGACGCATGTCTCTGTCTCCCTTGTGCCAGCGGGCATTCGCCGCGCAAGCTTGCAAAAATTCCTGTGCGGGCCCTAGAAAGGCTCATCCAGACGGCGGGCCAGTTCCTCGACATTCTCCGGCGGCCATGTTGGAATATCCATGCCAAGCTCCAGGTTCATACCCTTCAGCACTTCCTTGATCTCGTTCAGCGATTTCCGCCCGAAATTCGGGGTGCGAAGCATCTCGTATTCGGTCTTCAGCACCAAATCGCCAATATAAACGATGTTGTCGTTCTTCAGACAGTTGGCAGACCGGACTGACAGTTCCAGCTCGTCGACCTTACGAAGCAGGTTGCGGCTGAATGGCAGATCTTCGCCATCATCCTCGCTCGGCTGTTCCTTTGGCTCTTCAAAGTTGATGAAGGTCTGAAGCTGCTCCTGCAGGATACGGGCAGCATAGGCAACAGCATCCTCAGGCGTGACTGACCCATCCGTCTCGACTGTCAGCAACAGCTTGTCATAGTCGGTAATCTGGCCGACACGTGCGTTCTCGACCTTGTAGGCCACCTGCCGAACCGGGCTGTAGATGGCGTCGATCGGAATAAGGCCAATCGGCGAATCCTCGGCCCGAATGCTGCCAGCCGGAACATAGCCCTTACCGCTGGTAACGGTCAGCTCCATCGCGACGCTGGCGCCCTTGTCGAGCTGGCACAGCACATGATCAGGGTTCATGATCTCGACACCGGCAGTCTCGGAAATCATCCCGGCTGTCACTGTTGCCGGCCCTTCGGCTACCAGACGCAGACGCTTTGACCCTTCATCATCAACCCGAACGGCAACACCCTTCAGGTTCAAGACCAGATCGGTCACGTCCTCGCGAACGCCGGGGATTGACGAGAATTCATGGACAACGCCCTGGATCTGGACCGCAGAAATGGCAGAGCCCTGAAGCGATGACAGCAAAACCCGGCGCAGCGCATTGCCGATGGTCACGCCGAAACCACGCTCAAAGGGACCAACCTCGATCACGGCCTGGCTCGGGTTGTATTCGGATTGCTTGATCTCCAGCTCATCCGGCTTTTTCAGGTCCAGCCAGTTCTTTTCAATCATCTTGGTGTTCCTTTATGCGAAACGGTATTCAACAGGGTTCCGCGCCGCCCGAGGGCGAACGCGCAGGAAGCGGGTCGGCAACAGACGCGATCAGACGCGCCGACGCTTGCGCGGGCGGCACCCGTTATGCGGGATCGGGGTCACGTCACGGATCGAAGTTACATTGAACCCGACAGCCTGAAGTGCCCGCAGCGCCGATTCACGGCCAGACCCTGGCCCACGAACCTGCACATCCAGCGATTTCATCCCATGCTCCGCAGCCTTTTTGCCGGCATCCTCGGCCGCCATCTGGGCAGCGAACGGAGTGGATTTACGTGACCCCTTGAACCCCATGCCACCCGCTGATGCCCAGGCAATGGTGTTGCCCTGAACGTCGGTGATGGTGATCATGGTGTTGTTGAAGGTCGAATTCACATGTGCCACGCCGCTTGTGATGTTCTTGCGCTCGCGGCGACGGACCCGGCCCTGACTCGGTTGTTTTGCCATCTGCTCTCTCCTCGAAGATCCGGGTTATTTCTTCTTGCCGGCAATCGGCTTCGCCGGACCCTTGCGGGTGCGGGCATTGGTGTGTGTACGCTGGCCACGAACCGGCAGGTTGCGGCGGTGCCGCAGGCCGCGAAGGCAGCCAAGGTCAAGATACCGCTTGATATCCATCGAGGTCTTACGGCGAAGATCACCCTCGACCAGATAATCGGCGTCGATAATGTCGCGCAGCTTTGTCAGCTCTTCCTCGGACAGATCCGCAACCCGCCGCTCATCCGGAACACCGGCGCGCGAACAGATGCCCTTGGCGCTGGTCCGGCCGATGCCATGGATATAGGTCAGTGCGATTTCCACCCGCTTTTTGGTGGGAATATTTACACCAGCAATTCGTGCCACTGTCTGGCTCCTCTTCAAAACGGCGATGCCCGTCGGCACGCCTGCCATATTACGACCATTTCAGAGTACCGCCCGTTGGGCGAACCCGCACCACCTGTGAATGTCTAGAAGGCGGCGAATTATAGGCTTTTGCCCTGAACAGTCAACCTCAACTACAGTCAACTACAACGCGTCTCATTCATCCCAAAATAGCGTCAATCGACTGCGCGACTTCCTCGATCGAGGCCATTCCGTCAACCGTCCGCATCAACCCCTGATCCGAATAATAGGGGAGAAGCGGTGCAGTATTCTCATGATAGACCGCCAGACGCTTGCGAAGCGTCTCGGCATTGTCATCCGCGCGCGACCCGCCAGTCTCTGCAGCGCGTGTTTCAATCCGCGCGAACAGCGCATCCTCATCAACCTTGATCTCGATCACATGATCGAGCGCCAGCCCACGGTCTGCCAACATCTTACCAAGGCCATCCGCCTGCGCGACGGTGCGCGGGAACCCGTCAAGGATGACCCCGCTGGCGCAATCAGGCTGCTCCATCCTCTCGGCGATCATGCCAAGAATGATGTCGTCCGAGACAAGATCACCCCGGTCCATGATCTCCTTGGCACGAAGGCCAAGATCGGTACCGGCATCAATTGCCGCACGCAGCATGTCGCCCGTCGAAAGCTGAACCATGCCGCGGTTATCGACAAGGCGCTTGGCCTGTGTTCCCTTACCGGCTCCAGGCGCGCCAAACAGAATGATGTTCATCGACCGCGCCCCTTCAGCTTTGATTTCTTCACCAGCCCTTCATATTGGTGCGCCAGAAGATGCGACTGCACCTGGCCAACCGTATCCAGCGTCACTGTCACCACGATCAGAAGCGACGTGCCCCCGAAATAGAAGGGCACCGAATAATTGCTGATCAGGATTTCTGGCAACAGACAGACAGCCGACAGATAAGCCGCGCCCAGAACGGTCAGGCGAGTCAGCACGCTGTCGAGATAGTCGGAAGTTGTCTTGCCGGGACGGATGCCTGGAATATAGCCGCCATACCGGCGCAGGTTCTCCGCCGTGTCCTGCGGGTTGAAAACAATCGCCGTGTAGAAGAAGGCAAAGAAGACAATCAAGCCAATATAGATGCCAAGATAGAGCGGCTGGCCCCGGCCAAGCAGCGCGTTCAATGTGACAAGCCATTCCGCGCCGCCTTCCTGACCACCGGTCAGGTTGATAATTGACACTGGCATCAACAGCAGTGACGAAGCAAAGATCGGCGGGATCACCCCGGGAACATTGATCTTCAGCGGCAGGAAGGACTGGTCGCCGCCAAACACCTTGTTGCCATGCTGGCGCTTTGGGTACTGCACGACGATCTTTCGGACCGACCGCTCGATAAAGACAATGAAGGCAATCACGGCGATCGCCATTGTGAACAGGACCACGATCAGCAGCGCCGACAGCGCGCCTGTGCGGCCAAGCTCCAACGTTCCGGCAAGCGCCGAAGGCACCTCGGCAATGATGCCGGCAAAGATAATCAGTGAGATACCGTTGCCAACACCGCGGCTGGTGATCTGTTCACCAAGCCACATCAGGAACAGCGTGCCGCCTACCAGCGTGGTGACGGTGGTCACGCGGAAGAACATCCCCGGATCGCCGACGACCCCGGATGCCGCCTCAAGGCCGACGGCAATGCCATAGCCCTGGACCGTCGCCAGCAATACTGTCAGGTACCGCGTATACTGGTTGATCTGCTTGCGACCGGCCTCGCCATCCTTCTTCAGCTGTTCAAGCGTCGGCACGATGGCCGTCATCAGCTGCATGATGATCGAGGCTGTGATGTAAGGCATGATGTTCAGCGCAAAGATCGTCATCCGCCCCAGCGCCCCGCCCGAGAACATGTCGAACATGCCAAGGATGCCGGAGGATTGCTGCGAGAAGATGTCGGCAAGCGCGCCAGGGTTGATCCCCGGCAGCGGCAGATAGGTGCCAAGCCGATAGATGATGAGCGCGCCAAGCGTAAACCAGATACGCTTTTTCAGCTCTTCGGCCTTGGCAAAAGCCCCAAGTCCGACGCCGGCTGCCATACGATCTGCGGATGTTGCCATCGCTGCGCTCTACCCTGCTGAGTTACCCTGTTGACCTAGGCTTCGTCGGCCGCGGCCACCGGAAGCACAATCTTGCCCCCGCCAGCCTCAACAGCCGCGATCGCAGCCTTCGACGCACCCGCGGCGTGGATTTCCACCTTCTTGGCCGTCAGCTCTCCCTTGCCAAGGATGCGCACACCGTCGCGCGACTTCGAAATCACGCCAGCGGCAAGCAGCGCGGCCACATCGACAGGCTTCTTGGCGTCAAGCTTGCCAGCGTCAATCGCGGTCTGCAGGCGGCCCAGATTTACCTCGACGAAATTCTTCCTGAAAATATTGGTGAAGCCACGCTTCGGCAGACGCCGGTGAATCGGCATCTGACCACCTTCAAAGCCCTTGATGGACACGCCCGAACGTGCCTTCTGGCCCTTGTGACCACTTCCCGACGTTTTGCCGGTGCCGGACCCGATACCACGGCCAACACGCTTGCGATCGCGGGTTGAACCCGGATTGTCACTGATTGCGTTGAGTTTCATCTTACTCTCCTGCACGGCACCTGAAACAGCGCCGGATTGCCCGTCGGGGCTTATTCGCCCTCAACACGGACGAGATGTTTCACCTTGTTGATCATGCCGCGTACAGCGGGTGTATCTTCCAGCTCGCGGGTACGGCCAATCTTGTTCAGACCCAGCCCCACCAGAGTCTGGCGCTGCGAGCCAAGGCGGCCGATGGCACTCTTGGTCTGCGTCACACGTACTGTTTTGCCACTCATCTCACCTCTCCCTGTCAGGACGCTGCGGCCTGATCGTCGCTGCTGCGCTTGCCGAGGATGTCGCCGACGCGCTTGCCGCGCTTCTGCGCGACATTGCGCGGCGCCTGCATGGCTGTCAGTGCCGAAAAGGTTGCCTTGATCATGTTATGCGGGTTGGACGAACCAATCGACTTGGCGACAACGTCCTGCACCCCGAGAACCTCGAACACCGCACGCATCGGGCCGCCGGCAATGATGCCGGTACCTGCCGATGCCGCCCGCAAAAGCACATTGCCGGCACCATAGCGGCCCTTGATGTCATGGTGCAGCGTGCGGCCATCACGAAGCGGCACGCGGACCATATTGCGCTTGGCCCCCTCGGTGGCCTTGCGGATTGCCTCAGGAACCTCGCGCGCCTTGCCAGTGCCGAAACCGGCGCGGCCACGGCCATCACCGACGACGACCAGAGCGGCAAAACCAAAACGGCGACCCCCCTTGACGACCTTTGCGACGCGGTTGATGCCAACCAGCTTTTCGATCAGTTCAGGCTCCTCGCGCGAATTGCCGCGATCCTGCCTGTCGTTATTGCGTGCCATCAGTCACTGCTCCCTAGAATTTCAGGCCGGCTTCG
>CBFHNZ010000056.1:0-13350 GCA_965657415.1 Puniceispirillaceae bacterium (SeqCode) | reverse complement strand
ATCGAGAATGAGGCGCTTGCCGGTCTGTTGCGGCCGGTGGCAGAGGCATGGCTTGCTGGCGGGGAGACTGCGTGATGGATGGCGCGCGCCGCGAGTTTGACATCGAGGCCATCAGGTCCGACTTTCCGATCCTGGCGCGAACTGTCCATGGCAAACCACTTGTCTATCTGGACAGCGCGGCCTCGGCGCAAAAGCCCCAGCAGGTGTTGGATGCGCTGTTGTCGGCCTATCAGGACACCTATGCCAACGTTCATCGCGGTCTGCATTTCCTGTCCGAGGCGTCGACCGATCTCTATGAATCGGTCCGTGGCAAGGTCGCCGATTTTATTGGCGCATCTTCCGGTGATGAAATTGTGCTGACGGCAGGTGCGACGATGTCGCTGAACCTGATTGCACGGTCCTGGGCGGAACCACGGCTGCAGCCGGGTGATGAAATCCTGATCAGTATCGCCGAACACCACGCCAATATCGTCCCCTGGCAGATGGTTGCCGAAAAGACGGGGGCCAGGGTGCGCGCCTTCACGCTCGAGCATGATGGCGCTTTCTCGATGGAAAGGCTTCGGGCACAGATCAGTGACAAGACTCGGATCATTTCAGTGCCGCATGTCTCGAATGTGCTTGGCACTGTGTTCCCGATTTCCGAGATTGCCGGTGTGGCGCGCGATATCGGCGCGTTGATGGTGGTTGATGGCTGTCAGGGTGTTGTTCATATGCCTGTTGATGTCACGGCGCTCGGGGCTGATTTCTATGTATTTTCAGCGCACAAGCTTTATGGGCCGAACGGCGTCGGTGTGTTGTGGGGGCGGGCCGAGATCCTCGCCGAAATGCCACCTTTCCTTGGTGGCGGCGACATGATTGACCGGGTGACGATTGAAAAATCGACCTATGCGCCGCCGCCGCAGCGTTTTGAGGCCGGCACCCCGGCCATCGCCGAAACAATCGCGCTTGGTGCCGCCGTGGACTATGTGCAGTCCATCGGCATGGAAGCCATTCGTGCGCATGAACAGACAATCCTCAGCTACGCGCATCAGCGTCTGTCGGCGGTCGAAGGGTTGAACCTGATCGGCACGGCGGCTGGTAAGTCCGGCGTTGTGTCCTTCACCATGGATTGCGCACATCCGCATGATATCTCGACCATCATCGACAATGACGGTGTGGCCATCCGGGCCGGCCATCATTGTGCGCAGCCGCTGATGGATCATCTCGACCTGCCATCGACGGCGCGGGCCTCGGTGGGTGTCTATTCGCGGACCGAGGATTTTGATGTTCTGGCGGCATCGCTGGAGAAAGTCCGACGGATTTTTGGGTAGGCGCGATGAGTGATAAGGACCATAACCCCTATCTTCCCGGCGGGCCTGGCAGCCGACTTGCCGACAAGCCCGGAGTTGATGATGGCTCAAAATCTCATGAAGGACCGGGACTGGCTGATTTTCTGCCTGACGCCTCTTCGGGGTTCACCGCAACAGCAGGAACGTCGCTGGCCGACATGGCCGGCCCGGCTGACAAGGGTGCCGTCGAGGCGGCACTGAAAAGCGTTCATGATCCGGAAATCCCGGTGAATATCTATGATCTTGGTTTGATTTATGATGTTGATTGCCAGCAGAATGGCGATGTCTATATCACTATGTCGCTGACCGCACCGGGATGTCCTGTTGCCGGTGAAATGCCGGGGCAGGTGGCCGAGGCTGTTGCCGCTGCGGACGGTGTTGGTGCTGTCACTGTCGAGCTTGTCTGGGAGCCCGCCTGGAGCCCCGAACGGATGAGTGAGGACGCCAAGCTGGCGCTGGACCTCGGTTTTTGATAGTTATGAAGAACGGTGGTTTGCGTATCGCCAGCCCTTGCCAACGGAACGAAACAGATGTTTGACCCGTCGAAACCAATTGTCACCCTGTCGGACGCCGCCGCGGCGCAGGCGCGCCATCTGATTGAGGCTGCTGATACAGACATTCTTGGCCTTCGCATTGGTATCAAGACGGCCGGCTGCTCTGGCCTGCAATATGACGTTCAGTACGCCACTGAGGCAAAACCATTTGAGGACCGTATCGAGGAAAAGGGTGTGACCCTGTTCATCGACCCGACCGCCGTGATGTTTCTTGTCGGCTCGGAAATGGACTGGGAGGAAACCAAATTCGCCTCCCGATTTGTATTCAATAACCCGAATGAGGCCGCGCGCTGCGGTTGCGGTGAAAGTTTCACCGTTGCGGCGCAGGACTGATCAAAGTCACCTGGTGAGGGGGTAACTACCCCCGGTGCCATGATGGGCAGGCGCGTCTGATGGCAACATCCACATTGAAGAAGACGCTCGGGCTGTTCGGCGAGCTGTGGCGTTATACGGCACCGCGCGGCGACTGGCATGTGCGCGGCCGTATCGCTGCGGCGTTCGGCGCGCTGGTGATGTCGCGCGGATCAAACATCATCACGCCGCTGATGTATGGTGCCGCTGTTGATATCGTCAACCAGCAGGCCGGCTTCTCGCTGAAGATGCTGCTGTTGGTGATTGCCGGCTATGCGTTATCGCGGCTTGGCCAGCAGGTATTTTCAGAGGCCAAACAATATCTGTTCGCGGCGGTGGCCCAGCGGGCGGTGCGCGGCGCGGCGATCCGTTGTTTTGAATATCTCCATCAGCTGTCGCTGCAGTTTCACCTCGATCGGCAGACCGGCGGCCTGACCCGGGCCATCGATCGCGGTGCCAAGGGAATCGAATTCCTGCTGACAATTGTTTTTTTCGAGGTGCTGCCGCTGTTTGTCGAGGTGGTGCTTGTCAGCATCATCATGTGGTTCATGTTCGGCGGCTTCTATGCCGCGGTCACCTTCATCACCGTGATGGCCTATTGCTATTTCACCATTCGCGTTACCGAGTGGCGGATCAAGTTCCGGCGCGAGATGAACAATGCCGACGAGAAGGCCGCCACGCGGGCCGTAGATTCCCTGCTCAATTATGAAACGGTGAAATATTTTAACGCCGAAGCTGTCGAGACGGATCGCTATGACGAGGCGATGAAACGCTATGAGATCATGGCGGTACGCTCGCGCACATCGTTGTCGGTGGTGAATATCGGGCAGGGTTCGATCATCGCCATCGGCCTGATGCTTATGATGGGCATGGCCGGCCTTCATGTGCAGGATGGTCATCTTACGGTTGGCGACTTCGTGGCGGTGAACACCTATCTGCTGCAGCTTTACATGCCGCTGAATTTCCTTGGCTGGGTGTATCGCGAATTGCGGCAGGCGCTTGTCGATATGGAACGCATGTTCGGTCTTCTGGAAGAGGATGTCGATGTCCGGGACAATCCCGGCGCACCCGATCTTGCTATCCGGGGCGGTGCAATCAGTTTTGAGGATGTGCATTTTTCCTACGGTGACAGGCCGATCCTGCAGGGGGTCAGCTTTACCGTGCCGAAGGGCAAGCGGGTTGCGGTTGTCGGGCCGAGCGGGTCCGGCAAGACCACCATTTCGCGTCTGCTGTTCCGCTTCTACGACCCGCAGAAGGGAACGGTCCGGATCGACGGCCAGAATTTGACCGCGGTAACCCAGGGAAGCGTCCGCGCCGCTATCGGCATGGTGCCGCAGGACACCGTGATGTTCAACGCCACCATCGGTTACAATATCGGCTATGGCCGGCATGGCGCGAGCCAGGACGAAATTGCAGCCGCCTCGAAAATGGCGGCGATTGACGGGTTCATTGCCAATCTTCCCGAACAATACGACACCATGGTGGGAGAGCGCGGTCTGAAGCTGTCCGGTGGCGAGAAGCAGCGCGTTGCCATTGCACGCGCCATCCTGAAACGGCCTTCGATCTTCCTGTTCGACGAGGCGACATCGGCGCTCGACAGCCGCACCGAAAAGGAAATTCAGGCGTCGCTGAACGAAGTGTCGAAGGCCCGGACAACGCTTGTCATCGCGCACCGTCTGTCGACCATCATCGATGCCGATGAAATCCTCGTGCTGTCGGAAGGACGTGTTGTCGAACGCGGCACCCATGGTGAATTGCTGGTTCTGAACGGCCTCTACAAGCAGATGTGGGACCGTCAGTCGAAAGGCTTTGCCGATGGTGATCCCGAAGGCGGCGCTGATGTGGTGCCGCTTCCAAGGGCCCAGCCGGCAGAGTAGGTGGCGGGATCATGGCGGCAAACCCAAAGGATTTCCCCGCTGCCACCAGAGCCGGTCTTGCCATGCTTGGTGGCAATGATATGTATGCCGAAACATCCGCAGGCTGCGTGCGTGGTCATCACTGGATAGCGCGAAAGACCACTGGTGCATCGGTGGTCATCTGCCCCGGGTTTACCGAATTCTGTGAGAAATATGCCGATGTTGCGTCGCGGTTGACGGCGCTTGGCCATGATGTGCTGATCATCGACTGGCCGGGGCAGGGGCGCTCCGGTCATCTGGGTGAGTTGGCCCTGTCGGTTCACATAGATGATTTCGAGGATCATCTTGCCGCGGCGGATGCGCTGATGACGGCGGTGGGGTTCGCCGCGCGGCCGGTGGTTTTTCTTGGCCATTCCATGGGCGGGCATTTGGCGCTGCGGTTGGCGGCGCGGCATCGTGAACAGGCCATAGGTGCCATAATCCTAGCGCCGATGATCGCGCCGCCAGTGATGCCGGTCTGGGGTGTGCGGTTGCTGGCCGGGGCCATTGTCGGTGCCGGGCTCGGGCGCAGACCGGCGCTTGGCCGCCGGCCGACCAAACTTGCCGATGAACGTGTTTTCCGTGAGACGAACGGCCTGACGCGGGTTCGAAAAGGCTATGAGGATCAGTTTGTGTGGTTTGATGACGCGCCTGATCTGCGCCGCAGTGGGCCGACCGCGGGATGGGTGCGTGCCGCCTATGAGAGCTGCGCCGCGACAACGCTGAACAGGGACTGGCTGCGGCGCCTGGATCTGCCGGTGCTGGCGCTGACGGCGGGTGATGAGCGGATTGTCCACCAGCCTTCGACCAACAGGATGCTGCCCTGCCTTCCTGACTGCGAGCATGTCAGTTTCGAGGGTGCGCGGCATGAACTGTTGTTTGAAACAGATGACGTGCAGGCCGAACTCTGGCGGCGGATTGAAAGCTTCCTTGCCGATCTGCGGTGGTGACAGGCGGTGGGGCGAATTGCTGCTGGCGGTTCGCCAACATCGGTGATATTTCGGAAACAGCCACGTGTGCCAAAGACTTGCCGGAAAGGGACATCTCATGATCAAAGGCCTGATTGCGCCGATCCTGTCGCCATTCAACGACGATCTGTCATTCAACCAGGAACTCTACAACGAGCTTGCCGCCGAGTTGCTGTCGACGGGATGTTCGGGTCTTGCGCCGTTCGGTACGACGGGTGAGGCGTTGTCGGTCAGCAGCGCTGAAAGAATGGCCGCCATCGAGGGGTTGATCAAATCGGGTGTCGATCCGAAAACTGTCATTCCCGGCACCGGGCTATGCAATCTGCCGGAAAGCATCGCCCTGTCGCGCCACGCTGTCGAACTTGGCTGCGCCGGTGTGATGACGCTGCCGCCCTTCTATTTCAAGGGTATGGGCGATGATGGTTATTTCGATTATTTCGAGAGGCTGATTGACGGCGTCGACCATCCCGACCTGAAAATCTATCTCTACCACATCCCGCAGGTGTCCGGCGTCGGCCTGTCGATCGACCTGGTGACGCGGCTTCGCAACGCCTATCCCGATGTCATTGTCGGCATCAAGGACAGCTCAGGCGACTGGGACAACACGCGTCGGTTGCTCGCCATTGACGGGCTGATTGTCTATCCGGGGGCTGAATTGCCGGTGATCGACGCCATCCGGCTTGGTGGGCCGGGCTGTATCTCGGCGACGGCGAATCTGAATGGCGGCGATATCGCGAATGTCATTGATCTGTGCCATGCCGGCAAGTGGGATGAGGCCGAGGCAGCGCACAAGGCGGTGAAGGAAGTGCGTCTGCTGTTCCAGGACTATGCCCCGATCCCGGCGCAGAAGGCGCTGCTGGCGCGGCGCACCGGGGAGGCGCGCTGGAACAATCTGCGTCCGCCCTTCCGGGCCATGGGCGATGACCGGCGTGACGCGCTGGCGACCAGTCTTGAGCCTTATGGCATGCGTTTCTAGGTGGCAGCTTTGCTGCGAAGTTGAAAGCGCAGGCGTGCGCCGATCAGCAGAACCGATGACGCCTGTCCAATGACCACGGCAAGAAGCGCATATTCGGCGCCAAGCCCCATCACCTCGACAAACAGCAATGTCAGGCCAAGGCCGATACCCCAATAACAGGCGATGGTGGCGTAAAGGCTGGTGTTCACATCCATGATGCCGCGCAGAATGCTGCTGAGGCAGATCACAAAAGTATGTGTAACAGGTGCCAGCAATGCCAGCAGTGCCAATTCATCAAGGCGTGCCAACAAGCCGGGATGACCAGTGTCGTTGGCGATGAACAGGGCGGGAACGTTGATCCCTAGGCCAAAATAGATGAAGGCCAGCGCGGCTGCATAGATCAACGATACATATAGGGCCGCCTTGGAAAGAATGGTCAGCCGGTCTGTATCAACCTGGTGATCCGTAGCCTGTGCGACGCGCTGGACGATGGCTTCGGACAGGCCGACTGGCACCATGATTGCCAGCGCCGACCATTCCCGTATGACGGCAAGGGCGGCCATGCCCTGGATATCATGTCTTCCCACAATGATGAGCGCAGCCGAAAACAGGGTGGTGTCGATGAAGAAGACAAGGCCGACAGGGATACCAATTGCCAGTGTTGGTGCCAGATATGGCCGGAGGGCCCGCCAGCGCTTGTCAGAGCTGATGATAGGAAAATGACGGTGGTGAAATCCATTCCTGTACAAAAGATAGACAAAGCCACCGAATAGAATGCAGTCACCAAGGCTCGATGCCAGCCCGATCCCGGATATGCCCATGCCGTCAAAGGCAATGTCGCCAATGCTGAACCCGAAGCCCAAGATATAATTCAATGCCGCATTCAGGCCCAGCGCCGTGAAGCTGAGCGTCATGAAACCCCGGCTGTTCCCAGTCGCTATCACGGCGTTGCGGACGGCAATATACAGCATGGACAGCATATAGGCCGGCAGCACCCAGGCTATATAGGCCCAGCATTCCACAATGAGGTCAGCCGGGTAGGAAAGGAGGCGCAAAAAGGCGGGGAACATTACAAAAATAAGGCCCACGACACCGGCAAGCGCCACGGCCTGCAGGCATGACATGATCACCATGCCGTGAAAATCCAACACCCGGCCCTGTTTGAAATATCGTGATGCAAGTGGCAGGGCTCCCTGAAGAAACCCCAGTGCGGTGACGAACACAACGACGAACAGGGCATTTGCCAGCAGCGCTGCCGACAGGCTTAGCTCGCCCATATATCCCAGCATCACGATGTCGGTCAGAAACACTGAGAACAGGATCAGCTCGGCCGCCGCCAGCCTGCCGCCAAACAGGCTCAGCGCCCATATTTCGGTCCGCAATTCAAAAAAGCTCACCTAGACGTCCTCGCCGCCGTCTGGGCCGTAGAAGATCACCCACGTCATCATCGATGCGCCGAAATCGCGAAACCGGTGCGGCATGCCAGCTGGCACAGACAGGAAATCACCGGGCCCGAAATACACCGTTTTATCATCGATCTCGAAAATGCCGGTTTGCTCGACGATAACATAGCATTCATCGCGGCTGTGTGGTTTCTGGAGATCGACTTCCAGCGGTCGGTAGAGTTCGACGGTCAGGCTGCCGCGCTTACGCAGGATGACGAATTGCGGGTCGTCCGGACCTGGTGGAATCCGCCCCCGGGCAGCATCAAGCGGAAGGTGGAAAGCTTCACTCATCTTGGTTGGTCCTCTTACGCTGGCAACACGAACGGCTGATCCGCTGCCCCATGTGCCGATCATGCTCACGTAATCATGCAGGTGCATAAGGGATCATGCAGGTGCATAAGGCGACGCCAGAAATCACATTTCCGCCAGCAGAGGGCAGGTGCCCGGACTCAGGTCGCCAAACTCAGGGCTCTGGCCTCAGGTGCGGAATTGTTCGGTAATCGCGCGTTCGGTCAGTGAAAATCCGGGGTCGTACAGAAGGCGCAGCGTGATGTCGTGCGCCTGTTCGATATCGACCTGCGTTGCATGGCGATATTCGGTGCTGTCGGCGCTGGCGCTGACAGGCCGGAAATCCGGCTCCAGCACCTGCAGGCTTACCTTCGACTGCTCGCCAAGAAGGGCGCCGCGCCAGCGTCGTGGCCGGAAGGGCGAAATCGGTGTCAGCGCCAGCAAACCGGCACCAAGCGGCACGACCGGGCCATGTGCGGACAGGTTATAGGCTGTCGAGCCGACCGGCGTTGCCAGCAGGATGCCGTCGCAGACAAGTTCCTCGACCTGATGCTTGCCATCGACCTCGACCCGGATATGCGCGGCGTTATGTGTCTGGCGAAGCAGCGAGACTTCGTTAATCGCCAGTGTGCTGTGTGTTGCCCCATCCGCCCCGGTAACGGTCATCCGCAGTGGATGGATCGGGGCTGTCTCGGCACTCTCGATGCGCTCAACCAGTTCGTCCGAGGCAAAATAGTTCATCAGAAAGCCGAGCCGCCCGCAATTCAGGCCAAACACCGGCCGTTCATGGGCCAGCGTTTCATGCAGGACATGCAGCATGTGGCCATCGCCGCCAAGCGCGACGATGCAGTCGGCTGCCTCTATGTCGGTCTGGCCATAGCGGTCGACAAGCCGCGCCAGACGTTCCTGCGCCACCGCATGTGTCGAAGCTGAGAAATGGATCTTCATACCTTGGTCCTGCCACGCGGCGGCGTCGGTGCCGGATTGTCCCGACGGCCGCAGAATAGCGGCATCCCGTGTGAAAAGCAAAATAGGCCGACGATGGATGGTCTTCACCCAATTAAAAAAATGTTCAGAAATTCCTAAAATTTAGGAATTTATTAACCTCTTTGGGCTAACAGGTATGATTAGCAAATCTGAACCAGGTTGATTTGGTTGAGCTTGTCTTTGTTGCCGGTTCGCAGGCTACGGAGACAACCTTATGACAAAATCGGCTATCAGGATGCGAAATTTATGCTGGCGTGAAAACCGACACATACCGTCTTGGGTGGACGTGTCTACAGTTGGTTTGGATCAGTTTTTTACAAAGTCTCAAGTTGCTCAATATTGCAGAAATTCTTTGGCTGAAGTAATGCGCGGAGATGGTGCCGACCCAGATCAATACTCATACCTGGAGCCGTCTGCAGGAACGGGTAGCTTTTATCAATATTTGCCTCAGGATAGGCGCATTGGGTTGGACGTAGAACCATTATGTGAAGGCCTTGAAACTGCCGATTTTTTGTCTTGGAGTCCTGACACCAAAGTCAAACGATTAGCAGTCGTCGGAAATCCTCCGTTTGGTTATAGGGGGTGGCTTGCTCTTGCCTTCCTGAATCGTGCGGCGTTATGGGCCGATTATGTCGGCATGATCCTCCCCATGGCATTTCAAAGTGAAGGGAAAGGCAGCCCTCGACTAAGAGTGGAAGGCTTACGGCTCGTGCATTCTGAACAACTTCCTCAAGGTAGTTTCGTCGATGTAGGTGGCACCGATGTAAAAATTAATGCGCTGTGGCAGGTATGGCAAAGGGGGGTCAACAACCCTCCTAAAGCCAACACTTGTGAACGCTATATTGACCTCTTCACTGTGGACAAACGCCAGGAAAGATTATGTGGAGTGGGGAGGATTGGCGAAGCCGATTTTTTCATCCAACGGACATTTTTTGGAGACCCACCAAGGTTGGTGGAGACATTCGATCTGGTGAAATATGTCTGTGGGTACGGCATCATAATCAAAGAATCAAAAGATCATGTTGTGGACGCTTTTAGCAGAGTAAACTGGTTTAAATACAGTAATTTGGCTGCACATAACTGTCATCACATCAGCATGTATCACATTCACAACGCCCTCCACGATGAGGGCTTATGTGATGGTTGATCACCTTAAAATTTTGGATGAAGTGATTGATGAACATAAAGACCATAACAAATGGGATGAAACACGTTTTGAGAAAATCAAAAGACTGTCCAACACTTTAGTAGGTTCAATCGGACAAAAGTTCACCGAAAGGTTCTGTGCTTCACTGTAAATACCGTGTAAAGGTGAATTTCCGGCCAATCTGCGGGGTACGCGATCAACCCAAAGTCCTTGGGATGTTAAAATTTCTCAAATTGATTTTGAGTTGAAAACCACCACCGGGGATATCGGCGGCAATTCTCGCCTTGTTGCCAGCAGGCATTTCCGCCATTTTATCGACATGGTGGACCCAACCAGCAAAACAGCATCCGGCAGGGGTGATACCGCAATGATCATCGCCCCTGACCCCGACGCCCCTGGCCTGTCCCAGCCGGTAACCGGCGTCGATGAGACCGGCACGCCTGTCACGCTGCCGGTGGTGACAGAAAAGCCGCTGACGCTGTTCTTGAACCGGCAGGAGATCGTCACCTCGATGACGATCGGTGACTGGCCGGCCGAACTTGCTGTCGGCTATTTCCTGAACCAGAACATGCTCCGCAGTGATGATGTCATCACCGGTATCGACCATGATGATGATCTTGGCGTGGTTATTGTGCGGACCGAGCGTGAGACCGATTTCGAGGCGAAGATGAAGCGCAAGATCCGCACCAGCGGCTGCGCCGAGGGCACCGCCTATGGCGATATGATGGAGCGGTTCGACAGCATCACGCTTAATCCTGACATGCGCTTCCATGCCTCGATGCTGATCCCGCTGAGCAAGGCCATCAACACCACGCCGAGCCTGTATCTGAGCGCCGGTGCCATCCATGGCTGCGTGCTGTGCAGTGCCAAGGCGCCGCTTGTCTATATGGAGGATATTGGCCGCCACAACGCCGTCGACAAGATCGCCGGCTGGATGTTCCTGAACAAGGTCGCGCCGGATGACAAGATTTTCTATACCACCGGCCGTCTGACCACCGAGATGGTGATCAAGACGGTGCAGATGCGCATCCCGGTACTTGTTTCGCGCTCCGGCTTCACCAACGAAGCTGTGGCGCTGGCCCGTCAGGCCGGCCTGACGCTTATTGGCCGGGCCAAGGGCAAGCGTTTCATCGCCCTCAGTGGCGAGGACAGGATCATCTTTGATCAGGCCGCCGCCGAGCTGGAGGATGTCGCCGATATCCCGTCGCCGCAACGCGCCCAAGGCCAGCAAGGCGGGGAGGATAGTGGGCGTGGGGGCGGCGCACGCCGAAAAGGCTGAATCTGATATGCCGAATGTCACACCACTCTATCTTCTTCTGGCAGGTGGCAAGTCGCGCCGCATGGGTGGCGGTGACAAGAACCTGATGATGCTTGGCGACCGTCCGCTGCTGGCGCATGTGAAGGGTCGGGTCGTGCCGGATGGGGTGCCGGCGATAATCAACGCGAATGGCAACCCTGACCGCTTTTCCAGCTTTGGCCTGCCGGTGATTGCCGATGTCGTTGACGGTTTTGCCGGACCGCTTGCCGGGGTGTTGACCGGGCTTGAACACGCCATCGACGCGCATCCCGGGGTCACACATGTGATCAGCCTTGCCACCGATGCACCGTTCCTGCCGCACGATCTTGGGGTGCGGTTGACGGCGGAGGTGACAGGCGGCGCTGAAATGGCGCAGGCCCGCTCAAACGGGCGGCGGCATCCTGTTTTTGCCATCTGGCCGGTCAGTATGGCGGCAGATCTGCGCACGGCGCTGGTCGAGGAAGGTTTGCGCAAGATCGATGATTTCACCGCCCGATATGACTGCGCCATCGTCGATTTCGGAGGTGATGCTGATGCCGGCCTCGACCCCTTTACCAACCTGAATACGCCGGAAGACCTTGAAATGGCCCGCCAGCATCTTGGTTGAGGCGTTCGTCGTTGTGGTATTTGCTGGCAAAAGGCGCTAGAAAATCCGGGTAGACGGGGCCGGTGATGTCTTGGCACACAACTCTGCCCTGCCGCCCGATTTTTCGCAGGGAGGCTGTGAATGATGCCGGACAAGGCTGTGCAAGCAGATAACCGCTCCGAAGGATTGGCCCCGGTGCCGGCCGCGCGGCGGCTTTTTGCCGCCTATGGGGATGCCATCACCCGATTGGATAACGCGCTTGGCGCATCGTTCGAGGCGGCGGTGGAGATGATCCTCGCCACCTCTGGCCATGTTGTGGTGTGCGGCATGGGCAAATCCGGGCTGATCGGGCGGAAGATCGCCGCCACGCTGGCCTCCACCGGAACACCCTCCCTGTTCCTCCACCCGGCCGAGGCGATTCATGGCGATCTTGGCATGGTGCGGCCAGGTGATGTGATGATCCTGATTTCCAATTCCGGCGAGACCGAGGAGATTGTCCGCCTGTTGCCGGCGCTGCAGCGACTTGACGCCAAGATCATCGCGCTGACCGCTGGTCAGTCCAGCAGCATGGCGCGGGCGGCACAGATTGTCCTCGATATCTCGGTTGACCGCGAGGCATGTCCGCTGAATCTGGCGCCGACAACGTCGGCGATGAATACGCTTGTACTGGGTGACGCCATCGCTGTTGCGCTGATGGAGGCGCGGGGGTTTGAGGCTGCCGATTTTGCGATGACGCATCCTGGCGGCGCGCTGGGGCGCCGTCTGTTGACCCGGGTGCGCGACCAGATGCGAAGTGACGCGCTGCCCTTTGTTGATGCTGACGCGCCGGTGCAGGACGCTATTCTCGTGATGACCGAGGGTCGGCTTGGCATGGCGCTTGTCGGCAGCGCGGATGATTTGCAGGGCGTGGTGACCGATGGCGATCTGCGCCGTCTGCTGGTGCGTGGAGTCGATCTGGCAACAACGCCTGTCGGCGAGGTGGCCAGTACCAGCCCGTTGACCATTCGCGCTGATCAGCTGATGGCCGATGCCGAGGCGCGTATGCAGGAATCGCGCGTCCAGTGTCTTGTCGTGACGGACGAGACGGACTGCGTTGTCGGGATTGTGCAGATTTTTGAGTGAGTCCGGAACCCCGCCATCGATGAAACTGTCGGATTTTGATTACGAGCTGCCGCAGGAGGCGATTGCGTGCGAACCGGCGCGACCGCGTGATTCGGCGCGCCTTCTCGACCTGACCGGTGCCGGGATAGCCGATCGCCTGATCAGCGATCTGCCGGCAATCCTGACGGCGGGCGACCTTCTTATTGTCAATGACACAAAGGTGATTCCGGCGCGCCTGACCGGGCGGCGGGGTGAGGCCGGCATTGCGGTCACGCTGCATAAGCATGAGGGTGGTGCCCGCTGGCGGGTCTTTGCCAAGCCGGCGCGCAAATGCCGGCCGGATGACGTGATCCTGTTCGGCACGGGATTCGTGGCGCGGGTCGAAGGGCGCGGTGATGGCGGCGAGGTAGTGATCGAGTTCATCGATCCGGTGAGCGGCTGCGCGCTT
>CBFHNZ010000055.1:0-13472 GCA_965657415.1 Puniceispirillaceae bacterium (SeqCode) | reverse complement strand
TGATCCTGATCATACCTTCAGCTCCATCCTGTATTGAATGCAATCATGCCGGTAATGCACCTCGGCACAGTAGACCAGCCTGTTTGCATTGTCGGTGATGTAGCGTTTTACCCTGGCAACAGGATCACCCGGCGGAATTTTCAGCGCGGTTGCCACCACATGATCGGCCTTTTCGATCTGCAGCGTCTGCCAGGACCTTCCTATTTTCAGATCCATGTTTTCAAACAGCACCGGCAAAGCCAGCCTTTTGCGGAAATCCGTCTCGTTCCCGCGGAACAACTCCTCCTCGATATGGAGGGTGATAAGACAGTATCTCATACCGTCCCGGATATGCGCCCGCTTCATGAAATAATAGGATTGGCAGAGGGTGAAATCAGCGCGAGACAAGGCCGGCATGGCAACGCCTTCGTCCAGCGGCTCCTGCTCTGGACTGTCATCTGCATAGAGCCGGATCAGGTCACTGACCGTCAATTCGAGATGCAGCGGCCCGGTGTCCGCGCGGTCCGCCCCTACCGACGTGCCGCGGCCGCGTTCAGACAGGACGAGGCCATCCTCGCGTAGCAGATCAATCGCCTGACGGATGGTCACCACCGAAACGCTGAAACGCGCCGCCAGATCGGGAATTGGCGGCAGAAAATCTCCGGCCCTCCAGACGCCGTCCGCAAGCTGCGCACGCAGTATTTCATACACCTGATAATAAAGGGGCAATGGTTGGGTCCGATCAAGGAACGAAGCGGCATCGGTCATCTGAAAACCTCCTGATGCGGGGCTCCCCTCTCCCAATTCATCGCCGTCCGATCCACCAAACATTCCTTCGCGAGACCAAGGTTCTTGTCAAACCCGCAAACAATATAATAAACTCATAACATAATAAGTATAGAATGTTTAGGTTTTTCCGCATGAAACTCATCGACGGTCCATTCACCCACATTATTATTGGCGCGGGATCTGCTGGGTGCCTTCTGGCCAACAGGCTGTCAGCCTCCCCGGAAAATAGGGTTCTTGTTCTAGAGGCTGGCAGCTGGGATCGCGACTTTTGGCTGAAATTGCCGGTCGGATATTTCAAGTCGATTAACAACCCTTCAGTCTCACGTCATTTCGCAACCACCCCCGGTGAAGGCACTGCAGGCCGGTCGATTGACTGGCCCCGTGGCAAGGTGGTCGGCGGGTCAAGCAGCATTAATGGGCTGATTTTCATTCGCGGCCAGAAGGACACCTTTGATGAATGGGCGGCACTCGGAAACCCGGGCTGGTCCTTCAATGAGGTGCTTCCCTATTTTCGGCGTCTCGAATCATTTGCTGGACCGCCATCACAATATCATGGCAACCACGGCGAGCTTCAGGTTTCGCAGCTTCGCAATGAACATCCCTATTGCGAGGCATGGCTGCGGTCGGCCAGCCAGTTCGGCCTGCCCCGCAATGACGATTTCAATGGTGTGACCACACATGGTGTTGGCGCCTACCACCTCTCGATCGGACGACGGTGGCGCAGCAGTGCCGCAAGGGCATTCCTCAAACCGGCGATGAAGCGGCCGAACCTAGCGGTCATGACCAATGTGCTGGTGGAAAAGATCATCATCAATGACAGGCAGGCCAAGGGCGTGCGACTGTGCCGCGATGGCAATTCTATGGACATCATGGCAAGCCGGGAGGTCATCCTATGCGCCGGCGCCATCCAGTCGCCACAAATCCTGCAGCTTTCCGGAATCGGTCCGGGCAACCTTCTGAAAAAACTCGATATCCCGGTCATACTCGACAGACCCGGCGTTGGCGGCAATCTGCAAGATCATTACCAAATGCGCACAATTGTCAGGATGAAGACCCGGGATTCGCTCAATAATCAGGTCCGCAACCCGATTTCCCTGGCTAAGATGGGGATGGAATGGGCCTTCCGGGGGCGCGGGGCGCTGACCGTCGGTGCCGGCCAGGTTGGTGGCGGCGCCCGCACCGAACATGCGCCAACCTCGGCACCTGATATCCAGTTCAATGTAATGCCGCTCTCGGTCGACAAGCCCGGGGACCCCCTGCACCGCTATTCGGGATTCACCGCCGCGGTATGGCAGTGTCACCCGGACTCCCGCGGCCGGGTGGATATCGTCTCGAGGGATCCTGCTGCCGATCCACGGATTGATCCGAATTACCTGACCGCCGAACGTGACCAGAAAACCATCGTCGCCGGCATCAAGATGCTACGCGACATTTATCAGCAGGCCGAATTCCGCCATCTGTGGGATGTCGAGATGGTACCGGGACCGGGCGTCAGGACCGACGACGAAATCCTCGATGCGGCGCGGCGTGGCGGCGGCACGGTCTATCACTGCACCGGCACTTGCCGAATGGGCGTTGATGAGGATGCGGTTGTCACACCTGATCTGAAGGTGCGCGGTGTTGACGGGTTGCGGGTTGTCGATGCATCTGTCATGCCGGTTATCACATCGGCAAACACCAACGCCCCCACTTATATGATCGCCGAAAAGGCGGCCGACATCATATTGTCTCAATCATAGCCTGCGCTGGCAATTAGGCGTATCAATTACCATGGAAAAACAGAGGAGTCCCGAATGCCCTATCCAGATCTGAAAATGCTCATTGCCGGTGAATGGACCGACGGCAGCTCGGGCAAGAGCGAGCCGGTGATCTGTCCGGCAGACGGCAGCACCATCGGGACTGTGCCACATGCCAGCCCGGCCGATCTCGATGCGGCTTTACAGAGCAGCCTTGACGGATTCAACGTCTGGCGAAAGATGACTCCGCACAGCCGCCAGGCAGTTCTGGAAAAGGCCGCGGGCCATCTTGAGGACAGGTTCGAGGATATCAGTGCCAATCTGACGCGCGAAATGGGCAAGCCGATTGGTGAATCCCGGATCGAACTTCGCGTCGCCATCGACCTGCTGCGCTGGTATGCCGAGGAAGGCAAGCGGGTCTATGGCCGGATCATCCCGTCACGCTTTCCGAATATGCAGCATGAGGCCCGCAAGGAGCCGGTCGGGCCGGTGGTCGCCTTTATTGCCTGGAATTTTCCGGCAACCAATACCATGCGGAAAGTTGCCGGCGCGCTTGCTGCCGGGTGTTCCATCACCATCAAGCCAAGCGAGGAAACCCCCGCAACGGCCATTGCCATCGGGCGCGCTCTGACGGATGCAGGCCTGCCGGCTGGTGTTCTGAACATCGTCTTTGGAGTGCCGCCAGAAGTTTCGGAGCATCTTCTGGCATCGCGCATCCCGCGGAAGCTCAGCTTCACAGGAAGCGTCCCCGTTGGCATCCATCTCCAGCAACTGGCGGCACGGAACATGATTCGCTGCACCATGGAACTTGGCGGCCACTCACCGGTGATGGTGTTCGAGGATTGCGACATCGAGGCAGCCGCAAAACTCTGCGCGGCCGGCAAGTTTCGTAACGCCGGACAGGTCTGTATTTCACCCACGCGGTTCTTTGTTCAGGACAGCATCCATGACAGGTTCCTTGCCCTGTTCAAGGAACAGGTCGAGGCGGTAAAGGTTGGCGACGGCCTTGATGAGCAGGTGAATATGGGGCCGCTGGTGGCCGAACGTCGTATCGACATCATGGATGGCTTTGTCTCGGATGCCGTCAGCAACGGCGCCGAACTTCTGGTTGGCGGATCCCGCATCCAGAGCGAGGGAAGCTTCTTTGCCCCGACATTGCTTCAGGAGGTACCGGATACGGCCAGGATCATGACCGAAGAGCCGTTCGGGCCTATTGCGCCCACCGCCCGTTTCTCTTCACTTGACGAGGTGATCGACAGGGCCAACAGCCTGCCGTTTGGACTGGCCGCCTACGCCTTTACAGGCAGCGCGAAAACCGCCGGCGTCCTGAAGCACGAAATTGAGGCTGGCATGCTGGCGATCAATTCGCTGCATGTGCATTCGGTTGAAACGCCGTTCGGGGGTCTGAAGTTCAGCGGCTATGGGCATGAAGGCGGCATTGAGGGCCTGGAGGTTTTCCTTGCCACCCGATATTCAAGCGAAATCTACGGCTGACCGGCAATGCGTCCGTTCAACCATTGGTCGGCAAGGTAGGGTATGACGGGCAGAAGCGCCGCCAATGGCGTTATGGCCTGTGAAATGCGTGGCTCGAAGTCTCCCTGCATCTTTGAAGCAGAAAAGCGAAAGAAAGCATTTGCCTCTTCGTTTTTTTTCATACAAAGTTTTCCTAGGCAATCGATTGTTCATGCATGACAAGGAGGAGGATAAAATGAATTCGATGTTCAAAGGTGGCGCAGTGGCGCTGGTCGCGGTTGCGTCCCTGACCTTCGGCTCACAGTTGTCATTGGCCAAGGAACTGGTGAAGGCTCAGACCGCGAGTCCGGGAAGCGGAGCCTATGTAGCAACCGTTGCCTTTGACAAGGTGGCGACAGCGCATACTGATTATCAGCTGCAGATCAACGCATCACAGACCCTGACCAAATCCATGATCGGACTGGCCGAGGGCAAGATCATGATCGCTCCAATGCCTGTGGCTGCCGTGGGTCACATGCAGAATAAGCGTGCCATGTATTCGAAGATGGACAATGCAGCCGAGCTTGCTGCCAACCTACGCTCCGTTTTCAGCTATGAGGCCGGCATTTATCACTTCCTCGCCCAGGGCGATTTGGGCCTGAAAACACTTGCTGATGTGAAAGGAAAGAAAATCTACCTTGGCCCTCCTTCTGGTGCCGCAAGCGCGACCTCCGTCAGAATCCTGAAAGCAGGCCTCGGATATGAGGATGGAGCTGACTATGAGGGTGTCAAGCTCGGCTGGCCACAAGGTGGCCAGGCCTTTGCGGATGGTCAAGTCGATGTTTATGCGCGACCGGCACCGACAGGCAGTTCCATTGTCCAGCAATTTGGAAGCAACCGCACATTCACCCTTCTTGGCCTCAGCCAGGAACAGGTGGACCAAGCCGGAGGCAAGCTTGCCCTCAAGGGACAGAATGTCGCCATCATCCCGCGCGGCACCTATACTGGCCAGACCAACAGCAATGAAGATGTTCTGGGCTTGGCTTTCTGGCATGTGATGGGTGCATCCGCTTCAGCCGATGAGGAAATGATCTATGACATGACAAAAGCCATGTGGGAGAACATGGACGAGTTCTATGCGGTCGCTCCAGTGCTGCGTTCGGTGACGAAGGACACGGTGTTCTCGCAGATGATCGCGCCGCTCCATGCCGGGGCCTACAGATACTACAAGGAGGCCGGTTTTGATATTCCGGCCAACCTGGTTCCGGCTGACGGCAAGTAAAACCTTTTCTTCCTGTCCGGCTGCAAGGCCGGGCAGGAGATTTATTATAGTCATTTCCTGCTGGTTTCTTCTGCACCCGAGAGGTTGGTGAATCATGGCGTTTGTCCTGGGGGGCTTCAGCCTTGCGATTACCAGTATCGCAATCTATGCGGCTGGCTTTGGTGTTTTTAGCCAGAATGAGTATGTGGCCACATGTCTTTTTCTAAGTGTTGGCATCTCATTTTTCCTGTTCCCGTCGACAAATCAGTGGATTGCCCGGCACAGGCCGCTAAGGCTCATGGTCGATGGTGGCCTGATGCTGATTGCCACCGCCGCACTCGTCAATTTCATCAAGGTGCAGAATGAAATTGAAACCGGTTTCTATAGTCTGACCGGTCTTGATCACTGGCTTGGCGTGGTCGGTATACTGGTGTTGCTTGAATTTGCACGCCGGATCTGGGGGCTGCCGCTGTTCATCATTGCCGCTCTCAGCGTTGTCTATCTGTTTGTGGGGCCCTATCTGCCTTCGATTTTCAAACATACCGGGTTCACGATCGAAGAGCTTTCAGAGAGCATCTGGTACGGATATTCAGGCATCTTCGGAAATGTGACCCTCATTGTTATTAGCGTCGTCTGGATTTTTGTTGTTCTCGGAAACCTTCTCGAAGGCACCGGTGCCGGCAAGGCTTTGCTGAACATTTCGATGTTCCTGACCTCGCGGACACGGGGTGGCCCAGCACATGCGGCGATTGTCGCCTCAAGCCTTTTTGGCACCATGAGCGGCAGTACCGTCGCGAATGTTGTTGGCACAGGCACTTTCACAATTCCGCTTACCAAGGAGCGCGGTTTCAAGCCCGAATTTGCCGGCGGCATTGAGGCAACGGCCTCAAGCGGCGGTCAGATTGTTCCACCGATCATGGGTGCGGCAGCGTTCCTGATGGCGGAGCTGACGGAAATTTCCTATCTGACCATCGCCATTGCGGCGATTGTGCCGGCCTTCCTTTATTATCTGAGTCTTTTCCTCAGTGTTGTCATTGAGGCCAAAAAGTCCAAGATCGAGGTCGATCAATCCAGAACATTCAGTGTGACACGTCAAACCATGCTCGATGCTATGATGTTTGTCGCGCCTATTGTTGTCATTATCACTGTTCTGGTGATGGGACGGTCCGCACCCAATGCCGGGTTCTTTGGCATCATAACGGCTTTCATTTTTGGCTTCATCAACCCCGAGCTTCGCAAGGACCCGCTTCGTATTCTGCGCAGCTTTCAAAAGGCTGGCGAGGCTGGCGGTAAACTGCTGGTCGCAATTGCAGCCATCGGTATCATTGTCGGCGTGGTGAATATGACCGGTGTCGGGCTACGGTTCGCCAATCTCATTCTGGGAGTGAGCGAGAACAGCCTGTTTCTTGCCCTGTTCTTCTCGATGCTCGGCGCTCTGGTTCTGGGCATGGGCATGCCGACATTGCCCGCCTATCTGATTATCGTGCTGATCATGGGTCCTGCCATTGAGAATTTCGATATCCCCCTCCTGCTGGCACATCTGTTCATTTTCTACTATGGCGTGGCTTCATCGATCACCCCACCAGTGGCGCTCGCGGCTTATGCGGCGGCGCCGATTGCGGGCTCAAAACCGCTTGCCACCGCCGTGATGGCGATCCGCCTTGGGTTTGCCAAGTTTCTGATCCCCTTCATCTTTGTGTATTATCCCTGCATTGTCTTCTCTGAATATTTTGATCTGCTCGACGCTGCACTGGTTTTTCCGCGGGTGATCATGATGATCTGGCTCGTGAGTACAGCTCTCGCCAGATTCGACCAGAAACCGATGACACTCGCCGAAAGCCTGCTCCGCTTCGCGATCGGCATTGGCCTGCTGTTTACTCTCCCGATAATCCATTGGGCTTGTTTTGTAGCCGGAGCCATCCTGATTGCCCGTGCGGCAGGCCTGTTCAGTGCCAGAGCCCCAGCAAGTTCCTGAATAAAACGGGACATAACGGGCCCATCAGGCCCAATCACACTCTGAGCAGCAGCTGTTGCAGATCAGACACTATTGCTGGAATCGGGGCGGTGGAATGATCGAAGCGTCAAGTTCGGCAGTCGGAGCCGGCGTGGCAGGGGCTTTTGGTGGAAGCTGATAGCGCGCCTTGGTAGCGTGGGCTCCCTTCTTCAGACCACCTCCACGGACAAACCGGTCGGCATCTCCAGGCTGCACGACGAAGGCCCAGTTGGGATCGGTTTCCGATGCCTCGGAGAGACCACGCAGGAAAATACGCTCCCTCTGGCTTTGCCTGATCCGCGCATCATAGTCGCTAGGATCATAATTCTGTAATGCAATGGCCTGCAGCTGCGCCAGCGTCTTGGCATGTGCTGGATCCTTGGCCAGGCTCTTCAGCTCATCCGGATCCTCGTCCAGATTGAAGAGCAGTGGCTCATAGCCATAAGTCAGGACAAGCTTGTATGATCCTTTTTTCACCATACGAACTGGCCCCGGAGCGCCGCCTGCAGAGAAGTCGGAAACAACAGCAGCATCCCCGCCGCCACGAACACGGCTGCCAGACTGGTCACCGGTAACCGCCTGCTTCAACGACCGGCCAGCGAGTTTTACCGGCATATCCTCGACCTTGCCACCGGCCAATTCGATGAGTGTCGGCACGATATCGATGATCGACGTGTTGTCCGCGTCGCGTCCCTGGGTGATGCCGGTGCCGGAAAAGATCATCGGAATACGAACCGAATGTTCGAACATCGACATTTTGTACCACATACCACGTTCACCCAGCATTTCCCCATGATCTGATACAAAAACCACGACCGTGTTGTCATCCAGTCCGGTTTCCTCAAGCGTATCGATCAGCCTGCCGATCAGGGCATCCGTGTAGGAGATCATCGCGTAATAGGCGTGTCGCGCGTTCCGGACATCTTCCTCGTTGATCGGATAGGTGTTGTACTGGTGTGAGAAATACAAATATTGGCTGCCTGCATCCTTTTGCGCGAGCGGGATTTCCTCAATCTTCGGCAGATCGATCTCATCGTGATCATACATATCCCAGTACTTGTGATGAATGGTGAAGGGGGGATGTGGATGCGTGAAAGAGGACACGACAAAGAAGGGCTTGTCGCTTTCACCATTGCGTGCCAAGTCGTAGAGCTTCTGAACAGACTTGTTTGACACGTCGTCATCATAATCCATCTGCATCGAGCGGATACAGGGTCCAGCTTCAAGAATAGGCCTGACCGTCGCCCCTGCAGGACTGGGCTCGGTAAGGCTGGCGTTCCAGTTTGCCGTCCATGAAAAATTTGCGGGATAAATGTCGGTCGTCAGACGCTCTTCAAAACCATGAAGCTGATCCGGCCCAATAAAGTGCATCTTGCCGATGAGTGATGTCTGGTAGCCAAGGGACCGGAGAAAATGCGCCATCGTAGGAACCGATGCGGGCAATTCAGCGCCATTGTCATAGGCGTTGATATCGGGGCAAAGCCTGCCTGTCATAAACGACGCTCTGGCCGGAGCACATAGAGGGGAGCTTGTATAGGCATTGTCAAACACGGTGCCACGTGCAGCGAGCCTCGAGATATTGGGCGTCTTCACGACGCGATGGCCATAATCAGGCATGAACTGCGGCGCGAGCTCATCAACCATAATCACAAGAATGTTCGGCTGCTTGTTCATGTCACTCCTCGCTATTGTTTTGCCTTGTAGGGATAGATTGTCGATTTGCTGACAACCAGTTCAAGGGGTTCAAGCTGGATCTGAACATGCCCTCGCTTCTCCTCGATGATGTCGAGCAGAGCGTTCGTGCCTTCGAACCCGACCTCGAAAGTGGGAAGGCGAATATGGGTGAGAGCCAGCGCGTCGGTCAGAACGCCACGATGCAGGGTGGCCATCGCGATATCGCGGCCGACCACAAGATTATTGCGCTGTAGAACACTAAAGGCGCCCGCCGCACAGGTCAGCATGGACACAATGACCGCGGAGCATGGCACGCCAGAAGCCAAAATCCGACGCATGGAATCCTCGCCGACGGCATAATCATATCCGGCGTGAAACAGCACTTCCTCATGTGGTTGAACCCCAAACTTTTCATGAGCGTCGAGAAAACCGCGGAAGCGCTCATCAGCATTGAACCCGCCACGCTCGCCACTGATGTAACCTATATTGCGATGCCCCTGCGCCAGCAAATGTTCGGTCAGCATGAACATCGCCTTGCAGGTGTTCAGCCATACGCAGTTGACATCACCCCCCTCGGCACGGGTGTTCAACAGCACCAGATTTCTGCCAACGGCACGCGATGTCTTCAGCAGGATCTCGTTATTGTCAAAAGTCACTGCAAGAAAGCCGCCAAAATGGTTCATGCTGTGTAAATCGGCCAGCGCAGCCTCAATCGGTTCGCCCTTTGCGGTAAAATAGATATAGGGGAAGTAACCTCTAGCTCGACAGGCGCTGGACGCTCCCTCGACCATCGGTATGAAGGCTGGGTTGTCGAATTGCGGAAACAGGATGCAGATTTCGCGGCTCTTTTTGGACCGTAGGCTCCTAGCATGAATATTGGGCGAATAGTCCAGATCCTTGGCAATGGAATGGATGCGCTCGCGCGTTTCCTGACTGACCCTTTGTGAGGGATCATTGCGCAAAACCCGCGATACGGTCGAAACATGTGCGTTCGCCAGCCTCGCGATCTCCTTGAGGTTTGCCGTTGCTTTGTCCTGATTGGTCATGTCCGGCTCTGGTTTGGCGCTAGGCACCCCGCTTCGCAGCTCACTCATCTGCCCTCGAGTGGCACTCCAGCTCGATTGTTCTTATAAAACCTAAACCATAGGTCATTTTTTGTTTGTGTCTAGAGTTGATAATACTATGGTAAGACTGTTAAGCAAACGATTGTTCAAAAAGATTATGTAATAGCCCGTTTCACCTTTTCGGATATAGATGTTACGCAGGATCGCGCCGCAATGAAAACCGTCTTTGTCCTTCTGGACTCACTCAACCGCAACGCCATGGAACCCTATGGTTCACAGACGGTCCACACACCGAATTTCACCCGGTTCCAACAGCGCGCCGTTACCTTTGACAATCACTATGTCGGCAGTCTGCCCTGCATGCCGGCACGCCGCGACCTTCATACCGGCCGTAGCCATTTCCTGCATCGCAGCTGGGGCCCGCTGGAGCCGTTTGACGACTCCTTCCCGGAGATCATGAAACAGCATGGCGTCTACACCCATCTGATCACCGACCACCATCATTACTTCGCCGATGGCGGCGCGACCTATCACCAGCGATATTCGTCGTGGGACCTCGTCAGGGGGCAAGCCATAGACCGCTGGAAAGCCGAGGTGGCACCCGATCTCGACAAGCTGAAATCAGCTTTTCATCCGATGCAACAACACCGCACCAATTACATGGTCAACAGACAGTTCATGGTGGATGAAGAGGATTACTGCTCGCCGCAGCTTTTCAAGCGTGCCGATGAATTCCTGCAGCGCAATCACCAGTCCGATCACTGGCTTCTCCAGCTTGAGTGCTTTGACCCTCATGAACCGTTCCATGCACCGCCACGGTTCCGTGACAGATACAAAACCTCATATGAAGGTCCCATTCTGGACTGGCCAATCTATGACCGGGTCAAGGAAACACCCGAGGAAATTGCAGAGTTGAGAGCGAATTATGCCGCCCTTGTCACTATGACAGATGAATATTTCGGCAAGCTTCTGGATATTTTTGACCAGCATGACCTGTGGGCCGACACGGCCCTGGTCCTGACCACGGACCATGGGTTCCTGCTTGGTGAGCATGATTGGTGGGCAAAGAACCGCATGCCAGTCTATGACGAAATCGCGCATATCCCGCTGATGATCTATCACCCCGATTTCGCCGGTGAAGGCGGTACAAGGCGACAGGCGCTGACCCAGACAACTGACCTGATGCCGACCTTGCTCGATATGGCTGGACTCGCCATCCCGCAGGATGTCAGCGGCCATTCCCTGATGCCCGTTCTTGGCGGCGAGGAAGGTAAACGTGAAAGCGTGATGTTCGGTTATTTCGGTGCTGCCGTAAATATATGTGACGGGCGACACAGCTATTTTCGCTATCCCACTGTATCGGGGGCCGAGTCCCTGCACGAATACACATTGATGCCGACACGCATGACAGCGCGTTTTTCCATTCGCGATCTTGCCGGCGCGACACTGCACCCGTCCTTTTCTTTCACCAAGGGTGTGCCGGTGTTGAAACTGAACCCGAAAACCGACGATGCGGGGCAACCCGTTGAAGTTCAGGGCATGGGCTTTGAAGACTGGCAATCGGCCCTGTATGATCTTGAGGCTGACCCCGGACAGGAAATGCCGCTCAACAATCCCGAAATCGAAAAGCGGCTCTGTCAGCAGATCATCGCAAATATGGCAAGGCTTGACGCGCCCAGCGAAGCCTACCGGCGCTTCGGCTTGCAGGTGCCAGAGGAGACCTGACAATGACCCAGCAACCTAACATCCTGATGATCATGGCCGACCAGCTGGCCGCCCAGGCCCTGTCGCTCTATGGCAACAAGATCTGCAAGACCCCTAACCTGGAACGCCTCGCATCCGAAGGCGTCACCTTTGCCAATAATTATTCAAACAATCCCTTATGCGTCCCCAGCCGCGCCTCTATGCTGACCGGCAAGCACAGCCCTGAAATCAAGGTGTATGACAACGCCAACGAAATCCCCTCGTCAGTCCCGACGATGGCGCATTTCATGCGCGCGTTTGGCTATCAGACTTTTCTGTCCGGGAAGATGCATTTCATCGGCCCTGACCAGTTGCATGGCTTCGAGGAACGCCTGACAACAGATGTCTACCCTGCAGACTACCAGTGGATTGCCGACTGGTCGGCAGGCCCCGCTTTTGTTCCTTCAGGAACAGCGCTGAACGGCGTTGTCGAGGCGGGCCCCTGTGTGCGCACCATGCAGGAGGATTATGATGATGATGTCGAGTTCCAAGCCCGCCGCAAAATCTTCGATATTGCGAGGCAGAACGATGCAAAGCCGTTTTTCGGCGTGGTCTCCTTTACCAGCCCACACACGCCGTTCAATGTCGCGCAGCAATATTGGGATCTCTACGAACATGAGGAAATAGGTCTTCCCGATGTGCCGGCAATCCCCTTCGCCGAGCTGGATTATTTCTCAAAGGCTCTGTTTTTTGCCCATGGGCGCCACCGCCACACAGTGACCGAGGAACATCTGCGCAAGACCCGTCACGCTTACTTTGCAATGATCTCCTACCTTGATGAGAAAATCGGCAGATTGCTAGATCAACTCGAGGAAACTGGCCTGCGTGATGACACGATCGTCATTTTTACGTCAGATCATGGCGAGATGCTGGGTGAGCGGGGTATGTGGTTCAAACAGTGTTTTTGGGAATGGTCCGCCAGAGTGCCGCTGGTTGTGTCTGTGCCAGGTGGGCAACATGGTGCGCGGGTGGAGGCCAACACCTCGCTGGTGGATCTGGTACCGACCTTTATCGAATTTGGTGGGGGTGCCGAAAAGCTACCGGATCAGATGGCGGCCGAACTGGCTGGCAATTCCATCACGGCACTGCTGGGTGGAGATGATACGAACTGGCCAGATGTCGCGATCAGCGACTATCTGGCGATCGGGCCATGCGTGCCCTGCCGGATGGTCAGGAAGGGACAATATAAATATATCTTCACCCAGGGGCAGCCTGACCTGCTGTTCAACCTGGTATCCGACCCCGATGAGCTGCAGAATCTCGCCGACGACCCGGCACATGCTGCAATTCTCGACGAACTGCGCGGGATTGCGATGCAGGATTATGATCCTGAGGCGCTGAAGTCGGAGGTGATTGCCAGCCAGCGGCGGCGACGGTTCATCGCAACCGTTCCTGGAACAAATCCACCCTGGGATTATGTAGCCTATCAGGGCGATGCAGACCGTTATGTTCGTCGTGATGGCGTTGATCCAACCAAATCACGCCTGCGCCTTCCCCGCAGTCAGCCCGTACCGCCGGATCTGCCTGAACTGTCTGCAGAGACCATAGATCGGATGATGCGCGGTGAGATGGATTTTCCAGTCTGAACCTGGTGCTGATTGCCGATGATGAGGGGGCACCAGCGGAGCTTTGATCCCGCCGGCGGCATCGCGGACCGTCTTGAGGTCTATGATCCTGCCGATATGGAGCTTCGTGCCGGCGACCGCCTCCGCTGGACCCGCAATGACCGCGAGATGGAGCTTGTCAACACGCACCAGGCCGAGGTCACCGCGATCGCGGGC
>CBFHNZ010000054.1:0-13545 GCA_965657415.1 Puniceispirillaceae bacterium (SeqCode) | reverse complement strand
TGCGCTCGCAGCTTGCCAACGGCATTTGGAAGGTCGGAGATTTTTTGCCACCAATTCCCGACCTGGCCTCCCGTTTCAGTGTGTCTGTGGTGACCATTCGTCAGGCTCTTGATCTGCTGCGACAGGATGGCTTGGTCCGTTCCGAACGTGGCCGTGGCACGTCGGTATTGGCGGGCAAGGTGGGTGTCCGGCCATTGGACCTCAAATCTAAAGTGAGTGACCTGATCCGGCTTTATGAAGATGACAGTCCAGAGCAGGAGCCTCTTGACGAAGGCGTTGCGATGCCGGCCCTTTCAGAAACAGATTTCAATCTTTGCAAATCCTATTTCTTTATCAAGCGAGCGCATGTTCGTGACGGTATGAGATATTGTCTGATCACGCTTCATATCGAGGAAGAGTTGTTCCGAAGGAACGAGGCGGACTTCCGCCAGAGGCTGGCATTGCCGGTATTGTTTGAAAGTGTGGATCTGAAAATCGGGCGGGTCTGGCAGACGCTGACGATCGAAAAAGCCGACCATATGGTCGCTGCCTCGTTGAAAATTCTGCCAGGTGATCCGGTTGCGAGGGTCAAACGCTATATTACCGATAGCTCGAACAGTCTGATTTACTTCGCAGAAGTGTATAATCGGCATGACTGTGTCCAGTACAGGATGGAGCTGAAGGTATGATCAGGATCAAGCGACTGGAGGCTATCGTCTATCGTTATCCTCTGGAAACGCCCGTGCAGACATCCTTCGGGCTGATGCAGCCTGATCTGGCCAAATGGGGTGGCTTCAGCAAGACCGTGCCGGTTGCAAGGCAGATTATCGCATCGGGAAAACGCTATTGCCCGCATTGTCTTGGCGGCGGGATCGGCCTGGTGGCCTCGGCGCATGCCCTGGCTGCCGTCGGCGGCGATGGCATGCTGGAAGTGGACATCAATGCCAACCCACTGAGAAGCGAGCTTGTAGGTAATCTCTTGTCCAAGGAACAGGGAAAGTCATGCCTCGGGCATGCGCCCGGCCTTGGTCATGAACCAGATCTGGATTCTGTTCGGCAATACAGGGTCTGTTAGCCACGTTTTGTGGCATTGGAATATCCGAACCCTTTTATCAGGAGTAAATTATGGGGCTGCATATTGAAAACACCGAAGCTTCGTTTGGCGCCTTTGTTACCGGAGTTGATCTGACCAGAGACCTGTCGTCTGATCTTGTAGCAGAGCTGCGCAGTCTTTGGCTTAAGCACAAGGTACTTGCCTTTCCCGAACAGCAGATGAACGATACGGATCTGGAGCGGTTTTCTCTATATTTTGGGGAGTTCGGAGAGGATCCCTTTCTTGGACATATTGATGGCCATGAGAACATCGCGGCCATTCAGCGGAACGCGGATGAAACGACGCCTATCTTCGCAGAGAACCTGCATTCCGACTGGAGTTTTCTGGATGTGCCACCTGCGGGGACATGCCTTTTTGGTATCACAATACCACCTATGGGCGGCAACACCCTGTTCGCTGACCAGGTGGCTGCCTATGAAAATTTACCGGATAACCTGCGCGATAAGGCGGATTCCCTGGTTGCAATCCATTCAGCTGAAAAAGGCTACGCGCCCGATGGCAAATTCGGCGCCTCCGATCAGGCCAAAGGACGGTCGATGAAGATCATCACCGATGAGTCAGCAAGCAGGCAGACAGAGCATCCATTCGTGAGAACGCATCACGAGACGGGGCAAAAGGCCTTGTTTTCATCGGCCGCATATATTCAGGGCTTTGTTGGTTTTGACCGGCAGGAAAGTCAGGAGCTGCTGGACATGTTTTATGAATACCAAAGCGCCAAGCAGGTCCTCTATTCCCACAAATGGTCCGCCGACATGCTCGTCATCTGGGATAACCGGTCGCTGCTGCATGCGGCAACGGGCGGCTATGACGGTTATGACAGGCTCCTTCATCGCACAACCATCGCTGATACGCGCTTCTAGCTGGTTGGTTGAAAGGCCAGATAAGGTCTTCCAGCTCCGCCGCGCCGGACAAGGATTGCTTAGAATGGCTGGACCTATGCTTTTCCGAAGGATGGCATAGGCTTCCAGATCCTTTCAGCTGTTTTGTCGGCCCCTGTCAGCGGTGTGAATTCTGGAAACTAGTGCAAAATCGACATCCAAGACTGTCGTCCAGTTGTTAGACAGCGATTCATGTTCGTGACACTCTGCCACTAAAATGGTGGCAATATGTTTGAGCGCAGCATACCTGAATTTGTTCGCCACGCGCCGGCACCAAGCGTTCATGGGTTTGCAACCCTGACCGGCGTAGAAGCCATTGCCAGAGGCAGTCTTGTTTCTGTCTTCCCGCTGGAAATGTACAACGCCCTCACCGAAGCGCAGGCCGTCAGTGAGGTTTATTTTCTCATCGGATGTGCGTCGCTTCTGGTCGGCCTTCTCGTGCCGACGATCAGCCGTAAATTGTCGCGCCGCTGGACCTACAGTCTGGGTGCGGTGATGATGTTCTGCGGACCGGGACTTGCCGCATCGGGCCATCCTTATGGTGTTATTGTCGGCCTTATGCTCACCACCTTTGCCACCGTGGTGCTCTTTGTCTGTCTCAATGCGTACGTGCTGGACTATGTCAAGCGGCATGATTTTGGGAAATGCGAAACCCTCAGGATGCTGTATTCGGCTGTTGGCTGGACCTTGGGGCCCGTGCTTGGTGTCGTATTCTGGGAGTGGTGGCGCCCGCTGCCGTTTCTGATTTCCATGACTGCCGCGGTGGCCCTGCTGATCATTTTCTGGTTCATGCGCCTCGGAAACGGTCGGTTGATCATCAGGGCGAGTTCACCGGCGATCAATCCACTGGGGTATCTGGGGCGATTCTTCAAGCAGAAGCGTCTTGTTGCGGGTTGGATTTTCGCTGTCACAAGGTCCTGCGGCTGGTGGGTTTATGTAGTCTATCTGCCGATCTATGCGGTCGAAAACGGTTTTGGGTCATCGGTTGGCGGGCTGTTGCTATCGCTCACCAATGGCGCACTTTTCACAACGCCACTGATGCTGTTCATGCTTCGCCGCCTCGGAGTCAAACGGGCGATAAGGTCTGGATTTCTGATGGCTGGGGTGCTGTTCGGTCTGGCTGGCGTTACAGGCGATTGGCCTTATGTTGCGATTGGCCTCCTCTTTGGCGGCTCCTTCGCCATGATTTTTCTGGATATCTGTGGTGGATTGCCCTTTCTCATGGCGGTCAAACCATCTGACCGTAACGAGATGTCGGCGGTATATTCCAGTTTTCGGGACGTCTCTGCGATCATAACACCGGGTGTATCAGCGTTGGTTCTGTTGGTGGCGCCTCTGGCAATGGTGTTTGCGTTTGGTGGCAGTCTGCTGCTTGTTTCCTGGATGATCGGTGGAAAACTCAATCCCCGTCTGGGTGATTCAAGCTGGCGCAAGCAAACGCGCCCCTAAAGTGAGTTTTCAACCAACAACAGAGGCTGGTTCTGGGGCGAGTGGCGGCCTCGTCTTCGTATTGGTGGTGAGAATTCTCAGCCCGGCTGTTCATCCATCTCCCGACGGATTGTCAATTGCTGCGGGTTTTTACCAAATCCTGCAGGATTTCATCAGAGGGGTGGGGCCGAATGTTGCCGGTGCTTCTGACGTGATGTATATCAGCGCCCTGCCATGCTGCAGCGAATGAATGCCTGCATGGGCCAGTCGTGACATTGCCTTGCTCAGGCAGAGGAAAAGGGATGATTTTTTGTAACTTTACACGGTTAAGAATTGAGCTTACCATATGGTTAAACGATTAATCAAATTGGTTATTTGTGGCGACTTGCCTTGGGAAATATTCAGAAAATTGCCGATGAATTGGGGTTGTCGACGGCGACGATATCCAATGCCTTGTCCGGCAAGGGGCGTGTATCAGCAGAAAATGTCCGGCGGATCCGCGCGCGTGCGCAAGAGATTAATTACTTTCCAAATCCAATCGCCCGCGCCCTGAAAACCGGCCGTAGTAACATCATTGGCCTGGTGATGCCGGATTTGACCCAGCCTTTGTTTCCCATTTTTGCCCGTGCGATTGAGAATGCTGCGGAGCAAAGCGGGCTTGGCGTGCTGATCGCCGATTCGATGGACAATCCGGACGCCCAGCAAGAGTCAATCGACAGGTTGGTTCGCCGGGGGGTTGACGGGCTGATCGTGATCCCGCAGCGGGGCAGCAGCGTCGCCAGCTCAAGCGTGCCGATGGCTGTTATCCATACCGCATCCCACCCCCAGAACACGGCATCGGCCAATCATTTTCAGGGTGGCCAACTGGCAGCCTCCACGCTATTGGAAGCCGGGCATCGCACGATTTTGTTGGCGGGGTTTGATCCGTTATCCGAGGTTCAGCAGGATCGGATCGCCGGCATGGTTTCCCGGCTGACCGGACAGGCGGAGTACGAAGTCATATGGCTTGCCAGCATGGCCGAAGGTGATTTGAAAGCCGCTCTTCGCCGCCATAGCGCGCTGATCGCCACCTCTGACAGTCTGGCGATGCAGGTGATGAATCTGGCGCAAGCTTCTGGCCTGTCGGTTCCCGCAGAGTTGAGCATAGTCGGCTTTGATGATTTGCCGTTCAGCCAGCATTTGCGCCCGGCGCTGACAACCGTGCGTCCCGACATGCCGGCGATCGCCAACCATGCTGTGCAGTATCTTGCCAGCTCTTTGGAAGACAAAAGGTCTTCGGTAGTCGCAAAAAGTTTCGACATGGCTCTGGTGTCACGTGACTCGGTTGCCAGACCTGCCTTCCGGTCATCTGGCAGGGCTCTTCCTCCCTCTCCAACCATTTCAAAATCGCAACCCAACAGAAAGGTAAAAAGATGAAATATTGGCTCTCAACTTTTGCTGCGGTCGCCCTGGTCGCAGGGTCCGCCGGTGCAGCAGATAAGAAACTGACCATATCGGTCTATTCGTTTGCGCAGGACGCCTACAAGGAGGCGCTCTATGACCCATTTGAAAAAATCTGCGGTTGCGAAATCGTCACTGAAACCGGTAATTCGGCCGAACGCATGGCCAAGATCGAGGCTTTTGCAAAAAAGCCGGTAATCGATGTGGCCGTTATTTCTGCGCATGACGCGCTGGCTCTGGCCGAAAAAGGTCTGCTTGCCTCAATGGATGTGTCACAGCTGCAAAACCACGGCAAGCTGTACAAGGCCGCGCAAGACCCGTTGGGCGATCATCGCGGCATTGGCTACACATTCTATGCCAGTTCCATTGTCTACCGGTCTGATCTGGTCGACATCAACAGCTGGGCGGACTTGTTCTCTGATGAACTCAAAGGCCGGGTGGCTCTGCCCACAATTTCCGGTACGCAAGGTCCGCTGACGCTCTACATGCTGAACAACGCATTGGGCCAGAACCCGAATGATTTCAGCGAGACCATCGATTACATTGGCGCGCGTTCAGATGATGTGGTGACCTTCTATGCCCGTTCATCGCAGCTGATTCAGCTGATGAACCAGGATGAAGTGATCGCGGCCCCGGTTGGCCGGTTTGCGTGGTCAGGATTCAAGAAAAGCGACCTGCCCTACAAGTGGGCTGACCCGAAAGAGGGCCAGACAGGTGGCATGAACGTGATCATCATGACCAAGGGGAATGGCAACGAGGAACTGGCCTATCAATTCATTGATTACTGGCTGTCCACCGAGGCGCAGACCCGCATCGGGATGGCCATGATCGATAGCCCGGCCAACAAGGAAGTCAAGCTGCCGCCGGAAGTGGCTGACAACCTGACCTATGGGGCTGAGTTGATTAACTCGCTGAACATCATCTCGCCAGCCACGATTATTGCCAATCGTGACAGCTGGGTCGAGCAATGGAACCAGAAGGTTATCAAATAATCACCTTCGGGTCGGGTCTGGCAGGAAAGCCCTGCCAGACCCTATTCATTTAATATCTCCTTGATGGAGGCGGGATGTTTGAGAGACGGGAAATCGGCTTTGCCCTGGCGCTGCCAGCAGCGATTTTTGCTGCCCTCCTGTTCTTGCTGCCTGTGGGCATTCTGCTTTCGGAAGCGTTCATGGCTGAGGGGCATTTCAGCCTGAAAGGCTACACTGACTTCTTTGCTGTTCCCCTTAATCAGAGGGTTTTCATTCGGACACTCAAGATTGGCTTTCTGGTGACGCTGGCATCGGCGGTGATTGGCTATGCCTGTGCCTTCGCCATTGTCAATTTGCCCGCCAGCCAGCGGGGCAAGATTTTTGGACTGGTGATTTTGCCGCTGATGATCTCGCCCGTGGCCCGCACCTACGCCTGGATTGTCATTTTGGGCCGCACGGGCATCGTCAATGATGTGATTGTTGGCCTTGGCCTTTCGGATACGCCATTGCGTCTGCTGTTCACTGAAACGGCTGTTTTCATCGGCTTGCTGCAATTGTTCATGCCGCTGATGATTATCTCGCTGGTGAGTGCGATGGAAAACATGCCGTCTAATGTTGTGCCGGCGGCGCGGGTGCTGGGCGCAGGCTGGTTGCAGGTTTTCTGGCGGGTGATCATTCCGCTGACCAAAGAAGGGTTGGTGATGGGCGGCACGCTGGTATTTGCCGGTTCGCTGACCGCCTATATCACCCCTGCCATTCTCGGTGGAGCCAAAGTCCTGATGCTGGAGACGCTGCTGTATCAGCGTGTCAATGTATCGAATGACTATGTGTCAGCCAGCGTTATAGCGATGATTTTGATTGCCATGAGCTTTGGCACGAATCAGCTGCTCAAGCGCGTATCCAGTAGGCGATAATCCGATATGCCACGTCTTTATCTGCAATGGTCGATCATCCTCGCAACGCTGTTGTTTCTGATCGGTCCGTTCTTCATCATCATAGCCGCCAGCCTTTCGAATGGGGAATCGATGGCCTTTCCACCAGACGGGCTGTCCTTGCGCTGGTACATCAAAATCTTCAATGTCGAGAGCTTTCGACAGAGTTTTGGCCTGTCCATGTTTCTGGCCATATTCGGTACCTTGTTCGCATTGCTGTTGGGAGTGCCAGCAGCCTATGCACTTAATCGCTACCGCCTGCCGGGCGCAGAGACAATCCGCACCATGGTCGCGGCCCCGGTTATAGTGCCGGGTATTATTGTTGGTCTTGCCCTGTTGCGCTATCTGGTGGTTCCGGTTGGTTTCAGCGTCAGCCTATCGCTGTTTCTGGCGCATTCCGCCCTGGTTTTGCCCTATGCGGTGCGGGTGGTGTCGTCCAGTCTGCAAAATCTGCCCTCTGATATCGAAGAGGCCGCGACCTTGTTGGGCTGCACGCATATTGGCGTGTTCTTCAAGATTGTCCTGCCGAATATCCGAGGCGGCATTCTGGCCGCCTTCATATTGGGTTTTGTAACCAGCTTCAACCAGGTCCCCGTGTCGCTCTTTTTGTCGGGTCCGGGTGTCCGCACATTGCCGATCGATATGCTGGCCTATATGGAAATCACCTATGATCCATCGGTGGCGGCCCTGTCCTCCTTGCTGGCATTCCTGTCAATTTTCATTGTCTTTCTAGCTGAGAGATTATTGGGATTCTCGAAATATGTCTGACGCGTTTCTGAGCCTGAAAAATCTACGTATAGCCTATGGTGATTCGGTTGCGGTATCAAATCTGTCCATCGACATCCGGAAGGGGGAATTGCTGGCTCTGCTGGGTCCGTCCGGGTGCGGCAAGACCACAACGATGCGGGCCATCGCCGGGCTGCTCAATCCGGTCTCCGGTCAGATAATGCTGGATGGAAAGACGATTACCTCCACCCCCGCAAACCGGCGGGATATCGGTCTTGTGTTTCAGGCATATGCGCTGTTTCCGCATCTGAGTGCCTTTGAGAATGTGGCGTTTGGGCTGCGCATGCAAAAACTGCCAGCGGCAGAGATCAAGGAACGCACAATGGCCGGGCTGGAATTGGTCAGCATGGCCAGCTTTGCCACCCGCAAGCCGGCTGAACTGTCTGGCGGCCAACAACAAAGGCTTGCGCTGGCCAGATCGCTGGTGGTCAATCCCAAATTGCTGTTGCTTGATGAACCCCTGTCCAATCTGGATGCCAAATTGCGGCTGGAAATGCGCGCCGAATTGCAACGGGTGCAAAAGGAAACCGGCGTTACAATGATTTTCGTCACCCATGATCAGGCAGAGGCGCTGGGCCTGGCAGATCGTGTGGTCTTGATGCGCGAAGGTGAAATCGAACAGATAGGCAGCCCGCCGGAGATATATAATCAGCCTGGTTCCCTGTTCGCGGCTGACTTCATGGGCTTTGAGAACATATTCAAGATCGCCGACAATAAGATCCAGGGTCCCGCAGGTATGTTGCCCTTCGCGTTCGATGGTGCAGCCAGCCATCTGGCCTGGCGGCCAAACGAAATCGTTTTGGGAGCGCGGAAATCCAACAAGACACCGTTTCCGGCAACCGTCGAGGCGGTGTCATTCGCGGGGGGGCATCGGGAATATATCCTGTCCAGCCAGATTGGTAAAATCAGCCTTCATCAATCTGTTGAGGGTCCGGCCTTCACGCCTGAAATGGACGTGTTTTTTGGTCTGCCAAAAGAACGTGCGGTTGCATTTGACAGATAGGATGATGACAGTCTGGGTGGATACGGATTTTGGTTTTGATGATCTCTGGGCGCTGCTGCTGCTGTCCAGCGAAAATTGCCACCCTGCGGGCATATCGCTGGTGGCAGGCAATACAGATATCGGCCAGGTATGTGTGAATGCCACCAGTGCGGCACAGCTGTTTGGTCTTGCCAGCCCGCTTTATAGAGGAGCGGCAACGCCCCTGTCCGGTCGGGTGATAAGAGCGACCGATATTCTGGGTCCTACCGGTATGCGTGCAATTGGCCCCGGCCTGCCGGCAGCTGAAGCGCCCCCGCAATGGCCGGATGCGATGACTGGCCTGCGTGACTGGCTGGCAGAACCGGCTGGTGAGGAAAAAATCTGTATCGCGCTTGGTCCGCTAACCAATCTGGCCCGTCTGGCGGAGTTGGACCGGGCGGCCTATGGCCGAATAACACGAATCATCTGGATGGGCGGCGCGAACGGACCGGGAAACCATTCCGCCGTTGCCGAGTTCAACGCCATGGCAGACCCGCTGGCCTTGGCAAGAATTGTTTCCCTGCCGGTGCCATTGCAGATTGTCGATCTGAGCCTGTGCCGACAGGTCACCATTTCGGAAGCTGATATGACCGGCTTTCGTCATGCAGGGCAGGGTATCAGGGCCGAGATATTCGCCAATTTGCTGGCCGGTTATCTTGATATCGCGCAGCGTCGTGGGCGTCAGAGCATGGCCATTTATGATCCACTGGCGGTGGCCAGTTATCTGCGTCCGGACCTGTTTGGCTTCACCCCGTGCCAGCTGGCCGTGACCACCGACCAGACAGACTATTTCGGCAAAACGGATTTTTGGTTTGATGCAGACACGCCGCATCTGCTGGCAACATCGGTCCAGCAGACTGAAGTGAAGAATTTTTGTTTGAACGAGATCACAAGGGAGCTGGCCGATGGCTGATACCGACACGCACAAAACGCCGGCAAGCTTGGCAGAGCCAAGGGATTTGCATGCCCGTGATTTGCGAGATCGGGCAGTTGCGGCGGCGCGGGGAAAGCTGCCATTTGACTTGTTGATCAGGAACGGCCGTGTACTTGATGTGATAACCGGTACATTGCGCCAGTTGGATATCGGGATTGTCGGGCCGCTGATAGCCAGTCTGCATCCGGCCGGCACCTTCGATGATGCAGGCCGGACAATCGACGGGACAGGCCAAATAATCATTCCCGGACTGATCGATACCCATATGCACATCGAAAGTTCGATGATCACCGTCAAGAGCTATGCTGCGGCAGTTTTGCCTCGCGGTGTCACAACCATCGTCTGGGACCCTCATGAATTTGCCAATGCTGCGGGCGTTGCCGGCCTTGATTATGCGCTTGCCTGCAGTCGCGAGGTGCCATTGCGAACTGTCATGCTCTGTCCCTCCTGTGTGCCGTCAGCCCCCGGGTTTGAGAGCGCCGGGGCAGACTTCACACCAGAAGTCATCGCCGAGATTCTGGCCCGCCCGGACATTCACGGGTTGGCTGAAGTCATGTCCATGCACGATGTGATCGACCGGCGAGATCGGATGAGCGGCATTGTTCAGGCAGGTCTGGAAAGCGGCAAGCTGGTTTGTGGCCATGCAAGAGGGTTGGCTGATGCCGGGCTGAACGCCTATGTGGCTGCAGGTATCGATTCCGATCACGAAATCATTTCCGCGGAAGATTTGCTGGCCAAGTTGCAGGCTGGCCTCACCGTGGAGATGCGGGGGTCACATGACCATCTGCTGCCTGGCTTTGTGTCTGCTCTGAACCAGCTGGATGAATTGCCACCGACCTTGTGTCTGTGTACGGATGATGTGTTCGCCGACGATCTGCACAATGCGGGCGGTCTTGATGATGTGGTGCGCCGTCTGGTCAGTTATGGGATGGACCCGGTTTGGGCGATCAGGGCGGCGACGTTCAATGCGGCGCGGCGACTCAACAGGCCAGATCTTGGCTTGATCGCCGCGGGCAGACGGGCGGATCTGGTCATGTGCCACTCGCTGGAGGATTTCAGGGCCTCGGCGGTTATTGCGAATGGCCACCTGTGCGCCGATGATGGCCGGCTTTGTGTTCCGGTTTCGGCCCCGCCAGTGCCAGACAGTCTGCAGCAGACAATGCAGTTGCGCGTCTTTTCTGCAGATGATTTCCGTTTGCCTGCTTCCGGCAGCAAGGCGCGCATCGCCACCATCGAAAAGCCCCGCTTTACCGAATGGGCAGAATGCGAGGCGGCGATTGAAGATGGTTTCGTCACGTGTCCGCCCGATCGGATCTTGATGTCGATCATCAACCGCTATCAACCGGATCAGGATCCCAAAATGGCCTTTCTTGGCGGGTGGGGTCAGTGGCGCGGCGCCTTTGGCACCACGCTCTCGCATGATTGTCATAATCTGACCCTGTTTGGTGACAGCCCGGATAATCTGACTGTGGCGGCCAATCACATTGCCGGGATGGGCGGCGGATTGGTGGTCGTGGAAGAGGGCCGGGTCATTGCCGAGTTGGCCTTGCCGATAGCCGGGCTGGTGAGCGAGGGGCCGCTGCCTGAGATCGCAGAGCAGTTGAGCCAGATAAGGCAGGCGATGGACAGGATCGTGGACTGGCAACCGCCATATCTGGTTTTCAAGGCATGTTTCGGCGCCTCACTTGTATGTAATGCCGGACCACATCTCAGCGATTTTGGTATTGTGGACAGTCATCAGGGCCGTATTCTTGCCAGCCCGCTATTGGAGATTTTGGCGTGACAGCATCCATGGCCGGGGCGCAGATGGATGGTCTTTTATTGGTTCGGTAGGGAAAAATGGATCCGATTGATCGCATGCTGATAGAGCATGAATGCCAGAAACTGATCCTGCACTACACGCATCTCATGGATTGTGGTGAATGGGAAAGCCTGGCCGCAACATTCACTGAGGATGCCATATTCGCCCGCCCTTCATCACCTGATGATATCATTCACGGCCGGGACAACATTCTGGCCAGTTTTACCGCCCGCCCCGCTGGCATCACAGAGCATGTCGTGACCAACATCATGGTCACGGTCATATCGGATACCGAGGCCGAGGCGCGCAGTACAGTGCTGCTGTTTCCGGGGAAAGCGGAACCAGATGACAAGGTGGCCTCGCACGCCAGGGACATGCCTGTGGTCGGACATTTTGTTGACCGTTTGCGTCTTGAAAACGACCGATGGTTGTTTTCAAAGCGTCGCGGGTATCTGTCAGTCAAATGACTGACTATCGGGGATTCGATTTGGAAAGCGACGAATGGTATGAGGATTGAAACGACACATGTGGGCAGCCTGCCCCGGGGGGATGAATTATCCTCCCTGCTTCTGGCAAAGGACAAAGGTGAATCTTTTGACAAGGCGCATTTCGAGACCACAGTGCAGGACGCCATTGACGATGCGGTGAGACGGCAATGCGAGGCTGGCGTGACGATTGTTTCAGATGGCGAGCTTGGAAAGGTCGGCTATTCCACTTACATGCAGGAACGTTTGAGCGGCTTTGGGGGCCATATCGAACGCAAACCTGCCAAGGACCTGGCGGCGCATCCTGATCTGGCCCGCAAGCTTGGTGCCATGATGGGTAGCCAGGAGTTTACCCGCGCGTCATGTATTGATGAAATCAGGCTGGTCGACCTGCAACCGGCACTGGATGACATTCGCCGCTACCGGGCGGCGCTGGATGCGGAAGGCAACGGGGTGCGGGCATTCATGAACGCCGCGTCGCCTGGCCTGATCACCGCCTTTCAGGTGAACAGACACTATCCTGATCATGAATCCTATCTGGCCGCCCTCGTCACTGCGATGCGGCCGGAATATGAGGCCATTCTGGAGGCCGGGTTGGATATCCAGTTTGATTGTCCAGACCTCGCCATGTCCGCGCATACAGGCTATCAGGATGTCCCGGAAGACGAATTCCTGAAGATCGCGGCGGCGAATGTCGAAGCCCTTAATGCCGCCACCGAAGGGCTGCCGGCGGATCGGATGCGCATGCATCTGTGCTGGGGCAATTATGAGGGCCCTCATGATCATGATATCGCTCTTGAAAAGGTGATAGATATCGTGCTTTCGGCCCGCCCAAACACCATTCTGTTTGAAAGCGCGAATCCCTGTCATGAGCATGAATGGACTGTCTGGAAGGACAGCAGGATTCCGGATGAAAAGATCCTGGCCCCGGGCGTTATTGATACTTGTTCCAACTATGTCGAGCATCCCCAGCTGGTGGCGCAACGGCTGGGTCGTTTCATTGAAATTGTTGGCATTGACAGGGTCATCGCCAGCACGGATTGCGGGTTCGGCACGTTTGCCGGCTATGGCAAAATCGACCCTGAGGTAACCTGGAAAAAGCTGCGCAATCTGCGGCAGGGCGCCGATCTGGCTGCGACACTCCATGCATGATGAGTGCGTGAGTTGGTTGGAGTCATTCGACGTTCTGACCCTGCGGTGGACATGATCCTCCGGCGGATGTGATCCTGCGGTGAAATGTTGCCTGGGCATGGAAACAGCGAGGATTGTTGCTCCATGCGTGTGATCGTGGCTGATGTCGGTGGAACGAATGTGAGATTTGCTGTTTCATCGTAACCTTCATGGAGTGAAGATGAACCAGAAATCCGTGCGGAACCGCATTCTTCTGGAAAACTACTACCTGCCAGGCGATCTCGAGCAGCAAATCGGTGTCTTCGTCGATCACTACAACAACCACCGCTATCACGAGAGCCTGAACAACGTCACTCCGGCAGACGTCTACTTCGGACGTGACAAAGACATTCTCAGAGAACGGGAAACGATCAAGAAACAGACAATCCAGTATCGCCGCTTGCAACATCAAAGGCAGGCTGCATAATCAACCCAACAGATGAGCCAGACCCTCCAAAGCTCAAGCCAGTCTGATGTCCCATTTTATATGACGACGGACATCTTATATGACGACGGACATCTGGTGGTCTGGTCCCTTGGCCGGAACAGAATGATGCCCGGCGCAACCATATTCGGCGCAAGTTAATCAATCCGCTACAACGGGTT
>CBFHNZ010000053.1:0-14450 GCA_965657415.1 Puniceispirillaceae bacterium (SeqCode) | reverse complement strand
TCCATTCGCACAACAGCATGTACCACCGGCTGGAACCTCATTCAGTCAATCGTCAGCCTGCCAGGACAGTCTGACAACACCACCATAAGCGGTGGCCAGAGACCGGGGCGGACAAGACCCCGGAACGCCAGAAAATCCGCAAATAAGGGGAAAATGGTGGGTGGTGAGGGGCTCGAACCCCCGACCTACTCGGTGTAAACGAGTTGCTCTCCCAGCTGAGCTAACCACCCGAACCGTATGGCAAAACCGCCAAAACACGACGCCGACCCTTATATCGGGCCGGCGTCGAAAAAGATAGGTAAAAATGTTAGCTGTTAACCGCTTCCTTGAGGGGCGCGCCGGCCTTGAACTTCGGCTGCTTGGACGCAGCGATCTGGATTGTTTCACCGGTACGTGGATTGCGTCCGGTGGTTGCCGCACGATGCGCCACCGAAAAAGTACCAAACCCGACAATACGAACTTCGTCTCCACCCTTCAGGGCACCTTCAATACCCGCAAAGACAGCGTCGACAGCACGGCCAGCATCAGCCTTGGTCAGCCCGGAAGAATCAGCAACAGATGCAATGAGATCGTTTTTGTTCATGGGTACCCCCAATATCTAGTTATATAGTTGGATGTTGTGTAGCGCGTTTAGAGCCTAAATGCCAACGAAAAAACACCGGGGCGCACAAGCTGAAAATCAAGTGTGCCCCTGCATTCTACCGCATTCAATGCGCAGTTATGTCATCGCCGGCCGGCGCCTTTTCCGCAATCGGTACGGACGGCGCTTCATCCGGCGGCCCACTAGATATGGCATTTGGCAGAGGCTCACGCACCAATGCCGCTGACAGAACCTCGTCGACCATTGCCACCGGAATGATGTTGAGACCTTCCTTCACATTGTCTGGAATTTCCGCAAGATCCTTTTCATTTTCTTTTGGAATCAACACTGTCTTCAACCCGCCGCGAAGCGCTGCCAGAAGTTTCTCCTTCAACCCGCCAATCGGCAATACGCGTCCGCGAAGGGTGATTTCCCCGGTCATGGCAACATCGCGGCGAACTTCGATCCCGGTCACAGCGGACACAATCGAAGTGACCATGCCGACACCTGCAGACGGCCCGTCCTTCGGCGTTGCCCCTTCGGGGACATGCACATGAACGTCCATTTTGGCGAGCAGTTCCAGATCAATGCCATAGGTAGAGGCCCGCGATTTGATGAAGAATTCGGCTGCCTGGATCGATTCCTTCATCACCTCGCCAAGCTTGCCGGTCGCGCTGACCTTGCCCTTGCCGGGGACACGCACAGCCTCAATCTGCAGCAATTCGCCGCCAACCTCGGTCCAGGCAAGTCCCGTCGTGACACCGACCCGGTCGTCTTCTTCGATCTCGCCAAAGCGGAATCTGGCAACGCCGAGAAACTCTTCAAGGCTCTCCGGCTCAACCGATATCGACGTAGCCTCGCCGCTGACGATTTTCTTCACGGTCTTGCGGGCAATCTTGGCAAGTTCACGTTCAAGATTCCGCACCCCGGCCTCGCGGGTATATTGACGGATGATGGCACGGATGGCGTCATCAGATACGCTAAGCTCACCCGTGCGAATGCCATGGTCCTCGATCTGACGGGCCATCAAATGCCGCTTGGCGATTTCCAACTTTTCATCCTCAGTATAGCCCGACAGACGGATGATCTCCATCCTGTCAAGAAGCGGCTGCGGCATGTTCAGCGTGTTCGCCGTGGTGATGAAGAGAACGTTCGACAAATCGAGGTCCAGCTCCATGTAATGATCTTGAAAAGTACTGTTCTGCGCCGGGTCAAGAACCTCCAGCAGGGCCGAACTGGGATCACCGCGCCAGTCAGCGCCAAGCTTGTCAACCTCATCCAGAAGGAACAGCGGGTTATTGGTCTCGGCCTTTTTCAGACTTTGCACGATCTTACCCGGCATGGAGCCGATATAAGTGCGGCGATGACCGCGGATTTCAGCTTCATCGCGAACCCCGCCAAGCGCCATGCGGACATATTTGCGGCCAGTGGCCCGCGCAATGGATTTACCAAGCGAGGTCTTACCGACGCCGGGCGGACCGACAAGGCACAGGATCGGCCCCTTGACCGACTTCGTACGCTGCTGCACCGCCAGAAACTCGATAATCCGGTCCTTGACCTTCTCCAGCCCATAATGATCGGCGTCGAGAATTTCCCGCGCCTTGCCGATATCCTTCTTCAGGCGGCTGGCCTTTTTCCATGGCACCGCCAGTACCCAGTCAAGATAGTTGCGAACGACGGTGGCCTCGGCGCTCATCGGGCCCATATTCTTCAGCTTGCGAAGCTCGGCATCCGCCTTTTCACGCGCCGCTTTCGGCATCTTTGTGTCGGCAAGCGCGGTTTCCAGCTCTTCCAGTTCGCCACGGCCATCATCGCCATCGCCAAGCTCCTTCTGGATCGCCTTCATCTGTTCATTCAGATAATATTCGCGCTGCGTTTTCTCCATCTGCCGTTTGACACGATTGCGAACACGCTTCTCCACCTGCAGCGCGCCAATCTCTTCTTCCATCAGCTGGAATGTTCGCTCAAGCCGCTGATGAACATCGAGAACTTCCAGAAGTTCCTGCTTTTCCTCGATCTTGATGGCAAGATGTGAGGCGATCATGTCGGCAATCTTATCAGCTTCGCTGACCTGCTCGATGGCGTTCAACACCTCCGAGGCGACCTTCTTGTTGAATTTTATATATTGCTCGAATTGCTGCACCGCGGCGCGGGCCAGCCCCTCGGTATCGGCCCCCTGATGCCCCATCTGGTCCATCACGACGGCGTCAACGGCCAGAAACCCGTGATCGGAATGAAGCGTATTCTGATCGATGCGGACCCGTTCACCGCCCTCGACAAGAACCTTCACCGCACCATCGGGAAGTTTCAGCAGCTGCAGGATCGATCCCACCGTGCCGATGCTGTACAGGCCGTCCGCGTCAGGATCCTCGATATCGGCTTCCTTCTGCGTCACCAGGATAATCTGCTTGTCCTCAGCCATCACCGCCTCGAGCGCGCGGATCGATTTCTCACGACCCACAAAAAGCGGCACGATCATATGTGGAAAAACCACAATATCGCGCAAGGGTAAAACCGGGAGGGTGATCATCGCTCCGTCAGACATCTGGGACTCCTGTTGTCGCCATGTTGGCTGTTGTCGCCATTTTGGCGGGGGCACTCTTCGATCAAGATATGGTAGGCACCAGCCACGCTTTCAACCAACGCTCCACCGGTGTGATATAACTCTATACTAATAAATACTTCGGACAGACTGGATTCAACACCGGCAGGCCAATTCGCCGCATGAGGTGTCCAGACCCCTGGCACGCGTTTTTTTATCCGGGCCTACATTCCAGCACCCAAACAAAAATCCCGCGAACGAGCCGCGGGATTTAAAGGTATCCGGCTTGTCGGTTAGGAAGACCTTGTGCCGAGGTGCCAGCCGGCACCAATCACCAGACAGCCCTGTCAGGCGCTTTTGCCGGCACTGGACGACTTCTTTGCGTGGACCATAAGCGGCGGCGCACCTTCGGACACAACGTCCGAATTGATCACCACCTCTTCGATGTCGCCGGCTGTCGGAATATCGAACATCGGCTCCATCAGGATGTTTTCCATAATCGAACGCAAACCACGTGCGCCGGTCTTGCGCGCAATCGCCTTCTGGGCAATAGCCCGAAGTGCGTCCTCACGGAATTCCAGTGCCACGTCATCCATCTCGAACAGCTTCTGGTATTGCTTAACCAGCGCGTTCTTCGGCTCGGTCAGGATCCGTACCAGGGCATCCTCTTCAAGGTCCTCCAGCGTCGCAACAACCGGTAACCGGCCTACGAATTCGGGAATCAGCCCGAATTTTATCAGGTCTTCCGGCTCCAGCGTCGACAGCAATTCGCCGACCTTGCGATCATCAGGCGCCCGCACATCGGCACCGAACCCGATACCGGCACCGGTTTCCCGGCCGGCAATGATCTTGTCGAGACCGGCAAAGGCCCCGCCACAGATGAACAGAATGTTGGTGGTGTCGACCTGCAGGAATTCCTGCTGCGGATGCTTGCGCCCACCCTGCGGCGGCACCGAGGCAACCGTACCTTCCATGATCTTCAGAAGCGCCTGCTGAACCCCCTCACCCGATACATCACGGGTGATCGACGGATTGTCAGCTTTGCGCGAAATCTTGTCGACCTCGTCGATATAGACGATGCCGCGCTGCGCCCGCTCGACATTGTAATCCGCGGCCTGCAGCAGTTTCAGAATGATATTCTCAACATCCTCACCAACATAGCCTGCCTCCGTCAGCGTCGTTGCATCCGCCATGGTAAAGGGAACATCCAGCATCCGCGCCAGAGTCTGCGCCAGCAGCGTCTTCCCACAGCCTGTCGGCCCGACCAGCATGATGTTCGACTTCGAAATCTCGACATCGCCTGTCTTGCCGGCATTCGCCAACCGCTTGTAATGATTATGAACCGCAACAGCCAGCACGCGCTTGGCAGCGGTCTGGCCAATCACATACTCATCGAGAACCTGATTGATATCGGCCGGCGTCGGGACACCGTCATGCCCCTTTGACAGCGAGGTCTTGTGTTCTTCGCGGATGATGTCCATGCAAAGCTCGACGCACTCATCACAGATGAACACAGTCGGCCCGGCGATCAGTTTTCGCACCTCATGCTGGCTCTTTCCACAGAAAGAACAGAACAGCGTGCCCTTATCACCGTCTTCGGTTTTTGCCATGATCTGGCTCCCTCAGTCGCTTTGCGTAACACCCTCCTGCAAGGGCATGTGGCGTTAGTCTATGTGGGCTTGCGCGTCGGATTCAATGATATTCTTCGACAGCCCTGCACGGCTACCTGCAAATCACATACCGTTTACGCCGACGATGCTAATTTAGGCGTCGCCTTCGGGCATTGGACGCTTCTCGACAACGGTGTCAATCAGCCCGAATTCCTGCGCATCACTGGCGGTCATGAAGGTGTCACGTTCCATGATTTTTTCAATCTGCTTCAATGACTTGCTTGTATGCTTCTCATATATTCCGTTGAGCCGGCGACGCAGATCGAGAATTTCCTTGGCGTGGATTTCGATATCGCTTGCCTGGCCCTGGAAACCGCCACTTGGCTGATGCGTCATGATACGCGCGTTCGGCAGGCTGAACCGCTTTCCGGCCGCGCCAGCGGTTAACAGCAGCGATCCCATCGACGCCGCCTGGCCGATACATACTGTCGACACATCGGGGCGGATATATTCCATGGTATCGTAAATCGCCAGACCGGATGTCACGATCCCGCCAGGTGAATTGATATACATCGCGATATCTTTTGTCGGATTTTCCGATTCAAGAAACAACAACTGCGAACAGACCAGCGACGCCGTGCCATCATCGATCGGCCCGGTCAGAAAGATGATCCGCTCTTTCAGCAGGCGCGAGAAGATATCATAGGCACGCTCGCCGCGGCTCGTCTGTTCGACGACCATCGGCACCAGATTGGCTACAGGCTGGTCAAACTCGCTCATCTACAGATCTCCTCGATTTGATCCGACCCCAAACGGGGTCAGGCTTTTTTCGCTGCTTTTTTGGCGGCTGTCTTCTTGGGTGCCGCCTTTTTCGCTGCCGCCTTCTTGGCACCCGCCTTTTTCGCCGCCGCCTTCTTGGCACCCGCCTTCTTGGCGGCCTTCGGTTTTGCCTCGCCAGCCGTATCTTCCGGCGCCGCATAGAGCGTTTCAACGTCGGTTGCCACTTCGGTTACATTTGCCATCTCGAGGATGAAATCAACCGTCTTGTCCTCAAAAATCGGACCGGCAAGCTGTTGCATTGCCTGCTGGTTCTTCTGGAAATACTCCAGCACCTGCGATTCTTGCCCGGGATAGCGGCGTGCCTCTTCAAACACAGCCTGGCGCGTATCCTCTTCGCTCACCTCGATATTGTTGACACGGCCGATCTCGGTCAGCATCAAACCAAGGCGGACCCGCCTCTCGGCAATTGCCTTGGCCTCGGCCTTGGCATCATCATCCATGCCCTCATCCGCAGACGGATGATCATGGTCATGGTTGTGATCATGGTCGTGATCATGGTCATGGTCGTGATCATGGTCATGGTCGTGATCATGTGCCTCCGGCGGGTTCGGGTTCATCGCCCGCGCGACATTTTCGTATTCCGAGGCATAGAGCGATGGCGGCACGTCAAACGCGTCACCATCGGCCAGAGAGTCGAGAACATTCTTCTTCACCGCCTGGCGCAGCGCGGCGGCATGCTGGCCATTGATCTGCCCACCGACGGCCTCGCGAAGGCCGGCAAGGTCCTCGAAGCCAAGGCGGGTTGCAAGTTCATCATTGATGACGGCCTCGCCCTTCTCACGAAGCTCTTTTACCGTCACTTCGAACACGGTCGGCTTGCCGGCAAGATGCGCTGCCTGATAATCCGCAGGGAATGTCACCTCAACATCGCGGGTCTCCCCGGCCTTGACGCCGATCAGTCCTTCCTCAAAGCCGGGGATGAAGCTGTTCGAGCCAAGCTCCAGCGAGTGACCTTCGGCAGCGCCGCCTTCAAACGCCTCACCATCAATCCGGCCAACAAAGTCGATTATCACGACATCGCCGGATTTCGCCGCCCGTTTGCCTGTCACCTCAATGGTCGGGCGGTTGCCGTCGGCAATGGTGGCCAACGCCTCGTCAATCTCGGCATCGCCGGCCTCAAGCGTCGGCTTTTCGATCTTCAGGCCCGCAAGGTCGGGGATCTTGATCTCCGGCATCACCTCGCAGGACAGCGCGGCTTCCATATCCTTGCCGTCTTCATAGCTTGTGATTTCGACGCTGGGCTGGCTGGCCAGCCGCAATTCATTGTTCTCAATCGCCTGGCGCGCGCCCTCGTCAAGCGCGTTCTTCAGTGCCTCGCCCTGCACCTGACTGCCAAACCGCGACTTCACAACCGACATCGGCACCTTACCCGGACGAAAGCCCGGCATATTCACTGTGGTGGCCAGTTCGGCCAGCTTGGCAGAGACCTGTTCCTCGATCTCGGCGGCGGTGATGACGATGGAATATTCGCGGATCAGCCCTTCGGCCTTGGTTTCAGAAATCTTCATCGAACCCTTATATCCTCTGCAAGAACGGCGCTACATGCCCACATTTCCAGCTTGCAGTGCAAGCCGACTGTGCCGGGCATGACAACCGACGGTGAAGGTCCGCCGGCGACGGACGGTGCCATGGTGCGGGCGGAGGGACTTGAACCCCCACGGTTTTCACCACTGGAACCTAAATCCAGCGCGTCTACCAATTCCGCCACGCCCGCAGCGTGAAGCCCGCGCGGCACGGGCTGAGCAAAAAGCCTGCCATGCCGGGAGAAATGGGGCGAGTGACCGGTTTCGAACCGGCGACCTCCAGTGCCACAAACTGGCGCTCTAACCAACTGAGCTACACCCGCCATAGTAACATTCCGGCCCCTGCCGACACGCGCGGTGCAGACATACCCCACCAACCGGCAAAGCCAGCCGAAATGCAGGGCGGGACATTAGCCGAGCGAGTGGTCAGGCGCAAGGGTATTTATGGGCGGAATAATGGGCAGAATAATGGGCCGAACACACAGCCAGCGATGAACAGGTTACACCGCGCCAGAACCAATCCGAACAGTTGGGCTGAAAGCTGCATTATGGCCGCTGTGGCCCGACATTCTGGCCTCACACAAACACCCACCATGGGTCTTGCCGAGCGGGGGTGAGTGCCGTACGGTGCAGGGAAAGTTTGCGGATGCCGTTCAGGCTGATGATGGGCCACGCATGACATTTCCCTACACCTGTTTGTCGGTGCCCGCCGGGCACTTGCCTGTCCCTGCCGGACCGGGGCGCCTGATCCTGCCGATCATGGCGCTGGGCCTTCTCGTTCTTCTGGCCCTCCCCGCACAGCCAGCCAGCGCGCAATCCGTGGGGGCTGGCTCCATCATCGTACAATCAACGACCTCGACGCAGAATGCCGGCTTCTACGATCATGTCGTGCCACCCTTCACCGCCGCGACAGGCATAGAGGTGCGGGTCGTCGCCGTCGGCACCGGACAGGCACTGAAGAACGCGCAAAATTGTGATGGCGACCTGCTGATCGTTCATGCCCGTGAGGCCGAGGATAATTTCATCATCGCCGGCTATGGCGCCGCACGGCACGATCTGATGTATAACGATTTCATCATTGTCGGCCCGCAGCATGATCCGGCTGGCCTGCGTCATGCGGGCGATGTGCGCGAAGCGATGCGCCGCATTGAACGCTCGCAATCGCGCTTTGCCTCACGCGGCGATGAAAGCGGCACCCACAAAAAGGAACAGGCGCTGTGGGCGACCATCAACAGGACGCCCAAGGCGCTGACGGGACGCTGGTATTTTGAGACCGGCAACGGCATGGGCGCGACGTTGAATTTCGCCGTGCAATCGAACAGCTATGTGCTGACCGATCGCGCCACCTGGTTGACCTTTGCCAATAAATACCAGCACCAGATCCTGTTCGAGGGAGATTCGCAGCTTTTCAACCAGTATGGCATCGTGCTGCTGGACCGGGACCATTGCCCGAAGGCCCGTCATGATGCCGCCGCACGCTTTGCCGAATGGCTGCTGTCACCGGCCGGACAGGACCGTATTGCCAGCCTGACCCGCAAGGGCGAAAGGCTGTTCACGCCAAATGCCAAACTCCGGCCGAATGCGACACCACGGCCGAAGGTGTCAGCGCCGCAGTAGGGCCCGTCCGATAAGGCCCGTCACCAATTTTGCCTAAAAATTAGGCACTGCGCCTGTTTTTACAGCAGGATCGCGACAATCGACACCTGACATTGATCTGCGCCAGGCGCGAGCTTGCATGGCCCCGGCGGGCCGCGTACCAGTCCGCACAGAAGGTTGGGTTGATTGGCCGGGTGTGGAACGGCCAAACGCCTGCCTGAGGTCGGGCCTGCCTGAGGTCGGTCCTGCCTGAGGTCGGGCCTTGATATCAGAACTCTGATACCAGAGGCATGATCCCGGGGCCCGAGTCCCAGACTTTGGACCCAAGGGTCCGGGTCAAGGATTTCGAACCATGAACCCTGACTACACCAAGAACCTGACTACATGGAAACCAAGCTATGAAGAAAATCGAAGCCATCATCAAGCCGTTCAAGCTGGATGAGGTAAAGGAAGCGCTTCACGAGGTCGGCATCCAGGGCATAACTGTTCTCGAAGCAAAGGGCTTCGGTCGGCAGAAAGGCCACACCGAACTCTATCGCGGTGCCGAATATGTGGTTGATTTCCTGCCGAAGGTGAAGATCGAGGTGGTCGTCGAGGAAGCCCTTGCCGAGCGCGTCGTCGATGCCATCCAGCAGGCGGCCCAGACAGGCCGCATCGGCGATGGCAAGATCTTTATCTCGACGATTGACGAAGCCATCCGGATCCGCACCGGGGAACGCGGTGCCGACGCGGTCTGATCCGCCCGGCTTGTTCCCGACCCAGGCCGGCGCGCCGGCCGCCCCATCAACAACCCCGTGGCACGAGCCCACTGGCAAGACGCCCACTATCAAGACAAATGGAAGGAAGACCCATGTCTGACGCAAAAGCCATCATGGAAATGATCAAAGAGAACGACATTACCTATGTCGATCTCCGCTTTACCGATCCGCGCGGCAAGATGCAGCACGTAACGCAGCATATTGACACCATCGATGAGGAAACCCTTGCCGAGGGGTTCATGTTCGATGGCTCGTCGATCGCCGGCTGGAAGGCGATCAATGAATCCGACATGACCCTGATGCCGGACCTGTACCGTGCCTATGTCGACCCGTTCTTCGCCCAGCCGACGCTGGCACTGTTCTGCGACGTTATGGAACCTGGCACCGGCGTCGCCTATGACCGTGACCCGCGCGGCACCGCCAAGGCGGCGCTTTCCTACATGGAATCAGTCGGCGTCGGCGACACCGCCTTCTTCGGCCCGGAAGCCGAATTCTTCATCTTCGAGGATGTGAAGATCGACGTGTCGATGAACCGCGCCATGTATCAGGTCGATTCGACCGAAGGCCCGTACAACAGCGCCCGCGATTATGAGGAAGGCAACCTTGGCCACCGCCCTGGCGTCAAGGGCGGCTATTTCCCGGTCCCGCCAATTGATGGCGGCCAGGACATCCGTTCCGAGATGCTGTCGGTCATGGCCGATATGGGCGTGCCGGTCGAAAAGCACCACCATGAGGTAGCCCCTTCGCAGCACGAGCTTGGCATGAAGTTCGGCACCCTGATCGAGACCGCTGACAATCTGCAGCTCTACAAATATTCGGTGCATCAGGTGGCGCATGCCTACGGCCTGTCGGCAACCTTCCTGCCAAAGCCGATCGCCGGCGATAACGGTTCGGGCATGCATGTCCACCAGTCGATCTGGAAGGATGGCAGCCCGCTGTTCGCCGGTAACGGCTATGCCGATCTGTCGGAAATGGCGCTGTTCTATATTGGCGGCATCATCAAGCACGCCAAGTCACTGAACGCGTTCACCAACGCCTCGACGAACAGCTACAAGCGTCTGATCCCGGGCTATGAGGCACCGGTGCTGCTGGCCTATTCGTCGCGCAACCGCTCGGCATCCTGCCGGATCCCGCATGTGGAATCGCCGAAGGGCAAGCGTGTCGAGGTCCGCTTCCCGGACGCCACCGCGAATCCGTATCTGGCTTTCTCGGCAATGCTGATGGCCGGCCTTGACGGCATCCAGAACAAGATCCATCCGGGCGATGCCATGGACAAGGATCTGTACGACCTGCCGCCGGAAGAGCTGTCCCAGATCCCGACCGTCTGCGGCTCGCTCCGCGAGGCGCTCGAGGCACTCAGCGCGGATCGTGGCTACCTGACCCAGGGCGGTGTCTTCACCGACGACCAGATCGATGCCTATATCGAGCTGAAGATGGAAGAGGTCATCGCGCTGGAGCATACGCCGCACCCGGTCGAGTTCCAGATGTACTACTCGGCGTAACCACCGCCGAAATGCCGCCAGGCGGCATCAGAAACACCAAACCCCCGGGCGCAATCCCGGGGGTTTTTGTTTTCAGACCGACAAAACATGTTAGAGGCTTGGAAGGTCAGGAAGTGGCTGGCCGAGCCACTTCAGTGACAATTCATGCAGCACCCCGCCAAGCTTTTTATGAAGAACAAAGACATTGACCCATTGCAGCATGTTCACCTCGCCAGCACGCACGCCGATGAAGGCCGGTGACTGGCGCACAATGAATTTTGTCTCAAGCTTCAGCTGCGGATTTCCCTTGGCCAGCTTTGCGGCCACAGTGTTGCCTGTCACCAGAATATCGATCTGGCCGGCAATATAGGCGGACAATGTACCGGCATTGTCACCGAAGCGGATCAGGTCCGTGCCGTCGGGAACCTGTTTGCTGAGTTCAAGGTCCTCGATGGTTCCCCCTGTCACCCCAACGCGCAAACCGGCAAGGTCATCGGCAGATTCGATGTCACGATCCTCATGCGCAAATACCGCCGAGAAGAAGGGCGCGTAGGCAGATGAAAACCAGATCGATTTGGCGCGTGTCGGATTGGCACCCATCGACGAAATTACGAGATCGACACGACCGGAGGTCAGATAGGGAATACGCTGTTTCGACGTGATCGGCACAAGTTCCAGTTCCACGCCCAAATCGTCGGCAAGTATTTTCGCCACATCGACGTCATAGCCCTCATGTTCAAAGTTTGATCCAACCGACCCGAACGGGGGAAAATTCTCGGGAACGCCGACCTTGATCGTTCCACGGTCGAGAATGTCACTCAGTTGATCTGCGGCGACGGCCTGGCTAACACAAATCGCAGTTGCCGCGACAAGACAGGCAAGCCACTTTTTGATTGTTCCGGACATTTCAAGTCCTCCTTCATTTTGCACCTAGTTATGGCCTGACTCCTTTGTAAGATTTCGCTCCATCGTCTTTGACCAGTAGGACAATGGGAAACACAGGGCGAAGTAGAACAACGCCATGATTGGATAAACAATGAAGGGCTCCGCGCCTTCGAGCTGGGAGTTGGCAATTTTCTTTCCCCACCGCATAAGATCATTGTAATCAATGATATAGGCCATCGACGTTCCCTTGATAACCTGCACCATGAAACCAACCGTTGGCGGCGTTGCAATGCGCAGCGCCTGCGGTGCGATGATTGACACAAGCGCCTGCCGGAAGGTCAGACCGAGGGCAAAGCCGCCTTCCCACTGCCCCAGCGGCACGCTTTCCAGCGCGCCGCGCCAGACCTCAGCCATGTAGGCACTGGTGAACAGCGTCAACGCCGTGGTCGCCGCAACCCATGGTGGCATATTGACATGGAAAAAGGCAGGCACCCCGAGGCCAATCAGAAACAGCAACATAAGCAGGGGAATAGATTGAAACAGCCAGATGTAGCTGACAGCAAGCCGCCTGACAGGTTTTGATGGCGACAACCGCGCAACCGCCATGATCAATCCAATGAGGCCGCCGCCGGTAAACGCCGTCAGCGAAAGATAGATTGTCCACTGTCCGGCACTGATGAGTACCGCCAGCATATGGCCGTGAAAGTCACCGAAGATGGTCTGCAGGAACGCCGTCATCGCGACACATTCCAGGTAAATGCCCGCCTTTCAATCAGCGTGAAACAAATGCGGAAGAAATACACCGATCCCATGTAGAGAAGCGTCAGCACAATGAAGACTTCGAAATCGCGAAAGGTCCGGTCGGCAACGAAGCGGCCGGCCCAGGTCAGGTCACGGACACCAATCTCGGAAATCAGTCCTGTTGTAAGGAAGAGGAAGATGTACTGGCTGGTGAGTGACGGGTACACGCTTGCCAGCGCCTGCGGCAGCAACACCCTGAAAAACCCCTGTCGGCGCGTCATGCCAAGCGACTTGAACGCCTCAATCTGGCCCTTGGGAACACCGTCGATACCGGCCCTTATTACCTCGGCAAAATAAGCCGAGAAATTCAGGGTCATCGCAAGCAGGGCCGACGCCTCGAAAGACCATTGATACCCGACAAGCAATGGCAGTGCGAAAGCGACAAAAAACAGCTGCACGATGAAGGGCGTGTTCCGAACAAACTCAACATAGCTCACACAGGCCAGCTTGACCGGGAACGGCACGCCCTGTTTGCCCTGCCCGATGGCCAACCCAAGGCCCATCAAAAATCCGCAGATCCCGCCAATGGTCGACAGAACCAGGCTGTTGACCACGCCGTCAATCAACCGGTCCACATATTCTGCGGATCGCCAGATTTCATAGAACCGGAATTCAAACATGATGCACCCCGATCATGGAATTTGACCCCCGGTCATAGAATCTGGCCAAGGAAAGCGCGGGTTCGCAGCTCCCGCGGGCTGGAAAAGAAGATGTCAGGCGGCTGTTCCTCGATGATCCTGCCACCATCCATGAAGATCACGCGGTCCGCCACCTCGCGGGCAAACCCCATTTCATGGGTAACGCACACCATTGTCATGCCTGTTCCAGCCAGTTCGACCATCACGTCCAGCACTTCGTTGATCATTTCCGGATCAAGGGCCGATGTAGGCTCGTCGAACAGCATGATTTTGGGCTGCATGCACAGCGCACGCGCAATCGCCACACGTTGCTGCTGACCGCCGGACAGCTGGCGAGGATATTTGTTGGCCTGCTCGGGAATCCTCACGCGCTCGAGAAATTTCAGCGCCATGTCGCGCGCCTCTGCTGGCGAACGTTTCAGGACAAGCCGTTGCGCCAGCAGGCAATTATCCAGAACTGTCAGATGTGGAAACAGGTTGAAGGCTTGAAACACCATGCCAACGTCTCGGCGCACGGCCTCTACCCCCTTCATATCGGCGTGAAGTCTTACCGAGTTGACAGATATGTCACCTTCATCATGGGTTTCCAGCTGGTTCAGACAGCGGATCAGGGTCGACTTACCGGACCCGGACGGCCCGCAAATAATGATCCGCTCACCATAATCGACTTCAAGATCAATATTGGACAGCGCGCAGAAGCCACCGAAATGTTTGGTCAGCCCCTTGACGACAATGGCCTTGCCAGCGGCATCGGTCACCAGCACCACCCCCGACGACGAGCGCCATGCATTCTGCCATCCTGGCTGCTCTCATCCTTGTGCATGATTCCGCCCCTCCCGCGACCTGAAAGGGCAAGTCTAGGCACGATATGGTTAACAAAACGCTAACGGTAAGCCTCGCTTGACAGATTCCGAAGGCAGTTGGATACAATGACTTCCCGTTATCCCCTCTGTGACAAATCTGTAGCTTCTATATCTCGCGGTTTGGCTTGGATGCCGCCGCAAGATACGGTAGACATACGCATGCTTTTTGGATGGCTGGCGTCGCTGCGGCGCGCCGACACCGCAATCGTGACCACAATCGTGAAATATTTGTGACGGAAGATATCTGACAGATGGCCGATCTTTTTGGGGCCGCGGCTTCCGCCGATGGCTATGACGCATCGAATATCGAGGTTCTGGAAGGGCTGGAGCCGG
>CBFHNZ010000052.1:0-14543 GCA_965657415.1 Puniceispirillaceae bacterium (SeqCode) | reverse complement strand
TGTTTGGGGGCGGCGTCAGGGTGATGGCCATTAACCGGCGAAGTCAAATCGCCAAGGTCAATTCGCCAAGGTCAATTCGCCAAGGTCAAATCGCCAAGGTCAATTCGCCGGGGCAAATCACCAGGGGCAAATCGGCCACCTGTTCGGATCAGGTTAACGGGCTTATCCTTGGATCCTGTGACCCTTTCAGTTTCGTGCCACGACCCGCACCGGCGGGCGGAAAGGGGGTGATTGCGATTACCGTGAAATCAATCGGTGGCCGTCTGGCGGCGCTTCGCACCGGCCTTGCCGCGTCGGGAAGCAGGCTGGCCGGCGAGTTTGACCACGGCGCATCCACGAGGGGCGGAATCCATCCGCTTGTCTTCGTCAGTTTCATGGTCTGTCTTGTCGTGATGATGGCGGCCTTTGTGGTGCTGTTCTGGGGCCAGGCCGAGCCCGTTTTCCTGGTCACGATCGCGACCGGCTTTCTGTTCGTCTATGCCGGGGTGCCGGTGCTGATGCTGCGCTTCGAGATGAAGGGCGGGCCGGTCTTCGGGGCCTTTCTTGGCCAGAAGCTGCCGACATGGTCAGGCATGCTGACGGGCCGCGATGCATGGATTCAGGTCTGTCTGATCCCGTCAATGCTGGCGCTTTGCACCATCGCCCTGTGCGTGGTGATCCTGCTGATCCGGCCGTGAGGAAGCAGGCGCCGTGAGGCGCGTGTAAGTTTAAGCGGTTCAGCCGGCATTGCCCGCCTTGTTGTCGGCCGGGTTGTTCGTCTGACTAACCGCCTGCAGCGCTTCCTCGGCTTCGGCGGCTTCCAGCCAGCGTGCCTCTTTCACCTCGATCTCGTCGCGCGCCGCGGCCAGACGGTCGGCCGCCCCGGTAAAACCGTCCGGGTCACTGGCAAAGAAGGCCGGGTCGGCAAGCCGTGCCTCCAGATCGGCGATCTCGGCCGCCAGCGCCTCAATCTCCCCAGGCAGCGTGTCCAGCGCATGCCGGTCCTTGAAGCTCAACTTGGCGGTGCGGTTGCCGGTCGGTTTCTGCGCCGTCTTGCCGCCGCCCTTGCCATTGGCCCGGCTAGTGGATTTACCATTGGATTTACCATTGGATTTACCGCCATCCATGCCGCTTTCGCGGGCGGCGCGGCGCGCCATCGCGGCGGTACGCCTCTCCAGATAGTCGGTATAGCCACCGGCATGCGCCGTTACCTTCGTCTCGCCCTCGAAGGCCAGCAGCGCCGTCACCGTGCGGTCGAGAAAATCGCGGTCGTGGCTGACAATCAGGATGGTGCCGTCATATTCGGCGATCACCTCCTGCAGCAGGTCCAGCGTTTCCATGTCGAGATCGTTCGTCGGCTCGTCGAGGACCAGGAAGTTATGCGTCTCGGCGAACAGCTTGGCCAGCAACAGCCGGTTCTGCTCACCGCCCGACAGCGTGGCCACTTTCTGCGTCATCTTGTGGTCATCGAACAGGAAGTCACGGAGGTAGGCGGTGACATGTTTCTGCTGGCCGGCAACTTCGATCATGTCGCTGCTGCCACCGGTCAGCACCGTCCAGGGCGATGAATTGCGGTCAAGCGCGCTGCGTTGCTGGTCGAAATAGGCCGGGTTCAGGCCGAATCCCTGGCGCACCCGCCCACCATCCGGGCTGGCCAGCCCCAGCAGCACGCGCACCAGGGTCGATTTGCCGATGCCGTTCGGACCGACAATGCCGATCCTGTCGCTGCGCCGCACCAGCATGTTGAAATGGCTCAGCAGCTGGCGTCGTGCCGCCTCGGCTGCCCCGGCTGCCCCGGCGGTTTGGGTCGCGTCGTCGTCCTTTCCGCTCGCGGGAAGCGGCACCGATACCGACAGATCGATGGCCTCCAGCACCAGCTGGCCACCACCTTCTGCCGGACCGGTTTCCATTTTCATTGTGCGCTGTGTGATGCCGCCGGTGCGTGCCCGCTCCACCCGCATCACCTCCAGCTCGCGAAGCCGCCCCTGGTTGCGCTTGCGCCGCGCCGAGATGCCCTCGCGCGACCATTTCGTCTCGGCGGCGATGCGGCGGTCCATCTTGTGAAGCACCACCGCCTCATCGGCCAGGATGCCTTCGGACCAGCTGTCGAACTGCGCGAAATCCCCCTCGCGGCGGCGCAGCTTGCCATTATGTAGCCAGACGATGCCGGTGCCGAGATTGCGCAGAAATGCGCGGTCGTGGCTGACCACCAGAAGCGCGCCGCGATGCTGGCGCAGCATCTCCTCCATCCATTCGATGGTCGGCATGTCCATATGGTTTGTCGGCTCGTCGAGAAGCAGCACGTCCGGTTCCGTGTAGAGCGCACGGGCCAGCGACACGCGCCGCGATTCGCCCCCCGACAGTCCGTCGGACAGCCGGTCCGGGTCGAGCCCCAGCCGCATCAGGAATTCCTCGGCCTTGTGGATTGGCACCGGACGGCCAAGCCAGTCGGCGTCATGGCCGGCGGTGACAACGCTTCGCAGCGTCATGCCGGGCGGAATCACCGGGGCCTGTGGCAGATAGGCGACGCTCGATCCCGGGGCCATCCACAGGCTGCCCTCATCCATGTCGGCGCGGCCCGCCATCAGTTTCATCAGGCTGGATTTGCCGGCACCATTGCGCCCGACAAGCGCCAGCCTGTCGCCGGCATGAAGCGTCAGATCGCCGCCGCGGAGCAGCCAGCGGTCGCCAAGATTGATGCCGGCACCGGCAATGGTCAGCAGCGGTGTCGGCATATTAAGTCGCCCCCACGCTCAGCCCACGCGCCCGCGCCATGCTGTCATAGGCGGCGTTGATCCTGGCCAGCCGGTCATTCGCCGCGGCGATGAATTCCTCGGGCATGCCATCGGCCATCAGCCGGTCCGGGTGGTGGTCACGGACAAGCGCCTTCCAGCGCCGCCGCAGCGCGTCATCCGAAATATCCCGGTCAACACCCAGAATGTGCCACGGCTTTGGCCCGTCGGTGGCATGAACCGCCATCATCCGCTGGAAATCCTCCTGCGAGAAGCCAAAGATATCGGCAACGCGTGCCAGATAGTCGATCTCTGGTGCTGACAGATCATCATCCGACCCGGCGATATGGAACAACAGGTCAAGAAGCTGTTCCAGCACCGGCGCACCCGGGCTGAACATGCGGGCGACCTGATTCGCGTAATCCTCATACCCGTCCTGTGTCTGGCGGGCCAGGTCCCAGAACCGGCCCACCTGCTTGACCTCGGAAGGCGGGATATGGACGCGTTCGCGAAAGGCGGCGATCTCATCGCGGGTGACAACGCCGTCGGCTTTCGCCATCTTCGCCGACAGCGCGATCATCGCCACAGTGAAGGCAACACGGCGGCTGGCGTCCGTTTCTGGCCGCGCCGGCGCGATGAAGCCGCGTTCGACGGCGATACCGGCGGCTGCGCCAAGCAACCCGCCAATTGGTCCGCCAAGCGCGGCCCCTGCCGCGCCACCAATGATCATGCCCCAGATGCTCATCCGCCTATCTAGCGGTTGGCAAGCCTTCAACGCAAGTCGCGCTGCGATCATTTGGCACTGGTATCGCCTCAGGTCCCGGTCTAATTTCGGAGCGTTATGGATGGATCGGCGTATGAAATTTCGGTCAGCCTCGACTTGACCGGGCTGAAATGCCCGCTGCCGGTACTCAAGGCGCGTCGGCAGATCGGCCAGATGGAGTCGGGCATTCTCGAGGTGCAGGCGGATGATCCGGCGGCGCCGCTGGATTTTGAACATTTTTGCAATACCGCCGGGCTGACCCTGCTGAAAAGCGATGCTGTCGATGGCCTGTTCACTTTTCATATCAGGGTTGGTCATATCAACGCCGGAAGCTGACCCCTCAGCGAAGGCAGTTCAGATGGAAAGCGTAGGCTTGCGGGCCATCTGGCGGGCCGTCATACAGTCCCAACTCGGCACATTTCATGAAGAAGCCTGGTGCCGGCAGGCCGCCGCGGGCACGTGAAATGACGCGGGCGCTCAGCATTGGGCCGCCGCTGCCGACCTCTCGCTCAAGCCGCGTCTCCAGCCAGACAGTCAGCCGGTGGACGCGATGCTGGCCTGATATGCCGGCGGCATCGGCAAGCTCGGCATAGGTGATCAGCCGATCTGCCGCCGCCGCCGCGGCAAGCGCCATCTCGGCCCGTACCTGCCAGCTGGTATCCGCCTTGGCTGTGTCCTGATCATCCGTCATTTCCAAGGGCCCCTGATTGGATGTGCGCTGATTGCCTGCATCACCGATTGCGCCTATTGTCGCCGCCATGATGTATCTCAGATCGTGGATCTTCAACATCCTGTTTTACGGCGTCACCGCCGGGCTGGCGATTCTGGTCGTGCCGACGCTGCTGCTGCCGGCGGCGGCGATCCGCGCTGTGGCGCGGCTGTGGGGCTGGCTGACGGTAAAGCTGCTGCATATCGTTGGTGCCTCGCACCGGGTGTCCGGCGACCCGCATCTCGGCGATCAGGTGATCTATGCCGCGAAACATCAATCGGCGTGGGAGACCATTGTGCTGTCGCTATTGTTGCATACGCCAATGGTGGTGCTGAAGCGTGAGCTGCTAAAGCTGCCGCTGCTTGGGATGTATTTCCAGAAATCAGGCTGCGTCGCTGTTGACCGTTCGGCCGGTATGCGCGCCCTTCGAAAGCTGCGCGATGACGCAGTGGCGGCGCGGGACAGTGGCCGGTCCTTGCTGATTTTTCCGCAGGGTACGCGCGTTGCGCCGGGTATGGATCATAAATATGAAATCGGCGTGTTCGCCCTGTATGAGGCGACAGGGCTCCCGGTGGTGCCGATTGCGCTCAATTCCGGACGGGTCTGGGGGCGCAACAGCTGGCTCAAACGGCCCGGACGGATCGAGGTTGAATTCCTGCCGGCCATCGCGCCCGGCCTGTCACGCCGCGATTTCATGGCGGCGCTTGAATCGGCGATCGAGACTAGAATGGCGGTTCTCGACGCCCCATATCCGGACTCACAAAGCTAACCCGCACCGGAGGTCACCATGGATGGCTCGCAAGGACGCCCGGAAGGACAGAAGAACGTGCTTGGCGGCGCGCTGCAAAGCTGTTCCGAGGACCCGGTGACAGGGTTCTTTCGGGATGGATGTTGCCATACCGGCCCGCAGGACCAGGGGTTGCACACCGTCTGCGCCGTGATGAGCGACGAATTTCTCAGCTTCAGCAAGTCGGTCGGCAATGATCTGTCGACCCCGATGCCGCAATTCGGCTTTCCGGGCCTGAAGGATGGCGACCAGTGGTGTCTGTGCGCCGCCCGATGGGAACAGGCGCGCGAGGCCGGCAAGGCACCGAAGGTACGGCTGCTGGCGACCAACCGGGTGACGCTGGCGGTATGCAAGATCGAGGATTTGAAGGCACATGCCATCGACCTGCAATAGCCTGACGTGATAGGATCACGACTTATCAGGAGGCTGGCATGCTGACACTCGACCAGAAAGTCACGCTACATTGCAATGATACGGGCAAGGACGCGGCCGGCACAATCGTGCGGATCGCCGGTGGCCGGGTGGATGTGATGCTTGATGGTGGCGGCAGTATCCTGATCTCGCTGTTCATGCACAAGCAGGGGCTTTATGTCGGCTCGCAGTCTGGCCTAGAATTCGTGATGCGGACCTCATAACCATGCCGGCCAATTCCAAAAGGCCGGATGGTGCGTCTGTCACCAAAACCGAACCGCCATCACGCCCGGCCGACCTGTCGGTGTGGCTGATCTGGGCGACGGTGGTGCTGATGGCGGTTGCCGTGCTGCCCTTCGCCGTGCGAAGTCAGGATGTGGTGCGCGCCATCGCCAACATGTGCGGGTTCGCGCTGGAGTAGGGTGGGCGCTCTGGGTTCTGCCTCGGGATTTGGTCTTTGGCGGCAGTGCCGCACGGAACATCTCCGTCATTTCGACATAGTGCTGCCGGCCGTCATTCTCGGCACCACCTTCAGGCGCGATCATCGCCTATCCCCGCATCACCCGGCCATATATTCAAGCCACAATATATTCAGGCCACAATATGTTCAGGCCGCCACATGGCGTCGCAGGCAGGTGAGGCGGCTTGCCTTTGCGCCATGTTGGTTTCTATGATGCTGGTGAATTTTTTTGAGGGGCTTGACGTGATCATTCTCGACGGTGGACTGGGACGACAGCTACAGGCCATTGGCGCGCCCTTCAGGCAACCGGAATGGTCGGCGCTTGCCCTGATGGAGGCGCCGCAGATGGTGCGCGATGCGCATGATGCCTTTATTGCCGCCGGTGCCGATGTGATTTCCACCAATACCTATGCCATCGTGCCGTTCCATATCGGTGAAGACCGGTATGAAGCGCAGTCCGAAGAATTGCTGACGCTGGCCGCCAAGCTGGCGCGTGACGCGGCGGACGCGGTGCCACATTCGGTGCAGGTGGCAGCCAGCATCCCGCCAATGTTTGGCAGCTACAAGCCCGATGCCTTTGAGGTGCAGGGCGCGCGCCGGATGATGCAGCATTTTCGGCGGTTTCTGGCGCCGGTTGCCGACATTTTCATCGGCGAAACGCTGAGTTCGGTCAGCGAGGTTACAACCTATCTCGACATGTTTACGGATTGTGCGGCCGATCTGTGGGTGTCGGTTACCCTCGAGGATGCCAAGCCGGTCGCCGGTAAGCCGCGTCTCCGGTCGGGCGAGCCGCTGTCCGAGCTGTTGCTGTCAATCGAGGGGCTGCGGTTTGATGCGTTGCTGTTCAATTGCAGCCAGCCCGAGGTGATGAATGACGCTGTCGCCCTATCGCGTTCCGAGCTGGAGACATTTTCTCGCCAGCACGGTGCCTCGAGGCCGATGATCGGTGCCTATGCGAATGCCTTTCCCCTGATGGATCAGGATTACGAGGCAGCAAACGAAAACATTCACCAGCTTCGCCAGGAAATCACACCAGATGCCTATCTTCGCTTTGCCAGGGAATGGGTCGATAGCGGCGCTGACATCATTGGTGGATGCTGTGGGATCTCCCCGGCGCATATTCGCATCCTGGCTGAAAATCTTAAGGCACCACCGCCGGTGACCGCGCCGGATTACGCCTGACGACACCACCTCATATCCGGCACCTTTCTGGGACGCCGACAGATTTGCCATGGTGCGTCCTGTTCTGCCGTGACAGGCATTTGTCCGAAGTGACGGTGTCGGCTCTTGCTGGCGCGCGGCGCTTGAACACCGTGCATCAACGCCTATCTCTGACAGGGGACGTATCGGGGCGCGTTTCTCGGGGGAAAAGGCAATTCAGCCCGCGTGGCGGGCATAGCAGTGAGGGCATCATGAAACACGCAAAAGACTATCTTTCCGAGGCGAATGCAGCAGTGCCCCGGATCAGCGCCGAAGACGGCGTTGCCATCCACCAGAAAGGCACAGCCATCTTTATCGATGTTCGCGACAGTGCGGCGGTCGCCGAAACCGGCACCATCGCCGGGGCGCTGCGGATTCCCCGTGGCTTCATCGAGTTCGCGGCTGACGACACTACCGACTATCACAACCCGGCCCTGAAGAAGGACAGCGAAATCCTGCTGGTCTGCGCGGCCGGTGGTCAGGCGGCACTTGCCGGCAAGACGCTGACCGAAATGGGCTATGAAAATGTCACCAATGTCGGCGGGATATCGAACTGGATCGCGGCCGGTGGGGAGACAGAGACATGACCCGGCGTCCGCACAGTCGGACACGCGCCGACGCGCGGCCGTCACTTCTGCCATGGATGCTTGCCATCGCTCTGGTCGCGCTGGCGCTGGCCATCATGACCGGTCAGGCGCATGCCGCCGGCAGTGAGTCCAGCGGTTCGGATGAGTCAGGTTCAGGCTATAACAGCCCGACAATGTCGAAATCGATGCGCAAGGCCGCCAATCTGATCAGCAAGGAAGATTATCAGGCCGCGCTGGGGTTCCTTGAAACCGAAATCGCCGCCGATCCGAACAATGCCGATGCCTGGAACCTGACCGGGTTTGCCGCGCGCAAGCTTGGTGATTATGCGCGCTCGGAAGTTGCCTATGACCGGGCCCTTGCCATCAACCCGAAACATAAGGGCGCGCTGGAATATAAGGGTGAGCTGTATCTGACCCTCGGCAATCTTGAGGGTGCCGAGGCAATGCTCGCCCGTCTCGGCAAGGCCTGCTATTTCAACTGTCAGGAAAAGAAGGATCTTGCAGCTGCTATCGAGGCATACAAAAAAGCCAACTGACGGTGATGCCAAAGGGCATGCCGACTGATATCAGAGGGCAAGTTATGCAGGAATAAAAAAAGGGAGGCCGGTGGCCTCCCTTTTCGTCAGATGGATAAGATAAGCGCAGCTACAGTGCGTCAGGCGCGACCGACGAGGCTGCTCTTCAATCCGCCCGCCACAGTTGCGTTATCAACTCCTATCGAACTAGACATCAGATCACCTCCTTTACATTGTTAAACCGATACCGAAACCCTATGACGGTGTGACGGCAAAGTCACGCCCGGGCATGCATCACGCGGCAATTTGTCCGTGATCGCTCGCGGCGGGGGGTCAGCCGCCAAACAAACCCGCAGCAAAAACCATCGCGGCGTTGAGCTTGTCGACGACGGCCGCGCTGACGCTGGTCGCGGTTTCACCAATATCCCCGGCAATATCCCCGGCAATATCCCCCATCGACGTATCGCCGAGATCCTGGCCAAGATCGCGGGTGACATCACCGACACGGGCACCAATGCTGGTGGCGGTGCTGGAAATAAAGGAGGTGGCATCGTCATACAGACCGTCAAATGTGCCGAGAACGCGCTCCATCACGTTTTCTTGGCCGACATTAAGCCCGCCGCTCTGCTGATCATCATTCATGGTTAAGCAACTCTCTACACCTGCGATCCGCATCAAACCCTTGGTCCTGACGCGAATGCCCCTACATAAAAGTCTGATCAATCCAACGCACGACATGGGCTGGCGATGAGAATGCGATTCATAAAGCGATTTACCAAAATTGTCGCCTGTCTGTGTGCGCCATTGATGATGGAGATGACAATGGCCCGAACGGCGCTCAGTGCCGAGGTGACGGCGCATGATTTTACCTTCGAGAATATCGAGGGTGGGCCGCTGCGTCTGGCGGATTATGCCGGTCAGCCGATCCTGCTCGTTAACACCGCCTCGATGTGCGGATTTACGCCGCAATATGAGGCGCTGCAGTCACTGTGGTCGCAATATCGCGACCGCGGGCTGGTCGTGCTGGGCGTGCCAAGCGATGATTTTGGTGGTCAGGAATATGGCAGCTCTGCCGAGATCAAGCAGTTCTGCGAGATCAATTACGGGATCGATTTCCCAATGACGGAAAAGGTCGCCGTAAAGGGTGATGACGCGCATCCCTATTACCGGTGGGTACGTGCGCAGGGGCGGCTGATGGTGCCGCGGTGGAATTTCCACAAGCATCTGATCGACGCTGACGGTCGCATTGTCGACTGGTTCGCCTCGACAACGGCACCTGATTCACGCAAGGTCATCGATGCAATCGAACAGCATCTTGTCCGCTAAGGCAGGGTGATGTCGGATCGGCACCGGACGGCGCACCGGACGGCAAGGCAATCCCCGCACGGGCGGTCCAACGGCAAGGAGCCGCAGAAATGGAAGAATTTGCGCTGAGACGCACCCTGTCGGATGAGTTGCATGCCCGTGCCTTTCATGATTTCGAGGGGGCCGGACGGTTTATCCGCTTTGTCTTCCTGACGGATGGTGATACCAGCGCTATCCTCGATTATATCAACGCTTTTCTGGATGCCGCCGGACGCGAGCCGATTCCCGCCGACAATAAATTCCTGCGGATCGAGATGGATGGCTATGCGCTGCGAGTCGAGCAGCATACGGAATTCATGTCGATCAGCTTTGTCGAGAAGGGACAGCGCCGCGCCACCGGCCTGCTGGCCGATGCCTTCGACCCGGCCATCGCGCATCTGCCACTTGTCTGGGCCCGCGGCATACCGGCACCGGTCTTTCATGCCATCTGGCTGGAGATCGGCGGCAAGTCGCCGCGCGGTCTGACCCCGGAAAGGATGATGGCGATGATGGATAGTCGTGCCATTGCCTCTAATCGTTTCAGCAATGGCGAAGCGCAGCTGCATTTCGCCTTTGATGTTGATGAAGCCGGATTTTCGCGGATCGCGTTGTTCAATCAAGGTATTTCGCCGAACCGCATGGGCCGCGTCGTGCAGCGGGTTGTGGAGCTGGAAACCTACCGGCTGTTGGCGCTTCTGGGCTTTGCCGCGGTGCGTGACAACAGCGGCAAGCTTGGCAGCATCGAGCGCACGGTCGGGGCCCTGACAACCGACATGGCGGCGCAGATCAAGCAGGCGAACGGCCAGGTGCAGCAGCTTCTGGCCGTATTGTCGACGCAGGCCGCCGACCTTGAAGAGATTTATTCACGAACTTCCTACAGGCTGGCCGCAACGAAAGCCTATGAGGCGATCCTGATGGACCGTATTGCCAGCCTGCAATTCTCGCGCCTGGAGGGGTTTCAAGGCGTTCGTGGGTTCCTCGGACGCCGGATGACGCCGGCACTGGACAGTTGTCGCGCTTTTTCGGAACGGCTTGCGCGCCTGTCGGAACGCATTACCCGCGCCGGTGATCTGCTGCAGACGCAGACCGAGATGATCATCCAGCGGCAGAACCGCGATCTGCTCCGCTCGATGAACGCCCGCGCGCGGCACCAGCTGCGCCTCCAGCAGACGGTCGAGCGACTGTCGATCGCCGCCGTCACCTATTATGGCGTCGGCCTTGTTGGGTATCTGGCCAAGCCTTTGCCGCTCAGCAACTGGAACCTTGATATCAACCTCGTCAAGGCAGGGGCGGTGCCGGTCATCGCCTTTCTTGTCTGGCTTGCCATCCGCGGGGTGCGGGCCGGCCTTCACGACCGCGAGGACGATTGACCGGGGTGGCGCGGCAATGCCGGATGCGCCACCAGACGACCGACAGTTCCGCAGCCTGACGGGCGTCATGCTGTGTCGCGCTCTGGCTATATGCCGTTCTTTCTAGATCTCTTTCTGGCCACCGATGGCATCATACCAGGCCAGCGTCGCGCGGATATGCCAGTTCAGCCGTCGGTCATGAAAACCGACATGGCCGCCGCCACGTGTCACCACAATCGAGGCGCCAGCCCGGGGTCTGGCGAGGCAGGGCGCGACAGGCACCCATGGATCGTTCGATCCCTGAAGAACCAGTGCCGGGATGGCAAGATCATCGATCCGCCGGTGAACGCTGGTGGCGGCGTAATAGGCGGCGCTGTCCGGATACCCTGCCAGCGGTGCCGTTACCAGATCGTCAAACTCATAGATGCTGCGTGCCCTGGCGGCGGCATCACGATAGCGCGGCGCCAGCCCCGGCGCCGTGGCCGCGATATCTTTCAACCCGGCCAGCATATAGCGGATATAGAGGGCGTTGCGGCGTGAGCTGAACTGCCGTGCCGTTGCCGTCATGTCGAGGGGCGCGCCGATGACCACCAGCCCGGCAAGCCGCGCTGCCTGATCCGGGAAATCGAGCGCCATGTTGAGCGCCGCCGTCCCGCCAAGCGAGTGCGCCATCATGAACAGCGGTGCGCCCGGGTCCGCCTCTGCGGCGGCGTCGATGAACGGGATCAGGTCTGCCCCGGCACCGGCATTATAGGTGCCCTGCGCCAGTTGCCGCGCCGGTCCGGCGCCGCGCATATTGACCCGTAGCAGGCTGTAGCCGGCGGCCAGAACCCCTGGCACCAGCCACCAGATATGCTGTGCATCCATGCAGCCATTCAAACCATGAACGGCGATCACGCATCCTCTGGAACTTCCCCGTGGCGGGTGAAAGGCGGCCAGCAGCCTGTCGCCGTCATCAAGATCGATCAGGATTTCGCGCGACGGCGGCGGTGGCGGCGCATCACGTCGCAGGAAATGCCGCATTGTCTGCAGATCGCCGCCAAGCCATGGGGCCGCCTCGCCGGCAAAGGGCGGGATCAGATCGCCGGCATCATTGCGAAGGAATGCCATGAAACACCGCAGCCTTTCTCAATAAACGGTCATGTCGGCAACGGAAAGATCGGCCTCATGGTCGCGGCCATAGGCGACGATGCCGATCGAGGTGATGTCCCGCACCGCTGGCGGTGCGTTGGTCAGCCCGGCGGAATGCCGGAAGCTCGAGAAAGGCAGGTCAACCTCCTGCCAGCCTGCCGAGGTGGCAAAGGTGGCGGCATAGTAATGCCAGGGCCGCCGGTTGGCCCGGGTGCGAAGATGGACATAATAGGTCTCGCCATTGCCGCGCACCCGCAGCCGCAGACCGGTCGGGTTCGCCCCGCGATCGACAAGCGCGGCAAAATCAACGCTGGCGCGAAACTGGATAAAGCCGCCATTATTGGCCGTGCTGACAGTGCCGGTCATGCGGGCAAAGCCCGTCCCGTCCGCATCCTGCCCGAACCGCAACCCGCCGCGTGACACACCGCCCATCACCCCGTCGGTTATGAACCGCCAATGGGCGGCCATGTCTTCTGTCATGCTGAAGGTAAGGGGCTCGCGCGCCATCGCATGTCCATCCTGCTCTGTCCCGCCGGGGGCCATAATGCCGATCACAGCCAGAAACGCGATCAGCGCCAATCCGGCAAGCCGCCAACGAGCCGGTGGTGAGGGAGCATCCTTGTTCATGGGCATGAGATGGGGAGGGGGGACGCCGCTGTAAAGCCTTGCCCATCACGCCAACTCTTTGGAAGGATATGCCCCATGACCATCCAGACCGGAGAAACCCGGTCACCCGGCCTGCCTGTCTGGATCGAGGCCAGCGTGATGGCGCTGGACTATGTGATATTTGGTGGCGGCAACCGGACCTCGAAGCCGAAAGTGCCACCAAGAATCTTCGAACATCTTCACAACTGCGAGATTATCCCCGGACTCGCCGCGCCAGCGTGAAAAATCCATCGCCGCGGCCCGTGGTCGGCTTGACTGGATATGTAAATGCCATTGCAGTTGGATGATACCAGCAGCCCTCTGTGGCGGCGTGTTCGTGATCAGGGGCTCATGACGTGTGGCCCTTGCAGCTGCGGCCAGTCGGCCGGCAGAGGCCAGGGCCGCCAGGGGAGAGACAAATGCACAAAAAACTGCTTTCGGTGGCCGTGGCGGCCACCATGACGCTGGCTGTCACCACGGCGCATGCCGAGAGATGGGACATGCCGATGGCCTATGCGGCCTCCAATTTCCATTCCGAGATGGGAGTCGTTTTCGCCGACAAGGTGCGTGACTATACAGGCGGCAAGATCGACATCACCATTCATGCTGGCGGGTCGCTGTTCAAGGGCGGTGAGATCAAACGCGCGGTTCAGACCGGCCAGGCGCCGATCGGTGAGCGCTTCATGTCGGCGCATGCCAATGAAGCGCCGCTTCTCGGGTGGGACAACCTGCCGTTCCTTGCCACGACCTATGAAGAGAATAACAAGCTGTGGGATGCCGCCAGGGACAAGGTCAACGCTCAGCTCGACAGTCTGAATCTTGTCGCGCTCTATACCTGTCCGTGGCCGGGCCAGGGCTTCTATTTCAAGAAGGAAGTTACCTCCTCGGCCGATACGCAGGGGGTGAAGTTCCGGTCCTATAACGCGGCCACCGCCACCTTTGCCAAGGAACTTGGCATGACGCCGGTGCAGATCGAGGCGGCAGAGCTGTCCCAGGCGCTGGCAACAGGTGTGGCGGAATCCTTTATCTCGTCAGGTTCGACAGGCTATGACCGCAAGGTGTGGGAACATCTGACCCACTACTACAAGGTCAATGCCTGGTTGCCGCGCAACTATGTGATCATCAACAAGGGCGTCTGGAACGGCCTTGACGGTGATAGCCGTGCCGCGTTGCAGAAAGCCGCCGATGAGACAGGCGCTGCCTGTGCTGCGAAATCGGCCGAGCTTGCCAACTGGTATTTCGAGCAGCTGGAGTCCAACGGTATGAAGGTCGAGGATGCCAGCCCGGTCTTTCTGAAGGAGCTTCAGGACATCGGCGCGAAGATGCAGGCCGACTGGCTGGCATCGGTCGGCCCGGACGGCGAGGCCATCATCGACGCTTACAAGGCCATGTAGGGTGATCCGACTCCACAGGTTCCCCCGTCGCCGTGGGGGAACCGTTTCATCTTTTCGGATGTATTTCTGAATCATGTCGGACTGGTCCCCGATCCTGGGTCTGCCCCTGTGGGTATGGCTCTTTGTCATGCCAACAGCCTTCGCGGCGCTGGCGCGGATGCAGCGTCACCGCATGCGCCCGGCTCTGGACCGGGTCTGGCGGGTGCTGGACCGGGTCTATCTTGCCGCGGGCGTGGTTGCGGCGATTTTCATGGTCACCATTCTGGTCCTGATCGTCTTTCAGATGGGGGCCCGCTGGAGTGGCATCACCTTTGAAGGCTCAACCGAATTTGCCGGCTATGCGATGGCGGCGACCAGCTTTTTTGCGCTGGCGCATGCTTTTGGCCGGGGGGCGCATATCCGCGTGTCGATCCTGCTCAATCTGAACCGTTTCACGCGTATGTGGCTCGATGCGGCGGCGATGCTGATCGCGGCGGTGATCGCCACCTATTTCGCCCGCTATGCGGTGAAGACGAATTTCCTGTCGGAAATGCTGAA
>CBFHNZ010000051.1:0-15384 GCA_965657415.1 Puniceispirillaceae bacterium (SeqCode) | reverse complement strand
CTGTGCGGGGCGACCTACGCGCTTGTCGCCGCCAGATATTACCTGTAATCCAGATAGCAGCTGTCAACAATCCGACTTGAAGCCATCGCCATGTGAGGCGGTTGACCACCGGCAACGCCACCTGAACTTTTCAACAGGTTAACGCCGATATTCTCCAGACATCGGATGCCGGGCATGCCGCGGCCCACGAGGAGTAGCGCATGGCATTTTTCATGACTCGCTTATGGGCGGTGCTGCCACTCCGCTATTGCTTCCGACGATCTAATTCGGGCTTTTGACGCCCAGGACAACCCTCATGGCGGCCATAGCCGGAACGCTGCGATGTTATCTTGCGTTCCACCTCTATCGTCTCTCGATGAAGATGATTTCGGTCCATATCACCGGGATGATGCTGTATCTGGTTCCTGTTTTCAGCATTATGATGGCTTGGCGGATCTGGGTGAAAGGTTGTCGTCGATCCAGTTGTTCGGCTGCCTTGTCATTCTCGGCGCCATTGCCATCCTCAACCACCAGCAGGCGTCCAATAGCGTCGATGACGAACCGCTGGAAGTCGGCACGTGACGCCTAGTCGCGGGGCAAGGTCGCCGCATAACCCGGCACCGATGCACCGAATGCCGCCAGCCAGTCCTGAAGCTGGGGCGCGTGGTCACACCAGTTCACCTGTTGCCGAAAATCGAGATAATCCAGAGCGCAGGCAAGCGTGATTTCGCCAGCATCCGGCATCGCGCCATGCAGATAGGCCGGACTACCCATTGTTTCCAGAACGCGGATGATCTTGTCGCGCTGATAGTCAACAAAGCTTTCAACCCGCATCCCGGCTGGCCGGAAGCGGCCCTCATAGACCACCAGAATGGCAGCATCAAGCATGCCAACCATCCGCGCCATGCGCGTCAGCACCTCAAAACGTGTCGGCCCGGCTGCTGGAATGACATGCCCGCCACCAGCCAGGGAGTCCAGATATTCGACAATCACCCGGCTGTCATAGAGTGTCTGACCGTCATCCCCGCCCTGTCCCGCCACAACAAGCGCCGGGATCTTGCCAAGCGGATTGACCGTGCGGATGCTGTCATCCGGATCGCCAGTATTGGCGGTGCGCACCTCGATATCATCGATCTGACCAAGACAATGGGCGGTCAGCTTGACCATGCGACCAAATGGCGAAGCCGCGGCTGAATAGAGTATCATGGCGAAATCCTCAGATGATGCGACGCTGAAGGCCGGGCCCTGAAGATAGCCGTGATGGCTTTTGCGCTCAACCATCAAGCTGTCCGAGGCGCGTGCGGGGACTTGCACGGAACGTAGAATGGGTGCAATTTCGGTGTGGTCGCAACCAGTCCGTTAAGGGGAGCATGAGGATGACAGCTTCCTTGCAGGTCAGACTTGGCATTATGTGCGCCATTACCGCGGCTTTCGCCTTTTCGGTCAATGATGTCGGCATCAAATTCATCAGCGGCGACTACCCGCTGCACGAGATTGTGTTCTTCCGGTCTGTTCTCTCGCTGATCATCAGCCTCGCGGTGCTGGTGCCGCTGGATGGCGGTTATCGGCAACTGAAAACCTCGCGGCTGGGGCTGCACCTTCTTCGTGGGCTGCTGGTCGTGCTGACCAACTCCTTCTTTTTCCTTGGGCTGGCGGTGATGCCGCTGTCCGAGGCAACGGCGCTGTTCTTCATCGCGCCAATCGTCATCACCATGTTCTCGGTCATCTTTCTTGGCGAGACAGTTGGCAGGTTCCGGTGGTCGGCCACCGCCATCGGGCTGGTTGGTGCCATCATCATGCTGCGTCCGACCTCGGCCGGGTTTCAACCCCTTGCCATTCTGCCGCTGCTGGCGGCGGTGTGCTATGCCGGCATTCACATGCTGGCGCGGCATATGGGCGGCACCGAGAGCGCCAGCACGCTGTCAGTTTATATCCAGGGCGTGTTCCTTTTAGTCTGTCTTGGCATGGGATTGATGTTCGGTGACGGCAGCCATGCCCCCGGCGATGGCGGCGCACTCGATTTCCTGCTGCGCGCCTGGGTGATGCCACCACGCGAGGATATCCCGCTGCTGCTGCTGATCGGTCTTAGCAGCGCCATTGGCGGCTTCTGTGTCAGCCAAGCCTACCGGGTCAGTGAGGCAGCGGTGATCGCGCCGTTCGAATATGTCACGCTGGTAATGTCGATCATCTGGGGCGTGATGATTTTCGGTAACTGGCCTGACATGATTGCCTGGACAGGTATCGGGTTGATTCTGGCAAGCGGCCTGATCGTTTTCTGGCGTGAAGCTATTCTCAACCGGCACCGTCTCGCAACCGCCTCTCGCCAACGCTAGAGATCCGGCACTGGAAATCCGGCGCTGGAAATCCGGTGCCATCGCATTGACGCCCCGGCGATGGCGGTTTCTAATGTATCCCGAAATCGTCGATATAAGCCGCCCGATACATATTTTACGGGCAACAGGAGATGAAGATGAGCAAGGGTTACTGGTTGGCCGTCTACAGGGCCATTCACGATACAGATCAACTGGCGGCCTATGCCGAAAAGGCATCGGGGGCGATTGCCGCCGGGGGCGGTAAATTCCTGTCGCGCGGCATGCCGGTGGCGATGCTTGAAGGCGACGCGGCGACACGCACCGTTTTGATTGAATTTCCCAGCGCGCAGGCCGCCATCGACACCTATAACAGCGACGCCTATGCCGACGCGCTGGCAACGCTTGGCGATGCCGCAGAACGCGATATACGTGTCCTCGACGCGCTCTAGGCGCTTGCCAACTCGGCCTTGTGAGCCTCGACCATCGCCGCCATGCTGGTAAAGCGGAAATCATAGGACGGCATATCACCGGGATGCATGGTGGCGCCGAATCCCTGGTCCGCATGCCGCCGGTAGATCCAGCAATTGGCCAGCCCGTGGCGGTTGGCCGGTGCATGGTCATGAAACATGCTCTCGGCGGTGTGCAGAATATCCGCCTTCCCGACGCCAAGCGTTTCCAGCTGCGCCAGCATATAGGTGAAATTGCCATCATCAGGCTTGTAGCTGCCGACATCCTCGGCCGTGTAGATGGCATCGAACGGCACGCCAAGCTTGGCATTGCTGTTGGCAAAGCTGATATTGTCCACATTCGACAGGATCACCAGCTTGAAATGCTGTTTCAGATAGGCCAGCGCCGCCGCGGAATCGTCAAAGGCCGGCCAATTTTCCACCGACCGGCCATAGGTCATCGCCTCGTCCCACCCGACTGAAATCCCCCATTCTTCGGCAAGACGGCGATAGACACAGGCAAGCAGATCAACGTAGCACTTCGCAGGTGTCTGACGCTGATGCGTTGATTCCTGCCTGGCATGGGCCTCGAGGATCATGTTGCGATCCAGCTGCCTGCCATCGCGCGCCGCGATCCGGTCGGTCAACGGCGTGAGGCCGGCAATCATGCCCGATTCCCAATCGATCAGGGTGCCGTAGCAGTCAAAAGTCAGCACCGAAAAATCGGACAGGTTCATGACTTGGTCCTTCTCTTTATTTCAGATGGCGACAACAGCGCGCGCTGCATCTGTCGATGGCAAGGGCGCGAAGGCCGGCGGGGTATCCAGCCCGCCCTGCAATTCATCAACGAGCGCCGGTACCACGGCAAATTTCAGGATCAGGTCGCGCGCGTGGGCTTCGGCCTTGGCCGGCGTCATGCGTGGTGCGGTTTCACCAGCGGCCGGCATTTCGATCATCAGGACGAGACTGCCATTGGCGGCCTGCATGGCAAGGCATGGCTGCGCGCCGCGCCACTGCCGCAACGGGCTGATAAGACGTTCCTGGATCCGCAACAGCGTTTCGACAAAACCGTCGGTGAAGATGCGTGTCGCTTCATCAATATCTGTCGTGGCAACGGCAAAAATCCCGTCGAACAGATCATGCCCGACAGGATAGGCCGTCAATCCGGGGCGGCTCTTCCTTATCGATGCCAGACGATCAGCGCGGCTGTCGGCCCAGACCTCTCCGGTTTGCGGAAATGGCAGACTGACACGGATGATGAGGACATCCAGCATGTTATGACCGTGCCGACGGGGCGGGCTGGCAACCGCCTCGATCATCCTGATCCGGGAATCACTGTAGGTGCCGGAATAATGGGCTGCCAGCCTGTAGACGCAGTCGCCAAGCATACCGTCAGTCAACAGATCCTGCAGGATTACCTCGCCAAAGGCAGTATTGTCATCCGGGGTCAGCAGGCTGGCGAAGTGCAGCCCGACCGCGCGACGCACAGCGCCGGCGAAATCCATCTTCGCCGGCAACAGCGCAACCCAGGCCCCGATCCCTGCCAGTACCGCGAGCGCCAGCACCAATAGCTGATGCAGGGGCGAACCCAGCAAGCGGCTGGAAAGGATGTGTGTCTGCACCATCAGGACAACAACGCCAAGACCAACCGCGATACCGATGGCGAGGCTGGCGAACATGATCCGGCGACGCTGGCGTGATTCATACTGCGCCATCAGCGGCGCGACCTGTTGCCGCCAGCTGGCACCGAAACCCTGTTCAGCCAGTGTCTTTTCGACAAACGAACCCATGACCCTGTGGTAGCGCAGGTTCCGCAAGGAAGACAAGACTGCTGCCCCTTCGGCAATCCGTCGCACCCTCTGCCCGGAACTGCTTCACAGCTATGTATTAGATATTGCTTGTAAAGGTAAACGCGCAGAAACATGTGACCGTAATTGGTGCGGCATGCGCGCCAACAACTGTGCCAACAGATTGATGTGATTAGAAAGAAGGGATTGGAAATTCGGCCTTGATGCGGTGGGGGCTGGGGTGCCCTCCTCGAGGACCGGGACTGATCTGATCTGCCAATGAAGCTTTACCTCCAGATAATCTGTCTGTTCAGCCTTATCCTTCTCTGGGGCCTCGGCAGCACGCCGTTTGCCAATGCTGCGGCGCCGCAGCTGGACATTCATCTGCAATGCGAGGGTGAAACGCATTCCCGCCTTCTGGCCTTTACCGCCAGTGACATCAAGACCGAGGAACGACAGAGGGCCGAACGCCGCCTGCGGATAGAAATTCGCAATGGCCGACGCGCCACGATCCTCGACATGCCGTCTGCCGAGGTGCTGTTCGGCCCGTCGCAATGCCGGGTGTCAGAGATGAAGCTTGCCTGCGAAACAAGCGACGATGACCATCATCGCCAGATATTCATCTCGCGGACGAGCGGCGATGCGTTGTTTGAAGGATATACAGAAACGTCGGACGAGAGATCGGCTCTGATCGTCGAACGTTACAGCTGCGCCAGGGAAGACCGGGAACCGATTTTCTAGGCCACGGCACCTTCCCATCCCACTAAATGCCAATTCGCCTGACATCGGGCAGATATCGCAGTAGATGGACCTTGTTGAATTGGTGTGTGGCCGGTTTCACGGCACACCCACCCGGACCGCCCGCGCATCCGCCGCCCCGGAAAGGGTTACTTTACGCTGTGCGGCCGATAGTATAATTTATCATTGGTATTTTATTAAATTAACAGTGGTAATCTATAAATGCCCATGGACAGAACCACAAAACGCGCCCGCTCGGACGCCGCAAAGTCGGCAAGGCGTACCGAGATCATCCTGGCGGCTATGGCACGGCTCGCCGCGCATGGGCTGTATGATGTGTCGATGCAGGATATCGCCAATGACTGCGCCCTGACCAAGCCCGCACTCTATACCTATTTCACGACACGTGAGGAGCTTTTCCTGGCGGTCTATCGCAGGCTTTTGCGTGCCTGGATGACTGACTTCAACCGGTCGCTGCTGGTCGCAGGCCACCCCCTGCCCCGCGTGACATTCGACAGACTTTTTGTGACAAGCTTTGCCGCGCGGCCATTGCTGGGTCATCTGACGAACCATCTGACGGCGACATTGGTGCCAAACTTGACCGCGGCCACAATCGACAACCTCAGGGCCGAAACATCGGACCAGCTTGCCGGACTGCGCGCCTTGCTGCAGCATTATGGCTATGCTGATGATACCGATGCTGCCGGGGATCTTGCCCGGGCCTATCATACGATCCTTGTAGGTGCGGCGCAAATAGCCGACTGGCCACCAAACCCCACGTCAATGAACCGCCCCCCTGCCGCGAAGGCGGACCATGCCGCTTTTATGGCGAACTGCCTTGCCGCGCTTGCCTGCCTCAGGTGATATCACCCAACATTGATGACGCCACCCATGCCGGCGGCGTGATGCTCCATCATATGGCAGTGGAACAGCCACAGCCCCGGATTGTCGGCGATAAACACCAGATCGGCGGTCTCGCCGGGGGCCATCAGATAGGTATCGCGCAGGACATTCCGTCCCACCCCGCCGAACTCCCGCGAATTTACCCAGAAATGATGCCCGTGAAGATGCATGCCATGTTCCCAGCGCGTGTCATTGCGAACCCGCAGCACGGCCACCTCGCCAAGCGCAAGATCGGCAAGCCTATGATCATAGCCGCCAACCACCCCGTTAAAGGCCCATAATTTCGAATGCTCCTGCGCCAGCTGGCGAAGCGGCATTGTTTCTCCCTCGAACATGGCAGCCTGAAGATTGCCCATGGCCCCGCCCTGCATGTGGATGTCGATGATACGCGCCCCGGTGATGTCCGGCCGTTCGTACCAGGTCGTGCCGGATATTGCCTGCGGCGTTGTAACCTCATCCGGCGCGCCAACCAGCCTGGCAGCAGCAATGGCATCGCCGGTGCTGACCTCCTCCAGCCGCGTTATGCCCTTGTCAAGATCGGCCAGGATATCGACGCGTTGCGCCGGTGCGAGGCGGATCGACTGGACCGCAAACGGCGCGCAGGGTGCGCCATCAAGCGCGATCACCCGCATCGGCATGTCATCACCAAGGCGGAAAGCCAGCGTTCGCGCATTGGCCGCATTTATCAGCCGCAGCCGCACAGGCCCGCTGGCCACCGCGATGTCGGGATCGGTCGCGCCATTCACCGTCAGCCAGTTGCCAAGCCGTCCCTGATGCGACCAGTCCATGAGCGAGCCAAAGCTGTCCTCATGGAGCTGATATTCATCATCGAGCCGCCAGTCATCCGCCACAAGGGTGATGTCGCGGGGACCGGCAGCTTCATCACCATCACGCACCACCAGCGGCCCATAGAGGCCGCGTGCCAGCTGCTCCCACCCCTTGTTGTGGGCGTGATACCAGAAGGTTCCGGCATCACGCAGCGGGAATCGATAGGTGAAGCTCTCCCCCGGCTCAATGGCGGCCTGGGTCAGGTCCGGCACGCCATCCATCCCGTTCAGATTGCGGATACCGTGCCAGTGCATCGTCGTTGGCACGTCGAGATTGTTCAGGAATTCAACCTCGAGTTCGTCGCCCCGGCGCGCCTCGATCATCGGGCCAGGCGTGGTGCCGCCATACAGCCACAGCTTGGTCGCAGGACGGTTGGACGGGCCGAGATGGCGCGCAGCCGGGGCAGCGGTGATCGTATACCGCCGGATACCGGCCGCCAGTGATGGCAACGACAAAGCGGTCAACATCGCTGTCATCGCACCGGCCCCGATGCCGGACTTGATAAAGCACCGCCTGTTCATCCCAAACCCCTATTGAGCCTATGCATCATTGGCCCATTTCCATCGTTGGTAGGGTCAGCGAGCTTGTCAAAAGGCTGCTTGCCACCAGAATCGCCAGCACCAGCATGACCTCCAGGTCAATCGACAGGCGAAGTCGCAGCGCCGCCGACAGATCGCCAGCCCGCAATGCCGGCACGATCCGGAACCTGTTCCGTGCCGCCAGCCCCAGCAAACCAACCACAAGCAGAATTTTCGTCAGCAGGACCTGCCCATATGCGCTGGTCAGCAGCGCCATGACCGACCCCATCAGGATCGCCGCATAGACGAGTCCAGCAACAACCAGAATGGCCACAACACGCTGCGCAAGCTGGCCGAACCTGTCCGCAACATCGGCAAGACAGGCCGCAGATTCCACATCGCCCGCCACCCCGCACATATGCCGCAACGGCAACAATGCGCCAAGCCAGAAGGCGATACCTGCAAGATGCAGCGCCAGCAGCCCACCGGTAATGGCCCCAAGCATCGTTGCGTGTCCGACCATGGTCAACGACAGCAGCACCGTCGCCGCAGCGACAAGTCGCGCCGCTGTTTCGCCGCGCGCCTTGATTCGTCCGATGACGGTGATCATTGCAAACCCGATCCCGGCCACAACGCTGGACAGGCCGAGCGGCGACTTCATCACCAACCCGATAAGCACCGGATCGGCGGCGCTGGCGATATCACCGCCAAGGCTACCCGTCGCCACCGCCACCCGCGCTACGACAAGTACAAGCCCTGACCAGGCGGCAATGCCGACAAGGCGGCTGACATGGCGCTGGGTTGTTTCCGGGACGCGGCGGCGGAACAGAACCTCAAAGATCAACCCTCCAGCGGCCACGAACATTGCCAGATACAGACAGAATTTCGACGCCGGTTGCAGAAAATCCCATATCTCGAACATCGACCCGATCACTGCGGCGCAATGGTGAAGGAAAAGCGCCCCTTGATCACATGACCGTCCTCACCCATGGCGCGCCAACTGGCGATGTAACGGCCGGAGGCCAGCGGTGGCAGGCTGACTGTGTGATCAGCAGCCTCGACCATCAAATGCTCATCACCCAACGCAACCTTCGTCCCGCCGCCATTACCGGCAAGCGCAAACCTGATGAGGCGCGACGGGTCGCGAAACCGCATTTCGATGGTCTGCGGCGCTGTAAGCAGCTGCGCACCATCCGCCGGTGTCACCGATGTCAGCGGCGAATGCGCCGCTGCCCCCACAGGCATGACGATCGACAGCACCAACAGCAGAACCGGAGCGATGGCCAGCATGGCATGACGGATATGAATGTGAGGCATGGTCTGCAAGCTCCCGAATGACCGGCCTTGTTGATATGTGACTAGTGACACGCCTTGCCAAGCGCCTTCAAACGCCAGTAGTTATAAGGTAGCGGCGCGACGAACCCGGCGGCCAGCATGATCGGTACCACCCACCAGGTCAGCATCGCACCGCCGGTCAGCAGGAAATCGGTAGTGTTCATCGCCACCTCCATGCCAATCATCGAGATCAGCGACATGCCTAGCGCCGTCTTCAGCGCAAGACGCAGCGGCATCTGGCGCGACAGGATCACGGTTTCCAGCGCAATCGAGGTCAGCAACCCGTTCATGATCGCAAGTGTCATGATGGCCCAGACCGGCCAGGGAATGCCGGTCACCTGAAAGAACATGATGGTGCCAAGATCGCCGATGGCGCAACCAAGGAGACACCATGAGGTGTTGTAGGATGCCCGCCTCCAGGTGTGGCGGCATTGCCAGTTGATTCCCAATGTCGATGTTATTGCCGTCATCTTGACCTCCATGCATTGTCCAGGTAACCCCTCCCCTAAGGGGAAAGTAAAGCCCCTCCCAAAAGATAAGGTGAAACAGGAGACAGATCATGCAGATTGGGGAAGCGGCACGGCGCGCCGGGCTGACGGTGAAGACGGTGCGTTATTATGCGAATATCGGCATGGTCACCCCGCACCAGGACGCCGTAACAGGCTATCGTGACTATGGCGAGGACGACGTGGCAAAGCTGCACTTTGTCGGCAAGGCCCGCAAGTTTGACTTCTCTATCGAGGAATGCCGCGAGTTGCTGGGGCTGTATGAGGACCGCAACAGGTCAAGCCGCGAAGTCAAGGCGCTGACGCTGAAGAAGATCGGCGAGATCGACGCGCGGCTGGCCGAATTGCAGTCACTGAAAGATGAATTGTCGGGTCTGGCATCGGCCTGTGATGGCAACCACCGTCCTGATTGCCCGATCCTGAACGCCCTCAGCGGGGGTGGGATGCCTCCCCGGTCATTTCAGGACTAGCCTTTCTTGCGGACGGTCTCGTCCCAGAAATCATAGCCTGCCATGGACATCACGATCAGCGTGATGACCCAGAAGGGGAGCCCGCCCCAGAAACCGGCGAAACCGATTGAGATACTATGCGCCAGACCAAAGACAAAGACCATCACAAGCGCCGTTCCGATGGCCGCCGTCAGCAACCTTATCCTTGCCGAAAGCATGGGTCAGTCCTCCTGTTGCCGCCAGCCCCGATCATGGTCGGGCCGCGGGCCAATATCTGTTCGTCGGTCATTGTGCCAGCAAGGCTAGCATCCAGTGCGCGGTTCGCAGAAGCCTGTCATCCTCTTCGGCACCGCCCACTAACTGTACACCGATTGGCAGACCCTTGTCGCCAACCAGCAGCGGCAGTGTCACTGCCGGCAGGCCGGCCAGCGTGAAGATCGTCTGGCAAATCGGGTCGCCGGTCCCGCCCTCGAATAGTGGTGCCTCGCCAAGCGCCGCCGGCGAGATCACCGCGTCAAACTCGGTAAACAGCGTCGCAAAGAACGCCATCGCCTGGCGGCGCATCTCCTGCGCCTCGTCGTAGGCAGCACGGCCATAGGTCCGCCCCAGCGCGATGGCATCCTGCGATTCCGGGCTGATCCCATCCGGATTTTCATCGAGGATCCAGCCAAGAAGACTGGCATATTCATGGCCATGGATGATTTTATGCGCGGCGATGAAGCCGGCAAAGGAAGCGGTGGCGTCAATTCGTTCCACCCGGCCGCCAAGCGCATCGAGGAGTTCAGCCATCCCGTCGCGCGCAGCTGGCGTCAGACGATCGAAATAGGGCATGTCGAACCACAGGAAATTCGGTTCGATCGGCACCTTGGCACCGGCGCCGGCCTGCATCGCCGGACGCGGTCTGGCATAGCTTGCCGGATCATTCTGATCATAGCCGCCAAGAACATCACACATCAGGCCGATGTCCGCCAGCGACAGGCCAAACACCCCCATCTGGTCGAGCGTTCCCGATGTCGCCAGGACACCGCTGCGCGAAATGATTCCGGCGCTCGGCTTGATGGCGAAGGTGCCGCAGAAGGATGCCGGCCGGATCACCGACCCGTTGGTCTGCGAGCCCACCGCCAGCGGCACATGACCTGCCGCGACGGCGGCGGCCGAACCGGATGAGGAGCCGCCGGGTGTGTGCGCCGCGTTGATCGGATTGCGGGTGACGGCGGTCTTCGTGAAGGCAAGTTCGGTTGTCACCGTCTTGCCGATGATCACTGCGCCGTCCGCGCGCAATGCTTCGACAAGGCGTGCGTCGGTTTCGGGCACACGCCCGGCCATCGCCGCCGCGCCACATTCACAGGGCATGCCGACCACATCGATGATATCCTTCAGACCTACCGGCACACCATGGAGACGCCCCAGTGGCCGACCCGCCTGGCGCAGCCTGTCACATTCACTGGCCCGGGCCAGTGCCCCTTCGGTGTCGACATGCACCCACGCCGCAAGCGCCGCGTCGGCCTCGATCCTTTCAAGACAGGACTCAACGATTTTTCGTGACGTAACCTGGCCATCGCGGATGGCCGACACCATGTCCGTGGCAAACATCGTCTCCCCCCTCCTGCAGCCCTATGGAATATACGGGCCAAAGAGATAATCCGGCAGCCACAAGGCAATTTCCGGAAACTGATAGAGCAGCACCATCGAAAAGATCACGATCGCCAGATAGGGAAGGATCCCCTTGAAGATTTCGAGCAACTCAATCTGGTCCTTCAGCACCCCTTTCAGATAATAGGCGGACATCGCCATCGGCGGTGTCAGGAAGGAGGTCTGCAGGTTCAGCGCCACAAGCATGGCGAAAAAATACGGGTTGATGCCAAAATTATCCAGCATCGGCAGAAAGATCGGCACGAAGATGATCAGGATTTCCGACCATTCCAATGGCCAGCCGAGAAGGAAGATGATCAACTGCACCATGACAAGGAACTGCCATGGCTCGAGATTCATCGACAGCACGAAATGTTCAATCACATCATGGCCGCCAAGATAGGAAAATACCGAGGCAAAGGTCCATGACCCGATGAACAGCCAGCAAACCATGGCCGTCGATTTGGCTGTCAGAAAAACCGATTCCTTGACCTTCAGCCAGGTCAGCGAGCGGTACACTCCGGCCAGCACAAGCCCACCAAGCGCCCCCATTGCCGCGGCTTCGGCAGGCGTTGCAAGCCCGCCCAGGATCGAGCCGAGGACAGCCGCAATCAACAATGTCAGCGGCACGAACGAGATGACAAGGTCGAGATAGATTTTCGCCGCCGGAGGCACATCCTCGGCCCGTGGCTTTGGCGCCAGATTTGGCTGCATGAAGACACGGACCACCACATAGACGATATAAAGACCGGCCAGAAGAAGCCCCGGGAACATCGCCGCCGCATAAAGACGCAGCGGCGACAGCTCGGCAATCGCGGCATAGACAATCAGCATGATCGACGGCGGGATCAGGATGCCAAGCGTGCCACCGGCACAGATCACGCCCGAGGCAAACTGCTTGTTATAGTCTGCCGCCACCATGGCCGGAAAGGCGAGCAGCCCCATCAGCGTCACCACCGCGCCAACAATGCCCGAGGCGGTAGAGAATACAGCACAGGTGACCAGCGCCGCTATGGCCATCGATCCCGGCAGGTTGCGGGCCGCCATCTGCAGTGAATGGAAAAGTCGTGTCACGATATTCGCACGTTCGACGACATAACCCATGAACAGGAATAGCGGAATGGCGACGAGCGTATCGTTTTCCATCACCGAATAGGTGTTCTGGTTCAACAGGTAGAAGATGTTGTTGTTGAACAGGTCGCCAACGGTCTCTACCCCGCCCTGGTAATAGGCGTAATAGCCAAAACCAACGCCCATCGCGATAAGCGTAAAGGCGATCGGAAAGCCCAGCAGCACCAGGACGATAAACATGCAGAGCATGAGGATGGCGACTTGAGGATCGGTCATTGTCGGCAACTCGCTTAAAAGTCGGGCTTGGAAAGGCAGAGACGAGGACAGCTGCAACTCAAGCCTGTTCGGTCAACGCATTTTCAGTTTCCTTGACATCGTCAATCCGTTTCATCCAGACACCGGTTTCCATGGCGCACCAACAGCGGACCAGTTCGGCAACCCCCTGGAGTATCAGCAGCATGCCGGCAACCGGGATCAGCGTTTTGAAGAAATAGACCTGAATTCTGGCTGGTGAATTCCAGCTGACTTCCTTGTAACGCCAGCTGTCAGCCGCGATTTCGGCGCCGAACCAGAACAACGCCAGAATACCGGGGAAAAAGAAGAAGAGATAAAGGACAAAATCAATCCGTGCCTGCCATCTGACCGGGAAAAGTCGATAAATGACATCACCACGAACATGCGCATCCTGCGCCAACGCATAGGGACCCGCCATCAGAAACAGCGCGCCATACATCTGCACCATCATGTCGAATGCCCAGACTGTTGGCGCGTTCAGCACGTAACGCATGAACACTTCGTAGGACACCGACAATGTCAGGATCAGGATACACCATCCAAAGGCACGCCCGACCCAGACACTCAGGCTTTCGATGGTGTAAACCAGTTTCGTCAGCATCAGCGCCTCTGATTCAGGAAAAGCGCCGGAAGCGCGGACGCACCTCCGGCCCAGGAATCAGGCGAAGCGACCTATCCAAAATAGTGCCTGTAGGCCAGCTGGTAATCAGGCTGGTTGAGATTCAGATAGTTCATTACGTCCTTGGCATAAGCCTTTTGCGAGGCGATGACGCGGGCGAAGAAGTCGTCTTCGGCGGACAATCGCTCCACGACCACGTCCCATGCCTTCAGCTGCGCAGCCATGACCGAGTCGGGCGTGCGATGAACGCGAACACCGCTGTCATTCTGCAGGCTGACAAGGTCTTCCGAGTAGCGCTTGGTGTTATGCCAGTAGAAGTTCGAGCTTTCGGCCTCCGAGGCATATTTCAGGATGGCCTGAAGTTCAGCCGGCATCGCATCATATTTCTCCTTGTTGAAAGTCACCTCGAAGAATTCCTGCGACTGGTGGAACGAGCCAAGGTGGTAGTCCTTGGACACATCCTGCATGCCAAAATCCTTGTCCGATGTCGGGTTGTTGAATTCCGCAGCATCGATCAGGCCAGATTTCATCGCCGGCTGAATCTCACCACCCGGAAGCTGCACCACCGACATACCCATTTCGAGCAGGACATCTGCCGCCAGACCAACGGTCCGGTATTTGAGACCGTCCATTTGCGAGGTGTCCTTGATTTCTTCCTTGAACCAGCCAAGCGGCTGGGCCGGCATCGGGCTGTTGAAAAAAGAAACAAGGTTAAGGTTGAGCTTGCCGAGCAGTTCATTGAACAGCTCCATGCCGCCGCCATAATGACACCAGCCGAGAACTTCCTGTGACGACCAGCCAAAACAAGGGCCGGTGCCGAACAGAGACGCAATTTTCGACTTCGAATACCAGTAAGCTGGCACGTAATGCGCGGCATCGATCACACCACGGTGGACGGCATCCTGCATCTGGCTTGTCTTCACGACCGAGTTGACGGTCAGCAGGTCGATCTTGATTGCCGGTCCCGCCATGGCATGAACACGGTCGACATAGGATTGTGCATTCTCCTGAAAGATACCGCCCCCCCAACCGGACTGCATTTTCAGCGTTATGGTTTCCCTCTTTGCAATGGCAGGGGCGGCCAGCGGTTCATCTTTTTTTGCTGGGGACCGAAGTGCCGAAGCACCTATGGCACCGACGGCTACGCCAGCAATGGCGCCGCCAACCAGAAATTTGCGACGATCTGTCGTGTTGGTCATTTGTTCCTCCTCAATCTTGGATGCAGACGCACATCCGCGGTGGCGCGCTACTGCGCGCGCCATCGGCACATCAACAGAAAGATGACAAAACAACACTCGCGGAATGGGAAATGATCGCTGTCACGGGCAAGTGCGGTGACATGATATTTCGGTAAACATTTTGGCCAAAGCTATTAATTACATGGCAATGCAGGACGCCGTAACACCCCAGCAGGACCAGCCATGGCCAGCGCCGATCGGGGCCAGCGTCGGTCGGGCCAGTGCCGGTCGGAGCAGTGCCGGTCGGAGCAGTGCCGGTCGGGCCAGTGCCGGTCGGGGAGCAGGTCGCCGCCATCAGGCCACATTGATCATGGCGATGGCGATGAGAGCCGTGATGACGGTGATGACAGTGGTGGTGGCGCTAGCCAGGCTGCCTATCGGAAAAGGTTAGCTGGCCGCCGGCGCGTTCTGGCCGCGGATCTGTTCCAGCGCCGTTTCCAGATGCGCCACCGTCCGGTCAGGATCGCTGAGCTTGTCGAGACCGAACAGGCCGATCCTGAATGAAGCGTAATCCTCGCGCTCGCCACATTCCAGCGGCACCCCGGCAGCAATCTGCAGCCCCTGCTCGGCAAAGGCCTTGCCGGTCTTGATCTCGGCATTGGGAGCGAAACAGACGACAACGCTCGGTGCTTCGAACCCTTCCGCCGCGACCGACTTATAGCGGTAACGCCCCAGCAGCTGGCGCACCTGCTGGCCGAGCCTGACCTGCGCCGCCTTCAGTGCCTCCAG
>CBFHNZ010000050.1:333-15648 GCA_965657415.1 Puniceispirillaceae bacterium (SeqCode) | reverse complement strand
GTTGAAGCCGGCGCTGGCGCGCGGCGAATTGCGCTGTATCGGCGCCACGACGCTTGATGAATACCGGCAATATGTCGAAAAGGACGCGGCGCTGACGCGGCGATTTCAGCCTGTCTTCGTCGATGAACCGACGGTCGAGGACACGATTTTCGTGCTTCGTGGCCTGAAGGAGAAATACGAGCTTCATCACGGCGTGCGGATCACCGATGACGCGCTGATCGCGGCGGCAAAACTGTCGCATCGCTATATTTCCGAACGTTTCCTTCCCGACAAGGCCATCGACGTTATGGATGAGGCGGCAAGTCATCTGCGGATCCAGTCCGACAGCAAGCCAGCCGAACTTGATGCCACCGACCGCGCCATCATCCAGCTGAAGATCGAACAGGCGGCGCTGCAGAAGGAAAGCCAGGCCGCATCCAGGAAACGGCTCGACGCCATCGCTGTCGAGCTTACAGCGCTGGAGGCGAAATCCGCCGCCCTGACCGCCGAATGGGATGATGTGAAGACCCAGATGGCCGAGGTTGGGCGCCTGCAGCAGGACCAGGAAGAGGCGCGTCATCGGCTCGAAGTGGCGCAGCGCGAGGGCCGGCTGGAAGAGGCGGCGGAACTTGCCTATTCACGCATTCCGGCGATCGAGCAGGAATTGGCCGCGGCCAAGTCCGCCCTGTCGGAATCCGAGATGGTTGATGAAGAGGTCACTGCCGCCCAGATCGCCGCCGTGATCAGCAGCTGGACCGGTATTCCGATCGACAAGATGCTGGAGGGGGAGCGCGAGAAGCTGCTGGCCATGGAGGCCGAGATCGGCCGCCGCATCATCGGCCAGGAAGAGGCTGTCAGCGCTGTCGCCAACGCCACCCGCCGGTCACGTGCCGGCCTGTCCGATCCGCACCAGCCGATGGGAAGCTTCCTGATGCTGGGGCCGACTGGTGTTGGCAAGACCGAGATGGCAAAGGCGCTTGCCGCCTTCCTGTTCGACAAGGATGATGCGGTGCTGCGCATCGACATGTCGGAATATATGGAGAAACATTCGGTCGCCAGGCTGATCGGCGCGCCGCCGGGCTATGTCGGCTATGAGGAGGGCGGCAGCCTGACCGAGGCGGTCCGTCGCCGGCCCTATCAGGTGGTGCTGTTCGACGAGATCGAGAAGGCGCATCCCGACATTTTCAACATCCTGCTGCAGGTCCTTGACGAGGGCCACCTGACCGATGGCCAGGGGCGGCGGGTCGATTTCGCCAACACCATCATCCTGCTGACCTCGAATATTGGGGCCGATCACCTGCTGGCGCTTGGTGATGACGAGGACAGCGATGTCGCCCGCAACCAGGTGATGGCCGATGTGCAATCGACTTTCCGGCCGGAATTCCTCAACAGGCTTGACGAGGTGTTGCTGTTCCACCGGCTGTCGCCGCCCCATATGGGGGCGATTGTCAGCATTCAGTTCGCACGGCTGCAGGCCCGCCTTGCCGAACGCGGGGTGACGCTGCGGCTTGATGATGATGCGGCGGCGTGGCTTGCGACCCGTGGCTATGACCCGCAATTCGGTGCCCGCCCACTGCAGCGGGTGATCCAGAACGCGGTGCAGAACCCGCTTGCCGAGGCGCTTCTGGAAGGCCGGTTCGGGGATGGTGATCTTGTCGAGGTGCGGCTTGACCCGGCGGGGGACGGGCTGATCTTCGGCTTTGCCGCGTCGGATGAGGGCGGTCGGGCCAAGGGCGCACTGACCGACAACGCCGCCGACGCGGCTGGGCGGGCGTAACGGCCTTACCCTGACGCGGTTTTGGCCGCGATGCCGGTGAAACGGCTATCGGGGAGGCCGGCAATGCCTGTTTTAAGGGTGAACAGGTTGCCGGCGAGGCGGTCGGTCTCGGCCCTGTCGGCCGCTGCCTCGCCGCAGATATTCCCTGTCGGGGCAATACAGATCGGTTCAATTGGCCCGGCTTTCGGCAACGTCTGCGTCCAACCCAACAAGCGGATTGATCTGCGTCGGGTCTTGTCGCACTCTGATGTCTTTGGGAGGGGCGTCACATGCTTGAGACATGGCGGTGGTTGGGGCCGGATGATCCGGTAAGCTGTGCCGATATAAGCCAGGCTGGCGCCGATGGCGTGGTGACGGCGCTTCATGACAAGCCGCCTGGCGTGGTCTGGCAACCCGGCGATATCGCAGCGCGCAAGGCGGTGATCGAGGCGGCCGGCCTCGAATGGTCGGTTGTTGAAAGTATTCCAGTGCATCCAGCGATCAAGCTTGGGAATGGACGCGCACAGCGTTATATCGATGCCTGGATCGAGAGCATGCAGAACCTCGCCGCCGCGGGCATATCCGTCATCTGCTATAACTTCATGCCGGTTGTCGACTGGACGCGCACCGAGCTTCGCCATCCGACGCGGCGTGGCGGGCTGGCGCTTCGCTTCGATCCGGTTGAATTTGCCCTCTATGATCTGTTGATTCTGCGCCGCGCCGCTGCCGAGGCCGATTATGACGCGGCCATGATCGCCGCTGCCGAGGCGCGTTTTGCCAGCATGAATGAGGCCGATCAGCAGCGTCTTGAAGCCACGATCATCGCCGGCCTCCCCGGCTCGGAACTGTCGCATGGGCGCGAGGATATCCGTGCCGCCATCGCCGAATATGACGGGCTGGGCGCAGCCGGGCTGCGGGCCAATCTGATTGCCTTTCTTGAACAGGTCGCGCCTGCCGCCGAGGCGTGCGGGGCCAGGGTCTGTCTGCATCCCGATGATCCGCCATTTTCCATTTTCGGTCTGCCGCGCGTGGTCTCGACCGGCGCGGACTATCAGGCAGTGTTCGACGCTGTGCCGTCTCCTGCGAACGGCATCACACTGTGTGCCGGCTCGCTGGGGTCACGGTCTGACAATGACGTGATCGAGATCGCCAGGACCTTTGCACCGCGTATCCATTTCACGCATTTGCGGAATGTCACCATTGAGCCGTCCGGCGCCTTTTTCGAGGATGATCATCTGGAAGGCGGGGTCGATATGGTGGCGCTGATTTCGGTTTTGCTTCGTGAGGAGGCGCGCCGCCGGACCGAGGGCCGCGTGGACTCCATCATTCCGATGCGACCCGACCACGGCCATCTGCTGCTCGACGACATCGGCAAACAGACCAACCCCGGCTATTCCGCCATCGGTCGGTTGAAGGGGCTTGCCGAGTTGCGTGGTGTGGCGCGCGCCGTGTCGGCGCTGGCTGCGATGTAACTGGTCGAGATGTGAGGGGAACGGTGATGCATATCGATTTCACGGGCAAGGTGATGGCGGTCACCGGCACCAGCGGCATCGGCCTTGATGCGGCGGGATTTGTCACCGGTGGCGATATGCTGATCGATGGCGGATTGACCGCGCAGCTGGGGGCCTGAGTCCAGCGTCCTGATAAAGGCATCCCGAAAACATCATGCTGCCAGCGTGCTGCCAGTGATTGATCGCTCCCCTGACATTCGGTTGTGTAGAGTTAACTGACCATTAAGTTGATCAACTTTCGTTTATCAACCAATGATATGGAAAATAAAGACTTGGCATTGGACAGGATGCAATCGTGCCGATTCGTCCTGAATTTATTGATGCCACCTATTAACGACACCCAGTAATAACCAAGTCCATGATGTCGGGATACGGACGGATATGTGGAATTGGATGGATGAAATGATGCTCCCCTTCCAAATCAAATTCAGCGCCTCTGGCCCGTTTGAAAGAGTAATTCCCGTTTGTTTGGTAGGTCGTGTTATGTTTTGCGTCGCGACCAGAATAGGTGGTGAACTCACCAATCAAAATTCCTCCATCACGAACGCCTAAAGACATCGTTTCATGGAGAAGCCTTTCATTCGGAACCCGCTTCATCCCTCTTCTGCCTTTGTTCCAATTAACGTCCCGGATGATCAAAAATCCGTCTTGCACGTTAAGAGTGCCATCGGCTTGAAAATATCCAAATGGCTTGCCTTGGTCGTTATGACCTGATTTCTGCAGGTAAAAATTGCATTGATAAACTTGGCCTTTGTAATCATCACCAATCAAGGGCGTGATAGTAGTCGGCACTGGATCTTGGTAGTTTTCATCAAAGCCGTATACACAGGACGAATTGAACCCAACAGCAATATTAACTTTGTTGGTTTTACGCTTAAAAAAATCTGGCTCAAGCTGAAGGTCGATACCAAATTCATGGTGCAAAATAGAAGCAAGATTCAGTGCCTCTTGATGAACATGTGGACGGGCCTTGCTTTTCTTCTTTGTGTAATTGCTGCCTTTGTAACCTTTGCTAGAGAATTCTTCTTTACTCTGATTTCCCATCAATGTGGCTTCTGCCAGCGCACGAAACTTGGTTTTCAGCAGGGGATGTGAGAAAAGATCGACGCCATTGCTCCGTGCCAACAAGGCATAGGAATACATCTGATCAGCGCCGAAGGTATGATACCAATAATCCCGAACACCTCGCCAGCTATTGCCTTCAATAAACCCTTCGTCAGTTATCATTCGTTGCATCTGCCAGGTCCGAAAGGCCAGCTCTCGGCGAAACAAGGCAGCGTCTTTCCGCCAAGCAGCATAAGCCAAATTGCTAAACCCACCATTGGCGTTAGCCGTAAACCCAGATTTTGCCGGCTGCGTTGCCAACGGCTCGATGAACTTTTCATGCATCAGGTCGAAATAAGAGTTCAAAGTCTGCTTATCACTCTCGGAAAAATGTTCCCTGAGATAAATTGCAGACATCATTAAACCGCCGGCAGCGGCTTGCACTATTTCCGGATAATGCATTGGACATTTTGAACCAGCAGATTTCCAACAGCTATTCCCGGATTTAGTCGCTCGTTTCCAGTCCATCCAGCTGGCCATAACTTTGGCCTCTGCCATTGCCACCACCTGACCAGCCAATCGTTTTTGCAAGTCCAAATCACCATTAGATTTGGCTGTGTAAACGTTGGCGAGCAAATCGTGCAATGGTTGTGCGATATATTCAAAAGCAATCGTCAAACTGGTACTTTTGGAATACATGTCATCTGGAGAGACCTTCAAAAATTTGCTGGTTGATTCAAATCTTTTCTCAACGTCTCCATCGACAACACAAGTCTGATTTTGGATATTATCCACAAAAAAATCTTGCGCAAATTCAAATTGTTGAGGAAGGTCAGCTTCAATTGCGTCCACTTCGCTGGTATCGAAGGTTTTTCCGCCACCATTGACATTCCAGTTTTTGCTGAACGCCTGTGATGAAAAGCATATAGCGGAAATGACAATCAGGACTCTAACAAAAAACATGGCGGCTCAAATTTCTAAGTCTATCAACTTGTCCCCCAAAATTTTGGATACAATTTGGGACAGAATTTGTCCAGTAGTCCATCAACCCTTTTGTAAACGGATTGAGTAGGCCGATAACTGATAAATTGTCAGTTTCCGACGGTTAGCTATTAACAGAACAGTTTTATTTGGCTCCAGTGATGTGATCTACCGGGTCATGCCACGCATTGGGCATCTCATTCGATGACGCCCATGCGATGCCATCATGATTCATCACGTGCTGGTTCGCATATTTCTTTCTCATTCCCTTTCACACAGCCTGTCTGTTGCACAGAATATGCTTCATATTCAGGTGGTTAAGGAGTCCGATGGTGCTGCCAGCGTGATTCGAACACGCGACCTCACCCTTACCAAGGGTGCGCTCTACCGCTGGAGCTATGGCAGCATTTCCATCGACGCGCCTCACTTACACGAGATCATGACGCCATGGCAAGTGCGTTTTTGGCCGGTGGGGCGGCCAAGTCTGGCCGGCCATGTCGGGCCAATCGTTCGGTGCCGGCGCTCACAGCTTCAGCAGCCAGCGCACGATGGCGCGGGTGCGGCGGCTGAACAGCGTGGCGGTGAAGAACGCACCGGCGGCGCGCTTGCTGGCATCGCCAAAAGTCGGGTAGGGCGCGATGACGCCGGCCATGCTGGCGATCTTGCGGCGCGTGCCGATGGCCAGTGACCAGGCAAGGATCATCTCGCCGGCCTGCGGTGCGAGGATGGTCGCGCCGAGGATTCGGCCATTGCGATGCGTCACGATCTTGACTATGCCTTCGGTTCGGCGCTCGGCCACGGCACGGTCATTGCCGGTCAGCGGGACGCTCTGGGTACGGATTTTGGCCGCCCCCCAGGCCGCCACGGCGGCGCTCTCGCCAAGTCCGACATGCGCCAGCTCAGGGTCGGTATAGGTTACCCACGGGGTGTGTGTCTCGTCGATCCTGGCCGGCAGCCGGAACAGCATGTTGCGGATCACGATGCCGGCATGATAGCCGGCGATATGGGTGAATTGCGGGCGTCCGGTCACATCGCCGATGGCAAAGACCCGTCTGTCGCTGGTCCGCAGCCGCGCATCGGTGATGATGCCGGTGCGACCGGTGGCAATGCCGGCAGCCTCCAGCCCGAGATCGGTGACCGCAGGGCGACGGCCGGCGGCGACCAGAATATGGCTTGCCTCAATTTTCCGCCCATCTTCCAGCGTCAGGATCAGCGCGCCCGCCTTGCTGCCAGCGTTGGTCACGCCAACACCCTCGATGATCTCAACTCCCTCGTCGCGAAGCCGCGCCACCAGGATGGCGCGTATATCCGGGTCATCCTTTGCCATGATTGTTGCCGCCTCGATCAGCGTCACCCGGCAGCCAAGGCGGCGATGCGCCTGCGCCATCTCAACGCCGATGGGCCCGCCGCCGATGATCGCCAGATGATCCGGCCTTTCGGAATCACCGAAGATTGTCTCATTGGTATGGAATGGCAGGCTGTCGAGCCCAGGGATCGGCGGCACGATGGCGGTTGAACCGGTGGCGATGACAAAGAATTTCGCCGTGACCTCGACGGTATCGGACTGCACCCGTCGCGGCGCGATGAAACGCGCCCGTTCCTCGATCACCGTGACGCCAAGGCCGGTAAAGCGCGCAACCGAATCATGCGGCGCAATGGTGGCGATGGTGGTGGCGACATGCGCCTTCACCGCTGCGAAATCCACCGTTGGCGGCGCGCCGATCACGCCCATCGCCGGATTGCCTTTCGCCTGATGGGCGGCCTTCGCCGCGGCCAGCAGCGCTTTTGATGGCACACAGCCGCTGTTCAGACAGTCACCGCCCATCCTGTCGGCCTCGAACAGCACCACCCGCGCGCCCATCTGCGCCGCCCCGGCGGCAACGCTGAGGCCCCCCGATCCGGCGCCGATGATGCAGATGTCAGTGGTGATATGTTTCATCAGGATGCCCCGTTCCGGCGGGCGTCCCGCACGCGCCGCCATATCACCGGCAGCACGGCCAGCAGGCCAAGCGCCGCCAAGGGGCCGAGGATGGAAGGTGAACTCAGCACCTGCAGGTCCGGCACCGTGCCGGTTCCTAGGATGTGATCAAACCCGCGGCCAACAGATATGAAGACAATCGTGCCGGGCGCGATTCCGATAAAGGTTGCCAGGATAAAGCTGCCAAGCTTCATGCGGGTCAGAGCCGGCACGATATTGACCACCCAGAACGGTGCCGCCGGGATCAGGCGCAGCGCCAGAAGATAGGCAAATGCATTGCGCGAGAAGCCGTCCTCGAGCCGCTTGACAAACGGGCCGGCGCGTTGGCGCGCCAGATCGGCAAAGGCCGTCCGGGCAGCAATGAACACCACCGCCGCGCCAGCGGTTGCGCCAACCAGGACAAGCCCGACAGCGCCCCATCCGAACAGCGCGCCGCCGGTCAGCGTCAGGGGAAGGGCGATCGGCAGCGAAAACGCGACGGCGACGATATAGACGCCAAGAAAGGCGATAGCGGCAAGCAACAGATTGGCTTCTGTTGCTGCGGTCAGCGCGCCATAATACTGCGCGATGCTCTGCCAGCTGAGAATGTGACGCCCGCCAAGCGCAAGGAACAGACCGAGGCCGCCGACAAGAAGCACCGGCAGCCACAGGCGTTTCACTCTGGCACGCATTGCGGTTGCCATCGCATCTGTCTCCCTGATCGTCTGGCGCGCAGTCTAAAGCCGCCTTTCCGCCGCCACAATATGTCCTTAATGACTATCCAGTGTAGTTGATCAACAGGTGTCGGCGTTGGTCCCGTAATGATTGCATTTGCCATTGCCGGACCGTCGGCTTTGGGTGATACAGTCCGAAAGGGGCAAAGGACGGGTCACATCAGTGGCGGTATGGGAACCGGTGGTTGGTTGTCAGGGCAGAGCCAAGCGGTGGCAAAACCGGTAAATGACAAATAGATAAATGACAAATGATACATCAAATAATGACCGGGAAGAACGGTTGGCGCAGGCGCTGCGTGCCAATTTGCATCGTCGCAAGGCACAGTCGCGGGCCCGCCGCACTGGCGGGGATGATCGGGTGCAGCATCAGGGCAGTGTGAAGGCGGCAGCGCAACCATCAAAAAGGGCGGAGCAGGATCATGGACAGGCTGAAGATTGACGGTGGGGTGCCGCTGACCGGCGAGATTGCCATCAGCGGAGCCAAGAACGCAGCGTTGCCGCTGATGGCGGCGGGACTTGTCACTGACGGGACGTTGCGCCTGACCAATGTTCCCGACCTCGTCGATACAAGGTCAATGGAAGTCCTGCTGGCAAATCACGGTCTTGATGTGGGGCGTGATGGCGACACTGTGACAATATCCGGCGATGTGACGGATGTCGACGCGCCCTATGATCTGGTCCGCAAGATGCGGGCCTCGATACTGGTTCTGGGGCCGCTTCTGGCGCGCCATGGCCAGGCCCGTGTGTCGCTTCCCGGCGGCTGTGCCATCGGCACCCGGCCGGTTGATCTCCATATCCGCGCCATGCAGGCGCTTGGCGCCATTGTCGAGCTTGCCGACGGCTATATCCAGGCGCGCGCGCCGGACGGGCTGACAGGTGCCCGCGTGGTGTTCCCGATGGTGTCGGTCGGTGCCACCGAAAACGCCCTGATCGCGGCAAGCCTCGCCAAGGGGACCTCCGAGCTTGTGAATGTGGCCCGCGAGCCTGAAATCAGCGATCTGGCGGAATGTCTGATTGCGATGGGCGCACGGATTTCCGGCCATGGCACCGACACCATCACTGTCGAGGGCGTTGACCGGCTTGGTGATGCCACGCATGCGGTGATACCCGACCGGATTGAGGCCGGCACCTTTGCCATCGCGGCGTTGATCACCGGCGGCGACCTGACACTGTCACGCGCGCAGCCGCGGCATCTTGATTCGCTGCTTGATATCCTGCGCGATACCGGTGCCAGCATCACCGCCGGCGCGGACAGCATCCGGATCGCGGCAAATGGCACGACGCGCGCCGCCGATATCACCACCGACCCGTTTCCCGGCTTTCCGACCGACCTGCAGGCCCAGTTCATGGCATTGATGTGTCTGGCTGACGGATCATCGCGCATTTCCGAGACCGTGTTCGAGAACAGGTTCATGCATGTTCCCGAACTGATGCGCATGGGAGCCGACATTCAGGTTGATGGCGGCGTGGCAATGGTGCGCGGACGCCCGGCCCTGACACCGGCACCGGTGATGGCCACCGATCTGCGCGCCTCGGTATCGCTTGTGCTGGCGGCACTGGCAACAAAAGGCACGACCGAGGTCAGCCGGATCTACCATCTTGACCGTGGCTATGCCGATCTTGAGACAAGGCTTGGCCAGTGCGGTGCGCGCATGCAACGGGTCGGGGGCTGACGATGCCTGCGAAACGGCATGACTTCAGTGCTGGCAGGTTGCGGCTTCGTGCTGTTTCAACCGAGGATGTCGAGGTCCTTTCGGCACTTCTTCAGGATGCGATCATTCCTGGCGAGGACATGATCTTTGACCGGCGCGGAAGGCGATTCGTCATGGTGGCAAACCGCTTTTGCTGGGACCGGCCGGCGGTTGCGGGGGTCACCACCGATTCCGGCGCACCGGTTTATGAACGCCAGCTGTGCGGCGTCCAGATTCATGGCATCGAACGGGTCCGGACTGCCGGTATGCCGGCCTCCCGGCGTGGCGCGCTGTTCAGTCTGCTGGCGATCACTGCTGGCACCACTGAAGATGGCGCCAATGTCGAGATGCTGTTCTCTGGCGGGGTTTCGGTGCGTCTTGATGCTGACAGCCTGTTGATCCTTGCCGAGGATCTGGATGAGGGTCGCCCGACGCCGCACCTGCCGTCGCACAACGACGACCAGACGCCCTGACCTGCCTGTGCGACGATGCCTGTGCGACGATTGATTTTGCCGCCTTTTTGGCGTTAAACCTTCCAGAGTGGAACATTTCCCGGAAAGATTACAGGCTGGCATAGTGATGTCGGCCGGACAGCATGTGTCCGGATACGGGCGAAAGGGACGATTAATGGCGGTTAGACTCGACAACCGGCAGGCGGATTTCGAGGGTGCATTCGCCGCGCTTCTGGCATCGAAGCGCGAGGCGACGGTCGATGTTGCCACCACGGTGGCGACGATCCTTGCCGATGTGAGGTCGCGCGGGGATGCGGCATTGTTGGAGCTGACGGCGCGGTTCGATGGTCTTGCAGCTGACAGCGTGGCGGATCTTGCCGTCCCGCAGGCTGAGATTGACGCGGCGCTCGCCGACCTGAGTGATGAGCTGCGCCAGGCACTGGAAACCGCCGCGGCGCGCATCCGCGCCTTCCATGAACGCCAGATGCCGCAGGGCTTCGAAGTTACCGACGAGGATGGGGTCGGACTTGGCATGCGCTATTCTCCGGTTGATGCGGCGGGTCTTTATGTCCCCGGCGGCAAGGCTGCCTACCCGTCATCGGTTCTGATGAACGCCATCCCGGCCGCCGTGGCGGGGGTGGAACGCCGCGTGATCGTCGTGCCGGCGCCGGGCGGGTTCGTCAGCCCGATGGTTCTGGCCGCCGCCGCCATTGCCGGGGTGACGGAAATCTGGCGCGTTGGCGGGGCGCAGGCCATCGCGGCGCTGGCCTATGGCACTGACAGCATCCGGCCGGTCGACAAGATTGTCGGCCCCGGCAATGCCTATGTCGCGGCGGCAAAGCGGCAGGTCTATGGCACGGTCGGCATTGATTCCATCGCTGGCCCGTCGGAAATCCTGGTGATTGCCGACAACAGCAATGACCCGGCCTGGATTGCCGCCGATTTGCTGTCACAGGCCGAACATGACGAGGCGGCGCAGGCCATCCTGATTACCGATGATGCCGATTTTGCCGACGCTGTCGAGGCGGCTGTCGCCACGACGCTGAAGACGCTTGACCGCGCCGCTGTCGCCGGCCAGTCATGGCAGGATAATGGCGCTATCATCACCGTGGATTCGATGCAGAACATGCCGACGCTTGCCAACCGTATCGCGGCTGAACATCTGGAACTGGCGGTTGAGGAGCCGCGCCGCTGGATGTCCGAAATCCGGCATGCTGGGGCGATCTTCCTTGGCCGTTACACGCCAGAGGCCATTGGCGATTATGTGGCTGGTCCCAATCATGTGCTGCCGACCGCCCGCACGGCACGGTTCTCCTCCGGGCTTGGTGTGGCGGATTTCATGAAGCGCACGACAACCGTCGAATGTGACGCCTCCAGCTTTGGCCGCATCGCGCCGGCCGGCATTGCACTGGCGAATGCCGAGGGGCTTGGCGCACATGCGCTGTCGATGACCATCAGGATGAACGCGCGAGGCTAGGATGGCAGATGACGAGCGCATGGGTGATCGCGGGATTATGGAGCCCGCCCATCGACTCGTCAGGATCGAGCTTGACGAGACCGCCGCGCCGCGCCGATCTGCCGAAGCCGAGCATGAACGCGCCATCGCCATTTATGATATCCTCGAGGATAACAGCTTTGCCCTTGTCGATCAGGCCGGCGCACTGCTTGCGGGGCCTTTTCATCTCTATCTTCGTGCCGAGGGGCGGCATATCCGATTCGACATCCGCAATGATGCGGACAGTGAGCTTAGTCAGTTCTATATGGCGCTTGGCCCGCTGCGCCGGGTCATGCGCGATTATTTCCATGTCTGCGACACCTATTACGAGGCAATCCGTACGAAATCGCCGTCGCAGATCCAGGCTATCGATATGGGGCGGCGCGCGCTTCACAATGAAGGTGCCGATATTCTGCAAAGCCGCCTCGACGGACGGGTGGCAACCGATGAGATGACCTCACGGCGCCTGTTTACACTGATCTGCGTTCTGCAGGCGCGCTAGCCGAGACAACAGGGACAAGAACCAATGGGCCAGAATGAAGACAACAACAAGGCGACATCCGCCGGTGAGGTGATCGAACCTGCGCAGAATGTCAGTTCAATCCTGTTTGCCTGCAACATCAACGCGGTGCGCTCGGCAATGGCCGAAGCCATGGTCAAGGCGCGGTTTCCAGGCCGCATCTTTGCCGATTCCTGCGGCGTTGCCCCGGGCCAACCCGACGGGTTCGCGATTGCCGTGATGGCCGAGATAGAGCTTGATCTGGAATCGCACCAGCCAAAGGGGTTCAACGACCTGGATTGCGACTTCTATGATGTGATCATTTCCTTCTCGCCGGAGGCGCATGCCCGGGCGCAGGACATCACCCGCAATATTGACTGCGCGACACTGTACTGGCCGGTCGACAATCTTGCCGGTCTGCAAGGCTCCCGCGAGGAGAGGTTGCGCGCTTATCGCGCGGTCCGTGATGACATCGCTGGCAAGCTGGCGACCTATCTTCCCGATGACGGGGCCGACGAGAAATCCGGCGAGACTTGACCTTTGCATGATTTTTGGTCATCTCTAAGTCGCAAAACCAACGCGGACAGGTGATTATGGCCAAAGAAGGCGTTATCGAATTCTCGGGGACAGTTGCCGAACTGCTTCCGAACGCAATGTTTCGGGTGAAGCTCGACAACGACCATGAGGTGCTGGCCCATACCAGCGGCAAGATGCGCAAGAACCGCATCCGCATCCTCGCCGGTGACCGGGTCAATGTCGAAATGACCCCCTATGATCTGACCAAGGGCCGGATCACGTTCCGTTTCAAGTAAGACTGGCTGATCCCTGCCAGCCATGTATGGCAGCCGTGGAGGGCCGGATGAACAGCAGCAGACCCAAGCTGGTTCTTGCTTCGGCCTCGCCGCGTCGTCTTGACCTGCTGGCGCAGATCGGAATTGTCCCCGACCAGGTTCTTGCCACCGATATTGATGAAACCCCGCATCGTGGCGAACTGCCCGCCGATTATGCGCGCCGCATGGCGTATGAAAAGGCAATCGCCGCTGGTAATTTCGATCTGCCAGAAGGCGCGGTTGTCCTTGCCGGCGACACGGTGGTGGCACGCGGGCGGATGATTCTGCCCAAAGCCGAGAGCGAAATCGAGGCACGGCGCTGCCTGGATCTTTTGTCGGGGCGTCGGCACCGGGTTCTTGGCGCGATCGCGCTTCGCCTGGCGGGTGGCCGGATTGTCAGCCGTCTTGTGACAAGCCGGGTGACGATGAAACGGGTGACCGCCGATGAGATCGACAGCTATATCGGCACCGGCGACTGGCAGGGCAAGGCTGGCGGCTATGCCATTCAGGGGCCGGCAGCGGCACTGATCAGGCATATCGACGGTTCCTATTCCAATATTGTCGGCTTCAGCCTCTATGACATTGCAGCGATGCTTCGCGGTAATGGCGTGAGGGCGTGACCATGGGTGGCACGCCCCAGGTTCTGCCCCAGATTCTGCCCCAGGTTCTGGTCGATATTGCGCCGGGACAGACCCGCGCCATGCTGATGGAAGGTGGAGCGGTGATTGAAGCCTGGCAGGATCAGGCGCATGCACCCGACCTGACCGGCAGCGTTCACACGGTGAAAATCGACCGCGTGTTTCCGGTGCAGGGCCGGGCGATGGCCCGGTTGGCCGATGGCACGCCTGTCTCGGTTCGGGCCGCCCGGCGGGATGCGCTGCAGGCAGGCGGGTTGGCGATCATCACCATCATCGCCGCGCCGCGCGAGGACAAGCCCTGGCAGGCCGTCACCGGCGCACGGTTGGTCGGGCGCGATCTCGTGCTGCTGCCTGGCGAGACCGGCATTGCGATGTCGCGCCATCTTGATGCCAAGCCTGATGAGCGTGTGGTTGCCAGCCTGACAGCCAACCTGACGGTCAATCTGCCGAGTTATCCTGCCGATGCCGGGGAGTTCGGTGTGATCCTGCGCCGTACTGCCGCCCGGAATGACGACCTGGCGGGGGCCTGCCGGTCACTGATCGATGAATGGCAACAGACCGCACAAAGCCAGCCAACGCCGGGCTGTATCTTTGATGGCGGAGGATTGGTGGCGCGGATCCGGCGCCTGCTTGTTGATGTGCCGATTGTTGAAACCGGGCCGGACACGCATGTGATGTTTGATGAAGCCTGGGATGAGATGATTGCTGCGGTGCGCGATCCGCAGGTGCAGTTTGCCAGCGGTGGGCGAATGTGGATTGAGCCAACGCGTGCGCTGACGGCGATTGACCTGGACAGCGGCGGTGGCAGCTTTGAATCGTTGCTCGCCGCCGCGCCAGCCGCCATCGCCTCGCAGCTTCGCCTCCGCCAGATAGGTGGGCTGGTGACCATTGATCTGCCCCGCATGAACCCGGCCATTCGCAAACAGCTGGATGCCGACCTTGTCGCCGCGCTGGGTGCCGATCCGCGTCATCCCGAATGGGTCGGGCGCACACCGGCCGGTATGCTGGAGGTCAGGCTGCCGCATGGCCGCGCCGGGCCGGCCAGCTATGAGGCTGATCCGATCGCCGCCCCGGTGCTGGCGGTGCTGCGCCGCATTGCCCGCCAGCCGGCGCTGGCGGCGCCTGTCATCGAACTGTCGGCGGACATGGCCGCATGGCTGAAGGGGCCGGGGGCGACAGCGCTGGCCTCGCTTGACAGGCCGGTAACGCCTGTTGTTTCGTCTGGGGTCCTGAGTGCTACCCTGCGGGAGCCAGCGCGATGACATCACCGGCTGACAGCCTGACATGCCCGACCTGCGGTGCGCCGGCCGCGCCGCGCGCGCCGAAAGGTGGCCGCAGCCCGCGACCCTTCTGCTCGCGCCGCTGTGCGGATATCGATCTTGGCCGCTGGTTTCAGGAAAGCTATGCCATTCCGGCTGTTGAATCGGCAGATGACACAATTGTTGAAGCACTTGCCGCGATGAAGTCACGTCCCGAGGAAGATGTCTGACCGGCGGCACCTAGCAGGTCGGTTTTTCCGGCTGGACAGGCCGCAGGCAGGCCGCTATACCGTTGCCTGCTGTCGCTCTGACAGTGTTCTGCAGGTAAAATGCACCTGCCGGAGCCCGGGTAGCTCAGTTGGTAGAGCAGCGGATTGAAAATCCGCGTGTCGGTGGTTCGAATCCGCCCCCGGGCACCACTCACCTCATGTATGCAGTTGATATGTAGGCATATTCATGTGCTAACAGGTCAGGTGACGTACAGGATGA
>CBFHNZ010000050.1:0-323 GCA_965657415.1 Puniceispirillaceae bacterium (SeqCode) | reverse complement strand
TTTACCGTGTTTCACCGCCCATAAAGCACCTTGATTCAAGCAGTTAGTCAATCACTGCTGAATTGGGTAGGTCGCATGGTAGGTCAAATAAACCATCATCTGTATCGCAAGCGTGGCTTCTACAGATGTATCTGACGCAGCCAAGTTCCTGCCGATGGAGGTTGCCAGCGGCGAAGAGTTGGCCCTCTACTCAATCGCGACATTGGTCGCATACATCATGCTGTTAGCAGCAGCGAACACAGCGTCAGCAGCACCTGCGAAGGGTGAAATCAGGGCATTGATTACAGATATGGTCTATCAGGCCTACCCGCAATGTGTAAGTG
>CBFHNZ010000049.1:0-16280 GCA_965657415.1 Puniceispirillaceae bacterium (SeqCode) | reverse complement strand
CGCCCGCGCCACGCACAGGATAACATATCCATCCGCAATCTGCCTGTTGTTCAGCGCCACCTGCGCGCGCTGGTCAATCTCGCCATCGATCAGCTTCGCCGCACAGGTGATACAGCCGCCATATTTGCACCCGAAGGGAAGATCGACACCCTGATCACGCAGTTCATCAAGCAGCGGACGCCGCCCGGCGACCTCAAAGGTTGCGTTATCCCGATTGGCGAGAGTGACTGTCGTCATAGCCAGATATCGCTTGTGCAGTCACCGCCCGGATAGCGGGTTTCATGGCACCGCGAGGGGCCGTTCGGCTCCTTGCCGAAATCAACCGCGAAATCAGGATCGATTGCCATACCGCCGGTTTCGGTGTCGCAATTCACCATCAGCATGCAGCCGCCATTGGTGCGGATCTCCGGATAGAACTGGTTGTCCCAAGTGCTGAACAGCGAGGTGGTGACATAGAGCCGTTTGCCATCAAGCGACAGCTGGATCATCTGCGGTCCGCCGGTGATTTGCAGGCCGTTCACCTCAGGTGCCTTGCCGAGAAGCCCGCCCATCCAGACCTGGCCTGTCAATTTCGGATTATGCGGGTCGGAGATGTCATATTGCCGGATATCGCCATGCAGCCAGTTGCAGAAATAGAGGAACCTGTCATCCATCGACAGCAGGATCACCGTGATCACCCCGGGGACCGGGATCGGCCATTCGGGATGCGGTTCGTTATCGACATCGATGATCTTCTCCCACTGCCAGTCGCCGGATGCGTCCTGCCACCAGTGAATGATGTTTGACGACAATGCCGCGCCGCAAAAGCCGTGGGTGCTGTCCGGGTCATGGTGGAAACGCACCTCAAGCGGGATCAGCCCGTCCTCACCGAGATAGAAGGTCTGTTTCGGCTCCTTCTTCTCGAAATCCCAGAGATGCAGGCGGCGGCCATATTTCAGGTGACCGACTTCCTCAAGGTCAAAGCCGGGCATGAATGTGTTTGGTGCCGCCCATTCGGATGACACCATCACATTGTGGCGCGGCTGGTACCAGAAATCATAGCCGAACGGGATGTCGCCCATCGAATTTTCCCAGCGTCCCAGAATCTCGAAATCCCGGTTCAGATGGAGGTAGCCGCCGGGGGCCTCCCCCTTTGCGTTGCCAAGCATCGAGATGATGATCTCAGAGCCGAGGCAATGCACGGTATGCGGCGCCGACAGATCGGTTTTCGACTTGATTTCAGCACCCTCGATGGTCTTGAACAAGCGCGGCGCGCGGGGGTCGGTGGCGGTGTCAACCACATGGATGTTCGATGACCGGACGCCGGGCACCAGCAGATAGCTGCGGCTCATCGAATCATCATCAAAGCAGGAGGAACAGGCGTTCCAGCCCATATGATGCAGCTCATCGCCGATACCCGGCATTTCCAGCCGGTGGATGACCTTGGAATAGGTCGGGCTGTCCGGGTCGGCGTCGATGGTACACAGGTAATCCGGCTTTTGAATGCCGGTGCCTGTATAGATGGCGATTGTATAGAGAATATCTTCGCGCGGGGCTTTCATCGCCTCGCGCGGGCTTGCATATCCCGGGCCGCAACATTCCATGGCTTGACTTCCTTTCAACAGCCCTCGACGCTACAGACAATCTCGCCCTGAGGCAATTAGCTCGACCGGGCGATTTTTCATCCATGTGATAATCTGGCCATGCGAATATGCACAGGGGTGAGACACCGCGGCGCGGCACTGGGCAGCGCATGGCATGAGAGCAAAACAGGCAGGGTAGAATGCGTGTAGCAAATTCAATCAGGTCAAAGACGATTTCAGATATCTATCTGAATATCAGTCATTTTCTTGACCATTTCATCATGCTTGTCTTTGCCAAGGCGGCCTATGATGCCGGCCGTTATTTCGGCTTGAGCTATGAGGAAATCATCGTCTATGGCGTCGCCGGGTTTGTCCTGTTCGGGGGTATGGCACCGGTCGCCGCACAGCTTGCCGACCGCTATTCGCGCTCGTTGCTGATGGTTGTCTATCATTTCGGGATCGGCATTGCCGCGATCCTCGCTGGCCTCGCGCAATCTGTCTGGCAGCTTGGCGCGGCGATTGGCCTGATTGGTGTGTTCGCGGCGATCTATCATCCGGTCGGCATCGCCATGCTGATCAAGAGCAACCGCAGCATCGGCCTGCGCCTTGGCATCAATGGCGTTTTCGGCAATATGGGGGTGGCAGCGGCGCCGCTGATCATCGGCCTGCTGCTGACCGTTGGTGACTGGCGGCTGTGTTTTGTTACCTCCGGTCTGTTCTGTATCGGCTATGGCATTGTCTTCATCATGGCGCTTGCCGAAGAGGCGGCACCCAAGGCAACGTCCGGCACCAAGCTGGCGATGGGTTTTGCGCCGGGCTGGCGGTTGGCGCTTGGCGCAATGCTGTTGTCGACGGCAAGTGGCGGGTTCATTTTCGGCGCGATGACCTTTGTTGTGCCGCGCTATTTCGAGATTTCGTTGCCGAATATTTCGACCTCGGTGGCGATAACCGGACTGCTGGCCTCGATTGTCTATGCGGTGGCCTCCTTTACCCAGGTCGGGGTCGGCTGGTTGATCGACCGTGTGGCGCCAAAATGGGTGTTGTTTGCGATTGGCATCGGGCAGGTGATCTTTGTCGCGCTGGCAGCGCGCTTTACCGATTACGCGCTGTTCTTCGCCATGTTGATCGCGATGTGTTTTGTCTTCGGGCAGATCCCGATTACCGACACCATCCTGTCGCGCTATGTCCCGGACAGTTGGCGGGCGCGGGTGCTGAGCGTGAAATTCATGATCAATCTCACCATCGGCGCGTCGGTGTTGCCGATCTGCGGCGCCATTCTGCAGGCGGGGTATCAGATGGCGGTGCTGTTCAGCCTGATGAGTGCGCTGGCCCTGCTGGTTGTCGTGGCCGGGGCCATTCTGCCCATTCAGGCGGACTCGCAGCGGCTTGACCGGCTTCCGGCCGAATAGCCCCACTGGCTGACATGGACTTTTTTTCGGCCCGGGCGCATAGTCTGCCCCGTTCTGCGGATTGTCACGACAACGCCTCTCGCCCCGATAATACGCCCGACAATCCGCCCGCCAATCCGCCCGACAATCCGACGATGGCCGAGGTCCCTTTACATGGCGCGTACCTATGATCTGACCGAGGGCTCGCTCGCCCTTCATTTCCGGCGACTGGCTGTTCCCGCGGCCATCGGTATGGTGTTCACCACGCTGTATAATGTTGTCGATGTCTTCTTTGCCGGGTTGATCGGTACCGCCGCACAGGCCGGCCTTGCCATTTCCTTTCAGGCGTTTTTCCTGTTCATCACTTTCGGGTTCGGCCTGTCATCGGCGATGACGGCGTTGGTCGGCAATGCCATCGGCGCGAAGAAGGATGAGGAGGCGCGCATCGTCGCCGCGCGTGGCATCGGGTTTGGCATCATCATCAGCCTTGTTTTGATGGTGGCGGCCTGGTTTATCGGGCCGGAGCTGATCAAGCTTGTCTCGACCGAAGGCGCGTATCGCGATGCCGGCACGCGCTATTTGCGGGTTCTTATTCTTGCCATGCCTGGATTTGTGTTGGCTTTTGGCGTCAACGGATTGCTGCAATCACAAGGTGACACTGTGTCGATGCAGCATGGCCAGATTGCCGCTTTTTTCGCCAATATCGCGCTCAATCCGCTGTTGGTCTTCGGTATCCCCGGGATCTGGGGCGGGATGGGATTTGACGGCATCGCCGTGTCCACCGTCATCAGCCAGACCGGGATCATGGTCTATGTGATCTGGCGGTTGTTCAGGACCGATCTTATGGATCGCGTCACGTGGGCCTGTTTTCGGCCGGAGATGGGGACCTACGGCGCCATCGCGCGGCAGATGCTGCCGGTGACGATGACCATGTTCGTGATGATGTCGGCAGGTTTCATCGTGCAGTTCTATCTGAAGAGTTTCGGCACCTCGGCGGTGGCGGCTTACGGCGTCGCGCTGCGAGTCGAACAGCTGTTCCTGCTGCCGGTGTTTGGTCTGACCGGCGCATTGCTGCCGATCGCGGCGCAGAATTTCGGGGCCGGACAGCACGACCGCGTGCGCCAGGCGCTGTTTGTCTGCTGGAAGTTCGGCTGGATGTTCATGGCTGTTGCCTGTCCGATTCTGTTCTTTGCCTCACCCTTGCTGATGCGCACCTTCACCGATGATCCGGAGGTGATCAGGATCGGCGTCAGCTATCTTCGTGTCGATGGGTTTATCCTGCCAATCTACATGATGCTGTTTGCCATCAACTCGTTCCTGCAGGCGCTCAAACGTCCCATCTGGACATTCTGGATCGGGGCTTACAGACAGGCTTTCGGTGTTGCCTTTTTCGTTTATGTCTATGTGGTAATTTATGATTTCGGTGTCATGGGTGTCTGGTTCGGCATTGCCACGGCGGTTACTTCCGGCTGGTTGATATCTCTCGTCGTGGCGGAATATGTGGCGCGCGGATCCATTGGTGGTCTGCGTCCTGCTAAGGCTGCCGCTGACACTGTTTAGACGGATTGCCTTTCTTGTTGGCGTAACCGAAAATTAAGTATAGTCTAAACCTTGACAGGTCTGGGGAGAGCTTGTCAGGGGGATCAATGAAATTCAGTATTCAGCTATCGGCGGACTATCCCGACAAGGCGTATGGTGGCGACCGTGTCTATCAGGACATGCTGGCCCAGGCGATGCTTGCCGACAGGCTGGGTTTTGATTCGGTTACCATCACCGAACATCATCTGATGAACTGCCTGATGATGCCGGCGCCACTGCAGTTCGCGGTCAAGATCGCCGCGCATACCGAACAGATCAAGATTATCACCGCCATCACCATCCTGCCGATCCGCGATATGCGGGTGTTCGCCGGCGAGGTGGTTGTCGCCGACATCTTCACCGAAGGACGCCTGTTGCTTGGTGTGGGACGCGGCAATTTCCCCTATGAGATGGAAAATCTCGGCATTCCGATGAGCGAGACCCGCGAGAGGTTCGATGAATCACTGGCGGTTCTGCGCGCGCTTCTGAATGAGGAGGAAGTCTCGTGGGACGGCAAATATTACAAATTCGGCCCGATCACCGTGATGCCGCGCCCGATGAACCCGGGTGGCCCGCAGATGATGATGGCAGCGGTCAACCCGGATGCCATCTACCATTGCGCGCGCCAGGGATATCACGTTCAGACAACGCCGCAGCCCGGCAATGAAACTTTCCTTCGCGATCAGGTGGCGGCCTTCAACCGCGGCAAGGATGAACTTGGCGACTCGGGCGAGACTTCGCTGACGCTGCTTCGCGTTGGCTTCATGTGTCACAGCGAAATGGAAAAGCGTGAGCGGATCCAGATGGCGCATTCCTTCCTTGGGCGGTTCGAGAATGTCTATGGCGGCCCCGGCTTTGTCGATGGCGGCATTGTACGCGCGCTGCCGCGCCGCCAGCCTATCGACCAGCTGGCAAAGAGTCTTCTGATCGGCATGAAGCAGGAAATGATCGACAAGCTGTCGGCCTATGATGAAATGGGGGTCGACCGCATCATCATGAATGTGAATTTCGGCTGTGACCCCCACGAAACGATGGATTCAATCCAGTATTTCGCCGAAGAGGTAATGCCGCATTTCGCCAAGGATGACGAGGCCGGCATCGTCGCTGCCTGACGCCTCTTCAGCAGCCTGCCCTTAACATTTTTCCAGAATCACCGCACTTCCCTGACCAACGCCGACGCACATGGTACACAGGGCATAACGCGCGCCGTTCAGGCGCGCCAATTCCTCGGTGGCCGTCATCACCAGCCTGGCACCGCTCATTCCCAGCGGGTGACCAAGCGCGATGGCGCCGCCATTTCGGTTCACCCGGTCATCATCATCCGCCATGCCAAGCTCGCGCATCGAGGCAAGCCCCTGCGCGGCAAAGGCTTCGTTGATTTCGATGACATCCATCTGGTCGATTGTCAGTCCGGCCCGCGCCAGCGCACGCTGTGTTGCCGGCACCGGCCCGATCCCCATGATTGCGGGTTCAACACCGGCGGCGGCTGCCGTCACGATCCGTGCCCGTGGGGTCAAACCATGTGTGCGCGCGGCTTTGGCGCTGGCAATGATCATGGCAGCGGCGCCGTCATTCACCCCGCTGGCATTGCCGGCGGTGACGGACCCGTCTTCGCGGAACGGCGTTGGCAGCTTGGCAAGCTGGTCCAGTGTGGTCTGCGGGCGCGGATGTTCGTCGGTCTCGACGGTGATGGGTTCACCCTTGCGCTGCGGGACCATCACAGGGGCGATTTCCGCGGCCAGCCGGCCATTCGTCATCGCGATGCCGGCCTTCTGCTGTGACCGCAATGCAAAGACATCCTGGTCATCGCGGCTGACCTTCCATCTTTCGGCAACATTCTCGCCGGTTTCGGGCATGGAATCGGTGCCATAAAGAGCTTTCATCTGGCGGTTCACAAAACGCCAGCCGATGGTTGTGTCATAGATTTCGGCCTTGCGGGAAAAGGCGCTGTCCGCCTTTGGCATCACAAAGGGCGCGCGGCTCATGCTTTCGGACCCGCCGGCGATGACAATCTCGCCTTCTTCGGACCTGATCATCCGGGCGGCGGCGATGACAGCCTCCATGCCCGAGGCACACAGCCTGTTGACGGTGATCCCCGGTACGCTCTGCGGCAGACCTGCCAGCAGCAACGCCATCCGTGCGAGATTGCGGTTATCCTCACCGGCCTGGTTTGCCGCGCCAAGGATCACTTCATCCACGGCCGACCAGTCCATATCGGGTCTGCGCTCCATCAGCGTCCTGATCGGGTGCGCTGCAAGGTCATCGGCCCGCACTCCGGACAGCGCTCCACCAAATCTGCCGATGGGTGAGCGCACGGCATCGCAGACAAATATATCGGTCATAATCGCCCCTCGCTGGCGGTGATTGTTTCTTTTGAAGGCATGATTACCGGCGGCGGGCTGCTGACGCCACCAAAAAGCGGTCTCATACTTCATTCGATGATCGGGGCTTGCGCGGCGGGGGCGGGCATGCTGTCTTGTGCCAACGCTGCTAAATTGGTACCGGATAATGGGGATGATGATGACAGACAAGACATTGCCGGATGACGTTCTGAAACTCACCCTTCTTGGTACCGGTGTTCCGAACCCGCAGATCAACGCCTTCGGCACCTCGACGCTGGTCGAGGCTGGTGGTCAGCGCGTGCTGATTGATTGTGGCCGCGGCACCGCTATCCGCCTGTCACAGATCGGCCTCGGGGTTGGCTGTGTCGATACGATCATCATCTCGCATTATCATTCCGATCATTATGCCGGCCTCTTCGATATGGCGATGACCGGCAGCATCCCGCAGAAATTCGGTGGCAGGAATGCGCCATTGCAGGTTTATGGCCCGCCCGGCATCCAGGATGTCGCTGATGGTGCCTGGCTGGCGACCGGGCCCGACCGGGCAATCCGCGTTGCCGACAATGAAATCGATCCTGAGCATATGCGGATCATCCCGCATGAATATGCCGAAGGCATCGTCTATGACCGCGATGGGCTGGTGATCCGCGCCATTGAGGTTGATCATGGGGAATTCATCCGGCCAGCCTACGGGTTCCGGGTCGAATATGGCGGGCATGTCTTCGTTCACAGCCATGACACGCGCTACAATGAAAACCTGATCGCGCAGGCGCAGGGGGCAGATGTCTTCGTGCATGAAGTGGCGGCGGCAAAGGCTGAAACTTTGGCCAATTATCCGGCGGTGAAGGTGGCCATCGATCATCACGCCACACCAGCCGAGGTTGGCCGGGTTTTTGCGCAGACAGCGCCGAAACTCGCCATTCTGACGCATCTGGTGTTGCTCAAACCCGACCCGGTGCCGATCAATGACGTGATGACGGAACTGGCCACCGAATATGATGGAACGGTGCTGGTTGCCGAGGATCTGATGACCATCCAGATCGGGCGCAATATTTCCGTCATTCCCTATCGGCATGGAGGCAAGCCTGGCGGCATGGTCGGCTAGGTCTAGCGAGATCCAGGAGAAGGTGCAATCAATGAAGGTTCTTGTAACAGGTGCCGCCGGATTTATCGGCATGCACTGTATCGAACGGTTGCTGGCGCGCGGTGACAGTGTCGTCGGCATCGATAATCTGAATGATTATTACGAGGTCTCGCTGAAGCAAGATCGTCTGGCGCGGATCGCCGACCATCCGGCCTTTTCAAACCATGTCATCTCGATCGAGGATCGGCAGGGGATGGCCGATATCTTTGCATCCGAGTCACCTGACCGGGTGATCCATCTCGCGGCGCAGGCCGGCGTGAGGTATTCTCTGGAGAATCCGCATGCCTATGTCGATGCGAATCTTGCCGGCTTCATGAATATTCTTGAGGGCTGCCGGCATAATGGTGTTGAACATCTTGTCTATGCCAGTTCATCCTCGGTCTATGGCGGCAATGAACAGATGCCGTTCAGCGAGCATCACAGTGTTGATCATCCTGTCTCGCTCTATGCGGCGACAAAAAAGGCGAATGAGCTGATGGCGCACACCTACAGCCATCTGTTCGATCTGCCGACAACGGGGCTGCGCTTCTTCACCGTCTACGGACCATGGGGTCGTCCCGACATGGCGCTGTTCAAATTCGCCGCGGCGATTCTTCGGGGCGAGGCCATCGACGTTTACAATAATGGTGAGATGGTGCGCGACTTCACCTATATCGACGACATTGTCGAGGGTGTGATCCGGGTGCTGGACAAAACAGCCACACCAAACCCGGATTTCGATCCAAAGGCACCCGACCCACAATCGTCACGCGCGCCATTCCGGGTCTTCAATATCGGTAATGGCAATCCGGTACCGCTGATGGATTATATCGGGGCGCTGGAATCGGCGCTTGGCACCACGGCGCAGAAGAACATGATGCCGATGCAGCCTGGCGATGTGCCGATGACAAGCGCCGACACCGCGGAACTGGCTGAATGGGTCGGGTTCGCGCCGGATACCGATGTGCGCGACGGTGTGAAACGCTTTGTTGACTGGTATCTGGCCTATCACGGCAAGAATGACTGATCGGCTTCGCCACTTGTCCTTTTCGCGGTCTCGTCATCGCTCTCGAGGCAGGCGCGAAGCCGGTTCAGGCTGACCACAAGATCGCGCAGCGCGTCCTTGCCAAAGGCTTCCTCGATGGCGGCATATTTAAGCTGCGATATCTGCCAGATTTCCGTGAACAGCGCCTCGCCTTGCGGCGTCAGCTTGATCACCCGCTGCCGACGGTCGCGGGTCGGCACCTGTTCGATCAGTTCCCGATCACCAAGATAGCGCACAATGCGCGTCAGCGACGGGGCCAGAATGACACAGCTTTTCGCCAGCGTCGTGGTATCCAGCGTGGTGCCACCGGCAAGCGCCCTGATCACCCGCCATTGCGGGAGCGTAAGCCCGGCCGCGCCGACATGATCGCGAAACTGCGCCGTCACGGCGTCCCGCGCCCGCAACAACGCAATGGTTAGCGAATCATCATAGCGCGGTGCCTCAGTCACCCTTTGCCTCGCCGGCCTTCAGAAATTCATGGATTGTGTTGAACCGCCTTTCCGAAAAGCGGGACTCGATCTCCATGACCTCCAGCGACAGGGCAAAGGGACGGTCGACAATTTGCGGTTTCAGCCATGTTTCCGCAGCGTCATAGATGGCATCGGTCACCGCCAACCTGACATCCTCCCCACGCCCCATGCCCATGCGCAGCGTCATGTCGATGAAGCCGATTTCATCGGCGCCGCTGGCAATGGTCGCCACATCAACCCGCGTTCCGCGAACACGAATGCCGCCAAGCGGAAACACGCCCGACTCAACCATCGCGTCGCGAAGGTGGTTGCAGAATGTCTGCATATCCAGATCGGCTTCCAGATTGGCCGAATATTCAAAGCTTAGATGGGCCATGGCACGGTTCCTGTTTTGCAGAGGCTATTGACTCAGTCTATGATTTACTTAACATGTGAATTAAATCATAGTCGAGTTCAAAGTCAATCTTGCGGAGCCTTCATGACCCCTGCCAGTAATCTTCAGGCTGAGAAGCTCGAAAGGGCGGAGATGTTCCTGTCCCCTTTCCGCGACAAGCCGATCCTCAATCATATTGGTGGGCAGGATTGTTCGGCGCGGTCCGGCACGACATTCGAAAGCATCTCGCCCATCGATATGGCCCGGGTCGCAACGGTGGCACGGGGTGGCGCCGCGGATATCGATGATGCGGCCAAGGCCGCCAGCGAAGCCTTTCCCGCCTGGCGCGACATGGATGGCGCGGAACGCCGAGCCATCCTGCACCGGATTGCCGACGGCATTGTTGCGCGGGCCGAGGAAATAGCGCTTCTGGAATGTATCGATACCGGCCAGGCAATCCGTTTCATGTCGAAGGCGGCGCTGCGCGGGGCCGACAATTTCCGCTTTTTCGCCGACAAGGCACCCTATGCCCGTGACGGGCAGAGCCTTCACGCCGCCAGCCAGTTGAACGTCACCTCGCGGCGGCCCATCGGGCCGGTCGGGGTGATCACGCCCTGGAACACGCCCTTCATGCTGTCGACATGGAAGATCGCGCCGGCGCTGGCGGCGGGATGCACCGTCGTTCATAAGCCGGCCGAACTGTCACCTGTGACGGCGCGCATTCTGATGGATATTGCGGCAGAGGCCGGGTTGCCGCCAGGTGTCTGGAATCTTGTCAACGGCATTGGCGAGGAGGCGGGGCGCGCACTGACCGAGCATCCGGCGATCAAGGCCATCGCCTTTGTCGGCGAGAGTGCCACCGGCAAGCTGATCATGCGGCAGGGGGCGGACACCCTGAAACGCGTGCATTTCGAACTTGGTGGCAAGAACCCGGTCGTCGTCTTCGCCGATGCCGATCTGGAACGCGCCGCCGATGCGGCGGCCTTCATGATCTGGTCGCTGAATGGTGAGCGTTGTACCTCATCAAGCCGGGTTCTGGTCGAGGCCTCGGTGCATGATGATTTCGTGGCCGTCCTTGCCGACAAGGCGCGCCGGATGAAAATTGGTCATCCGCTGGACCCGGAGACGGTGGTTGGCCCGTTGATCCACCCTGACCATGAAGCCAAGGTGCTGTCCTATTTCGATGTGGCGCGCGCCGAGGGGGTGACCATCGCCGCCGGCGGCGAGAAGGTGATGGATGGCGAGTTTGCCGCCGGCTGCTATGTCGCGCCAACCCTGTTCACCGGGGCCAGCCAGACGATGCGGGTGGCGCGTGAGGAAATTTTCGGACCGGTCCTGACAGCGATCCCATTCGAAACCGAGGATGAGGCGCTTGGGTTTGCCAATGATGTGGCATACGGTCTTGCCGGATATCTATGGACGAATGACGTGACACGCGCGCTGCGCTTCAGCGACGGGATGGATGCCGGTATGATCTGGGTGAATTCGGAGAATGTGCGGCATCTGCCGACCCCCTTTGGCGGCACCAAGGAGTCGGGGATCGGGCGGGACGGCGGTGACTGGTCCTTCGATTTCTATATGGAAACCCGGAATGTTGCCTTTGCCACGGCGCCGCGCAATGTCCCGAAACTCGGTCTTTAGGAGCGCAGAATGCCGGTTCCCGCGCCAAATCTCTACCCGGATTTCAATATTGTTCGCGTCTCGCATGCCGAACTGATTGTCACCGACCTGGCCGCCAGCCGCGCTTTCTATGCCGATACGCTGGGCCTGCAGGTCAGTTTCGAGGATTCCGATATCATCTGTCTGCGGGCGATGGAGGAACGCGGCCATCATTGCCTGGTACTGCGGCGCGGCGCGGCGCCAAGCTGCAGCTATCTGGCTTTCCGCCTGTTTTCCGAAGAGGATGTTGACCGCGCGGCCGCCTATTTCACCGCGAAGGGACATGACGTGGCGTGGGTTGAACGCCCGTTTCAGGGCCGTACCCTCCAGGTCCGCGACCCGCATGGCATTCCGCTCGAATTCTATTTCGAGATGCAGCGCCTGCCGACCCTGCATCAGCAATACGCCCTCTATAAAGGGGTCAAACCGCTGCGGATCGATCATTTCAACTGTTTCTCGCCGCATGTCGATGACAGCGTCGCTTTCTATAACGACATCGGATTCCGAACCACCGAATATACCGAGGATCAGGAGACCGGGCGGCTCTGGGCGGCGTGGATGCACCGCAAGGGCGGTGTTCATGATATTGCCTTCACCAATGGTGTCGGCCCGCGTCTGCACCATGTCGCCTTCTGGGTGCCGACGCCAATGAACATCATCGATCTTCTGGATGTCATGTCGACCACCGGCTATGTCGCCAATATCGAGCGCGGGCCGGGCCGGCACGGCATCGCCAACGCGTTTTTCCTCTACATCCTCGACCCGGATGGCCACCGGACCGAGATCTATTGCTCGGACTACCAGACGGTCGACCCGGACCATGAGCCGATCCACTGGGATCTGAAGGACCCGCAGCGCCAGACATTATGGGGCGCGCCGGCGCCGAAATCCTGGTTTGAACATGGAACTGGTTTTGCCGGTATCGTGCCCCGGGAACCGGAACTTCGGGCACAACCGATTGTGGCGCCATAGGCCAGCAAACCGCCTAGGGAGGCCCGGGCAGGAGAGATCATCATGACAGTGGCAATGACCGGCCTTATCAGCTTCCTTCATCAAGGACAGGACCGCTTCGGGCGGCTTGACGGCGATACCGTCACCGACCTGACAGATGTGTTCGCCGGCCGGTTCGGCAGTCTTGCCGCCGCCGCCAATGCCGGTGCGTTGACCGCGCTGTTCACCGCCGAGGGCACCGCCGAACTTTCCCTCGGCGATGTCAGGTTGCTGGCACCGCTCAGCGTCCCCGGCAAGGCGACTCCCGGCAAGATTGTCTGTGTCGGGGTCAATTTCCCGGATCGCAATGATGAATATAAGGATGGGCAGGCCTCGCAGCTCAACCCGTCCCTGTTCGTGCGCTTTCCGTCCGGTTTTGTCGGGCATGGGGATGATCTTGTGCGTCCGCCGGAATCCGAGCAGCTGGACTATGAAGGCGAGATTGCCATCATCATCGGGCGTGGCGGGCGGCGCATCGCCGAGGCCGATGCCTGGGGTCATATCGCGGCGGTGACGCTGTGCAATGAAGGGACGATTCGCGACTGGGTGCGGCATGCCAAATTCAATGTCACGCAAGGCAAGAACTGGGACCGGTCGGCCGCCATGGGGCCGTCGCTTCTGGCCTTCACCGGGCCTGCGATGCTGGCCGATATAGAGCTGACGACGCGGGTTAATGGCGAGCTGCGCCAGCAGGACCGGACCAGTCGGATGATCTTCAGCTTCACCAAGATCATCAATTATGTGTCGACGTTCACCGCGCTGGCACCGGGCGATGTGCTGATCTGCGGCACGCCAACGGGGGCCGGCGCGCGCTTTGACCCGCCGAAATGGCTTTGTCCGGGGGATGTCGTCGAAATCTCGGCCGAGGGGTTGGGAGTCTTGCGCAATGGCGTTTGTGACGAGGAGGTCTGACCCATGCCGGTGATGAATGAGGATCAGGTTGCCAGTGCCGGCGAGGCGCTGTTTGTCGCCGAGCGTAACAGGGCCCAGACGCGTCTGATCTCAACGGCGCATCCTGGCATGGATATGGATGATGCCTATGCGGTCCAGGCGGCCTTTGTCAGGCGCAAGCTTGCCGCCGGTGGGGCCATCCGGGGCTGGAAGATCGGCCTGACCTCGAAGGCCATGCAATATGCGCTGAATATCGATATTCCCGACAGCGGCATCCTGTTTGAAGACATGTTCTTTGACCATGGCGGGGTGGTGCCGGGGGACCGCTTTATCGAACCAAGGATCGAGGCCGAGATTGCCTTTATCATGAAGAGTGATCTTGCTGGCGATGAGGTAACGCCGGCCGATGTCATCGCCGCCACCGATCATGTCACACCGGCGTTGGAAATTCTCGATACGCGGATTTACCGGGCCGACCCCGAAACCGGCGCACAGCGCAGTGTTCTTGACACGATTTCCGACAATGCGGCGAATGCCGGCATCGTCCTTGGGGACAGCACGCATGCTATCGGTGAGGCCGATCTTCGCTGGGTCGGCGCCATTGTGGCGCGCAATGAAGAGGTCGAGGAAACCGGCCTTGGCGCCGGCGTGTTGAATGACCCGGTTCTCAGCATGGCGTGGCTTGTCCGCCGTCTGGCGCAATATGGTGAGGGGCTTCGTGCTGGCGATGTCGTGCTGTCGGGAAGCTTCATCCGCCCCATCGAAGCGCGGCATGGCGACAGGTTCTTTGCCGATTATGGTCCGTTTGGTACGGTCCGGATTGATTTCGAATAGGCGGCTAGCGGCCCCTACAGACAAAGCGTGCAAACGAAAAGGAGAGGCCGCCATGCCAGCCCCGGTGAACACATTCAAACAATCCCTGAAAGAGGGGCGACAGACAATTGGCTGCTGGCTGACCCAGGGCACCGCCATTGCCGCCGAGATCGCCGCCACGGCTGATTTCGACTGGCTGTTGATTGATACCGAACATTCGCCGAATGACCTGCCATCGGTTCTGGCCCAGCTTCAGGCGATTGCTGGCTATGGCGTGCCGGCGGCGGTGCGCCCGCCCATTGGCGAGACGCATGTCATCAAACAGATCCTTGACCTTGGCTGCCAGACCCTGATCGTCCCGATGGTCGAAAGCGGGGATCAGGCGGAAATGCTGGTGCGCGCGATGCGTTATCCGCCACATGGCATTCGCGGTGTTGGTGGGGCCGGGGCTCGCGCCACCGGATTTTCCGCGCATGCCGACTATCTGACAACGGCGAATGACGAGATGTGTCTTGTTGTGCAGGTCGAGAACCGCGCCGGCCTTGACGCCATCGATGATTTGACTGCGGTGGAAGGCGTTGACGCCATCTTCATCGGTCCTTCCGACCTCAGCGCCAATCTCGGCCATATCGGCAATCCCGGCGCGCCCGAGGTTGCCGATGCCATCGATGTGGCGCTGGACAAGATCGCTGCTTCTGACAAGGCGTCGGGGATTATGGCGCTCGACCCGGTGGCGGCGCGCGGCTATATCGACCGCGGTGTGGATTTTGTCGCCGTCGCAATCGATGCCGTGACGCTGGCGCGCGGTCTTCGCACCGTCGCCATCGAGATGAAACCCCGCTAGCCGGCGCGCCGACACCTTCCGATCAGAAACGCGACATTTGGTCCGCCGGGCCGGCGACCGCGTTGACCGGACGCCGTTACCCCTCTATCTGACATCTAGGTACAGAAGGGGAACATCTTTGGAAATTGTCTGGTTCAAGCGTGACCTTCGGGCGCACGACCACGCCCCTCTGGCCGCGGCGGCGGCGTCCGGATCGGTGATCCCGCTCTATATTCTCGAACCCGATCTGTGGCGGCAACCTGACCTTGCGCAGCGTCATTATGATTTTCTGGCCGAATGTCTTGGCGAGCTTGACCGTGACCTTACAGCGCTTGGGCAGGGTCTCGTGCTGCGCATTGGTGATGCGGTGGATGTCCTGTCCGCGCTGTGCGCCAGCCATGGTGTGACCACGATCCGCATGCATCAGGAAACCTGGAATGGCTGGACCTATGATCGCGACCGGCGGGTGCGTGCCTGGGCGCGCTCGGCTGGCATTCGCATTGTCGAGGAGATGCAGTTCGGCATCCACCGGCGCATGGCCTCACGGCGTGGTTGGGCCGGCAAGTGGGATGCGATGATGGCGGAACCGGTGGTGCCGACACCGGCCAGCCTTGCGGCCATACGCATTGACAGTGAGGCGTGGCCCGACCCATATCAGCTTGGCCTTGCCAGGGATCACTGCCCGCAGCGCCAGCCCGGCGGTCGTCAGGCGGGGCTTGACCATCTTGCCAGCTTTCTTGTGCATCGTGGTGAGAGCTATCGCTTCAGCATGTCATCGCCTGTCACGGCGCCAACGCGCTGTTCGCGTCTGTCGTCCTATCTTGCCTTCGGGGCGGTGTCGATGCGCGAGGTATGGCAGGCGGCGCAACGGGCAGCTGGTGATCTGGGCTCCCACCCGCCCGAGACGCGGCGCGCCTGGAAGCAATCGCTGAAGAGCTTCAACAGCCGCCTCCACTGGCACTGTCATTTCATGCAGAAGCTGGAGGACGAACCGGCGGCTGAATTCCGGCCCTTTCATTCCGCCTATCATGACCTCGACAAGTCACACGCCGATGCCGGCGCATGGCTGGCGGCGTGGCAGGCCGGGCAGACAGGCTATCCGCTTGTCGATGCCTGCATGCGCGCGCTTGCGGCAACGGGCTGGCTGACATTCCGCATGCGGGCGATGGTGATGAGCTTTGCCGCCTATCATCTGTGGCTTGACTGGCGGGGGCCGGCACTGC
>CBFHNZ010000048.1:0-17173 GCA_965657415.1 Puniceispirillaceae bacterium (SeqCode) | reverse complement strand
CGGCATCCGGTGCCAAAATGGGCAAGACCGCCGATGGTGCCATCTGGCTGAATGAAGACAGGCTGTCGACATTTGATTTCTGGCAGTTCTGGCGCAATACCGAGGATGCCGATGTGGCCCGCTTCCTGGCGCTGTTCACTGAACTTCCGATGGATGAGGTGACGCGGCTTGGCGCGCTTGAGGGCGCCGAAATCAACGAGGCGAAGATCATCCTTGCCAATGAGGCCACCACGCTGTGCCACGGCGCGGAGGCTGCCCGCACCGCCATGGAAACCGCGCAGCAGACCTTTGCCGGTGCCGGTGTCAGCGAGGGCCTGCCGCAACAGGCTGTGTCCAATGAAGAGGCTGCCGGAATGGGCATGATTGCCGCCCTGGTGAAGGTCGGGTTTGCCAAATCCAACGGCGAGGCGCGACGCCTGATTCGCGGCGGCGGGGCGCGTCTGAATGATGTCGCGATCAGCGACGAGGACCATCTGCTGACGAGTGCCGATTTCAGTGATGGCCGCGCCAAGATTTCAGCTGGCAAGAAACGTCACGCACTGCTTGTCCTATCCTGATCCTGCGTCGCCTGGCTGGCTATCAGTGGGACTGTCTGCCGGGCTGCCTGGCGGGCTGCCTGGCGGGCTATCAGATTGCGGCCCGAGGATGCGGTCGCCTTCGCGCCGTATCCATGACGGGCTGAACAGGTCGCGCAGCAACCCTGGCACGATTGATGCCGGTGTCACCGAGGTGCTTGGATCGTCGATATCGCCTTCAATACTGAATTGAGTCACGAAGAGGCCGGCCTTGTCGACCCCGGTCAGGATTTCCCCGACCAGCGGGATCACCCCGATGATCTGGCTCAGGAAGCTTGCAGGCACCAGATTGCCACTGACATCAACGAAGCGTGTTGATCTGTCATATTTGCCGACAAATGTCGCCGACACGGCCTGACCGCGGCCTGTCACCTGCCTGAGGATCACCTCGCTGCCACGCTTTTCAATGACGGCTTCACCCCAGGCAAAGCCGGTACCCTCCCCCTCGACAAGATTATACAGCCCGATCGGCGCCAATACCGAAAAGGCCCTTACGGCGGCCGGTGCCTCGACAACGGAAAAATTGGTGATCCGGATATTCGTATCAAAATTGTCGTACCCGTCGATGAACCGCGTCTTCAGGAACATCTCGCCTGACCGGATGGTGTCGGTCACCCGAAGGCCCTTCAGCGCGCCACCTCCATTCTCGGTGGCAAGTGTGAGTTCCGGCACCTTGCCATCAAGTGCGGTATAGGTCAGCGTCGTCTCGGCCCCACCGATAACGCCAACACCATTGACGAAATCGCCGGTCATGCCAAAGCTCAGCTGCAGCTCGCTCTCATTGATCAGCGGCTTCTTGTTATGGATGAGATTGCCCGAGAACGACGCCTCACCGCCACCGCCGCCAGCCTTGTTGCCACTCAGATGTCCGCTCAGCGAAATGCCATCACCAACAAAAATCTGATCGGCAAGAATGTCAAAACTGACCGGTCGCCCCTCGCCAATGCCCCGGTTGCGGCGCAACGGCACCAGATCAATCTGTGCCGCTTCAGCAACAACCACCCAGTTTTCATTCTGATCCCGCGACAGCGTCATCGTGGTGATGTCATTGCCGGGCCAGGTCAACCGTTCGAACAGCGCCTGTGTCAGGCCGAAGCCACCATCGCCGCGGGGCCCGAAATCGACCCGCCCGGCAGCTTCAAGGCTGCCAGCGACAAGGTCGATATCCTCAATCGAGACAAGCCTGCCATCGCGCAGGATCAACCGCGTCGTCACACGCCCCTCCTCGGCTGGCAGCTTGACCCAGGCAAGGGCCGGCACGTCGATCGAGGCTTCATTCAGATCAAGCGCCAGATCGACCTCGAAATCCGCAAGATCACTGCCTGTCGCCAGTTCGATATGGCCGCCCAGCGCGCCGCCGATCTGCAGCCCTGACAGGCGTGAGGCAAGGGCGGCAAAACCTGATGCATTCGGTGCGTCGGCCTTCACCTGCAACAGATCGCTGTCACGGTCGTTTCTCACCACAAAATCCACCGGTGCCCCAAAAACTGTGGCGGAGCCGGAAATCTCGGTCTTGACGCTGGACAGATGCATGACCAGCTCGGCGTTCCGCGCCGTACCAACCAGCGGCACGCCATCGAAACTGGCATTCTGCACGATGATGTCCGTCTCGACCTCAACATCACCGCGCTGCAGAGACTTACCGGCCGGAAATCCTGCCCGCAGCTCGACATTGGCGCGCCCGGACATGCTCAACGCAGCAAGATCGACGCCGGGCCCACTGTCATACCCGAGCGCCACGGCAATCTCACCAACCCGCGCAAGGTCGCTGTCGATTGTGGACAGCTGAAGCATCGCCCGACCCTCGCCAGCAGCGCCGCCGCGTTGATAAGTGACTTTGGACGGGATGCCGAAAATGGTGGCATCGCCGCGAATCTGGAATTGCGATCTATCGACGGCAAAGCTGAGATTGGCATCCCGCGCATCCGCACCAAGCGGCAGATTGGCAAAATTGGCGTTGCTCACCACCCCCTCGACCTCAAACCCGATATCCTGTGGTGTCAATTTCCGACGCACAGGAAAGCTTGTTCTGACGGAAAACTCGCTCTGACCAATGGCTTCGATCTTTGCCAGATCCATGCTTTTGCCGCCAAACCCAAAGCGCGATGCAACGCGGATCGCCTCGCCAACATCACCCTTCAGGCGCAGGTCGGTGCTTCCCATGGCCGGCTTACCACCGACGATGGGAACAATTTCCACCTTGCCTGTCGCCAGATCGAGCCCCTGCACACGGCCTTCGGTGAGGATGATCTCACCGCGATTATCGGCAATGGTCAGGCGGCCATCAATATTGGTGAAAGCCGGAAATTTCGGGTTTAGCTCAAGTCGCGCACCGCGCATCGTCACGGTGCCGTCAAGCCGCGAAATCCGTGGCTGTTCTCCGGACAGATCACTGATCACCTCAAGCCGGACATCCTCGACACGCCCTTGCGGCATCTTCTGCCCGACCCAGGACCTTGTCTTGCTGACAAGCCATTCCGGCCAGATGGCGTGAAGGCTGCCTATGTCGATGGTATTTGCCACGATTTTCAGATCAGTGCCTGAAATGGTCCATCCCCTGCTCAGCAGCAGATCACCCGTGACACCGACACTGCCGCCATCGACAAGCGTCAGGCTGACATCCTCCAGCGCAACCCTGTTCCCTTGCAGTGCTGCACTGACCTGCACACGGCTCAAGGGCAGCGGCGGCGCACCACCAAAGATCTTCAGGCTGCCATCACTGACCCCGACCGACAGGGTCAGCGCCTCGACGAGGCCGCCTGCGCCAAGGCGCAAGGCGATAGTGCCATCGGCAATGCCCGTCAGCCGTTCATATTGCTGCGCGCCGACATCGACCATCACCCCACGAACAGCTGACCGCAGATCAAGTTGGACGATTTTCAGCGCCGCACCGGCACGCTCGAACCCGCCGGCTATTTCAAGCTCGAAATTCTCCAGCTGCCCACCGGCGGCGCTCTCCATCAGCGCGGCACGCACGTCCGGGGTCAGCCCGGCGGGCCAGTCCTGGTAGATCTGTTCGATCGGCCATCGATTGCCACGAAGGCGAAGGGCAAGCTGCGGCACATCTTCTCGAAGACCGCGAAGATCACCCGACAGCGATACCGTTCGCCCATCGGTCAGTACAAGCTCACCCTGCGCCATCGACAACTCACCGGCGCCGTGATTGTAGCCCATCACCACAGACCCGGTCTCATATTCAAGCACCGGGAATCCTGCAGCTGTGAGGTCAAGGCGGCCCTCGACGGCCACGATGTCCATGGCAGCGGCATCCAGCACACCGGCACTGACCGACAGGTTGGCGGTGCCGGACAGCCGACCTGAATTGGCCAGCGCCGCCGGGATCCGCGGTGACAGTGCGGGCAGCCCGGTGGTGATGAACTCATCGAATTTGGCGTCAACCCGGAAATCCTTGCGGCTCAGATCACCGATGGTGGATATCGATATGACACCGGCCGCCACATCATCTATCCGGCGTTCACCCTCGACAAGGCCGACAAAAGTTCCATCAGCCGCCGCGGCAAATTCGAACGCGACATCTTCAAACCGCACGGGGTCGGCAAGCCCCGCCGGATCGCGCAGCGTCAGCCGCGCCGAGGCAATGGTGATCTGGCGCCCCGGCATCGTGGCATCAGCCCCAGCCTCGGCTGGCGCGGCGATCGTCGCTGCCATCACGCCAAGGGGTGATGTGCGCCAGCTGGCCGGATCAGGCGTCAGGTCAAGATCAAGACCTGTCAACACGATATCGGACGGTGCCCATGTCAACAGCGCACGCGGCGTCAGCACAACACTTGCCTGCGGTACAATCAGTGAATTGTCATTGATGGTCAGGTCAACATCCGCCGCATGGACGGTCAGATGAAAAGATGGCAGCTGTACCTCGAAACCGACATCGCCGACTGCAACCTGCGCACCGTCAAGCCGCTTGCTCAGCTCGGCCTGCAGCAGGCCGGCAAGGCCACCCGCATTGGAGATATAGACAAAGGGCGCGGCGCCAAGCGCCAGAACGGCCACCAGCAAACCCAGCAACACGAACCGCATGATACGGCGTGGCGGCTTTGCCTTGGTCTCTTTCGGCTGTTCCTCTTGCACCATACCGGCCCTGTCAGCGCCCGTTAATAAGGCGCGTTTGTATCATGTCGGGCGAAGACTGTCTTGCGAACATTGAAAGCAAACCCATCTAACCAGTAGCCGCCCCTGTTCAGTCGCATACCGAACGTGGCAGTCCCACCAAGCCATCAACAACAACGGGCCATCAACAACAACAGGCCGTCAGCACGTCCGGGCCCAGACAAAAGGAGACAACCACGATGCTGGAAACAGGCATGAAAGTCCCTACTTTTACCATTCCGACAGATACCGGTTCCTTTTCAATGGCAGACAAGGCTGGCAAAAATGTGGTCGTGTTTTTCTTTCCCCGCGCCGATACCAGCGGGTGTACCAAGGAAGCCATTGGTTTTTCGGGCCTCATGACAGACTTCGCGGCCGCCGGCTGTGAGGTCATCGGCATTTCAAAGGACAGCGCGGCAAAGCAGGGCAAATTCCGGGCCAAGCACGGCCTGACCTGCGAATTGGGAGCCGATGATGCAACCGACATCTGCGAGCAGTTCGGTGTCTGGGTCGAAAAGTCGATGTATGGTCGAACCTATATGGGAATCCAGCGTGCGAGTTTCCTGATCGATGGCACCGGCACCATTGTCGAGGTCTGGCCAAAGGTAAAGGTGGCGGGTCACGCTGAAGAAGTGCTGGCGCGCGTGCAGACACTCTAGCGTTGTCGTTCTAGCCTTCGCGCTGTGCGCCGACGCGGGCCGCGAGGCTGGCCTCGACGAAATCATCCAGATCGCCGTCAAGAACCGCGGCGGCATTGCCTTTTTCGATGCTGGTGCGAAGATCCTTCACCATCTGGTAGGGATGCAGCACATAGGATCTGATCTGGTTACCCCAGCCAATGTCGGTCTTTGACGAGGCGGCGTCATTTGCCGCCTCTTCCCGCTTCTGAAGCTCAAGCTCATACAGCCTGGCCTTCAGCATGTTCAAGGCGGTGGCGCGGTTGCGGTGCTGCGAGCGGTCATTCTGGCACTGCACCACGATGTTTGTCGGCAAATGCGTAATGCGGATCGCCGAATCCGTCTTGTTGACATGCTGGCCACCGGCCCCCGAGGCGCGATAGGTGTCGACGCGCAGATCCTTGTCTTCGATCTCGATCTCGATATTGTCGTCGACAACCGGATAGACCCAGGCGCTGGCAAAACTGGTATGGCGCCGGGCCGAGCTGTCATAGGGCGAGATCCTGACAAGCCGGTGAACACCCGATTCCGTCTTCAACCAGCCATAGGCATTGTCGCCCTCGATCCGCATCGTCACCGACTTGATGCCGGCTTCTTCCCCAGCGCTTTCCTCGATCATCTGAAGCTTGAACCCGCGACGCTCGCACCAGCGGCTATACATCCGCATCAGCATGGCGGCCCAATCCTGGGCCTCGGTCCCGCCAGCGCCGGCATGGACCTCCAGGAAGCAGTCATTGCCGTCAGCCTCTCCCGACAACAGGCTTTCAAGCTGACGTTTCTCGGCCAATGTCACCAGCGCCGCAAGGGATGCTTCGGCCTCGGCAACGACTTCGTCATCGCCTTCCATCTCGCCAAGCTCGATCAGGCCCACCGAATCATCAAGTTCGGTCTGAAGCGTGTTGATCGCGTCGATCTGACGTTGCAGTCGGTTCTTTTCGCGCATGGCCTCCTGCGCGGCGGCCTGGTCGTTCCAGAAATCGCCATCGGCGCTCAGCGCCTCAAGCTCGGCAAGACGCGCCGTTGCCGCCTCAAAATCGACATGTCTTCTGAGAAGGTCGATGGCCGTCGTTATAATATCGATTTGGGCTTGCGTTTCAGCTTGCATGTCCTGTCCAATCCTGCCGGAACCGCGCCGAAAGCGGCGAGACCGGCCGCGGCTAGAAGTAGCGCGACAACCTGCAACTGACAAGGGTTAAGCCCCCAGCAGCCATGCCCGGATAGATCAGGCCAGGCCAATCAGACCGGGCCAATCAGACCGGGCCAATCAGAACAGCCCCGGCATGGTGATCTCATCGGACGGGGCGGCGCGAACCGAACTTCCGGGCACATCGATCAATGCGCCGCCGGGACGCTGGCCTGGTTTGAACACCTCGAAAATGGCTTTCTCGTGATTGGGAAGGACGCGCTCGCCCGTTTCGGCATTCACCGGAATGATGGTCACACCGCTTGGGCGGCGAAACGGAATGACAGGTTTGTCAGCCTGGGCAGCCGCAATGAAATCACCAAAAATCGGCACCGCCACGGTCGAGCCTGTCTCCCGCTTGCCAAGTTGGCGCGGCGTGTCATAGCCGACAAACACACCGACAGCGAGGTCGGGTGTAAATCCGATGAACCAGCCATTGGTGTTGTCATTGGTGGTGCCAGTCTTTCCGGCCACCGTCAGGTTCAGCGCGTCAATGCGCCGTCCGGTGCCGCGTTTGATGACCCCCTCGAGCATCGACACCATCTGAAAGGCCGATGCCGGCGAGGTCAGCTGTTCACGCGTATCGGCCAATGTCGGAATCTCCTGGCTGGCCCAGCCATCGGCGACGCGGCATGCCGGGCAATCACGGTCATCATGCCGGTAGATGGTCTCGCCATGGCGGTTCTGGATCCGGTCGATCAGGCTTGGCGTGATTTTCTTGCCGCCATTGACCAACATGCCATAGGCCGAGGTCAGCCTCAGCAACGTCGTCTCGCCGGCACCAAGCGACATCGAGAGCAGCGGCGGCAAGTCCTGGTTCAGGCCGAATTTGCGCGCATAATCCTGAACCTCCTCCATGCCGAGACTCATCGCCAGGCGCGCCGTCATCAGGTTGCGGGATTTCTCGATCCCGACACGCATGATCGACGGGCCATAGAACCGACGGGTATAGTTGGCCGGTTTCCATTTCGGCTTGCCGGCCCCCTGATCGACAACCAGCGGCGCATCCAGAATGCGCGTTGTCGGGTTGTAGCCCTGATCGAGCGCCGCCAGATAGACGAATGGCTTGAAGGCCGATCCCGGCTGGCGCAGCGCCTGTACCGCCCGGTTGAATTCGGAATCGGCATAATTGTAGCCGCCGCTCATCGCCAGCAGCCGGCCGGTATGCGGGTCAAGGGCAACAATCGCCCCCTCAACCAACGGCCTTTGTGACAGCGCCATATCCATCGGCCCCGGCTCAAACCCGTCACGGATCAGATCAGGTGTGGCTGTCGGCGGTTGCACCATCACGATATCACCAATCGACAGCGCGTCGCGCAGATCCTTCAGCGGTGGCGGGCGCACGCCATCCTCGCCGCGTGGCGGATAGGCCCAGAAAGCCAGCTCGAAAGGGATGCGGGCCTGCCGCCCCTCGACATAGATTTCGGCTTCACGATCTTTGACATCGATCACAAGCGCAGCGAAATGATTGTCCGGCATCTTTTTCTGATGCTTGGCCAGAACGTCGTCGATATCGCCCTCGCCGGCGTGGCTGCCAAGCGGACCGCGCCATCCCTGGCGTCGGTCAAGTGCCTCGAGGCCGCGCTCAAGCGCCATCCGCGCCGCGGCCTGCAATGTCGGGTCAAGGGTCGTTCGTACCGACAGCCCGCCAGTGTAGAGCATCTCTTCACCGAACCGCGCGACAAGCTCGCGCCGCACCTCCTCGGCGAAATAGGGCGCGTCGGTGGAATCAAACCCGCTGCGGCTGACGACGGTCAGCGGCACTGCCACCGCCTGCATGCGTTCGGCCTCGGTGATAAAGCCGTTCTGCTGCATTTCGCCAAGCACCCAGTCGCGGCGGATGGTGGCAGATTTCGTGCGGCGTGTCGGATGATAATTCGACGGTGCCTTGGGCAGCGCCGCAAGATAGCCCATCTCCTCGAGCGTCAGCTGATCAAGCGGCTTGTCAAAATAATTCAGTGACGCCGCCGCCACACCATAGCTTCCCTGACCAAGATAGATTTCGTTCAGATAGAGGGCGAGGATCTGATCCTTGGTAAAGGCCCGCTCCATCCGGAAAGACAGGATGGCCTCCTTGATCTTGCGGTCGATCGATACTTCGTTGGTCAGCAGGAAATTCTTCGCCACCTGCTGGGTAATGGTCGAGGCGCCAATCGGTCGGCGGCCGGTGCCGTAATTCATCACATTGGTGACAACAGCGCGAAGCAGAGCCCGCGGGTCAATGCCGAAATGTGAATAGAAAGCCTTGTCCTCAGCCGACAGGAATGCCTGGATGAGTCGTGGTGGCATTGCCTCGACAGGCATGAAAACACGCTTCTCGCGCGCATGTTCGGCGATCAACGCGCCATTGCCGGCATGGATGCGGGTGGCGACCGGCGGTTCATACTGGGCCAGCTGATGATAGTCGGGAAGCCCCTTGCCATAGGTCCAGAAAATCCACAGAACGCCGGCGGATGCGGCGACCAGCCCGAGAAACAGCAGGCTGAACAGCACCGACACCACGCCCAAAAACCGCCTCAGGAAAGATTTCCTGCGCCGCTTCGGCACGGTGTCGGTCAGATCGAACGCGTCGTCCCCGCCATGACTGCCACCGGTGTCATTCATGATGCTGTCGGCCACCTGCTTTGTTACTCCTGCGAACCATATTCGACCAGATATGCGACAATTGCGCGGGCCAGCCGTTCGGTCAGCTTTGCGCGATATTCAGCTGTCTTCAGATTTGCCTCATCCTGCCGGTTCGTGATGAACCCCATCTCGACCAGCACGGACGGCATGTCAGGAGCCTTTAACACCGCAAATCCGGCAAAACGATGGCCCCGTCTGTCACCACCCGGCATGTCGCGTATATGTCGCAGGATAGTGCTTGCCAGATAGGTCGACTGGTTCATCGATTCTCGCTGGAACATGCGAAGCAATTCATCGGCGGCCTCGGGGTCCTCAACCGCCAGATCGGGACCACCGATAAGATCGGCCTTGTTCTCGTTCCTTGCCAGCAATTCGGCTTCCTTGTCCGACGCCGTATCGGACAGGGTGAAAACGGAAATCCCCCGCGCCTTGCTGGATGGTGCGGCATCGGCATGAAGCGAGATGAAGACATCGGCCTTCTGCTGGCGGGCAAGGTTGATACGCTGGCGAAGTTTCAGATAGCGGTCATCAGAGCGCGACAGAACCGGCCGGATCACCCCGGTTGCCTCGAGCTGGCGCGCCAGTTCGGTGGCGGCGGCAAGCGTAATCTGTTTTTCCTGTGTCTTCGATTTGCCGATGGCGCCGGGATCCTTGCCGCCATGGCCGGCATCAATGAATACCGTCCATTTCGAACGACCTGACGGCACAGCCGGCTTTGATTGCGGCGTCGGGATTGATGTTTTGCTGGCGGCGACAGGTTGGCCTGATGGAGTCGCCACCTCCTGCGCCCCCGCGTCCCGATAGCCTTGAAGGCCCTCACGCGCCAACATCTTTGCCGCGACCCGGAAGGCTGTCTGGCCCCGGTCAGACAAATCAAACACCAGCCTGTGGCCACGTCCCGTGTCGGCCGGAAGGGCAAAACGGCGGACCGGCGCCACCGGTGCCGCCATCTCGATCACCACGCGGCCCGTTTGCGGGTCCGGCTTGCCAAAGCGATAGGCCGTCGCCGGCGCACGGCCAACCAGGCCACGCTCGGGAACGCCGTCGACCCGCCAGATGGCATTCGGAATGTCGACAACAAATCGGTAGGGGCCCTCAAGAAGGCTGAGCTGCGCCTCGACCGGCCGGTCGGTCTCGACCACTATGCGCAGCCCCTGCTGCCCGTCAATATCAACCCCGCCAATCCGCAACCCGGTGATCGCGCTGTCAGCGGCCCGGGCCTGGCTGGTTGTCACAATGCCGGAAGTCAGGACCGACATGACAAGTGCCACAAGGATCAGCAAGCCTGCGGTAACTGAGCGTGTGAAGCGGTGGAAGCTGTTCGGCGTCACTCTGAATTTCAACCCCGGTGGCGCGATCCCGGGACGGAAACCCGGTGGCGGCAGATGGCACAATTTAACGTTATTGGCATTTTGCGTTTTGGGTGTATATAGTCAACAAAGCAGTGATTGGCCGCATCAGGGCGCGGCCTGCCCCCTAGAAATCAGGGGTCGGGTCCCCGAAACGGCTAGCGACGCCCAGTCGACCGATTACAGCGTGAAGAAGTATCCCTCGGGCAATACCGCCCCGAGCAGCTATGCCAGGCCATTCAAAACGTCCCGCGGCTGCCGGCTTGTGCGACAGGCGCCCGATACCATTTTGTGAACCTTTCGTGGGATCAGAGCATGACCAATCCAACCCCGCAAAACCTGCCAAGGGCCATCCGCCCGGCAGCGGATTTGCGTGACGGTTGTCATGTGATGGCCGCGAATCAACATCTCCCACACTGCCAGCATACGGTTCGCCTTGCGCGATCATTGGCAGGCGTGGCCGGAAAGAGACCCGTCTATGACAAAAAGATTACTTATCGATGCCCGACAGTCCGAAGAGACACGGGTTGTCCTGCTGAGCGGCACCCGAATTGAGGATTTCGACTACGAGACCGAAAACCGCAAGCAACTCAAAGGCAATGTTTATCTGGCGCGCGTAACGCGTGTCGAACCCTCGCTTCAGGCTGCCTTCGTGGAATATGGCGGCAACCGCCAGGGATTCCTGGCCTTTAGTGAAATTCATCCCGATTACTATCGCATCCCGATCGAGGACCGCGAGGCGCTGGTGCAGGCCGAGCGCGATTCCGAGGAGGATGAGGACGGCACCCAGGAAGCCGACGGTGCGCCCGAAACCCTTGGCGGCGAAGACACCGACGAAGAAGAAATCAGGCCACGCCGCCAGATTCGCAGATACAAGATTCAGGAAGTGGTATCGCGCAAGCAGATATTGCTGGTGCAGGTCGTCAAGGAAGAACGCGGCAACAAGGGTGCCGCGCTGACAACCTATTTGTCACTTGCCGGGCGTTATTGCGTGCTGATGCCGAATTCGACGCGGCGCGGCGGTGTCAGTCGCAAGATCACCAACGCTGCCGACCGGAAACGGTTGAAGACAATCGTTGGCGGGCTTGATGTCCAGGATGGCATGGCGGTCATCGTGCGCACGGCCGGTGCCAAGCGGACAAAGACCGAGATCGCCCGCGATTATGCCTATCTGTCCAAATTATGGGACGAAATCCGTTCCAAAACGCTTGAATCACAGGCACCAAGCCTGATCCATGAGGAAGGCGATCTGGTCAAGCGGTCTATCCGCGATCTCTACACAAGCGAGGTTGACGAGGTTCTCGTCGAGGGCGATGACGCCTACAAGGAAGCGCGGGCGCAGATGAAGATGCTGATCCCGAGCCATGTGAAACGCGTTCAGAAATATGAAGAGTCCCTGCCAATCTTCCAGCGCTATCAGGTCGAGCAGCAGATGGACACGATCCACAGCCCGCAGGTGACGCTGCGGTCCGGCGGCTATCTCGTGATCAACCAGACCGAGGCGCTGGTCGCCATCGACGTAAACTCCGGACGGTCAACCCGCGAGCGCAATATCGAGGAAACGGCGCTGAAAACGAATCTCGAGGCCGCCGATGAGCTGGGAAGACAGCTTCGTCTTCGCGATCTTTCGGGACTGATTGTCGTCGATTTCATCGATATGGAAGACAACAAGAACCGGACGGCCGTCGAGCGTCGTATGAAGGATGCGATGCGCAACGACCGGGCGCGAATCCAGATCGGGTCAATCAGCCATTTCGGCCTTCTTGAGATGTCGCGGCAAAGGCTACGCCTGAGCTTCAATGAATCGATCAGCTCTGTGTGCCCGCATTGTGAGGGCACGGGCCGTGTCCGCTCGGTCGAAACGGCCGCGCTGCAGATACTGCGGGTGATTGAGGAAGAGGCCGCGAAGGGCCGTATGGAAGAGCTTCGCATCACCGCCAACAGCGATGTTGCTCTCTATATTCTGAACCACAAGCGTGACGCTATCAGCGCGCTCGAAGAACGTTTCGGAATGCGGATCGTGATCCTGGCCGGTGACAGGTTGATCGCAACCGAGCATGAGGCCGAGCGGATCGGGTTTCAGGGCAATAACAACCGCAAGCAGGCTAAGCCGGTTAAGAAAGACGCCGCACCAGCCGAAAGCAGTGAAGAAGACACACCGGACGCCCAGGATGAAGACGATGGCGATGACGATCAGCCGAAACGGCGCAAGCGGGGCCGCCGCGGCGGTCGGCGGCGGCGGCGGCGCAGCGGTGAAGCTGGCGATAATGCGGGCGAGGTCACATCCTCAGAAGAAGGCACAAGCGACGGTGCTAGTGACGGTGCAGGGGCACCTGCCAATGATGATGAGCCAGCCAAAGATGTCACGTTCGACGCGACACCTGAAGATGGCGATAGCGGCACCGAGACCAGGACACGCGGCAAATCCCGTGGCAGATCGCGCGGACGCAAGAAAGCTGATGCCGTAGCCATTGTGGATGATGCTGGCGATACCGATGGTGTCACGCCTACGGACCCGCCGGCAGAGGAAGCTGCGGGCGAGGCCGAGGCCAAGCCGAAGCGGCGCACCCGCAAGAAGGCTGCCAAGGCAGATGATGCCACAACTGCCGAGACACCAGCCGCAGACAGCGACGCTGATACAACAGGCGAAGCAGAGCCCGGAGACGAGGCGCCGACGACGAAGAAAGCGACCCGTGCCAAGGCCACGAAATCAGCCGGCACAACGAAGAAGAAGGCCGCCAAAAAATCTGCCAAAAAATCTGCCAAGAAGGCCGCCAGGACCAAGGCAGCTGACGAACCGGCACCAGATAGTGGTGATGGCAATGGCAATGCGTCAAGGGCGCCGATCAGCTCGGCCCCGCAAGATGTTGTCGAGGTCGGCCAGACCGACCCGTCAAACAAGCGCAAGGGATGGTGGAACCGCGGCTAACGCCCCCGCACCGCCTATTGCGATGCCAGAAACTTGGGAAGCCAGTCGTTGATCCTGCGGCTGGCTTCTTTCATATCCCGGGTGCTGCCGGCAAAGGACAGCCTTAGATGCCCGTGGCCCTGTTCCTGGTCGAAATCAATGCCTGGTGTACAGGCAACATGCGCCTCACGAAGCATGGCGTCTGCCAGCAAAACCGAGTCTGGTGTTTTCATGCCAAGGTTGCTGATATCGGCATAGAGGTAGAAAGCCCCATCCGACGGGGCAAGATCACCGAGAAATTCATCGGGTAACCCGCGGATCAGGATATCGCGGTTCTCGCGATAGCGTTCAACATGGCGATCAAGGGCCGGATAATCATCAAAGGCGGCCAGCGCCCCGGCCTGCATCGGACGCGGCGGCCCGATATAGAGGTTCTGGGCCAGCCGTTCGACCGTTTCCAGCAGATCGGGCGGGAAAATCGTCCAGCCAACCCGCCAGCCCGTCATGCAGTAATATTTCGAAAAGGAATTGACGATAATGGCGCTGTCGCTAAAGGACAGGGCGGTGGCCGGGCGGGCACCAAAGGTCAAGCCGTGATAGATCTCGTCCATGATCAGGCGAACGCCGTTGCGATGACACCATTCACAGATCGATTTCACCTCAGCATCCGACATCACGACACCCGTCGGATTGGCCGGGCTGGCAAGCAGGATGCCGTCCGGCAACGGTGCGTCGCTGGCCGCCAGCGCCTCGAGATCGGGAACCCACCCTTCAGCGGCGCGGGCCGGCAGCAGCACCGGTTCAATCCCCAGCGCCAGCATCAGATTGCGATAGGCCGGGTAGCCTGGCGTTGCCACTGCAATGCGATCGCCGCGATCGAAGGCGGCAAGGAAGGCCAGCGCGAAACCCAGCGATGATCCGGGGGTAATCACGATCCGACCCGGATCAGCCGCAACACCATAGAAATCTCCATAATGCGCGGCAATGCGCTGGCGCAGCTGGGTTTCACCGAACGCCACCGAATAGCCATGTGTCGAGGTCTGTGCCAGCGCGCTTGTCAGCGCCCTGTTCACCGCCTCGGGTGGCGGTGAGGATGGCTGACCAACCTCGAGATGCACCACATCCGCCCCCGCTGCCTCAAGTTGGCTCGACGCGTTCATCACGGCCATGGCAAGAAAGGCGGGAACAGAATTCGTCGAGGTTGTTTTCAACGGCATAATATGAAATCCATATTGGTGCGGGCCATATTGGTGCGGGCCATACTGATGTGAAATCACGGCAGCGTGATATCAGATAAGCCGTCAAAGCGCCACAAATGTGCAATACTGACGGTGCCTATCAGATTCTTGGGACGGGATAACCGATGCTCAGCCTCCTCAGAAGCGGCCGAACAAATATCCGATCAGGCATCAGATCGCGCGTTCGATTGCGTGTCCGATTGCGCCTCACGGAGCTGGTGGTCGGTCTTGCTTTGCTTGTCGGCGCGTCGGCGTCGGCCGCGGCGGCTGGCATGATCAGGGATACCGAAATCGAGGCCGGTCTGCGCGACTTGCTGCGGCCGCTGGAAGTGGCGGCGGGCTATCCCGCCGGCAGCGTTGATGTGCGGGTTATTCTCGACCCGAAATACAACGCCTTCGTCGCCGGCAAGCGCCTGATCTATATCCATTCGGGCCTGATCGTCGAATCGACATCATCACTTGAGGCCATCGGCGTGATGGCGCACGAGCTTGGCCACATCAAGGAAGGTCATGTTCAACGCATCAGCGATGATCTGCAGCAGGCCAGCGGGGCCGCCGCGTTGGCCACGGTTGCGGCCATCGCCGTTGCGGCGGGTGGTGGCGGTGATGCGGCGGCCGGTGTCCTGATTGGCGGCAATGATCACGCGGCGCGCGGCTTTCTGGCCTCACGCCGCCGCGCCGAGGCGGTGGCCGATGAGATCGGTATGCAGCTTCTGGAAAAAAACCGGCTTTCCGCCGTCGGGCTTCGTGACCTGATGCAGCGCCTGGCCCGCCAGCGGAGCCTTCCCGAAAGCCGTCAATCATCCTATTACGCAACGCACCCCGGTGCCGCGGAACGGTTGCAGGCTTTTCAGGATCATGTGAACCAGTCACCGCACAGTGCCAACGCGCCACCCCCGCGGGCGGCAGAACTGTTCGCGCGCATCAGGGCCAAGATGATCGCCTGGACCGACACACCGCAGCGGGTGAAATCAACAGAGGCTGACAAGGCCCCGAACCGCGCCATTGGCACGTACATGCGCGCCATTGCCGATTATCGGCGCGGTGATTTGCGCGCCGCGCTGGCACTTATGGACACACTCATAATGGCCCAGCCCGACGATCCGTATTTTCATGAATTTCGGGGCGACATCCTGTTTGCAATGGCCCGGCCGGATGAGGCCGTCATGGCCTATGATGCGGCGCTCGCGTTGCGGCCTGCCAGCGCGCTGATCCAGATCAATCTGGGGCGGGCACTGATTGCCAGCGGCGGCGCGCCCAATCTGCTGCGGGCCATTGCCGCTCTGGAAGCTGCGCATGACAGCGAGGCCAAATGGGCCTTCCTGCATCGCCAGTATGGCATTGCACTGGGCAAATCCGGGCGCATTGCCGAGGCTGACCTCGCCCTCGCCAACGAAGCCATTCTTCTGCATGACGGGCCACGCGCCGCCCAGCTGGCACGCCGCGTCATGGCCATAGAGGGGCTTGATCCGGTGCTGCATAGCCGCGCCAGTGACATCGTGTTCCGCTATAGCGGTGACCAACAGTAACAAAGCGCCCTTGCCGCTAGGCAAAGGCGTCAGCGGTTGGTATATCTTGCCGCGTTATCGAAACAGGAGTCACACCATCATGATCCGTCACCTGACAAGGCTGGCCGCCTGCCTCATGGCAGCATTCGGGATCACCATCGCCGCGAGCCTGCCGGTCGTCGCGGACATCAAGGATGCCGACCGCGCGACCCTGGACGCAATCATTGGCGACTATATCCGCGCCAACCCCGAAGTGGTCCGCGAGGCCCTGCTGGCGCTTGCCGAACGTGAAGACGCCGAACGCCGCGCGCAGGCAATGTCCATCCTGAAAAATGATGAAGGCGACCCGTTCCTCGGCAATCCCGATGCCAGCTTCGTGATCTATGAATTCAGCGACTATAATTGCGGCTATTGCAAGCGGGTCTTCAAGCCGCTGCAGGATTTGATCGCCGCAGATAGTGACATCAAGCTTGTCATCAAGGAATTCCCGATCCTGAGTGAATCCTCACTGCTGGCAGCGCAGGCCGGCATCGCGGCGCAGGCGCAGGGCGTATTCGAGGACTTCCACGTCGCCATGATGACGGCGCGTGGCGCCATTTCGATGGACAGCATCATGGCGGCGGCGCAATCGGCAGGGGCCGATCTGGACCGGCTGCAGGCCGATATGACCAGCCCAGCTGTTGAAACCATCATCGCGCGGACCCGCATCGCCGCCCAGCAGCTGGAAATTTCCGGCACGCCCGGCCTGGTGATCGGTCGACAGGTCATCCCGGGGGCAATCAGCCTCGACCAGATGCGCGAAATCATCGCCGCCGAACGCGCCGCGAACAGCTGATACCCGCCGCAATGACAACAGGATTTTCATCATGACGGCATCGGTAAGTATTCTGGTCATCAACGGACCGAACCTCAACATGCTCGGCACCCGCGAGCCTGATATCTATGGCGCCGACACGCTGGCCGACATGGAGGCGAAATGCGGTACCATCTGTGCGGCCGAGGG
>CBFHNZ010000047.1:0-17416 GCA_965657415.1 Puniceispirillaceae bacterium (SeqCode) | reverse complement strand
CACCATGCGGGCGCGCCCGATCATCGGCATCAGCGTCATGCCGCCCTCGCAGACATCCTCGACCACCGGCAGATTGCCGCGTTGGGCGTAGGAATTATACATATCGATATCACCGCCAAAGACCAGCCCCCCCTTGTCGGACTGGCTGATATAGAAATGGCCGGCACCATAGGTGACAACGCCCGGGATCACCGGCTTCAGACCTTCCGATACAAAAGCCTGCAGGACATGGCTTTCGATCGGCAGCCGCAGCCCGGCGGCCTGCATGACGCGGCTGCTGTTGCCGGCGACGGCGCAGCCAACCTTGCGGGCGGCGATGAAACCGCGGCTTGTCTCGACACCGCTGCAGCGCCCGTTCTGGATACGAAAGCCGGTGACCTCGCAATTCTGGATGATGTCGACGCCGCGCCGGTCGGCACCGCGGGCATAGCCCCACGCCACCGCGTCATGCCGGACGGTACCGCCACGTCGCTGCACCAGTGCGCCCCGCACGGGAAAACGGGCATTGTCGAAATTCAGGAACGGAATTTCGGCGCGAAGCTGCTCGGCATTCAAAAGCTCGGCATCGGCACCATGAAGGATCATCGAGTTGCCGCGCCGCCGATAGGCGTCACGCTGCCCATCGGAATGGTAGAGGTTGTAGACGCCGCGCTGGCTGACCATGGCGTTATAATTGACATCCTGCTCCAGCCCTTCCCAGAGCTTCAGCGAGAATTCATAGAAGGGCTCGTTTCCCGGAAGAAGATAGTTCGAGCGGATAATGGTGGTGTTGCGGCCAACATTACCACCGCCGATCCAGCCTTTTTCCAGAACCGCTACCGATGCCTGGTCATAGCGGCTTGCCAGATAATAGGCTGTTGCCAGCCCGTGCCCACCGCCACCGACAATGACAAAATCATAGGCTGGCTTCGGGTCCGGGTCGCGCCAGGCAGGTTGCCAGCCACGGTTTCCGGTAAGACCTTCGCGCAGGATCCGGAATCCGGAATACCCCCCCTTTTTTTGCATGATACCTCGCGTTCGCCGCAGCTGAATTCCAGTCAACAGACAGCCACCATTGTCGTTTCAATTCAAGCCATGAGACGCCAGCATGCGACATTTTGTGGCGAGAATTGTCAGCGCTGCATCGGCAGGTGCTGAACTGGCCGACCCTGAACCGATATGTCAGCGGGCATGTCAGCTGTCGCGAAGCAGCGGTGCCGGCTTGCGGCCCAGCGTTCGCACGGCACCGGCCAAGCCCAACATTGCCGTGGCCGCCGCGCCAGCCATCGTGGTCATCAGAACAAGCGTGAAATCAAGCTCGAATTCCGCATCCAGAAAGCCCTCGATCAGGCTCCAGCTGGCGATGCTGCCGATAACCGCTGCCGCCACCGCGGCCAGCATGCCAAGAAGCGCATATTCAAGGAACCAGGCGATGGCAATGGAAACGCGGGTTGCGCCAAGAACCTTCAGGATGACCGAGTCGGCGAGCCGCTGTGCCTCGGTGCTGGCGACGGTGCCGGCAAGAACGGCGATCCCGGCAACAAGCGTGACAAGTGCGGTCAATTGCACGGCCGCGCCAAGCAGGCCAATCACGCGTTGTGCCGTGGCCACCGCCTCGCGCACCGAAATGGCCGAGACGTTGGAAAAGGCGGCGGCGACATTGCGGTCAACGGCAATGGCCGCGTCATCATTTTCGACACGCGTGCTGGCCATCCAGCTGTGCGGCGCCGCGTCCAGAAGCCCGGGCGACAGGACAAAGACGAAATTGATGCTGAAGCTTTCCCAGTCAACGGCGCGGATGCTGGTGATCTCGGCGCTGATCGAACGGCCAAGAACATTGAAGGTGACGCTGTCACCGATCCAGACACCAAGCTCGCGCGCTTCCTCTTCGGACATCGAGGCCAATGGCGGTCCGGCATAATCCGCCGGCCACCATTCACCGGCAATGATCTCGCCGCTGTCAGGCGGCGTCGCCGACCAGGTCAGCGCACGATCGCCGCGAAGCACCCAGGCCGAGCCACCCTTCATGTCATATTCCTCGGCCGGCCTGCCGCCAAGGCTGGTCACGCGGCCGCGAAGCATCGGCGTTTTCGAAACCGCGGTGACGCCGGGCGTGTCGCTTGTGATCCTGATGAAACGGTCGATCTGGTCCGGCTGGATATCGATGAAGAACCAGGCTGGCGCATCCTCGGCAACGCGTGTGTCGATCTGCCGTCCGATATTGGCCTGTGATAGCGAAACCGTGACAAGAACCGACAGGCCGAGCCCAAAGGCAATGACGATGGCGCGCACTGGTGATCCCGGCCGCGTGATGGCGGACAACGCAAGGCGTCCCGGCACATAGGACGGGGCCGGCACCCGGCGTAGCGCCACCAGAAGCAGCTCGCCAAGTCCGGCCAGCAGCGCAATCGCGGCCAACGATCCGCCGATGAAGATCAGCGTCAGTATCAGATCGCGGGTCGCGACAAAGGCCAACCCGGCAAGGCCAAGAAGCGCGCCAAGCGCCATCACCAGATAGGTTGGTCGGGGCCGGCCGGCCGGCATGCTGTTCAGGCGCCGGAACAGGTTGGCCGCCCGCACCTCCTCGGCCTTGGCAAGCGGCCACAGGGCGAACAGGAACGAGGTGACAATGCCAAAGCCAGCCGCGACAATCAGTGGCAGCGGATAGACCGATACATCGATTGGCACGGTGACATAAGCCGACAACAGATCGATCGCGAAAATCGGCGCGATGGCGGCCAGCGCCACGCCCAGCCCGACGCCAAGCCCGGCAATCAGCATCACCTGTAGCAGATAGATCCGGAAGATCAGCCGTGACGGCGCGCCAAGACATTTGAAGGTGGCGATCACCGGCATGCGGCTGCCAAGCCAGGCCCGCACCGCGCCGGCGACGCCAAGCCCGCCAATCAACAGTGCTGTCAGACCGACAAGCACCAAAAACACCTCGGTCCGGTCGATGAAGACATCGAACCCCGGTGCCGCGTTCATGACATCGCGTACCCGCACACCGTCATCACGCCCGGCCGCCCGCAGCGCGGCAACAGCCGCCTCGCGGTCATTCTGCTGGCGAAGCAGCAGTCTGGTCCGGTGGGTGATCATCGCGCCCGGCTGATCAAGTCCAGTCATCGCAAGCGTCGCCTGTGACATCAGCACGCGCGGCCCGAAGGTCACGAAACTGACCGATCTGTCGGGCTCGTAGGTCAAGGTGTCGCTGACCGTCAGCTCGGCATCGCCAATCCGCACCCGCGATCCGGGTGTCAATTCCAGCGCACGCGCCATCTGCGGGTCGATCACGATCATGCCATCGCCAAGCGCGTCGCCGACAGTGCCGCCGCTGCCAAGGGTGGCGGCACCAACAAGCGGCCAGTTGGTTTCAACTGCCTTCAGCGCCACCAGCTTGCGCGACTCGCTGGCCTGCAGCATGGCGCGCATCTCTAGACTTCGTGACAGGACACCATAATCCTTGGCAATCGAGGTGACACCCTGCGGTGTCGGCCGGTAGAGGGATCGCATCTCGATATCGCCGCCAAGCAGAAGCTGCGCATTGCCGGCAATGCCGGTGCGCATCGCCTCGGCGACGGACCCGACCGTGCCGATGGCGGCAACGCCAAGCATCAGCGCGCCGAGAAACACCCGGAAGCGCGCCACCGAGCCGCGGATTTCACGCCGCGCCATCCGCCAGGCAAGCCGCCAGCCCGCATCGCCACCCATCATATGATCATCCGTCATGTTGTCGTCTGTCATGTTGTCGTCTGTCGTGGCATGGTCAGTCATTGTCCCGGTCACGCGGCGCGGAATGCCGAGGCCCGGTCCTCGACGATCCGGCCATCCTCGATGGTCAGTACGCGGCGGCATTGCTCGGCAAGTTCGGGATCATGCGTGACCAGCACCAACGCGGCACCGGCCGCTGCGGTTGCCTCAAACAATGTCGTGATGACCTTTTCGCTGGTGCCGCTGTCGAGATTGCCCGTGGGTTCATCGGCAAGCAGGATTTTCGGGCGCGGCGCGATGGCGCGGGCAATGGCCACACGCTGTTGCTCACCGCCTGACATCTGATCGGGAAGATGGGTTTTTCGATGGCCAAGCCCGACCGAGTCCAGCGCTTCTGCCGCCAGATCGGTGGCATCGGACCTGCCGGCCAGTTCCAGTGGCACGGCGACATTCTGCAGGGCTGTCATCGAGGGGATCAGCCGAAAAGCCTGAAAAACGATGCCGACCTTGTCACGGCGCAGCGCTGCCAGCGCATCCTCGCCCATGTGAGTGATATCGCGCCCGGCAAGATGAATGCTGCCGCCGGTCAGGCTTTCCAGACCGGCCATGATCATCAGCAGGCTTGTCTTGCCGGCGCCGCTTGGTCCCAGAACACCGACCGTTTCGCCACCGCCGATCCGCAGCGAAATGCTGCGCAGGATATCGACCATGCCGTCGGCGCTGGTCAGCGACAGGCAGGCAGCGTCGAGTGCGATGATGGCGTCGCTATCTGACACGGTGCCTTCAGAAAGAGGGGAGGTGGTCTGTCGTGACACGGATGTCGGTCCTTTCGATCAGGCTGGAAGCAGACAAGCGTCCCCGAACATTGGGATCCGGGATGATCGCGCCAGCCGGACCCTGTTCATCTGGACTAAAGCCTGGCGGCTCCATAAAGTGGCGATGCGGCGTTGCGGTCCGATCGACCGTTTCGACGCCGCGATGCGACGCATATGGTGGTCCCCCGGATGTCAATCAACAGGCCAATGTCAATCAAACCTATCGCAAGATGTCTCGCCATCGTCCTGCTGCTGCTGGTCCCGGTGACGCTTTATGCCGATCAGCCGCGGGTGCTGGTGCTTGGCGACTCGCTTGTCGCCGGCTATGGGCTGCCGCCCGGACAATCGCTTCCCGACCAGCTGCGGCGCGACCTGGCGGCAAAGGGGATGTCGGTGTCGGTGATCAATGCCGGCGTTTCCGGTGATACGACAGCTGGCGGTCTGGCACGTCTCGACTGGTCGCTTGCCGACAATCCAGATGCGGTGATCATTGTTCTCGGTGGCAATGACATGCTGCGCGGCCTGCCGCCCGAGGGCACGGCGGCCAACCTTGAGGCCATTATCAGCCGGCTTCGCGAGCGCCATATAGAGGTGCTGCTTGCCGGCATGATGGCGCCGCGCAATCTGGGCGCTGCCTATGTCGAGGCGTTCGATGCCATCTATCCGGCGCTGGCGCGCCGGTACGACATAGAATTCTATCCCTTTTTTCTTGACGGGGTGGCGCTTGACCCGGCGTTGAATCTTGATGATGGACTGCACCCGAACCGGCAGGGAATCAACGAGATCAGCCGCCGTATGCTGCCTGTTGTCGAACGTCTTCTGGGGCGGCTCGATGGCCAGGCGGATGGCTGATCCGGATCCATTCCCAAAATTCTTTGCAATCACCCTGCGAGGTGTCTTACAGTGCCGCCGAATATGCGGGGCGGTCGGCTGTTTTCATAAAGTTGCCACAGTCTGGCGACATTGTTCGGCATATCAATTGGGGCGTGTTTTGGTGTGCTGCACGGGACCTGCGGCTTGTAACAGAGGATGATGACCGGACTATGGATGACCGGACTATGGATGATCGGGCTATGGATGATCAGACTATGACAGTGAAGCGGCGTTTCGTTTTCTTGATGGCGGTGATGGTGACCGCGCTGTTCGGCACAATGTTGTTTGACACCATGTCGATGGCGGCGGAACCGCAGCGCATGCTGGCCGAAAAGGACTGGCAGGCTTTTCGTGTCGATGAGGATAAGGGCCGGACCTGTTTCATCAGTTCGGTGCCAACCAAATCGGCCGGCGAATATGATCCTGACAACCGCGGTGAGGTGCGGGTTTTCGTCTCACACGGCCCCAACAAGGCCGAACGCAATGTCGTGCAGTTTGTTGCCGGGTACAAACACAAGAAACATTCCGATGTGACGGTAAATATCGACGGCAAGAAATTTACCCTGTTTACCATCGAAGGCCGTGCCTATGCTGAATCCGAAGAAGATGACATCGCGATGATCAGGGCGATGAAGCGCGGCAAGAGGATGACGGTTGTCGGCGTCTCGAGTCGGGGCACAAAGACCACCGACACCTATTCGCTTTCGGGGTTCACCAAGACCAAGAACCTGATCGACAAGACCTGCAGCTGATCCCGGACCGGCCCTGGCCGAATGCTGGCAGTTGCATGTTGATCGCCGCATGTTGACCACAAGATGGCGCGAGGCGCCAGGCCAAGGATGATGACAGACGCCGCAGACCTTCAGACAGCTGACGTGACGGACGCACCCGGCGAATTGCCCCGTGATTTGCCCCGTGATTTGCTGGGCATGGGCGTGGGGGAACTTGAAGCGGCGGTTGCCGCCGCCGGCCTGCCGAAATTCCGGGCCCGCCAGCTCTGGCGCTGGGTCTGGCGGCACGGGCTGACCTCCTTCGAGGAGATGAGCGATCTCGGCAAACCGGTGCGCCAGACTTTTTCCGAAATGTTCACGCTTGATCGGCCGGCGGTCACGCGGCGTCTGACCTCAAGCGACGGCACAATCAAATGGCTGCTGCGCTTTCCGGACGGGAACGAGGCCGAGACGGTCTATATCCCAGACAAGGATCGCGGCACGCTATGCATTTCCTCGCAAGTGGGATGTACGCTGACCTGCAGCTTCTGTCACACCGGAACGCAGAAACTGGTCCGCAATCTGTCAGTTGGCGAGATCACCGGCCAGGTCATGCTGGCGATGGATGAGCTTGGCGACTGGCCTGCCGGCAAGCCTGACCGGCGGTTGACCAACATCGTGCTGATGGGGATGGGCGAGCCGCTGTTCAATTTTGAGAATGTTGCCAGCGCCATGAAAATCATCATGAGCGGTGAGGGTGTCGGCGTGTCGAAGCGGCGCATCACCCTGTCGACCTCCGGTGTGGTGCCGGAAATTGCCCGCTGCGGGGCCGAGCTGGGGGTCAATCTGGCGATCTCGCTGCATGCGGTTCGTGACGAGCTGCGTGACGAGCTGGTGCCGATCAACAGGAAATACCCGCTTGCCAAGCTGATCGAGGCGTGCCGGAGCTATCCCGGCCTGTCGAATGCGCGTCGGATCACCTGGGAGTATGTGATGCTCGACGGGGTCAATGACAGTGATGAGGATTGTGCCGCGCTGCTGAGGCTGATCCGTGGCATTCCCTCGAAGATCAACCTGATCCCATTCAATCCATGGCCCGGCAGCCCCTATGAATGCTCCAGTAACCGCCGTATCGAGGCGTTTGCGGCCAAGGTTCTGAAGGCTGGATACGCCTCACCGGTGCGCACGCCGCGCGGCCGTGATATCCTGGCTGCCTGCGGGCAATTGAAATCGGCCTCGGAGCGGGACCGTCGGCAGCGAACAGGCACTGGCAAGGCGGCCTCCGGGATGGCCGCCGATGCGGTGTGATGATTATGTGCTGCAATGGTTTCAAAGCCTTGAAAACAGGCGTTTCGACGATTACATTCTTTTCTAGCAACGGATTATCGATCAGGGGGTAAAAATGGCTGATAATCGCTTCATGAATACGGCGGCTGCCGAGGCGACACAGGTCGATCTTGGTCTTCGCAGCTACATGCTCGGCGTCTACAACCACATGACGACCGCGCTGCTGATGACGGGTTTCTTTGCCTATGCAATGAAATGGGCGGTCTTCAATGTCGCTGGCGTTGGCCAACTGATCTATGGCTCACCGCTGAAATGGGTGGTGATGCTGGCGCCGCTCGGCCTTGTCTTCTGGCTGTCGGCGCGTATCAACGCGATGTCGGCGACAAAGGCACGCAATCTCTTCTACGTCTATGCGGCGCTGATGGGAATTTCGCTTGCCTCGGTATTGCTGATGTTCTCAACCGCCAGCGTGGCCCGCGCCTTCTTCATCACCGCCGGCGCCTTTGCCGCTCTCAGCCTCTATGGCTACACCACCAAGCGCAGCCTGTCTGCCATGGGATCCTTCATGATGATCGGGCTGTTCGGGCTGATCATCGCGATGATCGTGAACATCTTCGTGGCATCGACCGCCATGGATCTGGCGATCTCGGTCCTCGGTGTGCTGATCTTTGCCGGTCTGACCGCCTGGGACACCCAGAAGATCAAGCTGATGTACATGGCTGGTGACAGCGAGGCAGAGCGGACCAAGAAATCGATTTTCGGCGCACTGATGCTGTATCTCGATTTCATCAACATGTTCATGTTCATCCTGCATCTGTTCGGGAATCGCGAATAGCGACGGCGCGAACAGCGACAGAATGACCGAATTCAGAGGCGCGCCCAGCCACATGGTTGGGCGTGCTTTTTTATGTGCCGACATTGTTTTCGAACCGCGCGTCTGATGATGTCCCCATCCGGCTGAGCCGGAGCCGCCCCAACAGGAGCCGTCCCTCATGACAAGCCTTGCCACCTATCTCAAGGTCCGTGCTGCGCCCGATCTTGCAAAGGCCATCATCGGACTGGCCGGCGCCGCGGCGCGCATCAGCGCCGAAATCCGCGCACCGCACAACGTATTGGACGCGGTCGCCGGTGATGTTAACGCCGATGGTGATACGCAAAAGGCGCTCGATGTTCTGGCCGATGAGATCATCCTTGAGGTGGCGCGCGAGGCCGGGGCGGCGGCCTATATGTCAGAGGAGCGCGAGGCGGCGATTCCGCTGGCCGATGACGGACGGTTCATCATCGCCAGTGACCCGCTCGACGGATCCTCCAATATCGGAGTCAATGTGTCGATCGGCACGATTTTTTCGATTCTGCCGACCGAGGGTGCCGGGCGTAGCAATGGCCGCCAGCAGCTGGCGGCGGGGTTTTTCGTGTACGGGCCGCAGACGACGCTTCTTGTTACGGTTGGCGATGGTGTTGCGTCCTTCAGAATGGATGCTGACGGGGATTTCCGGCTGATCGACGAAGATGTCCGGATCCCGGCTGCAACGGGTGAATTCGCCGTCAATGCCGGTTATCAGCGGTACTGGCTGCCGCCGGTGCAGCGTTATATCGCCGATTGTGTTGCCGGTGCCGATGGCCCGCGCGGCAGGGATTTCAGTCAGCGCTATGTCGGCTCGCTTGTTGCCGATGCCTGGCGGATATTCTGCCGTGGCGGTGTGTTCCTGTACCCGGCGGATTCGCGGGACGGGTTTGCCAATGGGCGGCTGCGCCTTGTCTATGAGGCAGCGCCGGTGGCGTTGCTTGTCGAGCAGGCCGGCGGGCGCGCCACCGATGGCACACGCAATATTCTCGACATGATACCAACCGCGGTTCACCAGCGGGTACCGCTTGTCTTCGGATCATCCGAGGAGGTTGACGAGGTTGGTCGCCAGCATGCGGCCAGCTAGCAATTTACCGGGCTAGGCACCGCCTTCAGCCGCCAGGATGGCGGCAAGGCCGCTTTCATAGTCGGGATAGAGAAGCTTGATCCCGAGTTCCGGCCCGATGATACGCGAGGCGACACGCCGCCGCGAGACATAGAAGGTCCGGGCCATCGGCGATAAATCGGCCTCCTCAAGTGATTGCGGTTGTGGTGGTTCGAGGCCAATCAGTGACGCCGCGTGCCGCATCACCTCGCCCTGCGCGGCGGGACGCGTGTCGGCAAGATTGATGATCCTGCCGGGACGCGGCGCGTTCATTGCCGCCTCGATGATCCGGCAGATGTCATCGACATGGATGCGGTTGAAGACCTGGCCACGATGCTCGATGATCCGGGCCGTTCCGGCGCGAAGCGAGTCGAACGGGCTTCGCCCCGGTCCGTAGATGCCGGCGGCCCGGAAAATCTCGCTTTGCAGCAGTGACAGCCACCGGTTTTCCGCCACCACCCGGGCGCGGCCACGCGCTGTTGCAGGATCGCTCGGCGTGTCCTCATAACAGAAGCCGTCCGGCCGATCGGGATAGACCGAGGTTGCCGATACATAGCCGGCCCAACCGTCAAAGTCGGCCAGCACATCTTCATGCGCGTCAAGCACCGGGTCACTGCCGCCGATGGCGGTGATGGTCGACAACACGGCATCGACCCCGGCAAGCGCCGCCCTGGCATCGGCAAGTGGCTGGTCATCGGCAAAGCGATGGATCTGCCAGCCTGCCGCGGCTTCGGCCGCCAGCCGTTCGGGCCTGCGCGTGGTGCCACGAATATGCCATCCCGCAGCGGCAAGCCGGTGGCCAAGCGGGCGCCCGACATAGCCAAGTCCGAAAATGAAGATTGTCCGCGCCATGCTCTCCGGCCCCATCCTATTCGGTCTGCGGGCTGGCAAGCTGCTGATGCACCAACGCCGCATCAAGTCGTCGCCCCTGCCAGTCAAGCCGCCAGTCAAGATGCGGGCCGGTCGACCTGCCGGTTGACCCGACGGTGCCGATAATACCGCCCTGTGGCACCTCCTCGCCCTCGGTGACGGTCACGCTGTCAAGGTGAAGAAAGGCCGAGTTGAGACCAAGGCCATGCGTCATCAGGATCGTCCAGCCGGAAAAATACAGATCCCTGACAAGGGTTACACGTCCGCCCGCCGGGGCCTTGACCGGGGTGCCGCGCGGCGCTGCGATATCAATTCCGTAATGTGGCTGTCGCGCCTCACCATTGAGAATCCGCTGGCTGCCATAAACGCCGGTAATCTGTCCGCTGACTGGCATGTCAAGGCCGCGCAGGAAATCGCCAGAAGCCGCACCGGCATCGTGGCGGCTGCGCGCCGCCCGCACCGCTGCGGAATCGGCCCTGATACGCGCAAGCACCTCCTCGGGCGGGGTCACATGGTCACGCTTCAACCCGTCGATCCGCTGCACGGCATAGTCACGCTGTGCCGCATCAAGGGTGATGGAATAAGGTTCTCCATCCGAAGGCATGACCTGCAATATGGCAGGGCTGTCACTGTCCCGATGAAAGCCGATCATCGCATGACCGTCATCGGAGAGCGGCACTGGCTCGCCATCAAGTATCAGGCTGGTGCCGGGCATCACACGCGCCACCACAAGGCCGCCTTCGATGGCACCGCCGGCAATCCATGTCAGGCCCGGCGCGGGACCGGGAAGGCGCGCCTGCTGCGCCCCGGCGGGCAGCGCGAAAAACAGCGCGAAAAACAGCGCAAAAAACAGGGCAAAACAGGCCAGTATGGCGGTGAACGGGCTTGGAATCATCACATTAGGACGCTACCATCACACGGCCTTTTTGGCACGTCAAAACAGGTCCGCCATATCGGGCAGCCATCTGGATATCATCATCACATCAGTCTGGCATCAGCCTGGGCTGGCAGGTCGGAAGCAGATACAATGTCAAATTCAACCCACGAGAAAGTTGTCATCATCGGTGCCGGTGCGGCCGGGCTGACCGCAGCCATCTATACGGCGCGCGCGAACCTGTCGCCGGTCATCCTTGCGGGCCTGCAACCTGGCGGGCAGATGACCATCACCACCGATGTCGAGAATTATCCCGGCTTTGCCGAGGTTATCCAGGGACCGTGGCTGATGACCGAGATGCAGCAGCAGGCCGAGAATGTTGGCGCGCGCGTTGTCTATGACATTGTCACGAACCTCGACGCCGCCAGCCGCCCGTTCCGCCTGACGCTGGATTCGGGGGACGAGATGACCGCCGATGCGGTGATTGTGGCGACCGGCGCGCAGGCGCGCTGGCTTGGGCTGGACTCAGAACAGACCTTCAATGGCCGCGGCGTGTCGGCCTGCGCGACATGTGACGGGTTCTTCTACAAGGAACGTGATGTTGCGGTGATTGGCGGCGGCAACACTGCCGTCGAGGAGGCGCTGTATCTGGCCAATATCTGTAAGTCGGTCACGCTGATTCATCGCCGTGACTCGCTTCGCGCGGAACAGATCATGCAGGACAGGCTGTTGCGCCACGACAAGATCAAGGTGGAATGGAATCGCACTGTTGCCGAGGTTCTTGGCGATGACAGTGGTGTGACAGGATTGCGGCTGGCCTCAACATCTGGCGAGGATGATCTGGACATCCCCGTTCAGGGGATGTTTGTGGCCATTGGTCATGATCCTGCCACCGCCGCCTTCCAAGGCGTTCTCGATCTTGATGATGAAGGCTATATCCTTGCCGAAACGGGCGGTACGCGCACTTCCGTTGACGGGGTGTTTGCTGCCGGCGACTGTGTCGACAAGATCTACCGGCAGGCGGTCACCGCCGCCGGTATGGGCTGTATGGCCGCGCTTGACGCGGAAAGATGGCTTGGCGAACAGACCTGATCAGGCGGTTGCCGATTGTGGGGTGGGTACAGACTGTTCGCGGATCATCCAGTTGACGGCAAAGGCGAAGAGTGCGGCGGCGACATTCAGCCACCACATGAAATTGTGATTGCCGGTGATGTCATAGAGTACGCCGCCAAGCCACGAGCCGAAAAACGAACCGACCTGATGCGAAGTGAAGACGATACCATATAGCATGCTGAGATGTTTCGGTCCGAAGAACACAACGATCAACCCGCTTGTCAGCGGGATCGTGCCAAGCCAGAGAAGCCCTATCGCCGCGCCGAAGATAAGGGCCGATGTCGGGGTAACCGGCAGCAAGAGGAAGCCGCACATGATCGCCCCGCGAAGCAGATAGACCGTGGCCAGCGTCTTGCGTTTCGAAACATGTCCACCAAGCCAGCCACAGAAAAATGCCCCCAGAATATTGAACAGCCCGATCAGTGCCAGCGCCCAGCTGGCAATATGCGGTGGCACGCCCCGGTCGCCAAGAAAGGCCGGCAGATGCGTTGTGATGAAAACGAGCTGTAGCCCACAGACAAAGAACCCGGCGGTCAGAAGCAGATAATCCCGGCTGCCTGCCGCGACTCGCAGCGCCTCGGCTGTCGTCAGATCGGCAACATCGGCCGTTGTTGCCGTGGGCGCTCCGCGAAGGCCCAGCGCCATCGCCATGGCCGCCGTGGTCAGGAAGGACAGCAGCAACAAGGCCATCTGCCAGCCATGCTGGCTCATCAACATCTGTGTCACCGGCAACAGCGCAAACTGGCCGAATGAGCCAAAGCTGGTCACAAGTCCGAACGCCAGCGAACGCCGCGCCGGCGGCACAACTCGGCCCACCGCGCCAATGGCGATGGAAATGCCGGCACTGCCAAGCCCCAGGCCGATCAATGCCTGGCCAAGGAACAGGCCCGACGGGGTGATGATATAGGCATTTGCCAGCAGGCCGACGGTATAGATAGCGGTGCCGACAACGGCCACTTTCCAGGCACCGATGCGGTCGGCAAGGGCACCGAACAGGGGTGATGAAAATCCCCAGACAAGATTCTGGATGGCGATGGCAAGCGCCACCAGCTGGACGCCGCTGCCAAGCGCGTCCGAGAGCGGCACGACGAACAGCCCGAACACCTGCCTGATGCCGAATGTGACGGTAACCAGCGCCGCACCGGTGATCAGCACCCGTAACCAGATATCGGGCGGTGCCGCGCGGGAAGAAGAAGATGCCATGATGGGGAGCTACCCTGAAACAATAGCCTGATGAAGTGGTTTTCGGACATGCGCCAGAAATGACTGTGCCGCAAAGAGCCTAGCCGCGCCAACCGGGAAAGCGAAAGGCTTTTTCGGGCGCCACTGGGAATGCCGCTCAGCATCGCCTGTTGAGTTTGCCCCGACCAGATCAATTGGCCAGATCATTTGGCCAGATCATTTGGCCAGATCATTTGGCCGGACCAGTTTGTCGAATCAATCAGCCAGCAGACGGACTGAATTGACCTGCAGGCCGCGGCTTGACGAATCCACCTTGACCAGCAGCTTCTGGCCCTGAATCAGCGAATGGAATCCGCAATCATTCAGAACCCGCGAGTGAACAAACACGTCCTCATCGGAGGTGTCGGTGGTCACGAACCCATAGCCGCGAAGGTCGTTGAAGAACTTGACGACGGCATGCACCTCACCCTCCTCCGGCTCGGACGCCACCGGCGGGGCCGGGGTCGCCGGTCGTTCAACCGACAGCAGGTCCTTGATCACCCGCCCATGTTCATTCGAACTCAGCGATACGGTGATCTCGTCGCCCGTCAGAAGGCGGACAAGCCCGAACCTGTCAAGCGTCGAGCGATGGAGAAATATCTCCTCCTCGCCGATCCTGACGAAACCGTAGCCTTTGCGCTCATTGTACCAGACCAGTTGTCCCTGGCCGATTTCGATATCCTGCGACGTATCGCGGGTTGCTACATCCTTTGTCATTGTCATCTTTCCTGGGTCATCTTTCCTGGGTCATCTTTCCTGGACCATCTTTTAGGGCAGCCTGAGACACGGCACCGGCAATCGCCTTGTCCCGGCCTGATTGTCATGTCAGGTCAGAGACATTGCGCCGGGCGTGGCAGGCACTGCCGAACAGACACCACCAAATTTGCCTCCACACCGATGACAAAGGATGCCGTGCGTTAAGACCCGGGCCGAAGGATGAAAATCCCGGGTCACGTGCATGTGATTATGATGAAAGGGTCTTGAAAGGCTCAGACAGCGCCAAGGGCGGTCCGGCTGGTCTCGATGGCATCGCCGATTGCGGTCCGCCAGTCTGCGATCGAGCCGGCATTTGCCGCGGCGGCCGGGAAGATCAGGCCACGTGTGCTGTTCACCAGCCCGCCTTCCGGTCCGGTGGGACCGGTCGTCAGGCCGGCAAGTGCCTGCGCCGAGCCAGCCCCCTGCGCACCAAAGCCGGGAACAAGGAAGGGCGCACTTGGCAGAGTTTGGCGAAGCGACCGTGCCTCTTCCGGCCAGGTGGCCCCGGCAACGATGCCAAGCGAGGACACGCCAAGCCCCCCCTCCCGCGTGGCGGCAAGCGGAGCCAGTCCGGCGGCCAGATGCTGGAACAGCGGCTTGCCGTCGATTTCGAGGTCCTGCAGGTCGCCGGCCCCTGCGTTGCTGGTGCGGGTCAGGACAAACAGCCCGGCACCCTGCCTGTCGGCGCGTGCCAGCAGCGGCTCCAGCGTATCAAGCCCGAGATAGGCATTGACCGTCAGCGCATCACTGGGGAAGGCGGCGTCATGCCCGATCCAGGCGTCGGCATAGGCGGCGTTGGTGCTGCCGATATCGTTGCGCTTGGCGTCCATGATGATCAGAACCCCGGCATTGATCGCGGCACGGCCAAGTCGCGCCAGGACATGCATTCCGTCCGGGCCCTGCGCCTCGAAAAAGGCGGCCTGCGGCTTGATGGCGGCCACCCGGCCTTTCGCCATCTCAAGACAGGCTGCCGCAAAATCCTCGATGGCGCGAAGGGTTGACGGGCTGCCGGGCTTGCTGACATCGCCGAACACCGCCGGCATCATTGACAGATGCGGGTCGATTCCCATGCAAAGCGGGGTTCCTGCGCTGCGGATGGCCGTCGTCAGTCGGTCGCCGAAATGCTCTGCTGCCATGCGCCAGTCCGCCGTCAGACGAGGCCGACCGCGGCGCGGTAGGTTTGCAACAGCTCATCCTGTTCCTGCAGCAGGTCCCGGTCCATGGCCCGCATCTTGACAAGCTGGCGCATGATCTTCGGGTCAAACCCGGTTGCCTTCGCCTCGGCATAGACATCCCGGATATCGGCCATCAGGGCGCGTTTTTCTTCCTCGAGACGTTCGATCCGCTCGATAAATTGTGTCAGCTGGTCGGCGCCGGCGCCGGTGCCTGCGATAAGTGCCATGGCCTGTTATCCCCGTGGATGTCTTGTGGCGCTATTTGTCGCCGTGATTGTGAAGGGCTTCGTATTTTGCCCGCTGCTCGGCGGTTGCCTCGGTCTGGTATTTCGCCTTCCATGCAGCGTAATCCATACCATAGACAGTGGCGCGTGCCGCCTTGTCATCCATCTCCATGCCGCGTTCACCGGCCGCCTCGCGATACCAGCGCGACAGGCAGTTGCGGCAGAAGCCGGCCAGATTCATCATATCGATATTCTGAACGTCGGTGCGATCCTGAAGGTGCGCGACCAGGCGCCGGAAGGCGGCGGCCTCAAGTTCGGTCTGCATTGGATTGTCCATGGAAACCCCGCTGGTCGCAAAGCTGGTGGCGCGGCCCACTGGCCGATGCGCCGGTTCGGGCGGACTGTATCCAAGTCACACCATATAGGCAACTGCCTTGCAGGTGGGTGATGCGGGGATTTTGGCGCGTCATCTCGACACGCAATCAGGCTGCCAAATATAAAGACTCCAAGAATATAAAGAATCCAAGAAAATTTTGGTGTGGCTAAATTTATTTAAAGTCTTTATGAAGTGCCAAAACACTGGGGCCTCTCATGTCAGACAGCAAGACCACACCGGATGTCGCCAACAGTGCGGCGAAATTCGACCGTATCCGGCGGGCGCACCAGTCCGAGGTGGCCGAGGATTATGTCGAGATGATTTCCGATCTGATTGCCGAGACAGGCGAGGCGCGCACCGTCGATCTGGCGGCGCGATTCGGTGTCACCAGCCCGACAGTCAACGCCATCGTCCAGAGATTGCAACGCGAGGACCTTGTTGAAACCCGCCCCTACCGGTCGATTTTTTTGACCGAGGCCGGGCGGGCGCTGGCCGAGGCAAGCCAGGCGCGGCACCGGATTGTGCGTGATTTTCTGGTTACCATCGGGGTCCCCGTCGCCATCGCCGAAGAGGATGCCGAGGGTGTCGAACATCATGTCAGCAAGGAGACGCTGGCGGTATTTGCCAAAATAACCGAACAGGGCCGGCTCTAGTCCGCCCCTACTTTGCCGCGACACCCTGATGGAGATACAGGCGGCGCGTGCGGTCGCGGCTGATTTCGGCGGTCGAGACCAGCGGCGATGGTATGGTGACCCAATTGACACCTGCCAGTGCCGGCGGGGCCATCTCATCACCAAGCACAATCAGCCGCCGACCAGCTTGGCGTGTATCAGCTTGGCGTGAATCGGGATCGCGTGACCAGGCGAGGTTCTGTTCGAAATGATTGCTTGGCACGCCGTCTTCATCATGTACCAGAACGTCGATGCCGGTGCCGTAGAAATGCCAGCTTAGCAGCGCCGCTGATGCCCGCCTGTCGGCGATGATCGTCGTCGCGTCATGACGGGTTAGCGCCGCTGCGCTGTCGCTGGCAAGCTGATGCCATCCGCGCTGCCGGCGAAGCGGGTCGGAATCCGGCGTCAGCGGACCCAGCGATCCGGCCAGCGTCACCGCCAGAATGACAAGTGACAGCCCGGCATTGATTGCCAGCGCACCCGCGCCAAGCCGCGCCCATGTCGGTGATGAAGCGGCGGCCAGCCATCCCGCCAGCCATACTGTCAGCGCCGGCATCGCCGCCAGCGCCCAGTTGGCATTGGCCTCGCTGAGATAAGCCTGGGTCATAATGATGACGATCACCGGCAACGACAGCCACAGCAGCAGCCTTGTCACCGGATCGCGTCCACCTTTCAAAATCCCGAACATCAGCGCAAAGACCAACGGACCGGCGGTGGCGAACTGCGCGCCAAGAAAGCGCAGGCTGTTCAGCGGGTCATGGCTCTGGCGGTCCAGATTGGCGTTGTCGCCGAGATGCCGGACGGTGGTGAAA
>CBFHNZ010000046.1:0-17844 GCA_965657415.1 Puniceispirillaceae bacterium (SeqCode) | reverse complement strand
CCATCAACTGCGGCAACTGAACGAACCACAGACACGTCGAGATGAGCTGGCAGCTCTCCGTTTGCAGCCGCAAGGGCCGACCCCAGATTGCCGAGATCAAAACCCATCAGACCGCCTTCGTCAGTCATATTCTGGAAATAGCGTGCAGTCCCGGACGGATCAGCCGCAGGGTGCTCAGTTTTCGTGTCACCATTGAAAAAGGCATAGCCTTCAGGCTGTTCGGCCTCAGCTTCCCAAAGCATCATCTCGGTGTCCTGCACGGCGACAGGATTGTCGAAGCCAGACCACTGATATGATGTCGGGTAGAAACGACCTTTAAAGCGGTTCGGGGCGTCAGCGTTCTTCATGTACTGGTCTACCATTTTGGCATCCAAAGCAATCTCGAGACCAAGATCGTCGAAGGTTTCAGGAGTTAGGGCAAGACCGTAGAGTTTGCCATACAGCAGGCCGTTGCGGGCGAGGAATGAGTCACGCTCGCTGGCGGTGGCATAATTGATCTCACTGCCGTCAGCAGCCCGGTTTTTCATACCGACATAAATGCGGTTCGGGGCTGGTTCCTGACCATGGTTGTAGCCTGCTGCTACGATCACAACGTAGTCCTTGTGGCCGGAATTGATCGGCATCAGCTTTTCATAACCTGTCTGTCCCAGTGCTGGCACTGTGTAGGCAGTTTCATTCTCAATGTCGACTACAACGCTGGCAAGGCCGAGTGTGGCACCAGAGTCTGAGCTTCCAGCTGGGAACATGCGTCCAATTTCCCACTCTTCAGCTGTCAGCCATACATCATCTGCAAAGCCCATGCCCTTGCCGTACTTATTGGCCTGCTCGTACCAAGCGCCGCAGAAGCTCTGGAAGAAATAGTCGGCTTTACCGAGTTTGAAATCGGGCTTGAACTGAACCAGCGTGCCGTCTGGCCGTGTCTGATTGCCCCATTTTCCAGACAAGTAGGACGGATCAAATGAGGGTGCTGATACCAGCTCACCAAAGCCGTTATAGACCTTGTCGAAGAGCTTGCCGGACCCTTTAACCATGCTTTGTGCGGAATCGCCGCTATTCATAAAGCTTGCGAACCGCGCGCGGTCATAATCGATGGTGTGGATGTGAGAACCAGTGAAAGTCACTCCATTCACCATTTCCCACGGATAGGTTTCCGGCTTAGGCGCACTTCCCATCGTGGCATACGACTCGCTTTGGTAGACAACACGAACAGTATCGTCGTCAGCCAGCCATGCAGCCTGACCATCCGGGTAACCTGTCAGCGCTAGACCGGAGATTGCGTCAACCTCTCCGACTGTGGCGATGGCCTTGAAATTTGCAAATGGAAAATTCGTATTGGCGCTTTCTCCATCTTTCAGACCATTGTTTGACGAGCTTGCGTCAGTAATATTTGGAAGACCCGCTTCGGCGATCAGCGCCGTTGTCTGACCAATAACTTTCTGAGAGCCATGGCCACCGGCAAGTGCAAAATTTGCAGACGACGTCGAAAGCAGTGTTGTAGCGAGCAATGCCACCAGTGTTTTGTTCATCTTCGATGCTCCATTTGAGGGTGTTGAAGCAGGTAGTGATGAACTGATTCGGTTTCAGGCTCTTTTCAAAACGGTGACAGTTTTGTGTCTTGGTCAGTGCTTGTTTTTGGCGTGTGAAGGCATCCTAAAGCCTGTCGGCCAATCAAAACAGGTGGGCCATGGCCCCCCACTGGCCATCAATCCACATCACTATTAATTAGGGCAGTAACCTAAGCCCGACCTTCTACACCGTCCCCTGATTCTTGCCATCGATTCTTGCCATCTCACCCGACGCCCCTTTTTTGGGCTGCCTCGCTGGTTGCCAAGGCGACTCACCGCGGCTTGTGTCGCCGGGAAAACCCCTCTTGGGACCAACCGACAGTCCTTGTCGCGCAATCCCCGCTGGGGACCCGCGAACCAGCTGCGGACGCTTGTACGTTTTACGGATCACTGCTGGAATGCGAAACGGTAGGTCATACAGTAGATCACAGATGTGTATTGACACATCCTGTGATGTTGCAAAACTGGTGAAAACGCTTGCACAGAGCAGAGTGTTGGAACCGGGGGCAACAAGAATCGTTTGGCGATGATTCTCGGCTCGCATAACATCGAGGCCACAAGAAACACTCGAATATAATTTCCGCCACCATACAGTTTCGTTTTGAGTAGATATGCCGTCACAACCACCGGATCATCACGCAGCCCTGTCCCCCAAAGCTCAAAGAATTGTCGACATGCTGAAGGCTGCTGTTGCGCATCACCAAACCGGCGAATTCGCAGCAGCCGAAGCGCTCTACAAGAAAGTGCGGGGCGCGGACCCAAAGAATTTTGTTGCCTTGCAATTATCCGGGGCGCTGGCGGCACAAACCAAGGATTTTGACCTCGCACTCAATTTCCTGACACGGGCGTTATCATTAAAGCCAGACTACGTCGACGCACTGAACAACAGAGGCAACGTGTTCAATGAGCTGTGGCGTCTTGAAGAGGCGTTGCAGGACTACAACAAGGTCTTGACCCTGAAACCCAATAACGCGGACACGTTCAACAACCGCGGTGTCATTTTGGAAAAGCTTCGTCGGTTTGATGAGGCCCTATCTGATTATGACAAGGCGATCCAACTGAATGCCGGTTTCGCCGCCGCCTTTCACAATCGTGGCAACGTGCTTCAAGAGCTTGAACATTTTGAGGAGGCGCTGGAGGCATACGACAAGGCCATTGCCCTGAACCCCCACTATGCGGAGGCATTTCACAATCGCGGTAACTCACTCCAGAGACTTGATCGCTGTGAGGAGGCATTGCAGGACTATGCCAAAGCCCTTGCGTTGAACCCAGGATATGTAGAGGCAATGAATAATTCCGGCAATGCTTTGGAAAAACTTGGTCGGATTGACGAGGCGCTTGGTCGATATCACGACACCCTGTCAATCGAGGCGCACACCGCATCGGAGTTTTACAACCGAGGCCGGGTTCTTGAACAGCTTCACCGCTTTGATGAAGCTGTTGAAAGTTACGACAAGGCCATATCACTGCAGAACGTTTCCGTGTCGACACAGTGGAACAAGTCACTGGTCCTACTTCGGCTGGGAGATTTCCAATCAGGGTGGAAGCTCTATGAATGGCGCTGGAAACGGGACAAGGAACGTCCTTTTTCCCAGCCGCTCTGGCTTGGCAAGCAGAGCTTACGTGGCAAGACGGTTCTTCTTCATGCCGAACAGGGGCTTGGCGACACGATACAGTTTTGCCGCTACACAAAGCCAGTGAAAGAGCTTGGCTGCAAAGTCGTCCTAGAGGTTCAGAAACCGCTGATAAGTCTGATGCGGCAGATTGAGGGCGTCGATGAACTGGTCGCCAAAGGCTCTGAACTGCCACCGTTTGACTTCCATTGCCCGTTGATGAGTTTGCCACTGGCGCTGGGAACAACGCTGGACTCCATTCCTGGCGACGGACCATATCTGAAGAGCGATTATCAAAAGCTCAGAACGTGGTCGGAGCGACTTGGTGCAAAATCCGGGCCACGCATCGGTATTGTGTGGAGTGGCAACAGGTCACACAAGAACGACCATAATCGTTCTGTGGCGCTACGCCGATTGATAACCGGCATTCCCGAAGGCTATGATATCTTCAGTCTTCAGCAAGAGGTCCGGGACACTGACCTTGATGCCCTGCAACAGACAACCCGTATCACACATTTCGGTGATGAACTTGTCGACTTTACCGATACCGCAGCGATCTGCGAGTTGATGGATGTCGTTGTTAGCGTGGACACAAGTGTTGCCCACCTTGCCGGTGCGACAGGCAAGGAGACTTTCGTGATCCTGCCCTATGTGCATGATTTCCGTTGGCTGCAAGACAGGGCCGACTGCCCCTGGTACAGTTCCATAAAACTTTTGAGACAGGGGCCTGAACGGGACTGGACTCCAGTACTTGAAGCCCTCAGGCGCACCCTCAGCGCAAAATTAGGGTAATACACTGCTTATCTATTAAGATGATTGCTAGTCCCAATGGTTGCCAGACTGGGTAATGAGCTGTCCTGAAAGCCATTTGGGAATGCCAATAACCGACATCCTAGCTACGGCGGCCACCAAGCAACCTGCCGGTGTTCGGATCCTCGGCCCCGATGACCTCACCCGACTGGTTGTAGATCGGCACAGCGCCAGCGCGTAGGGCGCTGATCATGCTTTCATCTGACCAGTTGCTGATTGTCTTCAGGGCAAAGACCAGGCCAACACCGGGATAGAATGTCGACGGGTATTTTCTGGCCGACCTCGCATCTTCCAGCGCGAGAATCGCCAGTCCCGTGACATCCGATTTCGCCGCCGGATCTATTCGCGGCAGCACAGTTGCCGTTGCGGGGCGACTTTGCGGCTGCCTTGTATCCTGATGATCTGACGGCCCATCACCGGTGTGGAGCAGGGTGCGGAACCGGTTGATGCGGGTAAGATGTCTTTCCAGCTGCGGCTGGCCCTCGAGGCGGGACAGCGGCTCCAGACCCGTTTCGGGACCGGTGAACGCGTCATGCTGGCTCGCCAGCCTTGTTGTTGAGACACCTGTTTGACCCCAGGCTGCTGATGACAGGCACAGCCATGTGCCAAGGACGCCGGCAAGCGCCAGTCGCAGAGTCAATCGCGGGAGTTTCAAGCAAGGTGATCCGGTCTCAGCCATACGCTGTCGCAGCAACATTCATGCCATTCTGGCGATCACGGCAAAAAGACGGAACCCCGGACCGGCGATCAGACACGGAACAGAGTTTCTGTTACGTCAGTCAGCGCCTCATCCCAGAAGGCGTGTTTCTTCATGTAATTGAAATCAACATCGAAACAGGCGGCCATCGCACTGCAATAGATCGAGCGCGCATCGATGGTGGCGTTCAGATCCTGCCCCTCGAACAGATCCTTTGAGCGCAGACCGGGCCAGTCAGCGTGAATTTCAGCCCTCCTGACCAGCCCACCAGCCATCAGGATGGCGGTCCCATAGCCATGTTCGGTGCCATAGCCGCCATTCTGTTCAACCTTTCGGCCGAACTCGGTCAATGTCAGAATCAACGTCGTGTCATAGGCATCACCAAGATTGTCCTTCAGCACCGACAGCACCCTGTCGTAATTGCTCAGCTGTTCACCATGCTCGCCGTCACTGCCGCCCTGCGCGGCGTGCGTGTCGAACCCGTCAAGGTCAAAAACGGCAATCCGCGGCCCGTCCGCGCGGGCCAGTTCATCTGCCGCCACCTTTGCCAGCTCATGGGCTTCATTGTCACCATGCTGGACCATCATCGCGGCGGGGCGGTGCCTGATCCTGTCCAACGTCTGCGCCAGATCGGACCCCGGAGTATAGGATGCCTGTATGTTTTCCAGCACCGCACTTGAGGGCATGCGCATATAGGTCGGGAAATAATTGTCAAGACCGGTGCTGCCGCGCAGCAACAGCGGCATCGGAAGTGACACCGCCAGACCATCAAGCTCGGCGGCGTCCATGCCGCGGCCAAGCCAGCCGGTCTTTTCGGCATAGGCGATATGCGCCCCCGTCTCCATCAGGTTCTGGCCATCAAAATGCGACCGTCCGGTATAGGGAATCGACGTGGCGTGGTAGACTGCGGCGGTGCCTTCCTGCCAGCATTGATAAAACGCCTCAAGGCGCGGATGAAGATTGAAATCCGTGGTCAGCTTCTTTGTGCCCTCGACGATGATGTCGGGACGTGCCTTCTTCATCTGACCATCGCGGGGCTGTACCGCGGTCAGGCCATCCATGCCGCCACGAAGCATGATGATAACGAGATTGCGCTTGGTCAGCCCGGCAGCACGGGCGTTAAACAGCGGCGATCCCACAAGTGTGAGAGATCCACAGGCAGCGATGAATTCTCGTCTGTTCACTCTCATACCTTCAACATCCATTCGCTGGGAAACAGATAGACACCATCGGTGCGGGCGGCGAAATATTCTGCTGAACCGACACCTTTACACGCCTTCATATAATCCAGGACTTTGGCGGCATTGTCGAAATTGTTGGCAATTGAATTTTCCAGAGCTATGCGCCTTTTGTTCATTTCCGCCATTCGTTTTGCCACCGCGAGCCGCCGGATCAGCAATTCCGGTGACAGCCATTCTGCCTCGGTATCAGGCCAGCCATTCGGCTGCGATGGCCGATAAGGATGGTGTCCCATTTCCCACATGATTGATCGCGGCCTGTTCGCCAATCCGGACGGCTTGCTTTTAAAGTCATACTCCATGTCCTTGGGCGTGGGTGGCCAGGCAGCATTGCCAAGCTTGACGCTCTGCAGGAACCAGACTTCCGGATTGAGGAATTTTCTGTGCGTTCCAGTATGCGCATAGACCACCCGGATCAGCGCCTTGTAGACAGCCGGCAGATGACCATCTGTATCCCGCCACGCCTTGATCACCGGTGCCACCATTTCCGGTGTGACATCATCAGTCACGAAATGACGTACAAGCTTTGTCGAGACGAACTCGGCGCACATGCTATGGGCGCACAGATCCTCGATGGCGTCGATCAGTTTGCTTTTGGGGCTGAGGCCGCGCTGCTTGTATTTCCGGCCAAGCACAGCATGGTTTCCAGGCTCATGTTTCTTTGCATCGAAGCGCACCGGGTTGCACTCCTCACGCGTCTCCGACCAGCGGTTTTCCCACCCCGCCATGATATAGGACAGTGCCACCACATCTTTCTGTGTATAGCCGGCGGCTGGCGACAGCGTATGAAGCTCCAGCAATTCGCGTGCATGGTTTTCATTCACCGTGGCGGGCTTGCCGCGCTGCCGGCGCCACATGCCCCGCTTTGAATTGGGACCGACAGACTGGCTGTTATCCAGATGATGGATCATCGTCCATGATGTGGTGACGGCCTTCACCAGGTCGGTAAAGCTGCCGCACATGTTCGGCCGGATGGTCTCGCGCGTATACGCACCGGTATTCCAGGAGGCAAGAAGGTCCTTTTCGGCGATCGCGAAATGGTTGTGCCAGAACAGCCACAACCGCTCGAACACGGGTGCCTCGGAATGCAGCGCCGTATTGTGCCGGATGGCGATTTCCAGGCTTTCGTAATATTTCTGGCCGGTTTCCCAGCGAAGCTGGTTCTTCGCCGCGCGATAGGCTTTCCGGTCACCCTTGAATTCCTTGCGGATCACCCGACGGTCCGTATGGACGAATTTCGCCCGCTCATCGAGCAGACGCGCAGCTGTCGGGATGTCACCATCCCAGACCAATCGCGGCACTGTTTCAACCTGCGCATCGGCCCAGGCCACCGGATCCGCGGGCACGGTATCATCAGGGCCGAGGCCAAATCCCATCTTGCGAAAAAAATCCCGTTTCATGGCGATATGATGCCTCAGGCCGGGATCCCTGCCCAGTTGGCAAATTGCCAGGACAGGCGGCAATAAGTGGCATTATGCCAAATGAACTGAACGATTTGTCGCCAAAATGGATGCGCCGGGCCGGGCATCAGACCGCAAGCAGTTTTTCAACCGCCAGCGTGATGACATGGCCAAGCGCGATGTGTGATTCCTGAATATGCATGGTCACGTCACTTGGCACGGCCAGCAGAATATCAGCATGCTCGGCCAGCCTGCCGCCGCCCGCACCGGTCATGGCGATAACCTTTATGCCCCTTTCACGCGCCGCAAGGCAGGCCGCAACCACATTGGCAGAATTGCCGCTGGTCGAAATGCCGATCAGCACATCACCTGCATTGCCAAGCGTTTCAACCTGACGGCTGAACACGCCTTCATAACCGAAATCATTGGCATAGGCCGTCAGGAAAGAGGTGTCGGTTGTCAGCGCCAGCGCGGCGAGACCGGCGCGCGGCCGGCGATGATCCAGCGTGGCGACGAACTCGGCTGCCAGATGCTGGGAGTCACCGGCAGACCCGCCATTGCCGCACAGCATCAGCTTGCCGCCAGCCTGCAGCGAGGCAGCAATCATCTGTGCCGCCTGCATGGCAGCCTCGCTGCAGCTGTCAGCTGTCAGGCGTTTCACCTCGGCTGATTTCAGGAGAACTTCGCGAAGCGCGTCTGTTTCAAACGAAGACATGGCCCACCTACAGGGTTGGAGTAACGCTCTGGCAACTTGACCAGCCATTCTGGCACGGCTATCCATGCCTACCAATACCGCGCTGCCACTGCAAGGATGACCCGATGATCAAGAAAGCCATCTTTCCGGTTGGTGGTCTCGGAACACGGTTTCTTCCAGCCACCAAGGCAATGCCGAAAGAAATGCTGCCGGTGGTCGACAAGCCGCTGATCCAATATGCGGTGGAAGAGGCTGCTGCCGCCGGCATTGAGGAGTTCATCTTCGTCACCGGTCGCAACAAGACCGCCATCGAGGATCATTTTGATCACTGCTTCGAACTTGAGGCGACCCTGCAGGCCAAGGGCAAGGGCGACGCGTTGGACCTTGTCAAGGCGATGATGCATGGTCCCGGCGCGGTGCAATATGTCAGACAACAACAGCCTGCCGGCCTCGGGCATGCCGTCTGGTGTGCCCGCAACCTTGTTGGCAACGAGCCGGTAGCCGTCCTTCTGGCCGATGACCTGATTCTTGGCGAAAGCTGTGTCCGGGAAATGGTCACAGCCTATGATGGCGGTAATATGATTGCCGTGATGGATGTGCCACGCGATCAGACAGGTGCCTATGGCATTGTCACGCCAGGCGATGATGATGGCCGCGTCGTCGATGTTCAGGGGCTGGTCGAAAAGCCGGTGCCTGATGAAGCCCCTTCGACAATTGGTGTTGTCGGCCGCTATATCATTGCGCCCGAAGTCTTCACCACACTCGATAGCCAGGAACGCGGTGCCGGCGGTGAGATCCAGTTGACCGATGCGCTGGCCAAGCAGATCGGCAGGCAACCTTTCAAGGGCCTGCGGTTTTCCGGGGAACGGTTTGACTGCGGCTCAAAACTCGGCTTCCTGCAGGCAAATATTGCCTTTGGTCTCGCCAACAGGACCTTGGAGGCCGATCTGCGGGGCTGGATGGCGGACAGATTGTCATGAAACACCACATCTTCGACCCGACAGTCCTTCGCGCCTATGACATCCGGGGCATTTACCAGCAGACGCTGCAAGATGATGATGCTTTTGCCATCGGCCTTGCCTTTGCTGTGCTGCAGCAGGATCGCGGCTTTGGGGCACGCATCGCTGTCGGGCGTGATGGCAGGCTGTCCTCGCCGGCACTTTCATCGGCGCTCGTCGACGGGTTGCAGGCTGGCGGTGGCGAGGTGATCGATATCGGCTGTGGTCCGACGCCGATGCTGTATTTCGCCGCGCATGAGCTTGATACCGGCGGCGCCATTCAGGTGACAGGAAGCCATAATCCGCCGACACATAACGGCTTCAAGATGGTGATGGGCGGTCATTCCTTCTTTGGCGATGACATCCTGGCGCTTGGTGAAGCATGCCGCGCCGGGATAGACCTGCGCAGTGGCGGCAAAGCGGCACAGGAAGATGTCCAGCCAGCCTATATCGACCGGCTGGCCGCCGGGGCAAGGGCATCGGGCCTGTCCATTGTCTGGGATTGCGGCAATGGGGCATCCGGGCCGGTCACCGAAGCGCTTGTCGGTCGGTTGGAAGGGCATCACAAGGTGCTGTTCCCTGAAATTGACGGCACTTTCCCGAACCATCACCCGAACCCGGTGGACCCGGCGACGCTGGATCTTCTTCGCGCCGAGGTCGCCGATGTTGGGGCCGACCTTGGCATTGGCTTTGACGGCGACGGTGACCGTATCGGCGTGATCGATGCCACCGGTCGGCAGGTGCCGGGCGATTTCCTGACCGCCTATCTGGCGCAGGATATTGCGGCCCGCCATGTCGGCGCGCCAATCATTCTCGATGTCAAATCCTCCGAAGCGGCACTTCAACTGATTGCGAATTCCGGCGGCAAGGCCGAAATCTGGAAGACAGGCCACAGTCATATGAAGCGGCGGATGAAGGAGATCGGCGCGCCGCTTGCCGGCGAAATGTCGGGGCATATCTTCATCAAGGACGGATATCTTGGCTTTGATGATGCCATCTATGCCGGGGTGCGGGTAATCACCCAGATGGTCGAATCTGGCCAGTCAATCACCGCCTTCATGGATTCCCTGCCGGCCCAGCATGCAACGCCGGAACTTCGCATTGACTGCGAGGACACAAGGAAATTCGGCACCATGGACCGAATCCACAGCCATGTTCTGGGCCAGCGTGACGATGATGATATCAATGCCATTGACGGCGTCAGAGTGCGTTCGGCCGATGGTTGGTGGCTGATCAGGGCCTCGAATACCGAGGCCGCGCTGGTCGCCCGCGCAGAAGCTGGCAGCGCCGCCGGGCTTGACCAGCTGATTGACGAGATTCAAACCACGCTGAAGGCGGCTGGGCTGGATTGGCACTATCCCTGAACGCGGGCTGGCGGAATGGCCCGACAAGCTTGGCAATGTAGCCGTCACCATTTATATCTAGCCTATCCATCCAATCCAGTCATCGTACAGTTTGACTTATACCTTGGAGACTATGATGCCTGACTATGTCGCCCGCGGGGACCTGTCGGTCGCCGTGGAACTTGCCGATTTCGTCGATAACCAGCTGTTTGACGGCACCGATATCACGGCGGACCACTTCTGGTCCGGATTCGATGCGGCGGTTCATCGTCTGGCACCGCGCAACCGCGATCTGCTGGCCACCCGCGACAGGATGCAGGCGCAGATTGACCAATGGCTTCGTGACAATGCCGGAGCGGGCATTGATGCCGGTGCCTACACGACTTTCCTGTCTGAGATCGGCTATCTGGTCGCGGAAGGTCCGGATTTCAGCATCGATACCGCCGCGGTTGATCCCGAAATCGCCAGCATTGCCGGGCCGCAGCTTGTCGTGCCAATTACCAATGCACGTTATGCGCTGAACGCCGCCAATGCCCGCTTTGGCAGTCTGTATGACGCCTTTTATGGCACGGATGCCATCCCAGCCGACGGTGATGCCGGCGGTCCTGGTTATGACCCGGTGCGCGGCGGCAAGGTGATCGCCCGTGTGCGCGCCTTCCTTGATGAGACCTTCCCTCTCGCCGCTGGCAGCTGGCGCGATGTTTCGGCGCTGGTAATTGTCGATGGCGCGCTGACGCTGCAATGCGGTGACGATACCGACACCGCCCTGGTGGAGGCCAGTGCCTTTGCCGGTCATGGCGGTGATGCCAACGCGCCGGATATGGTGGTGCTGCGCAATAACGGCCTTCATATCATCATCCGAATCGACAGCGCCGGTGCCATCGGGCGCGACGATGCGGCGGGGATCAATGACGTGATCGCGGAGTCAGCCTTGTCCAGCATCATGGATTGCGAGGATTCGGTGGCAACGGTCGATGCCGAGGACAAGCTTCTGTCCTATACCAACTGGCTTGGCCTGATGCGCGGCACGCTGCAGGAAACATTTACCAAGGGTGGGCGCAGCGTCACCCGCAAGCTTGCTGACGACATTGCCTATTGTGCTGCCGATGGCACCCCGGCGCATCTCAAGGCAAGGGCCCTGATGCTGGTTCGCAATGTCGGGCATCTGATGACCAACCCGGCGATCAGGCTGTCCGATGGCAGCGATATTCCCGAAGGCATCATGGACGCGTTCATGACCGTTGCCGCGGCGCTGGCCGATCTGAAGGCGCGGCGCAATTCGGCTGCCGGGTCGGTCTATATCGTCAAGCCGAAGATGCATGGCCCTGATGAGGTGGCCTTTGCCGGTGACATCTTCAGCGCCGTTGAAGAGGTGCTGGAACTGCCGGCCAACACCATCAAGATGGGAATCATGGATGAGGAACGCCGCACAACAGTGAATCTGAAGGAATGTATTCGTGCCGCGAAATCGCGCATTGTCTTCATCAATACCGGGTTCCTCGACCGCACTGGCGATGAGATTCACACCTCGATGGAGGCCGGCCCGATGATCCGCAAGGCGGACATGAAGGGCGCAACCTGGATTGGAGCCTATGAGGACTGGAATGTCGATGTCGGTCTTGCCTGCGGCCTGTCAGGTCGGGCCCAGATCGGCAAGGGCATGTGGGCGATGCCTGACCTCATGGCCGACATGCTGGAACAGAAAATCGGCCATCCCATGGCCGGTGCAAACTGTGCCTGGGTGCCATCGCCGACCGCCGCCACGCTTCATGCGCTGCATTACCACAAGGTGAATGTCGCCGCCCGCCAGGCCGAACTTGCCAGCCGCACCCCGGCGAAGCGCGAGGATATATTGTCGGTGCCGGTAGCAATCCGCCCGAACTGGTCACAGCAGGATATTCGCGAGGAACTCCGCAACAATGCACAGGGCATCCTCGGCTATGTCGTGCGCTGGGTCGATCAGGGCGTTGGATGTTCGAAGGTCCCGGACATTCATGATGTCGGGCTGATGGAAGACCGCGCGACGTTGCGGATTTCCTCGCAGCATATCGCCAACTGGCTACGTCACGGCGTCTGTGACGCGGCCATGGTGATGTCCGTCATGCAGGAAATGGCGGCGGTTGTCGACCGCCAGAACGCCGGCGATAACGCCTACACACCGATGGCGCCGGACTTCGATAAATCGGTGGCGTTCCAGGCGGCGTGCGACCTTGTTTTCCGCGGCACGGAACAGCCATCGGGCTACACCGAACCAGTACTCCATGCGCGGCGGCTGGAGAAGAAGGCACAGGATGTCGTTTAACGCCGATCCGTTCATTTCCAAGACACCGGGCTTTCCGAAGGCAGGCATCACCTTCTACGACATCAGTCCGATCCTCGAGGATGCCTGGGCGCTGCGCCAGTCGATGGCGGCGCTGACCGATCTTACCCGTCCCATGCGCCCCGACATCATTGCCGGCGTCGATGCGCGGGGCTTTCTGTTCGCCCTGCCGCTGGCCATGTCAATGGAGTGCGGCATGGTGATGGTGCGCAAGGCCGGCAAGCTTCCCGGCGAATTGATCGAACATTCCTACGCGCTGGAATATGGCGAGGCGCGGCTGTCGATCCAGGCTAGCCGCCAGCTTCATGACCGGCGGGTCGTTCTGTGTGATGATCTTCTGGCCACCGGTGGCACGCTGGATGCGGCAGCGCAGCTGGTCAAGCAGTGCGGCGGCGTTCTTGCCGGTGCGGTCTGCGTCATTGAACTGACCGGCCTGAAGGGGCGGCAGCGCCTTGACTGCCCGGTGGCAGCCCTGCAAACCTACGAATTCTGATCTAGTTCTGATCTGGTGGCATGACGCCGCCATGATGGTTCCGTGGGAGAAAAAGCATGCGCCTCGGCCGCCGGCTGATCGCCTGGTCACTCTATGACTGGGCAAGCTCGCCCGTCCCGACGCTGCACGCCACCTTTATATTTTCGGTGTTTTTCACCACCGCCGTGATGCCAGAGGGTGGCACCGCCGCCTGGGCCTGGATGACATCGGCAAGCGCTCTTGCCGTCGCCATCGCAGCGCCGCTCCTCGGCAGATTTGCCGATGGGCGCGGCGCGCTCCGGCGCTGTCTTGCCATGGCCACGGCCCTTGGCGCCATCGCCACTGCCGGTCTGTGGTTTGTCGAACCTGACATCTCCTTTGCCGCGCTGGCGCTTGGCCTGTCAGCGGCCTCGATCTTTGCCATGGAGATCAGCTTTGTCTTCTATAACGCGATGTTGCCATCCGTGGTGCGCGAAGAGGAATTTGGCCGCGCCTCCGGCATTGCCTGGGGGCTTGGCTATGCCGGTGCCATCGCCGCGCTGGTGATTGTTCTGCTGCTGTTCGTTCTTCCCGAAGATCCGGCCTTTGGCGTCAGCACAGAGGGTGCTGGCCATATTCGGATCACCATGTGTTTCGCCGCGCTGTGGCTGTGCCTGTTCGCGGTGCCGTTGTTCGTCTTCGTCCCGGCCCCGCCAGCCGCATCTTCACCCGCGCCATTCCTCGCCAGCCTGAAAGACAGCTTTCGCATCGCGATGAAGATCCCTGGTCTGCCGCGCTTTCTGCTGGCCCGGATGCTGTTTGCCGACGGGCTGGTCACCCTGTTTGCCTTTGGCGGGATCTACGCCGCCACCGTTTTCGGCTTTTCCCAGACGATGGTTCTGGTCTTTGGCATCATCCTCAACATCACCGCCGGGATTGGCGCGGCACTTGGCGGTGTGGCGGATGACAGGTTCGGATCAGTCTCGGTCATGCGCGGGTGTCTGCTGGCGCTGGCGGTGCTGGGTCTGGTCGCCATTCTGGCACCTGGCGAGGCTGTCTTCTGGGCTGCCGGCGCGGCGCTTGGTCTGTTCATCGGCCCGTTGCAATCATCGGCCCGGGCCTATGTTGCGCGGCGCGCACCGCCCGACCAGCGGGCGAGCCTGTTCGGATTGATGATGTTCTCCGGCAAGGCGACAAGCTTTGTCGGCCCGCTGCTTTACGGGGTGCTGGTTACCAGTACAGGGAGCGACCGCGCCGGCATGGCGGTCGTCATTCTGCTGTTGCTGGGCGGATGGGTGGTAATGCCGCGCCGTTAACAAATTGGATACCTTAATTCGGGCCTAATTCTCGGGCCTAATTCTGGGCCGGATGCTCCGTCGCGCGAACCTCGTCGCGAAAACTGTCGATCGACACGTCCTTGCCATCGCGGCTGATATTCCAGAACGTCCATCCATTGCAGGAAGGAAGCGCCTGCAGTTTCGCGCCAAGGCTGTGGATTGACCCGCTTTCCTTGCTGTCGGTAACCAGCGATCCATCAGCGCGGACACGCGCCGTAAACCGTTTTCTGGTATCGAACAGAACATCGCCAGGCTTGATCAGACCGCGCTCGATCAGGCTGCCGAACGGCACTTTCGGCTTGGCCCGTTTCGGTTCCGTGGCCAGAAGGTCGGGCGAGGCGATTGGCGTTACCGCATCCACACGCTCACGCGCCAGCGCCGCATAGGTCGGGTCCTGCTCGATCCCGATGAAATGGCGGTTCAGCCGCTTGGCCACGGCGCCGGTGGTGCCACTGCCGAAAAACGGGTCAAGAACAATATCACCACGGTTGGTCGAGGCCAGCAACACGCGCGCCAGCAGCGATTCGGGTTTCTGGGTCGGGTGCGCCTTGCGCCCGTCCGTCTTCAGCCGCTCGGCACCGGTGCAGATCGGCAATTCCCAGTCCGAGCGCATCTGCACATCATCGTTCAGTGCCTTCATGGCTTCATAATTGAAGGTGTGGCGCGCGCTTTGCGAGCGGGCCGCCCAGATCAGCGTTTCATGCGCATTGGTAAAGCGCCGGCCCCGGAAATTCGGCATCGGGTTGGTTTTCCGCCAGACGACATCATTCAGAATCCAGAAGTCAAGATCCTGCAGGGTCCGGCCAAGACGGTAGATATTGTGATAGCTGCCAATGACCCACAGCGCGCCATCGGGCTTCAGGACCCGTCGCGCCTCGGCAAGCCACGCCGCCGAGAATTGATCATAGGCGGCAAAGGAATCAAACTTGTCCCAGGCATCATCAACACCATCAACCGTCGAATGATCCGGACGGGTCAGATTGCCGCCAAGCTGCAGATTATAGGGGGGGTCGGCGAAAACAAGATCGACGCAGGCCGCCGGAAGCTTCTTCAGCTCCTCGAGGCAATTCCCTTCAATGACAATGTTCTTTTTGACGCCTGCCACTTTTTTTCTCTTTCTTTCAGCGCGTTGACACCACAACAAGACGGGCAAAGCTGCCGCAAGTCAACCACCGTTGTGGGGCTTTTCACAGCATCACAATATCTGGTGTAAGGCCCTGCGACAGGCTGATTATCTAGTGGTGGGAAAAGTGCAAATTCCATGCCCGACACATGAAAGAGATACGGTTTGTTAATAATTTCCCCCGGTGTGTCGCGGCACCCGGCGGCAAATTCGCGTCGTTCAGGACGCGTCCGCCAGGGCACGACGAACCGGTGCAAAACTGCGCCGGTGGTGCGCTGTCACGCCAAGCGATGCCAGCCCCCGTTGATGCGCCTTCGTGCCATAACCCATGTTGGTCTCCCAGCCATAGCCGGGACATTCGGCGGCAAGGCCCTGCATGACCCGGTCGCGCTCATGCTTGGCAATGACCGAGGCGGCGGCGATGCTGAGACTACGCGCATCACCCTTCACCACCGTCTGTGCCGGCAGCGCCAGCGCCGGCATCTGGTTACCGTCGATCAGCACTTGCGCCACCTCACCAAGCCCCTCTGCCCGCAGGCGGGCGGCCAGCGCCAGCGCCACGTCCGCCATACCGGTCAGCGTGGCGTTCAGGATGCCCACGCGATCGATTGTTTCGACCGGCACCGAAGTAACGGCATGCCGGTGCGGTGCGGCGGTCAGGATGGCATGAAAGGCGGCCCGCTGCGCGGCGGTCAGTTTCTTGGAGTCATCAAGCCCGGGGACAAGTCCCCGCAGCGCCGTCACATCAAGCCAGCAGGCGGCGATTGTCACCGGACCGGCCCAGGGGCCGCGCCCGGCTTCGTCGATGCCGATCACCGGACCGGGAAAACCCGATTCGATGGACAGGTCAGGCATCACTCGCCGCGGCGGGTCGTCGCCGATTCGGTCAGGCGCGGCATGATCTCGACAAAATTGCAAGGCCGGTGCCGGATGTCGAGCTGGTAACGCAGAATGTCATCCCAGCCATCACGGCACCCGGACGGCGATCCGGGAAGGGCGAAGATGTAGGTGCCGCCAGCCACACCGGCAAGGGCGCGCGACTGCACGGTCGACGTGCCGATCTTGGCAAAGGACAGATAGCGGAACAGCTCACCGAAGCCGGGAATGTCCTTCTCGACTACGCTGGCAAATGCCTCCGGCGTGCTGTCACGGCCGGTCAGGCCGGTGCCGCCGGTGGTGATCACCACATCGATGGCCGCATCGGCAATCCAGTCCTGAAGCTGCGCAATGATCCTGTCCACATCATCGGTCACAATCAGGCGGGCGGCCAGTTTATGACCATCTTCCTCGATCCGCGACGCCAGCAGGTCACCCGAACGGTCATCTTCGGGCGTTCTTGTGTCAGACACGGTCATCACTGCGATGTTGACCGGCTGGAAAGCGACCGACATGTCGAGACGATCAGTAGTGTGTGCCATCAGGGCCTCTCTCACAGGTGGATGTCAGGACCCGCCGGGTGAATCCGGCATCAGCGGCGTAAAAAGCGAAACAAATCGACCCTGTCCTCCCGCGGCCAATTCACGAAGTTCGGGCGCCGGCTCGCCTAGCTGCATACGATAGAGGGCAAGATTGCTGATCACATTCTTGATGTAATGACGGGTCTCGCGCGCCGGAATGGACTCGATCAGCAGGAAGGGATCATCCTGATGGTCAACCCGCGCCAGCCACTTGCGAAGATTGCCGGGGCCACCATTATAGGCCGCCAGAAGGCGCACGATCGATCGATCGATCAACGGTTCGTTCAACAGCTTGTTGATATAGGCCTGGCCAATCGCAAGATTGCGCTGCGGGTTCAGCAACAGATGCTTGTCGCGGCCACGATAGGCCCGGTTATTGGTCACGAAGGACGCTGTCGAGGGCATGATCTGCATCAGACCGGCGGCGCGGGCCCGGCTTTTTGCGCGCGGGTTGAAACCCGATTCCTGACGTGAAATCGCCCAGACAAGCGCCTGATCAACCGAGAATTCGACATCATAACGCGGTATCGGATAGATCGCGCCAAGCCAGATTCGTCCCGTATCGCGGCGCAACAGTTCACCCGCCCGATAGGCAAGCCCGGCCATGCCATGGTCAATCGCAAACCGGAGCGCTGATTCCTGCATGGTTGCCGGCATGTCGGGCCAGAGATAGCGCAGCTCGCGTTCGGCATCATTGACCCGCCCGATCTGCAGCAGCGCGAACAGCCGCTGCCCGCCCGGGCGCGCCGAAAGCCAGCCAACAAAGCCGTCATCATAGCGCGGCAAGTCGAATGTCAG
>CBFHNZ010000045.1:148-19112 GCA_965657415.1 Puniceispirillaceae bacterium (SeqCode) | reverse complement strand
GCATGCCGGACTGGCCGCTGACGAGATGAGGCGGCTGGCCACGGCAAGCGGTGTGGCAAAGCTGTCGCGGCGCGATCTTGCCATTGCGCTCTCCGGCGTGTCGGGCGCGCCGGCGCTTGGCGCGACAACGGTGTCGGCAACAATGATCCTTGCAGCACACGCCGGCATCGGCATTTTCGCTACCGGCGGCATTGGCGGGGTGCATCGCGGCGGTGAGTCCAGCATGGATGTGTCGGCAGATCTGTTCGAGCTGGCGCACACACCGGTGGCGGTTGTCTGTTCCGGGCCGAAAGTGATTCTCGATCTGCCGCGCACGCGCGAGGTGTTGGAGACCATGGGGGTGACGCTTGTCGGCTACCGGACCGATGACATGCCGGCTTTCTGGGCGCGGCATAGCGGGCTGGCGGTTGATTGCCGCGCCGACAGTCCGGCCGAACTTGCGGCCATCATCCGGGCGCGCGCCAGGCTTGGCATCGGTGGGGCGGTGCTGATCTGCAATCCTGTTGATCCGGGACTGGCGCTGGAGATTGACGAGATTGAGGGTTGGATCGCCGCCTGTATTGACAAGGCGCCGGCTGGGGCGGCGGCGACACCCTGGTTGCTGGCCGAAGTCGCAAGGCGGTCCGCAGGGCGCAGCCTTGCCGCGAACAAGCGGCTGATCATCGATAATGCGGCGCTTGCCGGTGCGGTGGCGGTGCAGCTTGTGCCTGAGTGGTGACAACTGGATGGCAGAACGGTGGCGGCTTGACAGCCTTCATACAGCCGTCATCATACAGCCGTCATCATACAGGCGGGCAGCAGGATTACGACCTGCCGCGGCCCGCCTTTCATGCCTGATCCGAGGGAGATTTTCATGAAGCAGCATTATGAATCCATGCCGCGGAACGACGCCAATTTCGTGCCGTTGACACCGCTCAGTTTTATCTCCCGCACGGCCGATCTGTTCCCGAACCGCACGGCTGTCATCTATGGCCAGCGTCGTTATACATGGGCCGAAAGCTATGCCCGGATGCGGCGTTTGGCATCGGCCCTGACAAAAGCCGGCTATGGCCTTGGCGATACGGTCTCGGTGATCGCGGCGAACACGCCGGAGATGTTCGAGGCGCATTTCGGCGTGCCGATGGCGGGCTGCGTGCTGAATTCGATCAACACCCGTCTTGAGGCCGAGACCATCGCCTATATCCTCGAGCATGGTGACTGCCGCGTGCTGATCAGCGATACCGCCTTTGCACCGACGGTTGGCGCGGCGCTGGACTCGCTGGATCGCGAGGTGCGGGCCCGCATTCGCGTGATAGATATCCGTGATATGGCGATGGGCGATCTGCCGCCACTCGCCGATGAGGATTATGAGAGCTTTATTGCCACCGGCGATGCGGATTTTGCCTGGCAGATGCCAGCCGATGAATGGCAGGCTTTGGCGTTGAACTATACCTCGGGAACATCGGGCCGACCAAAAGGGGTCGTCTATCATCACCGCGGTGCCTATCTGATGAGCATGGGCACTGCCACCGGATGGCAGCTGCCGCAGCATCCGACCTATCTCTATATCGTGCCGATGTTCCACTGTAATGGGTGGTGCCATGTCTGGACAATGACGATGATGGCCGGCACCATCGTGCTGCTTCGCGAGATCAGCGCCGAGGCCATTTTCGGCACCATCGGCACGCACCGGGTGACGCATTTCGGCGGGGCGCCGATTGTCCTCAGCCTGCTGGTCAACGCGCCCGAAGAGATGCGTCCGAAGCTGGATTACCGGGTCAAGGCATTCACCGCCGGCGCCCCGCCACCGGCCGCGATTCTGCAGAAAATGGCCGAAATGGATTTCGAAGTGATGCAGGTCTATGGGCTGACCGAAACCTATGGTCATGTCACGCAATGTGTGTGGCGTGAGGAATGGGGTGAACTGTCCTTTGATGAACAGGCCGATCTGCAGAGCTGGCAGGGTGTTGCCTTTCCGATGCATGAGGGCGCTGCGGTGATGAACACCGAGACCGGCGAGATGGTGCCACGCGATGGCGAAACGCAGGGCGAGATCGTGCTGCGCGGCAATGCGGTGATGAAGGGCTATTACCGGAACGAGGCGGCAACCGCCGAATCGCTCCGCGATGGCTGGTTCTTCTCCGGCGATGCCGCAGTGTGGCACGAGAATGGCTATATCCAGATCAAGGACAGGCTGAAGGATGTCATCATCTCGGGTGGTGAGAATATCTCCTCGGTCGAGGTCGAGGGCTATCTCTATCGCCATCCGGCGGTTGCGGCGGCGGCGGTGGTGGCAAAGCCTGATGAAAAATGGGGTGAGGTTCCCTGCGCCTTTGTCGAGTTGAAACCTGGCGAGAGCCTCGAGGAGGCGGAATTTCTCGATTGGTGCCGCGGGCAGATGGCAGGCTTCAAACGGCCAAAGCAGGTCGTGTTCGGCGAGTTGCCAAAGACCTCGACAGGCAAGATTCAGAAATTCGTCCTGCGCCAGCAGGTGATGTAAGGGGTACCTGCCGTGGCCGCAAACTCCGCAAGAAACGGGTCGATACGGCTGGTTGCCAGCTGTTAGTCTTGCCGGATGACGTTGCCTGACAACGCCATCCCGGCAGGAGACCCAGATGCACAGCCAGACTCGAACCCACCAGACCCAGATCGACTACCAACGGATCGAGGCCGCCATCACCTATATCGCGGCGCATTACCGCGATGCGCCAGCGCTTGACGAGGTGGCGGCGGCGGCGCATCTCAGCCCTTATCATTTCCAGCGGTTGTTCACCCGCTGGGCCGGTGTAAGCCCGAAGGGGTTCGCCCGCTATCTTAGCCTTGATCACGCCCGCGCGCTGCTGCGTCATGAGGGGGTCAGCTGCCTTGATGCCGCCTATGCAGCCGGTCTGTCCGGGCCGGGCCGGCTGCATGACATGTTCGTGCGGATCGAGGCGATGACGCCGGGTGAATATCGCCGCGGCGGGGCCGGTCTGGACATCCGCTACGGCTTTGCCGACAGCCTGTTCGGCGAGGTGATCATTGCGGCCACGCACCGCGGCGTCTGCCATCTTGCCTTCTGTGATGGTGGGGCCCGTGATGGTGGGGCCCGTGACGGTGGGGCCCGTGACGGTGGGGCCCGTGAAGGTGGCGATGATGCCCGTGCCGCCGCCCTCGCCCGGCTTCGCGCCGCTTTTCCGTCGGCCGATATGTCACTGGTGCTGATGGACGGAGCTGATTCCGCCGCCGCGTTTGCGGCGCTTGCGGCCCTGAACAGTGACTGGTCATCACCCGCCATGATACGGCTCCACCTTCGCGCCACCCCGTTCCAGATGAAGGTCTGGGAGGCGTTGCTGCGCATTCCCACGGGGCGGCTGGCAAGCTATGGCGATGTTGCCGCCGCCATTGGCAACCCCGCCGCCGGCCGCGCCGTCGGTACCGCCATCGGTGCCAATCCCGTGGCCTGGCTGATCCCCTGTCACCGGGTGATCCGTCAAAGTGGTGAAACCGGGGGCTATATGTGGGGGGTGGCCCGCAAGCGGGCAATCATTGGCTGGGAATCGGCGCAGCATGATCCGGCATGACATGATTGATCAGACATTGCTCCACCGGATGATCCGTGACGGGCGGCTGACTTTCGCGGGCAATCGGCGGCAGAAAATCTTCGGGCGGCTGGATTGCCGGACGGGTCGGCGGCTGGCCCGCCGGAACCGCGTCTTCTTTGCCAGCCGCGGCGAGGCCGAACGGCTTGGCTTTCGCCCCTGCGCGCGCTGTCTCCCGGCCGCATACGATGTCTGGAAATCTGCGGTGATTTCCGGCATATAGGGGATGTGGTCCCGTAGCTCATCAGGATAGAGCGACAGATTCCTAATCTGTAGGTAGGGGGTTCGAGTCCCTCCGGGATCACCATACGGACCAGATCATCGGTATCTGATGTATTTTCCGATCTTTCTGCTTAGACTAAACGGGTCCGACCTGGCGTTCCGTGTCGTCAGGGATGCCTTTTGAGGCGTGTGTGACAAGACCGTTATGTTGACTGGCCGGATATCCCGACACATGAACATTCACCTTACATCTGTCCTGCTTGCTGCGGCGTCTTTCATGCAGTCGGCGATGGCGGACGGAGCCTCCATCAGCATCGACCGTACCGAGGTCACGATTGCTGCCTTTGCTGAATATGTTGCAGCGACTGGCACGGTTACCAGGGCCGAAATATCCGGTGGCATGGTGTATGAGGCAGGCTGGACCAGCAAGCCTGAATGGAACTGGCGCACTCCATACGGTGTTGCCAGCCCGCCGGATGAGCCCGCCGTCCATATCACCTATGACGAGGCGGCGGCCTATTGTGCCTGGCGTGGTGCGCGTTTGCCGACCCGCGATGAATGGATCATGCATGCTTATACGGAACTTCGCGCCGCCCCGCCGTCACCGTTCGTCAAAGGCAGGACCTATCCCTTCCCGACAGGTGATACGCCTGCAGGGGCAAATTGCCTGCGTGATTGTGGCAGCGCCACGGGCAATCCGGCTGGCAAGACGGATTATGCCGATAGATTGATGCGCGGGCACGGCCATGCCACGGCTGGCAGCACCGGCGCCGGGGTGAATGGCCTCTTTGATATGGGCGCAAATGTCTGGGAATGGGCGACATCGGGAGACGGCCGACAACAGGCGACGATGGGTGGCTCATGGTGGTATGGAAAGGCCCAGATGAAGGCTGATTACCGGGCCACCAAGCCACGTGATATGGCTGTTGTCTATATCGGTTTTCGCTGCATTGCGGATGATTGAGAGATGGTTCTGACCAGGATGTTTCCCCTGCCTGCTGCTGCGGTCGCCTGTCTCATGTTTGGCGCTTACGCGCATGCCGAGCCGGCAGATATGTCCCTACAGCTCACTTATGAGGTTGAATGGGGTGACGTTGATGTCGCCACAGCGACAGCGGATTGGATTTTCACCGAAGACAGTTTTGCACTGACAGCCACTTCCCGAACCGTTGGTGTGACGGATAGCTTCAGAAAATACAGAGGCCGGACGGAGCTTTCGGGCCGGATTGAGGAAGGCCGTTATCTACCTGAGAGGCTTTTCATCTCCGGTGTCTCGCGCCGCCGTACAAGAGAAGCGTCGACGCGCTGGGAACAGGGTGTCGGTGCCATTGCCACTGACAGACAGCCAGCGCTGGATGCAGAAAAGGTCTTCCCATTGACCGAAGAGGCGATGGCTGGTGCCATTGACCCGTTCAGCGCCATGCTGAATGCCTTGGCAAGGCTCCGCGAAACTGGCTCCTGTGAGGGGGTGGCGCGCATTTATGATGGTCTGCGGACATCGGAATTGACGCTCCACGACCTTGGCCGAACGCGCCTGGCGAAGGATCGCCCATTCGCCTATGAGGGCGAGGCCAGACTATGTGGCTTTGTCAGTGAACCAACGGGTGGGCATCAACGCGAATCCCGCTGGCGCAGGAAAGAGACAAAGCCCGAGGACATCATGGTGTTTATCGCCGAAGTCCAGCCTGACCTGTTGATTCCGGTCAGGATCGAGGCCAGGACCTTCCTCGGTACCGTTGTGACAAGGTTGGTGGTGCCGGACTTGCAGGTGTCAGATTTATAGCTGTGCGGTTAAAAATGCGCCGCCCGGCAGAGGGAGGAGTTCCGGGCGGCGCGGCGGACGGTGATGGAGGGACACCATCCGGATCAGATCACATTCTGTGAAACGTTTCTGCCCTGTGTCTTTTCCTGTGTCTTTTCCTGTGTCTTGTCTTGTGTCCTGGTTGGCGCAGTTTTCGGATTATGCGGCAGGGCCTTCTCATGATTGGCGGCGCTGCGGCTATCGATATTGAGTTTGCCGAAAAGGATCCATGGTGATCCAGGGCGAATGGCTGGCTCGTACCGGCTGGTCATCGGGGTATGGAAATTGTTTGTGATCAATTCAGGCCGCGCATCGTCATGGAAGGACGGATTGCCGGCGTGTGCGGTCAAAGTGATGCCGATAACAGCGAGAAAAGTCGTGAAACGGATCATGGCTCAATTCCATTAGCAAAAGATGATGAACCAAGAATGCACATCGAATGGTTAACAAAAAGTTAATTCTAAATAACATAAAAAATACATCTTATGAGTGTAAAAAATATGATATAAATCAGATATTTAAATGATTTAGCGTCGATTAAAAAACGCTCATTGATTGTATTCAGGATCATGTATTTGTTAATGCACAGCCACTTTGTAAATGGTGGTGGTCACGATGATACAAACGTGCCCCCAACGCGACGCCAGACAGATGCTGGATCGTGGTGTGTTCCGATTTCTGATGGAGAGCATGAATATTCGCTTCTCGGATGTGCGCAGCTGTTGTAGGAAAAAATGGCATCGGTGCTGCATCATGACCCCTACCGGGTTGGCGGCATCACCGCGGCGCAATGGACAAACGCGGTGACAGAGGCGCACCGGGTCCCGGCGAGCCGCATGCAGACCAGATGCAGAACCGCCATCTGACGATGGCCAACATGAATTTCCGGATCGTGGAACATTTCCCGGGTTTCGATGTCGAGGGATAGCCACATGGTCGCCGCCGCTTCAGGTTTTCAGGGTGAATGGCGGGGATGAGTGGCAGCACCGATATCGGGAGCCGTGACGAAGGGCAGACGAACCTGCCGCTAGGCGTTTCGGTTGCGCTTGGCGAAATCACCATGATGGTGGTGATCTCGGCGCTGGTGAAGCTTGTCTCGGATGATATCGCGACAACCACCATCCTGCTGTTCCGCTATACGCTCTGCCTGCCGCTGTTGTTGGCAACCGCCATTTGGCAGCGTGGTAGATCGGCGTTCAGCATCACCAAACCCCGTATCCTGTCATTTCGTATCGTCACCGGATTGGCCAGCCTTGCCTGTTTCTATGCGGCACTTGACCTGATGCCGCTGTCGCTTGCCACCGTGCTGTTCCAGACCCTGACGCTGTTTGTTACGCTGCTGGCCCCGATGATGCTTGGCGAACGCGTTGGGTGGCGGCGCTGGACGGCGGTCATTGCCGGTTTTGGCGGGACCATGCTGCTGCTCAATCCGACGGGCGGCGGATGGACGCTGACCGGCATCCTGCTGGGGCTTGGCTCACCCTTCTTCGGGGCGCTGATGATGATCACGCTGCGACGGCTTGGCCGGCATGACAGCCCGGCCTCAACGGCGGTCTGGCATAATGGTATGGGCGCGATGGTCTTTGCGGTGATCGTGATTGCGGTTGGCGCGCCGCTGCCGACCGACGGGGCGGATTTGGCGCTGCTGATCGCCATCGGGGCGCTGTCAAGCTTCCAGCAACTCGGCCTTGCCTTCAGCCACAAGCTGGTGCCTGCCAGCATTCTGGCACCGCTCCATTATCTGTCGATTCCGATGGGAATTGCTGCCGGCATCATGCTGTTCGGCGAAGGGTTGACGCCAGAAATCATCGTCGGCAGCGTCATCATCATCGCCTCTTCGATTTTTATCCTGCGGCGCGAGCGCCAGCTTCGCGAGGTGCATCAGCGGTGATGATGACCGGCTCGTGGCCGGCTAGCTGAACAGCCCGTCATGTGTCTTGCGAAGCGCGGCCTTCTGTACCTTGCCCATGCTGTTGCGCGGCAACGCGTCGATGAAGATGACGGATTTCGGCTGTTTGAATTTCGCCAGCTGCGTTGCCAGGGCGGTCTCGATGGTGGTGGCCTCAAGGGCCAAGTCCTCGCGAACAACGACCGCGACAACGGCTTCGCCGAAATCGCGATGCGGCACCCCGATGACGGCGCTTTCCTGCACCCCTTCGATGGCGTCGATCAGCCCCTCAACCTCCTTCGGATAGACATTCAGCCCACCGGAGATGATCAGGTCCTTGTCGCGCCCGACGATGCTGACATAGCCGTCACTGTCACGAACGGCCATATCGCCGGTGATGAAGAAGCCGTCATCGCGGAAGGACTCCGCCGTCTTCTCCTCCATTTCCCAATAGCCGAGAAAGACATTGTCGCCGCGCAGCTCGATGGTCCCGATCTCGCCATCGGCAAGCTCTGCCCCGCTTGTCGCATCGGCAATGCGGAGTTCCACTCCCGGCAGCGGAAAGCCGACCGTGCCGGCACGCCGGTCACCTTCATACGGGTTCGAGGTACACATATTGGTCTCGGTCATCCCGTAGCGTTCGAGAATGGCCTTGCCGGTGCGCGCTTCGAACTGCCGGTGCGTCTCGGCAAGAAGCGGTGCTGATCCGGAAATAAACAGCCGCATATGCGCGCTCGCCGCACCGGTGAAACCGTCATGGTCGAGAAGCCGCGTGTAGAAGGTCGGCACGCCCATCATCGTCGTTGCTGTCGGCAGCCATTGCAGGGCGGCATCGGCGGAAAACTTCGGCAGGAAGATCATTGACCCGCCGACCATCGTCAGCAGGTTGCTGGCAACGAACAACCCGTGCGTGTGATAGATCGGCAACATATGAAGCAGCACATCATCACCGGTAAAGTGCCAATAATCGCGCAGCACTGTGGCGTTTGACAGCAGGTTGCGGTGGCACAGCTTCGCGCCTTTCGATCGGCCGGTTGTGCCGGAGGTATAGAGGATGGCGGCCAGATCCTCGGGCCCGCGTGGCACCGCGGTGAAATCCGGCTGATGCTGCGCGGCGGCCTCGGCCAGGCTACCGCTCTCATCACCGTCAAGCGTAAACATCACTGCCCCGCCGCGCGCGGCAAGCGGCGCGATGGCCCCCGCGGCGGCGGTGCCCGTCACGACAATCCGCGGTTTGGCATCGCTCAGGAAATAGTCAAGCTCGGCGGCGGTATAGCCGGTATTCAGCGGCAGATAGACGCCGCCTGCCTTGACCGTGGCGGCATAGAGCGCCAGCAACATCACCGATTTGTCAGCCTGCGCCGCGACGCGGTCGCCGGGTGCCAGTCCGGTAGCAACAAGAAGCCCGGCAAGCCGGTCGGTCAGCGCCGTAAAATCGGCAAAGCTGACCTCGCCATCAGCGGTATAGAGGAAAATCTTGTCGCTGGCGGCATGCGGTCCGAACACGCCGTCATAGAGATGGTTGGTCATGGCTACGATCCTGTATTGACTGGCCCGGCGTTACGCCGGAAGCGGGGTTCAGGTCAAGTCGAAACGGGCCCAGTGTTCAGTCGCCGCCGGCCAAAGGTCAGCACACCGCCGAAATTCTGGCGGAGTTTGGCCATTCGGATGATGACATTGACAGCTTTGCGGCACGGGGGATCACATGAAGTTCGGCCAGTTCGCCTCAGGGGGCTATGTAGCTTGTCTTGACGGTGGTGTAGAACTCGCGGGCATAGCTTCCCTGCTCGCGCGGGCCATAGCTTGACCCTTTCCGGCCACCGAACGGCACATGATAATCGACGCCGGCCGTTGGCAGGTTGACCATCACCATGCCGGCCTTGGCGTGACGCCGAAAATGCGATGCCAGCTTCAGCGAGGTCGTGCAGATTCCCGAAGACAGACCGAATTCGGTGTCATTGGCAACGGCCAGCGCCTCGTCATAATCATCGACCTTGATGATCGAGGTCATCGGGCCGAAGATTTCCTCACGCGACACCCGCATGGCATTCGTCGCGCCGGCAAAGATCGCCGGATGCATGAAGAACCCGTTGCCATTGCCAAGCCCGCCGCCACGTACATCACACCCTTCTTCGGAGGCCAGTGCGAGATATCGCATGTTCTGATCCATCTGCGACTGGTCGACAACCGGGCCAATTTGCGTTTTCGGGTCAAGCGGATCGCCAACCACAAGATCCGAAGCGGCGGCGGTCAGCCTGTCGAGAAACGCATCATGGATTCCCTTGGTGACGATCAGCCGTGAAGAGGCGGTGCAGCGCTGTCCGGTCGAGAAGAACGCGCCGTTCAACGCCGCGCCGACGGCGACATCGATATCGGCATCATCGACAACAACCATAGGGTTCTTGCCCCCCATCTCAAGCTGCACCTTCTTGCCGTTCGCCGCGCAGTCGACGGCCACCTGGCGGCCTGTCGCCACGGACCCTGTAAAACTGACGGCAGCAATATCGGGATGTTCGACAATGCGGGCGCCAACCTGCGATCCCGGGCCCATGACAAGGTTGAAGACACCGGCAGGGCATCCGGCCTGTTCGAGGATTCTGGCCAATTCCCAGGCACAGCCGGGGGTCAGCTCGGCTGGCTTCATCACGACCGTGTTGCCAAAGGCCAGCGCTGGCGCCATCTTCCAGGCGGGAATGGCGATCGGGAAGTTCCAGGGTGTAATCAGGCCGATGACACCGACCGGCTCGCGCTCAATCATCACCTCGACACCCGGGCGAACCGACGCCACAGCGTCGCCGGTGTTGCGCAGCGCCTCGCCAGCAAAGAATTTGAAGACCTGCGCGGCGCGGACGGTCTCGCCAACCGCTTCCGCGATGGTCTTGCCTTCCTCGCGCGCCAGCAGCCTGCCAAGCTCATCCTTGCGCTCAACGATCAGCGCGCCGGCCTTCTCTAGAACATCGTGGCGCAGCTGCGGGCTGGCAAGCGCCCAGTCATCAAGTGCCGCCATTGCGGCCGCCACGGCTTCGTCGACGCGGCCCGCGCCACCACGCGCATAGGTGCCGATGATGTCATCCTGATTGGCCGGGTTGCGGTTGGTTGTAACGTCAGAATCAGCAACCCACTGGCCGCCGATGAAATGTGCAAAGTCCACGAATGTCTCCTGTGCCCCCGTGCCATGACCAGCCTTGAACTCCGCCGGTCATGACTGTGGGGACACGGTATACCAAACGGTGGAAAAGGCAAAGTGGCGGATATCCGGTTGGTGGCTGGTCACGCCGCAGTGGTGCTTTCGGACAGATACTGCATCGCTGCCTGAACGCCACCCGCCTGGTGAGGGATGTCGGCCACGCGCAGCCCCATTTCGACGCCGCTCAGCGTTCCGGTCAGCATCAGATCGTTGAAATCACCAAGATGGCCGATCCGGAACACCTTGCCGGCCAGCCGCGACAAGCCGTTGCCAAGCGACATGTCGAAATTCGCCAGCACTGTTGCCCGGAAGGCGTCGGCATCATGGCCGTCTGGCAGCAATACCGCGGTCAGCGAGCTGGAATAATCGCGTGGTTCCTGGCACAGCACCTCCAGCCCCCATGCCTGAACGGCGCGGCGGGTGGCTTCGGCATGCCTGTCATGGCGCGAAAAGACATTGTCGAGACCTTCCTCATGGAGCATGTCGATAGCCTCGGCAAGACCATAGAGAAGGTTTGTCGCCGGCGTATAGGGAAAGGCCCCGCCCTTGTTGGCGGCTAGCTGGTCCTGCCAGTCCCAGTAGGCGCGTGGTTGGCCGTTCGTTTTCGATTCGGTGATGGCGCGTTCAGACAGCGCGTTGAAGGACAGACCCGGCGGCAGCATCAACCCTTTCTGCGAGCCTGACACGGTTACATCAACACCCCATTCATCATGCCGATAATCGATCGAGGCCAAGGATGAAATGGTGTCCACCATCAACAGCGCCCCATGGCCGGCAGCGTCCATCGCCGCGCGCACCTCGTCAATGCGCGAGGTCGATCCGGTCGAGGTCTCGTTATGAACGACACAGACGGCGCGAATATGGCCCTCACCATCGGCGCGAAGCCGGTCTTCGATGGCCTGCGGGTCGACGCCGCGGCGCCAGTCTGTCTCCAGAAATTCGGTCTTGATCCCCAGCCGGTCGGCCATTTTCTGCCACAGGGTCGCGAAATGGCCGGTCTCGACCATCAGCACGCGCTCACCTGCATTGATCAGGTTGACCAGCGCCGCCTCCCAGGCACCGGTGCCGGACGCCGGATAGATGATGACCGCCGATTCCGTCTTGAAGATTGTCTTCATCCCCTCAAGGCATGTCTTGCCAATCTCCGCAAAGGCCGGGCCGCGGTGATCGATCGTCGGATGATCCATGGCCCGCAGAATACGGTCCGGTACATTGGTCGGTCCGGGGATCTGCAGGAAATGGCGGCCCGCCTTATAACCGCCGGCCTGGTATTTGCTGGAACTCATGCGCGGTAATCTTTCGCGTTGGAATGATAATGACGATAGCCTAGTTTCTTCACTGTCCACACACAACCATGTGGATGTTATCGCGACGCTATGCCCGCCCGTGATAAAGCTGTCTCATCCTGTTCCGACTGCCGAGTGAATCCATGCCGAACGACATTCGCGTCCCGTCCTTTGCCCCGTTGCAAGCCGCGCTCAGTGGGGCGTTGTTCGACGATGTGTTCGCGCGGGGACGCTATGCCACCGACGCCTCGATCTATCAGATGATGCCGCATGCGGTGGTGGTGCCGGAAAGTCTGGCGGATGTCGAAGCGACGCTGGATTTCGCGCGGCGGGAGGGGCTGGCAGTGTTGCCGCGTGGTGGCGGGACCTCACAATGCGGGCAGACGGTGAACAACGCCATCGTCATGGATACCAGCCGGCATCTGAACCGGATTCTCGAACTTGATGTCGAACAGCGGCGTTGCCTTGTCGAACCGGGGATCGTTCTTGACGAGCTGAACCGCCAGCTGAAGCCGCACGGGCTGTGGTTTCCGGTCGATGTCTCGACCTCCAGCCGGGCCACCATCGGCGGTATGGCCGGCAATAACAGCTGCGGTGGCCGGTCGATCCGCTATGGCATGATGCGCGACAATGTCATCGCCATCGACGCCATCATGTCGGACGGCTCTAAGGCGCGTTTCGGCGATACAGGCACCGTGACACCAACCGGTATGCTGGCCGATCTGCAGCCGCAATTGCTGGAGATGGGCACCCGCCACAGCCAGGATATTCTCGATGGTTTCCCGACTGTGCTGCGCCGGGTTGGCGGCTATAATGTCGATGCCCTGATGCCGGACGCGATGGCGCTTCGTCCCGGCGGCATGGCAGGTGACGGCATCAACCTTTCTCATCTTCTGGTCGGGTCCGAGGGCACGCTTGCCTACAGCACGGCGATTGAGCTGAAACTCTGGCCGCTGCCGTCGGAAAAGCTGATGGGCATCTGTCACTTCCCGACCTTCTACAAGGCGATGGACGCGGCGCAGCATCTTGTCACGCTGGACCCGGTGGCGGTCGAGCTTGTCGATGACACGATGATCGCACTTGGCCGTTCGATTCCGATTTTTCGGAAGACCATCGAGGAGGCGGTGCGCGGCGATCCAGCGGCGCTTCTGGTGGTTGAGTTTGCCGAGGATGACATGGCGGAGAATCACCGCCGCCTGAAACAGCTTCATGCGATGATGGCCGATCTCGGCTTTGGCTGGGACAAGGGCGGCGAATGGTGCGGCGGTGTTGTCGATGCCATCGATCCGGCGATGCAGGGACGCGTTGCCGAGATGCGCAAATCCGGCCTCAACATCATGATGAGCATGAAAAGCGAGGCCAAGCCGGTCTCCTTCCTCGAGGATTGTGCTGTCGAACTCAAGGACCTGGCCGACTATACCGACAGGCTGACACATATTTTCGACAAGCATGGTGCGAAGGGGACCTGGTACGCGCATGCCTCGGTCGGCTGTCTTCACGTGCGGCCGGTGCTGGACATGAAACAGCAGGACGGTGCCGACACGATGCGCGCCATTGCCGAGGAGGCGTTTGAGCTTGTCCGGTCATTTGGCGGCTCGCATTCCGGCGAGCATGGTGACGGCATCGTCCGCTCGGAATTCAATGACACCATGTTCGGCCCGGTGCTGCCGGGCCTGTTTCGGCAGGTCAAGACGATGTTCGATCCGGCCTGCATGTTCAACCCGGGAAAAATTACCGACGCACCGAAGATGGATGACCGGTCGCTGTTCCGCTTTGCCCCCGGCTACAGCGTCGAGAATCGCGACACCGTCCTTGACTGGGCCGACTGGCCGGGGCGTTCCGGCGGATTCCAGGGCGCGGTCGAGATGTGCAACAATAATGGTGCCTGTCGCAAGCTGGAAGGCGGGGTGATGTGCCCGTCCTACCGCGCCACCCGTCATGAACGCGATGCGGTGCGGGGCCGGGCGAATTCGCTGCGGCTGGCGATTTCGGGTCAACTCGGCCCGGACGCGCTGACAAGCGAAGCCATGGCTGAGACGATGAAGCTGTGCGTGTCCTGCAAGGCGTGCAAGCGGGAATGCCCGGTCGGTGTCGATATGGCGCGGATGAAGCTTGAGGTGACGGCGGCGCGCGCGAAGGCGCATGGTATGTCGCTCCATGACAGGCTGGTCGCCCACCTGCCGGCCTACGCGCCGATGGCCTCGCGCCTTGCCAGCTTCAGCAATCTTCTACAGGCGGTGTGGCGGCATGTGCCGGTCGTTGCCGGTCTGGTGTCGCGTATCACCGGCTTTACAACCCGGCGCGCCCTGCCGCGCTGGCATGCCAATGCCTTTAACGCTGGCGAGATTTCCGGCAGCCCGACCGGTGCCGGAACGCCGATCGTGCTGTTTGCAGATACCTTCAACCGCTATTTCGAGCCGGAAAATCTGCGCGCCGCCATCCGCGTTTTGCGGCGTGCGGGCTATGATGTTTTTGCGCCGGCACCGGCATCGGGCCGACCTCTGTGCTGTGGCCGGACCTACCTGTCGACCGGCATGGTGGAGGCGGCCCACAAGGAGGCCGAGCGCCTTGTCGAGGCGTTCTACCCGCTGGCCCGCAGCGGGGTGCGCATTGTCGGGCTGGAGCCGTCCTGCACGCTGGCGCTTCGCGACGAGATTCCGGCGCTGCTGGGGTCCGCGCAGGCCGAAACCGTTGCCGGATCGGTGCGGACCTTGGCCGAACTTCTGGCCGAAGATCGCCCCGATCTCGGCATTGCAAAGGCGGCCGGTCATGGCAATCGGCGGGTAAAGCTTCACGGCCATTGCCACCAGAAAGCCTTTGATGCCGTCAAGCCAATCGAAGCCGTGCTTCGCGATCTTGCCGGTGTCGAGGTCGAGACAATCGAGACGTCCTGTTGTGGCATGGCGGGGGCCTTCGGCTATGGCCGGGATACCTATGGTGTGTCGATGAAAATGGCTGAGGCAGCCCTGCTGCCGGCGGTGCGGAATGCAGACCCGGATCAGGCGATCCTGGCCGATGGCACTTCCTGTCGCTGTCAGATTGGCGATGGTAGCGACCGCACCGCGGCGCATCTGGCCCTGTATCTTGATCGGCTGGTATCTTGATCGGCTGGTATCTTGATCGGCTGGTATCTTGATCGGCTGGTATCTTGACCGGCTGGCGCACGACGCCCCACCAAAAGACGCAGCATCAAGGTGCAGTATCAAGGTGCAGTATAAAAAAAGCTCAAATAGTTAACGCAACTATTCGCTTTATGGGTGTATAGGCGACCCGCCACGCTAACCGGTTTGCGGTAAGGTGGTCACTTCATGGCTAAATTTAACTTAACATTTACAGACTAATAAAAGGTTAATCGATCATCACATACCGGTGAGGGCAGGCCAAAAGACGCAGTCGCCAAAGTTGCATAAATATCAGTTATTTATGCTTTTTTTACTTTTCACGATACCGTTGATATCTGGCGTGCAGGTTCAATCATTGAAGTCTGTCGCCGATGCTCCCCTCACTAGCGCCTTGCGCGCGCCTGTCTCGTGCCGTTCCTGTCCGTTCTTCTCCCCTGTCAATCCTAGTGATTCCGGTGATGCTGGTGGTTTTGGCCAGCTGCGCTGGCGGTGGTGGTGGCGGACTGTCATCCGCTGGTCCTGTTGTCCTTGTCGAGGGCACGGACCGATTCGCAGATGAAGGTGATGGTGGAGGAGCGCCGTCAACTCCGGAGGCTGGCTCGCCCGAAGACTGGATTGGTGGCACGCCAACGCCGGGAACCGTTCCCGATCCAACCTTCTATGAAACCGCCGAGTATTATGGCGGTCAGTGGCAATCGCCGCTGGAGATGACGCGGTTCAGCGATGCCTATGCCAGAGGCTGGACCGGGCTTGGCTCGCTGGTCACCATTGCCGACACCGGCATTGACAGTGATCACCCCGATCTGGCGCCGGGGCTGGCGCATGGCCGTGATTTCACCAACACCGGGCTTGAAGACACCAACGGTCATGGTACGCATGTGGCGGGAATCGTCGCCGCGCAACGCGATGGGATCGGCATGCATGGCGGTGCCTTTGATGCGGAACTGGCAATCGCCAAGGTGGCGTCAGAATGGAGCTATAGTTTCGATCTTGCCCGCGCGGCAACGGCCTGGGGGCGTGACCTTGGTTCGGTCGCAGTGAATGTCAGTGCCGCCTATCTCCGCGATTACGGGCTGGAGGCGAGGCTGGTGAAGATTGGCGATGGCAGCTACTACCTCGATGACCCCTGGCATGGTGTGAACGGCTTTTATGGCATGGGGCTGCAGGCTGCTGGTTGGCGCGAGGCGCTTGGCCCGAACCAGATCCTGGTCAAGGCGGCTGGCAATAACAACACAGATTACAGTGCCGGCGCGAACCAATGGGCCACCGCCACCGACGCGCAGGGGAAGCTGATTCTGAATGGTCAGATGCTGATTGTCGGCAACTGGGATACCGTATCCAAACGGATCACCGGCAATCAGGCCGGCAATGTCTGCACCAGCTGGCAGAATGGTCAATGTCTTGACGCGGCGCAGATCAGCGACAGCTTCCTGATGGCACCCGGGGTCAATATCGTCTCGACCTATCCGGGGGGCGGGTATGCGGCGATGACCGGCACCAGCATGTCGGCGCCGTTGGTCGCCGCCGCCGCCGCGGTGCTTCATCAGACATGGCCACATCTTGACGGCAGACAGCTTGCCGCGCTGCTGCTGGAAACCGCGAACCGGGACATACCGGACTATGCCGAACATATCCATGGTCAGGGGCTTCTCGACATGGAACGCGCAACCCGCCCGACGGGTGATAGCGGTGTGCCGACCGGTAACACGGTTGCGGCTGAAAAGCTGCCGCTTGAAGGCGGGGCCGCGGTGGCGGACCCGGGAGCAGCGGCGCGTGCCGGGCTGTCGGGTGTGATGCTGCTAGATGGCTATGACCGCGATTTCTATGTCGATCTCGGCCAGGGCATGGTGGCAACGGATACACGGCGCGGTAGCGCTGCCAGTGCCGGCGGCCTGTTTGACAGCTATGCCGGCTATTTTGCCGATGACAACCATATGGCGTTCCGCCTGCCACTTGGCGATGACCTCTATATGGTCAATGGCGCCGGGTATGAGGAGGGCGCGTTCCTCGGCAATCGCCTTGACGGCTTGCTGGGCTCGGTGGCCGGTAGCGCCACCGCCTATGGGCTGGTCAATCTTGATCGGCAGGTCGGCACGCAGGGGGCGCGCCTCTTTGCCCAGCTTGGCACGGCGGTAACGCAGATCGACCGCGCCGATGCGCCGAGCCTTCTTGCGGATGCCGCGCCGATCCTGTCCAATACGGCAAGTTTTGGTGGCAGCCTTGCCGTTGCCGGTGGCAGAGCCGGCATCGTGATCAGCCAGCCCGTGCAGATGACCCGCGCGACGATGACTTATCGCCTTCCGGTGGCGCGGCGTCTGGATGGCTCTGTTTCCTATGCCAGACGTGAGATTGACCTCAGCCCGGCGCGGCGTGAGACTGATATCGGCCTGTTCTACCGGCGTGACGGCTGGCGCGGGTATCTGTCGGCCGAAAGTTTCGTTGAATGGCGGCATGACGCGCCGCACGCGCTGGCCGGACCGGTCGTCGAGGCCGGGGTGAGACTGCGCATGGTGTTCTAGGCAGCACCCTCCTCGCATGCACCTCATCGCCTAAGCAACATCCTGGTTCTTTGCCGGCCTGGCCATGCGAATTGCCGAGCGGACAAGACCAGCCGGCAAGCCTTCAATATCCCATCGCGCAGCCATCCTTGCGCGGATCGGAACCGGCTGTCAAAAGGCCGGTCTGCCAGTCGATGCTGATGGCCTGCGAGCCGCCAATGGGCTTTCCGGACGACCTGATATCATGCCCCAGGCGGCGCAGCGCGTCGCGCACATCCTCGGGAACCGGCGCTTCCACCTCGACATGATCGCTGAACGGGTTCGGGAAGAAGCGCGGCATGTCCTGCGCCAGCTGTACATCCATCGCATGGTCGAAATGGCGGGTCAGGAACTGCATATGCCCGAAAGCCTGATATTCGCCGCCCATGACGCCATAGCTCAGGGTGACCCGGCCATCCCGCGTCACCATCCCCGGAATCAGCGTGTGAAGCGGCCGCTTGCCAGGCGCAACGCCGTTCGGGTGGTCGGGGTCGACGACAAATCCCTGGCCGCGGTTATGCAGCATGACACCGCTTTCGGGAGCCATGATCCCCGAGCCGAAATTGTCATAGAGCGAGTTGATGAAGCTGCAGGCGTTCCTGTCGCGGTCGACAACGGTGATATAGACGGTGCTGCTGTGCCGAGGCAGCTGGCTTGGTGGCAGCGGATCGAGCCGCCTGTCCGGGGCAATCCGGCTGCGCAGACTGTCGGCATAGGCCGGATCGAGCATCTCATGCACCGGCACATCGGCCTGCGCCGGGTCGGCCAGCAGCAGGCCGCGATCACGATAGGCAAGGCGGCCGGCCTCGATCTCCAGATGCATCCGCTCGGGCGTGATCGGGTTGGGGGAGGCAGGCACCATGCCGCCCATGATGTTGAGCAGCATCAGTGCGATCACGCCCTGGCCGTTCGGCGGACATTGCCAGACCGTATGTTCCCGAAAGGTGGTGTTGATCGGGTCGACATACTCGCCAATGGCGGCGGCGAAATCCTCCGATGCGTGACGCCCGCCAAGCGCGCGAAGTTTGGCGATGATCTCGTCCGCTACCGGCCCTTCATAGAAACCGGCGCGCCCGTCGCGGCCAATCCGCTCCAGCGTTGCGGCCAGCGCCGGCTGCGCATGCCGCGCGCCAAGCGGGATGGGACCACCATCACGGGCAAAGACCGTTCTTGCGTCGTCATCCAGCCACGCAAACGCGCCAGCAAAATCGCGCGCCACGCGCTGGGTAATCGGATAGCCGTCACGGGCATAGGCAATGGCGGGTGCCAGCAACCTGGCAAGATCCAGCCTGCCATGATCCCGGTTCAACTGTGTCCAGGCATCGACCGCGCCGGGGATTGTCACCGCATGCGGTGACTGC
>CBFHNZ010000045.1:0-138 GCA_965657415.1 Puniceispirillaceae bacterium (SeqCode) | reverse complement strand
ATCTGTGAGATGCCTGTCTCCAGCAGCCAGTTGGAGCTGAGCGCACCCGGTGCCCGGCCGGACCCGTTGAAGGAGATGATCCCGTCACCCCCGGATGGCGCGTAAAGACAGAAGCAATCGCCGCCAATGCCGGTCGAT
>CBFHNZ010000044.1:0-20035 GCA_965657415.1 Puniceispirillaceae bacterium (SeqCode) | reverse complement strand
CGGAGACCTTACCCACACCATGGAAACAAAAGCTCCTGTTCCAAAACGTTAATCGTTTGGAAACAGTCACTTGAACCCCGGTCCACGGACCTTTTGGTCTGGAAACTGGAGCGGGTGAAGGGATTCGAACCCTCGACCCCAACCTTGGCAAGGTTGTGCTCTACCCCTGAGCTACACCCGCGTCGCAGATTGGCGACGGCGTCAGCGCCACGCAATCAACACGCTGCGACGGTATAATCCAACCCGTTGACGGTGGCAAGGGGCGAATCTCATGAAGAGTGATGATTCCCCGGCCGTGGTTCTGACGGGCGGGCAGCCTAGCTGGCGGCTGATCCTTCGGTTGCTGCATTTTCAGCCATTACGCCGGCACCAAGCGCCGTTGCCAGCGCCGCGGCGATCTGTTCCTGAACCGATGCCTCGAGATAGGGATGCATCGGCAGCGCCAGAACCCGGGCGCAGAGGTCCGATGTCACGGCAAGGCCGCCACCGGCAACGGGGAAGTTCCTGTAGGGTGGCTGTTGATGCATCGGCACCGGGTAATAGACGGCCGTCGGCACGTCATGCGCCCGCATCACCGCGGCGATTTGATCGCGATCAGCACCTTCGGGCAGCTTGATGGTATATTGCGCCCAGCTTGATGTCGCGGGCGCGGCGAGCCGGGGCGTCTCGACAAGATCGCCAAGCATTGCCGCGTACCGGTCCGCAACCTGTTGGCGGCGGACCAGCTCATCGGCGAAGATATCGAGCTTGGCATCCAGAATGGCGGCCTGCATCGTATCCAGCCGCGCCGTCATGCCGATGCGGATATTCTCATAGCGGGTCCGTCCCATGCCATGGACCCGGCATGACCGCATGATTTCCGCCTTGTCGTCATCATCGGTGAAGACAGCGCCGCCATCGCCATAGCAACCAAGCGGCTTGGCCGGGAAAAAGCTGGTGCAGGTCAGATCGGCAAGCTGGCCAACCGGCACGCCGTGCCAGCTGGCACCGAAACTCTGCGCCGCGTCATCAATCACCCACAAGCCATTCTCGGCGGCGAACGCCCCGATGGCGGTGTAATCGGCAGGCTGGCCGAACAGCCCGACGCCGATGATTCCGACAATTTCAACCCCGGCGGCGTGGGCTGTTTCCAATGCCGCACCAAGACCGGCCGGATCAAGATTGAAGGTCTCCGGGTCAATTTCGGCAAAGACCGGTACGGCACCGAGAACAGGCATCACCTCGGCGCTGGCGGCAAAGGTGAAGGACGGGACGATCACGCCCTGGCCCGCGCGCAGTCCCTGCGCCAGCAGCGCCAGGATCAGGGCGTCGGTGCCGGACGAACAGCTGATGCAATGTTTTGTGCCGGCGCTTTGGGCCAACCGGGCTTCGATGGCCAGCACCTCCGGCCCCATGATATAGGCGCCATGATCCAGCACGGTGGCCAGATTATGGTCGATCCGCTCGCGGATGCGGGCCTGCTGGCTGGCAAGGTCGATGAAGGGGATCATGGTCTAGCCTTTCCGGGCCACCGTCACATCCGGATGGTCCGGCGCGGTGCCAAATTCGGTGAAATTCTCGTCGATTGCCTGCAGGACGCGCTGCACGGCAAGGCCGTCGTCAATGTCGGAAGGTGGGGCCTCGCCGGTCTCACAACAGGCAATGAAGGCACGCATCTCCTGCTTCAGCGGTTCGGATTCGGGCACTGGCAGATGCATCGGCGCGGTGCGGGCAATGGCAAAATTCGCCCCGTCCGGTGCGATGTCATCGCGGTAGAGGGTCAGTTTCTCGGCCCAGGGACGTGTGTCGTCAAAGACCAGCGATCCGCGCGTGCCGGTCACGGTCAGACGATGTTCCTTGTAGGGACACATCCAGCCGGTGTTCATCATCGCGCTGCGCCCGCCGGAAAACCCAAGCCAGGTTGATGCCATGTCCGGCAGACCCGGCGTGACATGGCTGGCACCATGGCAACGGACCAGATGCGGCGGCTCGCCCATCAGCGCGAGAAGCAGCGACAGATCATGCGGACACAGATCATAAATCACAGATTCGGTGGCCCGGATGCGGCCCATCGCCAGCCTGTTGGCAGTGATATGCCGAACCGCACCGATCACACCATTGGCAAGCTGGTCCTGCAGGGCGAGGAAGGCGTCATGATAACGGATCAGATGGCCGACCATCACCTGCCGGCTGGCGGCATGGGCGGTGGCGGCGATGGCCTCGGCCTCGGCAAGGTCCAGGGCCAGCGGTTTTTCAACAAAGACATGCAGGCCGGCGGCAAGCGCCCGGCAGGCAAGCTCACGATGCGTCGGCGCGGCGGTGGCGATGACCACCCCGTCAAGTCTGGCGTCTTGGATGAGTGAATCTGTATCCATGGCCGAGACATTGAATTCGGCGGCGAACCCCTCGGCCTGCGCAGGGACAAGGTCGGCGACACCGCCAAGGACACCCAGCTGTGCCAGATTGCGGGCCAGATTCCGGCCCCACATGCCACATCCTATGAGCCCGATGCGTATCATCACTGCCTGCCTTCGCGTGAAATCCCCGAATGGTTTAGAGCCGCGGCCAGCCACCGGTCAATCGTTGCATTCTGTTACATGTCAATGGCCTGTGGTCAATGGCATCCATTCCTCTCGGGCATCGTTGCCGCGCGGGAGGGGGCTTTCTTGACAAAGCCGTCAGGCGCTCTAACTGTCAGGGTCAACCGGACAATCAGCAACAGATTAACAAGGATTCCCATTATGGACGCCTCTTCCGCCTTCAAGGACACCCTGCCAACCAGCCCGGATGCTTTGATGGCAACGCTTGATGATGCCGGGATCACCTATTCCTTTCATGAGCATCCGCCACTTCGCACGGTGGAGGATTCAAAGGCGCTGCGGGGCCAGATGGACGGCGCGCATGTGAAGAATCTCTATCTTCGCGACAAGAAGAAAAAGAACCATCTGGTGGTGGCGCAGGAGGATCGCGATATTGACCTGAAGGCATTGCCGGCGATGATCGGCTCGGACCGGCTGTCCTTCGGCAGCGCCGACAGGCTGTTCGAATTTCTTGGTGTGCGGCCTGGCGCGGTCAGCCCTTTTACGCTGATCAATGATCCCGACCACCGGGTGACAGTGTCGATCGATGCCAGCCTCATGGAAGCCGAGATGCTGTTCTTTCATCCGCTGGTGAATGACCTGACGTTGGGTGTCACGCCGGATGGGTTGCGCCGCTTTCTGGAAATCACCGGCCACGACCCGCAGATCATCGCGCTCTAGCAACCGGCCCGGTCCGACGACATATGGCACCAACACCTTGCCGCGCATCTTGTTTTGACCCTGTCGATGCCTAGATTGAGGGTGTCGAGTCACAACGCCAGATGAAAGAGAAAAAGTGCCATGGAGCAATTGATTGCAGGGGGAGCGTCAACGCCTGTTGACGTGACGATGGATAACTTCATGGCCGAGGTGATCGAAGCCTCTGCCACCACACCGACGATTGTCCAGTTCTGGGCCCCATGGTGCGGCCCCTGTAAGCAGCTTGGCCCGGTGCTTGAAAAGGTCATTGGTGCCAGTGGTGGCAAGGTGCGCATGGTGCGGGTGAATATCGATGACAACGCACAGATTGCCCAGCAGATGCGGGTGCAGTCAGTGCCGACGGTCTTTGGGTTTGTCGACGGCAAGCCCGTTGACGGTTTTGCTGGCGCGCAACCTGAATCGGCGGTCAAGCAGTTCGTCGACAAGCTGGCCGGCATGGGCGGTGTCGGCGCGGATGCCGCTGCCATGCTGGAAGCCGCCGAAGCAACACTTGCCGCCGGTGATCCGGACAGCGCGATGATGCAGTTCCAGCAGGTGATGAGTGTGACGCCTGAATCGGTTCCGGCACTTGCCGGTGTCGTGCGCTGTCTTACCGCGTCAGGTGATATCGCCGGCGCGCGCGAAGTTATTGACCAGCTGAATGACGAATATCTGAATGATCCGGCGATGAAGACGGCCATTGCCGCGGTCGAACTGGCCGAAAAGGCCGCCGCGTCGGCTGGTGACCTGGATGCCGCCAGGGCCGCGGTCGAAGCGGACCCCGTTAACCTTGCGGCGCGCCAGGACTTTGCACTGGCGTTGTTTGCTGTCGGTCAGAATGCCGACGCGATGGAACAGCTTCTGGAGTCCATCCGCATCGAGCGTGGTTGGAATGATGATGCGGCCCGGCTGCAGCTTCTCGAGTTCTTTTCATCGCTTGGGGCGGCGAATCCCGATGTCATCGCGGCGCGGCGAAAATTGTCGACCCTGCTGTTTTCATGATGCTGCGTGCAAATCCATGTGCAGATACTTGTGTAGATCCACACCGACAGGACCGGACCAATGACATTTGAACGCGACACCGATATGGCACTGCCATCACAAATTCCGATCTTTCCGCTGCCGAATGCATTGCTGCTGCCGGAGGGCCAGCTGCCGCTGAATATCTTCGAGCCGCGCTATCTTGCCATGATCGAAGACGCGCTTGGCGCGCCGGGACGGTTGATCGGCATGGTGCAGCCGATTGACGAGGATGGCGCGCTTTTCGGCATCGGATGCGCCGGCCGGATCAGCTATTTCCAGGAAACCGGTGACGGCCGGTTCATGATCGCCCTCAATGGCGTCTGCAGGTTCCGCCTTGATGGCCATCATCTTACCGAGCGCGGTTATCGCCAGGCCACTGTATCGTGGGATGAGTTCGCCTCCGACCTAGGAGATGGCGACAGTGGCATCGCCGACCGTGACCGTATGTTTGCGGTTATGCGGCGCTATTTCGATAGCAAGGGTTTCGAGGCCGACTGGGACCAGATTGAACGGTCCGACGACAGTGCGATCCTGAACACGTTGGCCATGGTCTGTCCATTCGATGTCGCCGAGAAACAGGCCCTTCTCGAGGCTGAAGGCGTGCGGAGCCGGGCTGATCTTCTGATCGCGATGATGGAAATGGCATTGCATGGCGATGAAGGCCAGAATGATGCACGACACTGACAACAGCGCCCAGGGACCGGGAGATTCGGCGCGTCTCGATCCAGCCCTTCTCGAGGTGCTGGTATGCCCTGTCACACAGGGGCCGTTGAAATATGACCGGGTGCGCAATGAACTTGTCAGCCATCAGCTTGGCCGCGCCTTTCCGGTTCGCGACGGGGTGCCGATCATGCTTGTCGAGGAATCGCGCGCGCTGGAGGATGACGCCGCGGACACGGCATCATGAGCGGCGATGCCTGGCCATCCGAAATCAGGTTAAGTGCCGACAAACAGACGCTCAATGTCACTTTCGAGAGCGGCGACAGCGTGGTGTTGAGCGCCGAGCTGCTGCGCGTTGAATCGCCCTCCGCTGAGGTGCAGGGCCACGGCGTTGGTCAGAAAACAACACCGCGCGGCAAGCAGGATGTCCGCATCACCGGGATCGAGCCGGTGGGGAATTACGCTGTCAGACTGATTTTCGATGATGGTCATGACACCGGAATCTTCAGCTGGGAGATTCTGCAGGATTATGGTCAGCGCCAAGACAGCCTGATGGCCGATTATCGTGCGCGGGTGGCCGCCGGCCGCTAGCGCCGCCAGACCGCCAACTATCTACAAACATCGATCAGCCGGGAAGCCGGCCGTCCAATAGTGTTGCCTCGGCAAGCTGGCCGCCGGCCGCAATGTCGGAAAAGACCGATTTGACAGGCAACCGGTCAAGCACCGCAAAGCCGAGCCCGGCAAGACGGCGCACCCCCGCCGGGGCGCTGGAAAACAGGCTGTTCAGCCCTGATGTCGCCGTTGTCATTGCCGCCCGTTCGCGCCAGCGTGCCGCCTCATAGGCCTGGCGCAGCGACAGGTGCGACGCCGGCAGACCGCGCCGCCTGTTTGCAACCAGCAGATCGGTCAGCACGGCCGCATCGGCAAGCGCCAGATTATATCCCTGTCCGGCCAGCGGATGGATGGCATGCGCCGCATCACCTGCCAGGATCAGTCCCGGTGCCGTGATGCGCGGTCGCCAGCTTGGTCGCAATGGCCAGGCAAGCCGCGTCCCGGCGAGACGAAGATAGCCGAGGCCGGGTCCGAACGCCTCCAGGCAGGCCGCTTCGAAGGTGGTTTCATCAACCGCTAGAAGGCGTTCTGCCTCATTGTTCGGAAGCGTCCAGACAAGCGACAGCCGGGTGCCGTCAAACGGCATCAGGGCAAAGGGGCCGGTCTGCAGAAAACGCTGAAAGGCCGTGTCGTCATGATGCCGCTCGGACTCAAGGATGGTCACGATGGCGGTCTGCGTCTGGCGGGTTTCGCGCGATCCGAGCCCGGCCGCCTCCGCCAGCTGGCTGCGCGCACCGTCACAGGCCACCACCAGCGCGGTGTGAAGCGATGATGACGTGCCGCTGGCATCGGTCAGGCGCAGCGCAGCGCCATTTTCATGATGCTGCCACTCTGACACTACCATGCCGGCGATTTGCGTAACCGGGCGGGCTGCGATGCTGTCACGAAGCGCGGCCTGCAACGCCATATTTCCGACCACGAAGGCCATTGGCACCTCGCCTGTCTGCCAGGACAGGTCGGTCTGTGCGCGTCGCCTTGCTGCCAGCCCGGTTGGCGGGGCACCTTCGGCGATGGCGATGCGGCGGATCGGGGCTGGCGGGACTGGTAGCCGGTCCCAGACGCCAAGCGCCGTCAGCATGCGCGCGCCGGCCGCATTGATCGTCGTTGTCCGCTCATCATTTTCAGGTGTGCGGCCACCATCCCGGCGATCATCCCGCTCGATCAGCGCGACATCCACGCCGGCATGTGACAGCGCCGTTGCCATCATCACGCCGGTCAGGCCGCCGCCAACCACTGCCACATCATGCATGATCGCCACCCCGATTGCTGCCACCCCGATTGCTGCCACCCTGATGGTCGCCGCGCTGAGGGTCGCTGCCCAAATTGTCGGCAAAATGCCGGTCGATCACCTGCTGTGCCAGAGCGGACAGGTCCGTTCCGTCGAAAAGATAGGCATGGCATCCGGCCGCCCTGCCGGCCGCAACGTCGCTGTCGCGGTCGCCGATCATCACCGATTCCGTCAGCGCGATAGGCCATTTTGTGGCCAGCCCCAGCAGCATCCCCGGTGCCGGCTTGCGGCACGCGCAAGGCGTCTTCATAGCGTGCGTTGGTGCCTTCGGGTGATGCGGGCAATGGGCGATATCCTGAATATGGCCCCCGGCAAGTTCGGCCTGTGTCACAAGATGGTCGTTGAATGCCTGCATCTGGGCGACGGTGTAAAACCCGCGACCAATCCCGCCCTGGTTGGTGACGATGAAACAGGCGATGCCATGCCGGTGAAACAGCGCCAGCGCATCGGGTGCGCCGGGCATCCAGGCAAAATCATTCACCAGATGGGTATAGCCATGATCGATGGTCAGCGTCTGATCGCGGTCCAGAAACACCGCGCCGCGCCGCTGTGCTGATGCCATGCTGGCATTCAGGTTGGCATTCAGGTTGGTATTCAGGCGGGCATTGTTGACTGATGGTATTGTCATGACTTCATCTAGGCTGAATGGGTCCCGCCTGTCCATGTGTAATCCAGTCTCATGGCCGTCTCATAGCCATCACACCCTACCTCTGACGTGGCTGATCACGCGAAGAGCGTGTCATTTTCCGGCGCGAGAGATTGCCCGCCCGCGCGTCATGCGTTAGGACAGTGGCGAGGGCATGGCTCGACATCCCCGGCAGGTCCGGTTTTGAAACATTCGGATCCGGCAGAATCGGGCTTGGCGGGGACAGTGACAGGGCGCACAGTGACAGGGCGCAGGGTAACGGAAGATGAAGCTGAATCCGGAATACAGGCTGTTTGACGGCAACATGTTCGTGCAGATGCGCGCGCTTCTCGCCGATACCGTTCCGCCCATGGGGCGCGGCCTTCTGGACCTGTCAATCGGCGAGCCGCAGCTTGCCGCCGGCGATCTGCTGATGCGCAGCATGGCAACGCATAATGAAGACTGGCAATTCTATCCAAAGGCCACCGGCCATCCGCGCTTTACTGCGGCGGTCGAGACCTATATCACGCGGCGCTGGCCTGCCGCCGCCGGCCTGATCGATCTTGAAAAACAGATGCTGCCGGTGCCGGGAACGCGCGAGCCGCTCGGCGTGATGGGCGGGCTTGTCAGAGGCACAAAGGACAAGGCGGCGGCGCTTGTCGCCAATCCCTATTACCATGCCTGGCGGGCCGGCGCGCTGGCTTCCGGTGCTGAAATCCACTATCTCAACGCGCATGCCGATGCCGGCTTTGTGCCCGACCTCGCGGCGCAACCCCAGGCGGTGCTGGCCAGGACCAGTATTGTCTATCTGTGCAGCCCAACAAACCCGCAGGGCGGCGTGATGTCGATTGAACAGATCAAGACGGCGATCAGGCTGGCGCGTCAGCATGATTTTCTGCTGGTGATGGATGAATGCTATTGCGATATCTGGCGCGGCACACCACCGGCCGGCGCGCTTGAGGCGGCGGCGGCACTGCAGGCCGAGGATGGCGGCACTGCGTCGGATGACCCGCTTCGCAATCTGGTGGTTCTGAATTCGCTGTCGAAACGTTCCAGCGCGGCCGGGTTGCGCGCCGGTTTCATGATCGGCGATGCCAGTGTGATGGCACTGTATCTGAAAGTCATCGCCAATACCGGCTCGCTGGTGCCGACACCGCTGCTTCTGGCGGCGGCTGATCTGTATGAAGATGAGGACCATGTCGCCGCAATTCGGGCACATTATGACCACAGCTTTGCCCTCGCGACGCGCCATCTTGGCGTGACGGCCCCACCCGGCGGTTTCTTTTTGTGGCTGCCGGTGGCCGATGACAGGCAGTTTGTCAGGCGGTTGATGCAGGAACAGGCGGTACGCGCCATGCCCGGCTCGTTCATGGCCGAGGTCAGTGACGGCATCAACCCCGGCGCGGGATATGTACGGATGGCGCTGGTGCATGACCATGACCGCACCGAGGAAAGTCTTGCCAGGGTGGCAGCGCTCTATGATGCCGACAGCCGCGGCGCGGCATAGACGGAGGCGATGATCGACGCTGAGGCGAAAAGCAGGATCCTGTCTCCGGCCCTGATCGGGTTTCTCCGCCGCCGGGCGATGGAGTTTGTCGGTGTTTGCCTGATTGCCATTGGGCTGGCGCTCACCGCGATGCTGTTTTCGCCTGGCCGCTATGATTCCTCTTTCAGCGCTTTTTCGTCCGGCGGTATCCAGAACTGGTTTGGACCCCTTGGCGCGACCATCGCCGGCGGTCTGCGAGCCGGCCTTGGTTGGGGAAGTTTCTTCCTGACCCTGTTGCCGCTTGGGTGGGGCTGGCGGTTGATTCGCAAACAGCCGATATCCCATCCGATTGTCCGTCTGTCTCTTACGCCAATATCGCTGTTGATGCTGGCTGGCGGGATTTACGGTCTTGCCGGGGCGAATGGGAATTCTGCGGGTGGTGCGGGGTCAATATTGGTGAATTTGACGCTGCCTCACCTGCCGCCGCTGCAATCCTTTCTCGGGCTGAGCAACGCGCATTATCTTGGTGCCGGACTTCTGTGTATCGGGCTGGCGATGTGGTCCTGGTGCGCAACCTTGTCGCCGCGACAGCTTGGTCTTCTGGCCGCCCCGGTCCGCGGACTGGTGGGCATTGTGACACGCCGCCTTGCCGCGCGCCGTGAACAGGCGGATGCAGATGGGGCCGAGGCACCGCCTCTTACCCTGACCGAACCCGAAGCTCCGGTATCACAAAAAAAGAAGGCCCCGCGCAAATCATCCCGCAAGCGCAAGGAGCCGACCCTGCTGGCGGGCACCGCCGCCGACGGCGCGGCATCGACCGCCCGGTCTGCCGACCAGGGAAGGCTCAATCTTGATGGCGATGGACAGTTCCGCCTGCCGCCCGGCAAGCTGCTGGCCACCCCCGGCAAGGCGGCGTCCGGCCCGTCCAAACAGGCACTCGAAGAAACCGCGGCGCAGCTTGAGCATGTGCTTGGCGATTTCAGCGTAAAGGGCGAGATCACCGAATCGCGTTATGGTCCGGTTGTGACGCGCCATGATCTGGTGCCGGCACCGGGCACCAAATCGCAACGCGTGATTTCGCTTGCCGATGATATTGCCCGTTCGATGAGCGCGGTTTCGGTTCGCGTCGCGGTGGTCCCGGGCCAGAACGTGATCGGCATCGAACTGCCGAATGTCGACCGCCAGATGGTGGTGCTTCGTGAAATTTTCGACCATGCCGCCTGGCAGGGGGACGCCGGCGATCTGCCGATGGCGCTTGGCAAGGATATCGCTGGCGCGCCGGCGATCGTTGATCTGGCGAAGATGCCGCATTTGCTGGTGGCCGGCACCACCGGGTCGGGAAAGTCGGTCGGCATCAATGCGATGATCCTGTCATTGCTGTATCGCCACACGCCGGAGACCTGCCGGATGATCCTGGTTGATCCGAAAATGCTGGAATTGTCGGTCTATGACGGCATCCCGCATCTTCTGAGCCCGGTTGTCACCGAACCGTCAAAGGCGGTGACGGCACTGAAATGGGCTGTTCGCGAGATGGAAAGCCGCTATCGCAACATGGCCAAGCTCGGCGTTCGCAATATCGCCGGTTACAACCAACGCGTGGCCGAGGCGCGGGCCGATGGCGAGGTGCTGACGCGGCGCGTGCAGACGGGGTTCGATGCCGAAACCGGCAAGCCGGTCTTCGAAGAGGAAATACTGGATCTGACGCCGCTCCCCTTCATCGTCGTGGTGATCGACGAGGTGGCCGATCTGATGCTTGTCGCCGGCAAGGAGATCGAGGCCGCGGTACAGCGTCTGGCACAGATGGCGCGCGCCGCCGGTATCCATGTCATCATGGCAACGCAGCGCCCGTCGGTTGACGTTATCACCGGGACCATCAAGGCCAATTTCCCGACCCGGATCAGTTTTCAGGTCACCTCGCGGATCGACAGCCGGACGATCCTCGGCGAGCAGGGCGCCGAACAGCTTCTTGGCCGTGGTGATATGTTGTTCATGGAGGGTGGTGGGCGTGTGATGCGGGTGCATGGGCCGTTCGTCTCCGACAATGAGGTCGAGGCGGTGGCGAATTTCCTGCGCAAGCAGGGCGAGCCCGACTATAATGATAAGGTTGTCGCCGAGGAGGAGGAGGATGAGGCGCCGAGCGGCGGCACCGGCGATCTGCTTGGAGAAGGCAGTAGCCTGTATGACCAGGCGGTGCAGCTTGTCGTTCGCGAGCAGAAAGCCTCGACAAGCTTTGTACAAAGACATCTCAAGATCGGGTATAATCGGGCCGCAACCATCATCGAGGAGATGGAAAGCAACGGCATCATCAGCGCTGCCAACCATGTCGGCAAGCGTGAGGTGCTGGTCACCGAAAGGGACGGGTAACAGGAGATGGGCAACAGATGGTCGTGATGATCAAAAGACGCTGGATGCCCTGGCTTGTTGGCCTGCTTGTCACCATCCTGATGCCGGCCGGGCTGGCGGCGTCATCCGACCCGGTCAGCCGCGCTGAGGCGTGGTTCGATGGCATCAGCACGATGCGCGCCGATTTCATTCAGGTGGCGTCCGACGGCACCACCGCGACGGGCGAGTTGCATTTGCGCCGGCCGCACCGGATGAAGGTGATCTATGACCTTGAGGAACCGTTGGTTCTGCTGACAACGCCGGTCTGGCTTCATGTCGACAGGCCGAAGGACAGGACGGTGACAAGCTATCCGATCAGCGAGACCCCATTGTCGCTCATTCTTCGTGAACAGGTCGTGCTGCGGTCACAGGAGTTCACCACCACGCATCTTGTCCGTGACGGCATCACGCGGATTACGCTGAAACGCGATGTCGGCGAGGCGGCTGGTGAGCTGACCCTTGAATTTACCAATCAGCCTTTCGAGCTGCGACGCTGGACGGTCCGTGACGCGGCGGATGTCACAACCACGGTGACCCTGCAGAACATGCGCTTTGGGCATCGCTATGAAAACGCGTTCTTCGCGAAATCGGATTACCCCCTCTCGAACTGAGGACCGGGTGAATTCTGAATGCCGCCACCAAGCGCGCCTTGGTACTTTCCCGCCTGAATCTGGAGCAAGAAAATCGACATGAAACTGGCAACCTGGAACATCAATTCGGTGCGTCTGCGGATCAATCTGGTTCTGGATTTCCTGAAGGATGCCGACATCGATGTGCTGTGCCTTCAAGAAACGAAGACCGAGGACGCGCATTTCCCGGCAGGGGCGCTGGCCGAGGCGGGGTGGGCGCATCACGCCTATCGCGGCGAGAAAAGCTATAACGGGGTGGCCATCATTTCGCGGCTACCACTGGCGGACCCGGCCCATATGGACTGGGTCGGGCGCAGCGATTGCCGCCATATTTCGGCGCAGGTCGATGGGGGGCCGCTGGTGCATAATTTCTATGTGCCAGCTGGCGGTGATGTTCCGGACCGTGAGGAGAATCCGAAATTCGGTCATAAGCTGGATTTCATCGCCGAGATGACCGGGCATTTCTCCGCCAACACACCGCAGAACGCCATCCTTGTCGGCGATTTGAACATCGCGCCGCTGGCCGAGGATGTCTGGTCGACAAAGCAGCTTCGCAATGTCGTCAGTCACACGCCGGTCGAGCGCGAGGGGCTGTTGCGCCTGATCGAGGATGGCGGCTGGCACGATGTTGTCCGGACGCATTTCGGGCCCGAGGAGGTTCTCTATTCCTGGTGGTCCTATCGCGCCCGTGACTGGGCGGCGAGCGATCGCGGCCGCCGTCTCGATCATGTCTGGGCAAGCCATGATCTGGCAGGCAGTGTCCGGTCGGTATCGATCGAGCGGCATCTGCGGGGTGCCGAAAAGCCGTCGGACCATGTGCCGACGGTGATCGAGCTGTAGCCTCGCCCGGCTTTTCATTCGCCGCAATTTGGCGTATAGGCTGGCCATGACGGAATTTCTGAAAATGCACGGCCTTGGGAATGATTTCATCATTTTCGACTGGCGTGGCGGCGGCCCCGAGCGGATTGGCGAGGCCGCGGCGCGGCGTCTTGCCGACCGCCGCCTGGGGATTGGCGGCGACCAGATTCTCGTCATCCGCGATTCAGCCGCCGCCGATATCCGCATGGATATTCTGAACCATGACGGATCGCCATCGGGTGCTTGCGGAAATGGCACGCGCTGTGTTGCCGATTATGTGACGCGGCAGACCGGGCGTGATGATCTCAGCATCGAAACCGATGCCGGCCAGCTTCGCGCTTGGCATGCTGGCCGCGGCGAGATTGCCGTTGATATGGGCCCGGTGGCGACCGGCTGGCGTGAGGTGCCGCTGGCGCATGAGGTCGATACGCTACAGGTGCCGCTGGGTTTTGACGGTCTTGGCGATGCTGTCTGCCATTCGCTTGGCAACCCGCATGCCGTTGTCTTTGTCGATGATGCCGAAGCGGCGGATCTGGCGCGCCTTGGCCCGCTTGTCGAACATGCGCCGCTGTTTCCGGATCGGGTCAATCTGTCGGTTGTCAGCCGGATTGATCAGGCGACTTTCAGGATGCGGGTCTGGGAACGCGGCGTCGGGATCACCATGGCTTGCGGCAGCGGTGCCTGTGCCGTCGGTGTGGCCATTGTGCGGCGTGGGCTTGGGCCACGCCAAAACCGCATTGTTATGGATGGTGGCGCTGTCCAGATCGACTGGGATCAGGCCAGCCGCCATGTCACCATGACCGGCCCGGTGGCGTATGTCTGTCAGGGCACATTGTCACCCGAGCTTGATGCTCTTTTGGGGGAACCTCTTTTGGAGTCGGGTCATGGCGCATCGTAACGCGCCGCGGGTCGAAACCTTCGGCTGTCGGCTGAATATCTGGGAATCCGAGGTGGTGCGCGACCAGGCGGCGACAGCCGGGCTGAATGACGCCATTATTTTCAACACCTGCGCGGTGACGGCCGAGGCCGAACGCCAGGCACGCCAGGCCATCCGCCGGGCCCGCCGTGATGATCCGGATGCGCGCATCATCGTCACTGGCTGTGCCGCCCAGATTGCCCCGGAGACATGGGATGCGATGCCCGAGGTCGACCATGTCGTCGGCAATCATGACAAGCTGGCGCCGCCGGTCTGGCAGTCGCTGGCGGCGGGCGGTGAGGCGATCATCGTCAGCGACGTGATGCAGGTTCGCGAGACGGCAACGCATATGCTGGACGCCTTCAGCGCGCATACGCGGGGATTTCTGCAGATCCAGCAGGGATGCGATCATCGCTGCACCTTCTGCATCATCCCCCATGGCCGCGGCAATAACCGCTCGGCCGGGCTTGGCCAGATTCTCGAATCGGCAGGCCGTCTTGTCGATGGTGGCTGCGGTGAAATCGTGCTGACCGGGGTCGACATCACCTCATGGGGAAGTGATCTGCCGGGCCGCCCGCGGCTTGGCGCTCTGGTGGGCGAATTGCTGCGTGCGCTGCCGCGCCTGCAACGGCTTCGGCTGTCCTCGATCGACCCGGCCGAGCCCGATGCGCAGCTGATGGATGTGCTGGGAAGCGAGCCGCGATTGATGCCGCATTTGCATCTGTCGGCCCAGCATGGTGACGATACGATCCTGAAGCGGATGAAACGGCGTCATCTTGCCCGCGATGTGGTGCGGTTCTGTGACGAGGCGCGGCGCCGTCGTCCGGATGTCGTTTTCGGTGCCGACCTCATTGCCGGCTTTCCAACCGAGAGCGATGCGGCGCAGGATGCCACGCTTCGCCTGATCGACCGGGCGGGCCTGACCTATCTCCATGTCTTTCCGTTCTCGCCGCGTGCCGGCACACCGGCGGCGCGCATGCCGCAGCTTGATGGCAGGCTGATCAGGCAACGCGCCGATGCCCTCCGGGCACATGGTGGCAGGCGGCTGGAAGGGTTTCTCGACAATGCGGCGGGAAGCCATGACCAGCTTCTTGTCGAATCGGGCAATACCGGCCATGGCCGGAATTTTGCGAAGATGCAGCTTCAGGGCGAGATGGCATCGCCGGGTGAACTTCTCGATGTGACGGTGCTGGAACGTGATGGACAGCATCTCAAGGTGGTGAGACGATAGAATGAGCTGGTTGAAGAAACTGACCTCGGGGCTGAGCAAGACAAGCGCCAGAGTGACGTCGTCGCTATCCTCGCTTCTTGGCCGATCCTCCATCGATGCGTCCTCGATCGAGGAGGTCGAGGACGCGCTGATCAGTGCCGATCTCGGCACCGCGGCGGCGGCGCGGCTTGCCGAGCGTGTGCGACGCCACAAATTCGATGGCGAGGTCACGGCGCAGGCGCTGGCCGGCGCGCTGGCGGACGGTATTGCCGAAATTCTGGAACCGGTGGCGGCGCCGCTTGTCCCGCAGGCGGGCAACAGGCCGCATGTGGTGCTGCTTGTCGGGGTGAATGGGTCGGGCAAGACAACGACGGCCGGCAAGCTGGCCCAGCAATGGCGTCAGGAAGGCAAGTCGGTGATGCTGGCCGCAGGCGATACATTCCGCGCTGCCGCCATCGAACAGCTGCAAATCTGGGGTGAGCGAACCGGCACCGAGGTGATTGCCGGCGCGCAGGGCGGTGATGCCGCCGCGTTGGCCTATCAGGCGCTGGAAAAAGCCCGCGCACAGGGCACCGAGGTGTTGATCATCGACACCGCCGGCAGGCTGCAGAACCGGACCGAACTGATGGATGAGCTGGCGAAGATCGTGCGGGTGATTCGCAAGCTTGACGAGACCGCGCCGCATGATTCGGTGATCGTTCTCGATGGCACGGTTGGCCAGAACGCGCTGTCGCAGGTCAGCGCCTTTCAGGATATCGCCGATGTCAGTGGCCTGATCGTCACCAAGCTTGACGGGTCGGCGAAGGGCGGTGTGGTGATTGCGCTGGCCGAGAAATTTCAACTACCCGTTCATGCTGTCGGCGTTGGTGAAGGGGCTGACGACCTGCAACCGTTCGAGGCGCGTGACTTTGCGAACGCGCTTGCCGGGGTGTCGACCGAGGCGTGACGCCCGTTTGGGTTGCTGCCTTGCGCAATCAGGGAAACAGGATCGCGCTGCGGCCGGTGAGCCAGTAGGCCGCCATCCCGACATATTCCTTCAGCCATGTCCGTATGCTGGCCGTCCCGACCTGAAGATCGAAAATGAGGTTTGCCTCAGTGCCTGTCTGGAAATCCACCGGATAGGGTGTGATGCTGTCCCAGCCTGCGGCGGCGAATGATCCCATCGCGCGCGGCATGTGCGCCGCCGAGGTGACAAGGAACCAGCGGGATCCGGGTTGCGGCACCGCCACAGCAAGACTGTTGACGGCATTTTCATAGGTGTTGCGGCTGGTTGATTCATAGATGATGCCGCCGCCGCCAATGCCAAGCTCGGCAATCAGCCGGCGAATGGTCTCGGCCTCACTCCACCCGGCCGGTGTCAGCCTGTCATCAAAGCCGCTGAATAGCAGGGTGCTGCCAGGGTTCAAGCGATGCAGCATCAACCCCTTTGTCAGCCTGTCGGCCGCCCTTGTCTGTTGTGGCTGGTTGCGGCTCTCGGAAATGTCGCCCCGGGCTGTGTGGCCGCCAAGCACAATCACCCCGTCAACCGGCGGGCCGGTCAGGACCGGGATATTATGCCGGCCCTCAAGATACCGCAAGGGCACCGTTGACAGGGGCAGAAAGCCATAGAGCAGCGGCAGCAGAACGGCCGCGCCGAGGCAGGCTTTCATCATCCGCCGTCGGCGCTGCCAACGCATGATTAGTGCCACCATCAGAAGAAGGTAAGGCCAGGCCAGAGGTTCGATCAGGATGGCGAGAATTTTCGAGATCGTGAAAAACATGTCTCAATTCTTGACAATTCCGGCGGAAAAGCGCAACACACACGCACATCACGCCATCGCTGGCTGCCAAACCCTAGCGGGTTCCATCCGTCCTTGAAGTTTTCGAGCACGGGTGCCGAAAGCGCATGTAAATGATGCATGCAGCACGGCGTGAGGTGCAAGGAAAGCGCCGGTCAATGGCTTATTGATGGCTGGCACGGGATCAACAAGGACAGGGCGGGCGCCATGTTTGACAGTCTGAAGGACAAGCTGCAGGACGTTTTCAGCGCCCTTGGCAAGCGCGGTGCGCTTCGTGAATCGGATGTTGATGCCGCGCTGCGCGAGGTCCGGCTGGCGCTGCTGGATGCTGATGTCGCCCTGCCGGTTGTCAAAAGCTTCATCACCAGGGTGCGCGACCAGGCAGTTGGCAGTGACGTTCTGAAATCGGTGCGGCCTGACCAGCAGGTCATCAAGATCGTCAATGACGCGCTGGTCGAGGTGCTTGGCAGTGAACCAGCGCCATTGAACATCACCGTGAACCCGCCGGCGGTCATTCTGATGGCTGGCCTTCAGGGGTCGGGCAAGACCACCACTGCCGGTAAATTGGCGCTGCGTCTTCGCACCCGCGAGCGCAAGAAGGTCATGCTGGCCTCGCTTGATGTGACGCGCCCGGCCGCGCGTGAACAGCTTCGAATCCTTGGTGAGCAGGCCGAGGTTGGCATCCTTCCGGAGGCGGACCGTGAATCGCCGGCGCAGATTGCCAAGCGGGCACTGCAGGCGGCACAGCTTCAGGGCTTTGACGTGCTGATCCTCGATACGGCGGGCCGGGTGACCATCGATGAAGGGCTGATGGCTGAACTTCGCGAGGTCAAAGCACTCACCAACCCGCATGAGGTGCTTCTTGTCGCCGATGCGATGACTGGCCAGGACGCAGTGACCACCGCGACGGCCTTCAATGATGCGGTTGATATCACCGGCATCGTGCTGACCCGTCTTGACGGTGACGCGCGTGGCGGAGCGGCGCTGTCGATGCGCCAGATCACCGGCTGCCCGATCAAGCTTGTCGGTGTTGGCGAAAAGCAGGACGCGCTGGAGGAATTCGATCCGGCGCGGATGGCCGGCAGAATTCTCGATATGGGTGATGTTGTCGCGCTTGTCGAAAAGGCGGCCGAGACTATCGAGGTCGAAGAGGCAGAGCGGCTCGCCAAACGGATGGCCAAGGGCCAGTTCGACATGAATGATTTCCTTACCCAGCTTCGCCAATTGCAGAAGATGGGCGGCCTTGGCGGGATCATGGGTATGCTGCCGGGTCTTGGCAAGATGCAAAAGCAGATTGCCGCCGCCGGCATTGATGATTCGATGATCCGTCGCCAGGAAGCCATCATCCTGTCGATGACAAAGAAGGAGCGCATCTCGGTCGGCCTTCTCAATGCCTCGCGCCGCAAGCGTATTGCCGCCGGATCCGGCACCTCTGTCCAGGAGGTGAACCGGCTGGTCAAGCAATATCAGGAAATGGCGCGGATGATGAAGAAGCTTGGTGGCAAGTCAGGTGCCGCTGCGATGAAGGCGCTGATGGGCGGCGGTATGCCGGGCGGTGGTTTAACGGGCGGCATGCCGGGCGGTCTTCCCGGAGGTTTGAAGGGCGGCCTGCCCGGACTTGGCGGGGGCTTTCCCGGCCTGGGCGGCAAGCCATCTGGCAAAAAGAAGTGAATATCCAAAAGTGAACAGCGATAAATCTTTGCGAAAGGACCCAATATCATGGCTTTGAAAATCAGACTCGCCCGTGGTGGCGCGAAAAAACGCCCCTTCTACCGGATCGTCGTTGCCGAGGCGTCGGCACCGCGTGACGGGCGCTATGTCGAGCGCGTCGGCACTTACAACCCGATGGTGGCGAAGGATCATGAACAGCGTATCACGCTGAATGCCGAGCGCATCGCCCACTGGCTTGGCCAGGGGGCCCAGCCGACCGAGCGGGTGCAGAAGATGCTGGCCGCTGCCGGTCTTGCCGCCGCGCCGGTGATTCGCGATCAGCCGAAGAAGTCGGCACCTGGCAAGAAGCGCGCTGAGCGTGAGGCCGAGGCTGCCGAGGCCGCTGCCGCTGCTGCCGAAGCCGCTGCCGACGAGGAAGCCGCCGCCGCAGAAGCTGCTGTCGAGGCTCCGGCTGAAGAAGCTGCCGCTGAAGAAGCCCCGGCTGAAGAAGCTGCCGCTGAAGAAGCCCCGGTTGAGGAAGCTGCTGCCGAGGAAGCCCCGGCTGAAGAGGCACCTGCCGAGAAGTCATGATCCGGGGCCGTCTGGCGATCGGCGCGGTTGCCGGCGCGCATGGGGTGAAGGGCCAGTTCAAGGTCAAGCCTTTTACCGCCGCGCCGCACGATATTGCGGCCTACGGTCCGGTCTGGGCTGGTGATCGCCAGCTGACACTGTCCGTCATGGGCGTGGCTGGCAACGGAATGGTTATTGTCAGGGCTGCCGAAATTGGCGACCGCGACAGCGCTGCGGCGCTTCGCGGCACCGAACTGCAGGTTGACCGCGCGGCGTTTCCTGATATCGCTGGTGACGAGATCTACCATGCTGACCTGATTGGCCTCGCCGTCGAGACGGTCGATGGCAAGAGCCTTGGCAGGCTCGTCGCGTTGCATGATTTCGGGGCTGGCGAGGTCGCCGAGGTCAGGCCGCCCAAGGGCCCGACGCTGATGCTGCCTTTCGATGCGGATTTTGTGCCGGATATCGATTTGGTGGCGCAGCGCATTACGGTGGCCCCGCCGGACGGGTTGCTGGATCAGGCTGATGATGACAGGCCGGAAGACCAGACTGCGCGGGACCGGAGCGAATCAGATGGCTGATCATGCCTGGCAGGCGACGGTGTTGACCCTGTTTCCGGAGATGTTCCCCGGACCACTTGGCGAGTCGCTGGCCGGGAAATCGCTGGCAGAGGGTATCTGGGCGCTGAAAACGCTGGACATTCGGCAGTTTGCGCGCGATAAGCACCGGACTGTCGACGATGTACCACTTGGTGGTGGTATCGGGATGGTGCTGAAGCCCGACATTGTGGCGGCGGCGCTTGACCATGTCGCCGACGCGCCCGGCCCGCGGATCTATCTGACGCCGCGTGGGCGGGTCCTGGACCAGCCGCTTGTGCGAGAGCTTGCCGCTGCCGATGGCGCGGTATTCCTGTGTGGGCGGTATGAGGGCGTTGACCAGCGGGTCATCGACGCGGCCGGGATGCTGGAGGTCAGCATTGGTGACTTCATCCTCTCGGGGGGCGAAGTTGCGGCGCTGACCGTGATGGATTCGGTGGTGAGGCTTCTGCCCGGCGTGATCGGCAAGGAGGCAAGCCACCGCGAAGAGAGTTT
>CBFHNZ010000043.1:0-20430 GCA_965657415.1 Puniceispirillaceae bacterium (SeqCode) | reverse complement strand
GTGGGCGCCAAGCTGAAGAAGATCAGGGGTTTCAGGCTCCACCCACGAAGGAAGCGGACCGTACCCAACACGGCAGCTAAACCAACCCCGAGACCAACCAGCAATACCGTTGCACCAGACCGGTCATTAAGCAGTGTAAACAAATAGGGTGCCTTTACCGGATCAACGATTGACCCGGCAACCTGCAACGCACCGATCGCAGGCTCGGCGAATGTCACGCCAACGCCAAGCAAGAATGCAATAAAGAGAACACCGACTAAAGGAAGCTTCCGCGGCAAGGTGTTGCCGATGATCTCACCAAACGGCATCAATCCCAGCTTCAACCCCTCCATGAACATCATCAAACCTACCATTACTGCAAGCAGACCGCCTGCGATAATGGAGGCATCCATCACCGGGGTTTGAAGCACCAAATATTGGAAAACACCGAGGTAAAGTGCCAGTGGCACGACGGCTCGTGCCTGATCCATAAAACGGGTCGACAGGTAGGGTTGCAGAATTTTGACAATATCACCGCCACCAAGCTTCATCTTGGGGACGGGCTGCGGGTATTCGTTTCCATGCCGATCAAAAAGTGGCTCGGGCATTAATTCCGAGAAGGGAACGCGCTGGCTGTCCACTGACATCGCCTGAATAAAATCACCAAACCGTAACGTATTTCTGCGTGACATACTTCCACCAACAAACAACTGACGCTCTCAAAAGTAACCGCAACGTTAGTAGGATGCGCACAAACAATCAAACGATATATTTTAAAGGACTATCAGGCGAGAATCGCCGACAAGACCATTGATGATGCGGGGGCAGAATTACGAGAATCGGTGGATTTTTGCCGCTATTAAGCATCCCGGATCAGCCATCTGCCTGCACGCACGCAGTCGCGCGGCACGGTTGTTGCCATTTCACCCGGGAATTTCCCGCTGGCCATCTCCCTGATGCATCAAGCTGGCGTCCCGAAGGATGCTTTACAGTTGTTATGCGGCGACAGTGCGATGGTCGGACATCATCTCGTCAAGGCTGGTGAAGCTGATATGGTGGTGTTTAAAGGGTCGACGCGGACAGCGAAACGGATTGAGAGAGCCATTGTTGATTCGGCCAGGCCGCACGCACCATTGATCGCCGATACAGAACCGCTGTCATAGCAGTGCTGGCATCAGGCGCGCCGCAGCCATGATCGGGTCGATCAGAACCGCCTGGTGTCGGGCCTGCAGCCCTTCGTGAATATTGGTCATGCCGGCGCAACCAAGGACAATCGTCGGTGTCGCGGTGCTGGCCTCGATATCCGCGATATGGCCGGAGATCACGACAGCGGACCCTTCCGGATCATGTTCGAGTTCCAGAACCGGCACACCGCTTGCCAGCACGGCGGTGCAGATATCGCCGAAGCCCTGTTGTTCGACATTTTCTTGAATGACCGGAATCGACACGGCAAGCGTGGTCAGAATCTGGAAGGTCCCGCTGCGCAGCGCGGCAAGGTGAAATGACGCCTGCCCGATGCCAATGACCGGCTTTCGCGTCATGGCGCGCGCCTCGGCAAGCCCGGTATCATCAAAACATCCAAGGATGATGCCATCACAATCATCATGTGCCGCCACCGCCGCCAGAAGCCCGGGAATGGCGGCCTCGCCATCCGCGGCGCCCTGGATTGCCGGCGGCCCGTCATGGTTGGTTACGGCGCGAACGTCAAAGCCGTCCCCGATCACGCGTTGCAGACTGGCGGCGCAGCTGTCTGTCATCGCCGTGGTGGAGTTGGGGTTTATGAAGGCGATGCGCTTCATCATCGATTCCGGTCGTTATGCCTCGACGCGACTGACGGTTCGGCGTCTGAGTGTGAAATACAACAGCAATGCAAGGCCGATCACGGCAAAGCTGGTAGCGGTCGTCAGCGTCCCAAGGGCATAAATTGTGGGATCGGTCACTGTCGTTGTCAGCCCCCGCAATTCGAGCGGCAATGTGTTAAGCCCCCCGATGGCCTGTGATGAGCGGGCAAGTTCATCATAGCTGAGCGTAAAGCCGAACAGCGCCACGCCAATCAGCGACGGCGCGATGATCGGAAGCACCGCCTCGGTGAAGGTCTTCCACGGCCCGGCACCGAGATCGCGCGCCGCCTCTTCATAGGACGGGTCGAACCTGTTGAAGACGGCAAACATGATCAACAGCCCGAACGGCAGTGTCCAGGTCAGCTGCGCGCCAAGACCCGAGCTGAACAGCCCCATGGTTGTTCTGAAATCCTCGATGATCCAGGTGATCTGATGGCTGTCTCCGAACGCCTTTATCATGTCGTCCAGAATTCGGAATTCCAGCGCCACACCAAGGCTGATGACAATCGACGGGACAATCAGGCTGGACACGGTGGCATAGAACAGCGCCCCTGCCAGCATGAATTTCCTGCGGAAGGCCATGCCGGCCATGAGGCTGAGAATGACCGTCAGCACCATGACAACAAAGCCAAGCCGGATGGAGCGGCCAAAGGCGCTCCAGATGTCGATCACGCCGACACCGTCAAACAGCGATTCAAACCAGAACGTCGAAAATCCGCGCATCGGGAAGGTCAGTCCACCGTCCGGCCCCTGAAAGGACAGCACCAGAATCGAGATCATCGGCCCATAGAGAAACAGAATGAACAGGGTGAAAAAGGCTGTCATCATCAGGCGAAAGCGAAGACCGAACATCTACAGCTCCTTGCGGACATCGACGATTTTCGTCATGCCGAAGATGATCATCAAGGTGGTAAAGATCAGGATGACCGCATTCGCCGCCGCCGCCGGGAATTGCAGATACTGCATTTCGACATTGATGATCTTGCCGACCGAGGCAATCTGCTGGCCGCCCATCACGCCGATGGTGATGAAGTCGCCCATAACGATGGTAACCACGAAGATCGACCCGATGATGATGCCCGGCCGGCACAGCGGAATAATCACATTGACCAGGGTCTGCCATGTCGAGGCGCCGGCATCATAGGCGGCTTCGAGGAGGGATCTGTCAATGCGCATCATCGAGTTGAAAATCGGCACCACCATGAACAGCGTGTACAGATGAACAAAGGCGACAACGACCGCGAATTCCGAATAAAGAAGCCATTCCAGAGGTGCGTTGATCAGGCCGGTATCCATCAGCCCGGCATTGACCAGTCCGTTGCGCCCGAGAAGCGGAATCCAGGAAATCATCCGGATCACATTGGATGTCCAGAACGGAATCGTGCAGAGCAGGAACAGCGCCACCTGCATCGGCAGGGAGCGCACGCAAAAGGCAAGGAACAGCGCCACCAGAAAGCCGACGATGAGGGTGATCAGCCAGGTCAGGAAGACGAATTTCAATGTTGACAGATAGGTTGAAAAGGCCGTGCAGAGATCGGGAAGCTTGCCGATACATCCATAGAAAATGTCTTCGTAATTGGTAAAGATGAAATCGGGAATAATGCTGTAGGAATTATAGTCCCAGAAGCTGACCATCACCACCAGCAGCAACGGCACGACGAAAAACAGCGTAATGACCAGCAGGAAGGGCAGGGATAGCAGGGTCGCGCTGTATTTTCCAAGCCTGGTCAAATCGTGAATCTCCGAAAATAATGGCTGCGGCACCCCTGGGAGTGCCGCAGTTTTTTGGGGCGCATCCGCGGATCAGGCCGCGACGAACTCATTCCATTTGCGGACCATGTAACGGTTCTCGTCCATGGTTGCGTTCCAGCAGGCAACGCCGCCCATCCGCTCTTCGAACGAACCGCCATCGCGAACCTCACCGGCATTGGCAAGTTTCTTGCCATCCGGTGCCATGATGTCCTGCGTCGCCGCCTTGCCCAGCATCCAGTAATCCCACTCATACGGTGCCATGTTTTCCTTGGCGGTCGACGGCACTGCGGAGTAATAGCCCTGACGGTTCAGATAACCGCCAACAAAGCCCGACAGATACCAGTTGATGAATTCGTAGCAGACATCAGACTGGTACCCTTTGGTGGCTGCCGACAGGGCAAAACCGACTGCCCAGGCGCGATAACCTTCCTTCAGCGGCTGGTAGACACAAGGGATGCCCTGCGTGCGGACGGCCGTGATGGCAGGCGACCACATCGACTGGATCACCACCTCGCCGGACGCCATCAGGTTGACGCTCTCATTGAAGTCGGACCACAGGGCACGGAACTGACCCTGCTTCTTGGCTTCGATCAGGATGCCGACGGTCAGGTCGATTTCCTCACGCGTCATATTGCCTTTGTCCGGATACTTATATTCACCCATTGATTCAACGACCATCGCGGCATCCATGATGCCGATCGACGGAATGTTCAGGATCGAGGCCTTGCCCTTGAATTCGGGGTTCAGCAGCTCTGCCCAGGTGTTGATCGGGCGGCCGATCAGGTCGGGACGGATGCCAAGCGTATCGGCATTGAACACGGTCGGGATCAGTGTTGCCCAGCGGGTCGGCTCTGCTGAGAATTCGCTGGAGGTCTCATCCTTGAGATAGAAGACTTTCTTTGGTGCCGTGCCCTGATCACCGATTGTCTTGCCGCCGATCTCACCAAGCGTGTGGGTGGTGCTGATATTGTCGAATTCCTTGATACGCCTGGAATCCATGCCGAGGATATTGCCTGACGGCACCAGCTTGGGGAGGCTGAAATATTCGGTGTCGACGATGTCAAAGCTGTTCGGCTGGGTCAGCACCCGCTTTGTCACTTCATCCGTGGTGACGGGGATATACTGCACCTTAATGCCGGTATCGTCGAACAGCCGCTTGTCGATTTCGCTTCCCATCGTGGTGGCGGTGCCAAGATAGCGCACGACCTTGTCATTGGCGCGAATCACATTCGGCGCACTGAGACCAAAGCCGGTAAAGGCGGCGGCCGCGCCAGCTGTTTTCAGCATGGTGCGTCTGTTGAAACTCTTTGTCATATTGATAGTCCTTTCTAGGCTGTGAGTTCGAGTTGATCCTTCTTTTGCCAGCTGACATCAACGGCATCGCCAAGCTCGAGCTTGAGCTTGGCAAATTCCTCATCAGTCTGGCTCACTGTCAGATTTCCCCCAGCTTCATCGGACACTTTTATCCTGACATTGGCCCCCATAAATTCGATGGCACCAATCTGACGGCTTCCCTTCGGTGTTATTTTGATCCGGTCCTCACGCACTGCGTAGGTTTTCGGACCGTCTTCGATAACGTTGTGGCCACCGATAAAATTCGCCACAAACGCATTCCGTGGTGTGTTGAAAATCTCCATGGGCGTGCCTGTCTGCTCGACAATCCCGTCATTCATCACAAGCACCAGATCAGACAGCGCCATGGCTTCGTCCTGACTGTGCGTAACGTGAATGAAGGAGATGCCGAGCCGCCGCTGCAGAGTCTTCAATTCGGCCCGCATCTCGATCCGCAGAAACGGATCGAGCGCTGACAGCGGTTCATCAAGCAGAAGGATTTTTGGTTCCGTAATCAGCGCCCTGGCCAGTGCCACGCGCTGTTGCTGGCCACCGGACAGCTGATTGGGATAGCGGTCAGCTAGGGATTTGAGCTGCACGCTTTGCAGCATGGCAAGCGCCTGTTCATGCCGCTCGGCCTTGCCGATTCCCATGATTTTCAGTGCAAAGGAAACATTATCCAGAACAGTCAAATGCGGAAACAGCGCATAGCTCTGAAACATCATCGAGGTCGGGCGCGCCGCCGGCGTCATGTTCGAAACATCGGTTCCGCCGATCAGCACCGTTCCGGCGCTGATGGTTTCATGCCCGGCAATCATGCGCAGGAGCGAGGTCTTGCCGCATCCCGACGGTCCCAAAAGGCAACAATATTGGGGTTGGTCAAGGTTGAGGTCGACCTGGCGAACGGCGACAGTCTGACCGTAGGTCTTTTTCAGGCCAATGAGTTCGAGACTGTTGGCGTTGTTATTCATCTTCGTATTCACGGTAAATTCAAACTTCTTCCATTGGCTGACCCAACCGTATCGAAAATGTTTTGCCAGCCCAAGAAGAATCTTTGCATCGGTCTGATGCCGGAATCTGCCATCCATCGCGGCGGCGCGCCAGTCACCATGTTCGCCGCGCAGCCGGCAACCGGCCAGCCTGACTCCCACATCACCTCTCGGCCCAGAAGGCGAAATCTGCAGCCTCATCGCTGGCAATCTGCGGCTTCATACAATGATCGATCACCACATGCCCGTGCTGGTTGGGTCAGGCATTCCGTATCAACAGACTTGCCGGCGCCGGCCGGTCCGCTGCATCATAGGAGGATGATCAGGTGGCTCACAAGCCGGGGGAGGAATAATGCCTGACATGATGACCGATGAATTTTGCGACTCCGTTCGCCAGGTGAAGGCGGGATGGACCAGTATTTCGCCAGCCTGTCCTCTTCGCCGCCGAGAATTACGAGGTGGATTTTGAAGGCAGATTTACGGCCGACATGCTATCACCGCTTGGCCGCATACAGATGGAATATGAAGCTTGATATCTGATGCCTGATATCTGGTTCATGGACGTATCAGAGGGCAGATACACCGAAAAGGGTAGAGTGAATGATTGCCGTGGGTGGTGAAAATCTAATAGATCTTGTGTCGGGCGATGCCGCTGCGAATGGTCTGCCGCACTATGTTGCCAATCCGGGAGGCTCACCCTTCAATGTGGCGATGGCGGCGGGTCGGCAGGGCCAGAATGTCGCCTATCTGACACCTGTGTCCGAGGACGCACTTGGCGATCTTCTGGCCGACCGCCTGGTGCAGAGCCATGTAAGGCTTGTCGCGCCGCGCGTGCCGCATCCGACATCGCTTGCCGTGGTGTCGATCACCGACGGCATTCCGTCCTACGCCTTTCATCGCAATGGCACGGCAGAACGCCAGGTCACCAAAGACAGTCTTCAGCGCAATATGCCGGCATCGACGCGGATATTCCATGTTGGTTCGCTGGCGCTGATTGACGGGGATGATGCTGATACGTGGGAGACAGTCTTCGCCGATTGCCAGCAGCGCGGCGTGATGACCTCGATGGACCCGAATGTGCGGCCGGGCCTGATCAGCGACGCTGACGGCTATGTTGCGCGGATCAGGAGGATGATGCGCCATGCCGATATTTTCAAACTCAGTGACGAGGATCTTGAATGGCTGTATCCGAACCGCTCGATTGAAGAAGCGCTGGCCGATTGCCGCGCCGATTGCGGTGCCGTGCTGTTCGTCCTGACGCTTGGCGGGGCAGGGTCACGCGCCTTTCTGGGCGACATCGAGTTGCAGGCAGATGCCCCCGCTGTTGAAAATCTGGTCGATACGGTCGGGGCTGGCGACACCTTCATGGCCAGCATCCTGTCCTGGGTGATCGAGAATGACCTTGCCGCGCGCACCGCGTTGGCCGCCATCGATGAGGATGCGCTTCGCGCTGTCATCCGGCGTGCCGGCGCGGCGGCGGCGATCAATTGCGGCAGATCGGGTTGTAATCCGCCCTGGCGCAACGAACTGGCGAATGTTTAGCCATACCGGGATTTAGTGGCCGGTTTAAGGATAAGACAAGATGGATCCTGCCATTCCCCTGATATCTCCGGTTCGTGGTTTCGGGGCTGCAGAATTTGCGGCGCGAACGCAGCGCGCGCAACGGCGGATGGCGTCTGCCGGTGTTGCTGGACTGTTGCTGATGAGCGAACCGGAGGTGCGGTATTTCAGTGGTTTTCAGACCCTGTTCTGGCAGAGCCCGACGCGCCCCTGGTTCCTGTTCGTACCGGCAACCGGCAAGCCTATCGCGGTGATCCCGGAGATTGGCGCGGCGTTGATGCGACGCACCTGGATCGAGGATGTCCGGACCTGGAGCGCTCCGTCCCCCTCGGATGACGGGGTCAGCCTTCTTGTCGAATTGCTGGCCCCGCTGGCAGATGGCGGTGGTGCGCTTGGCATCATGAAGGGTCATGAAACACAGCTTCGTATGCCGCTTGGCGACTGGGAACGGCTGCTGGACAGGCTGCCGGGAATGGCCATCACCGACGCGACAGATCTTGTCCAGGGGCTGCGGATGGTCAAGAGCGAGGCCGAGATCGAAAAACTTCGCCATATCTGTGCTGTCGGCGCCGCAGCCTTTGATGCGGTGCCGGATTTCGCTCGGGAAGGCCAGCCGTTGGACGCGGTGTTTCGCGAATTCAGGCGCACTGCCATCGGGTTTGGTGCCGATGATGCGCCCTATCTTGTCGGCGCCGCCGATCAGGGCGGTTATGCCGATGTGATCTCGCCGCCCAGTGCGCGTCCGCTGCAGTCAGGCGATGTGCTGATGCTTGATACGGGCTGTGTCTGGGACGGCTATTATTGTGATTTCGACCGGAACTGGGCCATTGGCCGGGCCGATGATCCGGCGCGGCGGGCCTATGATGTGCTGTGGCGGGCCACCGAGGCCGGAATCGCCGCGGCGCGACCTGGCAACAGTTGCCGCGATCTGTTTGTCGCGATGTCCGAGGTGATTGCCGAAATGGATGACAGTGGCGGCGATGTCGGACGGCTTGGCCACGGGCTCGGCATGCAGCTGACCGAACAGCCGTCACATGCCCTGTTCGACCAGACTGAACTTACCGAGAACATGGTGCTGACGATCGAGCCGTCATTGTCCTATGGCGACGGGCTGATGATGGTGCATGAGGAGAATATCGTCGTGCGCGCTGGCGGGGCCGAGCTTCTGACCCGCCGCGCCGCGCCCGAACTGCCGGTTATCGGCTAGGCGATTCTGAAGCGCTAACGGCTGCTGGTCTACAGAATCTGGCTCAGGAATTCCTTGGTCCGCGGGTCCTTGGCCTTGCTGAAGAAGGTGGCTGGCGGGCCATGTTCGACAATCACCCCGTGATCGGTGAAATAGATATGGTCGGCTACTTCACGCGCGAAACCCATTTCATGCGTGACAAGGATGCAGGTCATGCCGTCCTGCGCCAGCTCCTTGATGGTGACGAGAACCTCCTTCACCGTTTCCGGGTCGAGCGCCGCCGTCACCTCGTCAAACAGCATCACATCCGGGCTCATCGCCAGTGACCGGGCGATGGCGACACGCTGCTGCTGGCCACCCGACAATTCACCGGGATAGGCGTCTTCCTTGCCCTCCAGCCGAACCTTGCGCATCAGCTCGCGCGCGCGGCGCCGCACCTCGTCCTCATTCTCCTTCAGCACCAGCATTGGTGCCATCATGATGTTTTCCATCGCCGTCTTGTGCGGAAACAGATTATATTGCTGGAACACCATGCCGACGCGTTTGCGAAGCGCCAGCTTGTCGAGATCAGGGGCGGTAAGATCGATGCCGCGTACCTTGATGGTGCCGCCCTGAATGTCGTTCAGCGCATTCACGCAGCGGATCAGCGTGGATTTGCCCGACCCGGACGGGCCGATGATGCAGACCACCTCGCCCTTCATGACATCAAGCGAAACTCCCTTGAGAACCTGGAGTTCACCGAAATATTTATGCACATCCCGGATCGAGACAATGGGTTCTTTTTCGGTCCATTCGGTCATGGCGCGCCTCCTAGAGTTTGACCGCGTATTTGCGTTCGAGGGCAATGGTCACGCGCGCGATCGGATAGCAGTAAAGGAAGAACAGCGCGAGTGCGAAGGAATAGAAAGGAACCAGCAGTTCCGGATGATTGTTTTCGGCCTCCATCGCCTGACGCGACAGGGTGATGATCTCCTCGACGCCGAGAAGCGAGCAGAGCGGGGTCGCCATGGTCAGGATGGCGTACCAGTTCATCCAGGGCGGGATCATCCGCTTGAAACATTGTGGCAGGATGATCCGCCACAGCGTCTGCTGGCGGCTGAAGGCCAGGCTTTCAGAAGCTTCCCATTGCGCTGTCGGCACCGACTGCACGGCGCCGCGCACGATCTCGGAAATATTCGCCATGATCGGCAGTGACAGCCCGAACACCGCCTTCATCCAGTCGGGGATCGAGATGATATAGCCGAAAATCACCACCTCGAAGGGCAGCGCCAGAAGCACGATGAACAGGATCACCAGCCAGGGCGAATTGCGGAACAGCTGGGTCACGAACCAGGCCGAACGGCGGATGGCCGCAAGTTTGGAAATCTGCCCGAGGCCAAGCGCCGCGCCGGCAAGTGTGCCGAACAGCATGGCGAACATCGAAATCAGGATGTTGAACAGAAATCCTGACTTGAACAGGAACGGGATCCATTGCACCAGCGTGGCAAAGGCTGTCACGATGGTGAATTTGCCGGCCGCCTGCGCGTAGAAGGGAAACAGCACCAGCGGCGTCATCAGCAGGATTGGCGTCCACCAGGGCAGATTGGCAAGCCACTGCGTGGCTGTCGGGCCGGCGGCGGACAGGTGCAGCGGTTTCATCACCGGCAGGTCGGTGCTGGCGCGCGCATTTACGCCGGGAAGGCCGCCGGAATGCCTGATGCTTTGCCGCCTGTCAGCTGCCATAACCCGGGATCCTCATGCTGTTTTCCCAGCGGTTCATGCTCATCACCAGCAATCCGACCAGAACGATATAGACGACAAATACCAGCAACATGGTCGGATAGAGTGCCGAAGGATAGTCGTTCCAGATTGTCACCGACTGGTAGAGAAGTTCCGGCACGGCAATGCCAAATGCCTGGGTTGTTGTCTTTACAAGATTGACCAGATTGTTGTTCAGCGCTGGCAGCGATACGCGCAGCGCCAGCGGTAACACCACATAGCGATAGGTCTGGCCACGTGAAAAGCCGAGTGATTCGGACGCTTCTCGCGTGCTTTCTGGAACCGCCTCGATGCCGGCTCGGAATATCTCGACATTGAAGGCACCGGCGAAGAAGGACAGTGAAATAATGGCCCAGCCAACATTCGAGATGATTGGCATCTCAAGCCAGCCATCGGGGCTGTAGGTCGGGGTGAACTGGCCAAGCGCGAAATAGAAGAACAACAGCTGCACAAAGGGCGGCGTATTGCGGAAAAACTGGATATAGCCCTGGACAAAGCTCCGCAGGATGGCATTGCGGCTGCCCTGCGCGAAGGCACCGAGAACGCCGATGATCATAGACAGGATAAGACAGGCAATCGACAGTTTGATTGTCATCCAGATGCCGGACAGGATCTTGCCCTGCTGCATCGGTTCATACATCCAGATGAAATTCCATCTGGGGTGATCGGCAGCAAGCTCGCGAAAGAAATCAGCAACAAGTTCCATCAATTCACATATGACCCCGCCGACATTGTCGGCGGGGCCCTTTCAGTTGGTGGTGGCTGGATTAGTCGGCCAGCCAGTCTTTCATGCGCTCGTTATAATCGGCGAGATACTTGGTTGGCTTGATGCCCCACTTCTTCTCCAGCTCGATCAGCGTGCCGTCCTGGTGCCACTGATACTGCATGCCGGCCATGAAACGGCCAAAGACGCAGTTGCGCTCCTTCGAAGGAACGGCAAGCGCCCATGGGTTGTCATCCTCGGAGTTCAGCGGCATTTCAAACGCGTCCCACTCGCCGGAGCTGAGGTCCGAGCCGATGGAGCTGTCATCATACACCCAGGCGATGCATTTCTTGTCGCGAAGCGCCTGCTTGGCCTCGGCGTTGCCGGTGAAGGCGACGATCTGGGCACCGTAGCGCTCTTCGACGATCTGGTTGTAGAACGCGCCCTGCTTGCCGCAGACGGGCTTGCCACGCAGGTCTTCCCAGCTTGTCAGGCCAAGCGCCTTCGGTGCCATCACATTGGTTCCCGACGTGTAGTAGTTCGGGCCGACGATGCCGACAATCTCGCGACGGTCCTTACGGTCCGACATGGTGGCGATCATCAGGTCGATCTTGCCCTGCTCAAGAAACTGCATGCGGTTCGAGGACTGCACGGCGACCAGCTCGAGATCGACACCCATCTTTGCGGCGACATCCTTAGCCATGTCGATTTCCATACCGACGATCTCGCCATCCGTATTACGATAGCCCCACGGCTTGTAGTCGGCCTTCACGCCGACAACAATCTTGCCGCGCGACATGACCTTGTTCCATACCTCGTTACCGCAGGCATGCCCGCCAGCTGATGCCGCCAGCGGTGTCAGCGCGAATGCGCCTGCCAGCGCGGAAGCCAAAAGTCTCTTCATCATGGATAAGTTCTCCCATTCACAGTTATGAGCGGTCATTTACCGCTCCAGATATTCCCCATATTCGGCGGAGAATAATTCGGCATTTCTGAGGTTAGACTGAACGTTGTCACCCGAATTCGCAACCATCAAACCGAGAACAACCTCGATAATGTAAAGCATGCCTAGCTGTGAGGCAAAGAAATGCTGGTTCGCCGTGGCGGCGAAAAGCGATTCGTCAGCCAGCGCGGCAAGCGGTGAGTCCGGCGCGTCGGTAATGGCGATGATGGCAGCGCCCCGCGCCCGCGCCGATTTGGCGAGTGAAACGGTTCCGGCGGCATAGGGTCTGACGCTGAGACAGATCATCGCGTCATCTTCTGTCAGGCGACGCATCTGGCTGCCGATGCCGGCTGGGTCAACGCCCAGAACCTCCCAATTGTCAAAGGCAAGCGAGGCCACATAACCTGCATAGGACCCGATATGGCGTTGTCCCATCTGGGCGTTGACGAAGACGCGCCGTGCCGCGCCCAGGCTGGTGGCGATACGCTCAATATTGTCGGCCCCGGCATTGATCATGGTCTCGTTGATATTGCGCATCGATTGCTGGCCATAGGCAGCATGGAAGGATGTTGTGCCATCCCCGGCCACCCGCCCGACGCGCAGTGCTTCGGCACGCTGATGATAGCCGCTATAGGTATCCTTGGCGGTGGCGCGGCAAGCCTCTTTCAGCGCCTCATAGCTGTCAAAACCAAGGCTTCGTGCCAGCCTGGTAAAGGTGGGCGGTGCCAACCCTGTTTTGCCGGCGATATAGCGCATCGACCTGAAGGACACCTCGATCGGGTTCGCGGCAATATACTCGGCGGCCTGACGCAATTGCGGCGTCAGACCTTCAGCCCGGTCTTCGATTACCTGTCTGATATTCATGCCACCTGCCTGTTGGATGCGTGTTCAAACCACTTCTGGAACGAACATCATATCTGAAACATTTATAACAATATTGCAAATAAGTTTCAATTGTTACATTCTTTGCCAAACCATCGGCGTGAAGACCTGTTCGTGCCGCAAGGAGCATGAGAATGGAACGCCAGCCCCCAACCCAGCCCCCAACCCAGTCCCCGGCCAAATCTCCGGTTCAGGCTACCGCATTGCCATCCGAGGCCAGTGTCGTGGTCATCGGTGGCGGCGTGATGGGCTGTTCGACGCTGTATCATCTGGCGAAGGCTGGCGTTGGCGATGCCATCCTGATCGAGCGGAACAAACTGACATCCGGAACCACCTGGCATTCCGCGGCACAGGTGCGGGCCCTGCGGTCAACCCGCAATCTGACCGATCTCGTCCGCTATTCGATTGATCTGTATTCGCGGCTGGAACAGGAAACCGGCCAGCAGGTCGGCTGGATCAACAAAGGCTCGCTGTCGATTGCCACGAATGAGGATCGGATGATTCACATTCGGCGGCAGGCGGCGCTTGCCGGCCTGTTCGGCATGCGCGCCGAGACGATTGTGGCAGGTGAGGCGGCTGAACGCTGGCCGCTGATGAATGCCGATGATGTGGTCGGAGCCGTCTGGTCACCCGATGACGGGCGGGTCAGCCCGTCTGATTTGTGCGCCGCCCTGACCAAGGGCGCGCGATCAGCCGGTGCGCGCATTTTCGAGGATACGGGTGTTACCGGTATTGTCACCAGGGGCGGACGGGTGGTCGCTGTCGAGACCGACCGCGGCACGGTGAAGACGCAGGCTGTGGCGTTGTGTACAGGGTTGTGGAGCCGCGCTGCCGCGGCGATGGCCGGCGTCGAAGTGCCGGTCTGGCCATGCGAGCATTTCTATCTTCTGACCAAGCCTGTCGCCGGTGCCGGGGGCAACCTTCCGACATTGTCTGACCATGACGGGCACCTCTATATCCGGGATGATTCCGGTGGCCTTCTTGTTGGCTGCTTCGAGCCCCTTGGCAAACCCATCGACCCGGACCGGCTTGGCACGGACTTCGCCTTCCAGCTTCTGCCAGAGGATTGGGACCATTTCGAGCCGATGATGCATAACGCGCTGCACCGGCTGCCATGTCTTGCCGAGGCCGAGGTGAAAATGCTGCTGAACGGGCCGGAAAGCTTTACCCCGGATGGCAGTTTCCTGCTTGGCGAAACAGCCGAGACAAAGGGTCTGTTCCTTGGTTGCGGCATGAATTCGGTTGGTGTTGCCACAGGCGGCGGGGCCGGCATGGCGCTGGCGCATGCCATCCAGCATGGTGCGCCGCCGGCCGATCTCCATGAAGCCGACCCGAAACGATTTGACTCGTCTGTGAACAGTGTCGCCGCGCTGACCGCCCGCGTGCCCGAGGTGTTGGGTAAACATTACGAGATTGCCTATCCGGGCCGCCAGTGGCAGAGCGCGCGGCAGCTGCGCCGACTGCCGCTTCACGACAGATGGGTGGCCGCCGGGGCGCATTTTGGCCAGGTGTTCGGCTTTGAAAGGCCACTTTATTTCGGTGGCGGCGACCCACCTCCCATGACCTTTGCAAGGCCGGGATGGTTTGACCAGGTTTCGCGCGAGGTGACGGCGGCGCATGAGCATGCCGGCGTCACCGACCTGTCGAGCTTTGGCAAGATCGATATTGCCGGGCCGGACGCGCTGCGCTGTCTCGAACATATCTGCACGAACCGCATCGACCGGCCGGTCGGGCATGCCTGCTATACGTTGATGCTGAATGCGCGCGGCGGTATTGAAAGCGATTTAACCGTCTTCCGCCTTGCCGAGCAGCATTTCCGGCTGATGGTCGGCACCGCCGCCCTGAAGCGTGACCTGTCCTGGATCCGGGCCAATTGCCCGACTGACGCCGATATCAAGATTGCTGATGTGACCGAGGATCATGCCGTTCTCGGCTTTGTCGGCCCTGATACGCCGGCCCTTGCTGCCGCTCTGGATGCCGACTGGTTGAATGACATTGGCTATTTTCGTCATCAGACGGGCGAGATCGCCGGCATCAACCTGCGCGCGGCACGGCTGTCCTATGTTGGCGAGGCCGGGTGGGAGTTGACCTGTAACAGCGGCGATGCACCGGCTCTTTATGATTGTCTTGCCGCGGTCGGGGCGGTGCCTGTCGGCACCTATGCGCAGACCGCGATGCGGATCGAGAAGGGGTTTCTTGCCTATGGCCATGATCTCGATACCGATGTGACACCTGCCATGGCCGGGCTTGAATTCGCGCTGTCGCCGGACAAGGACTTTGTCGGCAGCGCCGCGCTGGCCGGCATGGAACCGCCGGCAACAAGGATTATCAGCCTTGAATTTGATGATGCCGAGGCGATGCCGCTTGGCAATGAGCCTGTCTGCGCCGGGGACATGATCATTGGCAAAACCACCTCGGCTGCGTTCGGATATCGTATTGGCAGACCGGTCGCGCTGGCGCTTGTTGGCAATGATCACGCTGTCGCCGGCGCCGGCTTGACGGTGGATATTGCCGGTCATCACGTCATCTGCCGGGTAGTAACCGGGCCATTGTTCGATGCACACGGGGCACGCATGCGTGCCGCGGCATCTTGAGAGAGGGAGGAGAATTGGCGATGTCACATGTGTTTCCGCGAAGCATGAAGACCACACCGCCCGTCGCGGTGGCTGGTGAGGGGTGTTACATCATCGATTCCACCGGCAAGCGCTATCTCGACGGGTCCGGCGGCGCGGCGGTGTCCTGCCTTGGCCATGACCACCCGGCGGTGATCGAGGCGGTGCGCTCGCAAATTGGCAAGCTGGCTTTCGCGCATACCGGCTTTTTCACTTCCGCGCCGGCAGAGGAACTGGCCAGCCTTCTGGTCGCCCACGCACCAGAGGGCATCGAGCATGTCTATTTCGTCTCCGGGGGGTCCGAGGCAGTGGAGGCGGCTATCAAGCTGGCCCGACAATATTTTGTCGAGCGTGGCATGCCGGAGCGTAGGCACCTGATTGCCCGCCGCCAGAGCTATCACGGCAACACGCTCGGGGCGCTTGCCGCAGGTGGTAATGCATGGCGGCGGCAGGCATTTTCCCCGCTGCTGGTCGAAACAAGTCACATCGCGCCCTGCTATGCCTATCGTGAACGGCACGAGGGTGAAAGCGAACGCGCCTTTGGCGAGCGTGTCGCCGATGAGCTTGAGACGGAAATCCAGCGCCTCGGTCCGGAAAATGTGATGGCCTTTGTGGCCGAGCCGGTGGTCGGTGCGACGCTTGGCGCGGTGCCGGCAACAGCGGGGTATTTCGCCAGAATCCGCGAGATATGTGACCGCCACGGCGTGCTGCTGATCCTTGATGAGGTGATGTGCGGCATGGGGCGCACGGGGTATCTGTTCGCCAGTGAAGTCGATGATGTACGCCCCGATATCGTGACCATCGCAAAGGGGCTTGGCGCCGGCTATCAGCCTGTTGGCGCAATGCTGTGCAGCGCCGAGATCTACCGCGCCATCGAATCTGGCAGTGGGTTCTTCCAGCATGGTCACACCTATATTGGCCACCCGACCGCCTGTGCAGCGGCGCTGGCGGTGGTGACAACGCTTCTCGACGAACAGCTGATTGGCCGAGTCCAGGTCCAGGGCGCAAAACTGCGCGCCGCGCTTGATGACAGGTTCGGCAATCATCCGCACATCGGTGACATTCGCGGCCGCGGTCTGTTCCTTGGGATGGAGTTTGTCGCCGACCGGGCCAGCAAGACCCCCTTTGACCCGGCTGAGGCCAGGCATCGCGCTTTCAAGGCGGCGGCCTTCGAGGCCGGTCTGATCTGCTATCCGATGGGGGGCACCATTGACGGGCGACAGGGTGATCATGTGCTGCTGGCACCGCCCTTTATCATCAGCGACAGCCAGATTGACGAGATCTGTGACAAGCTGGACACGGCGGCGGAAGTGGCGCTGGCATGAAACAGTCCGATCCCGGCTCACCCCCGGCCAGAAAGCTGAACGGTTTCAAGGCTGGCATCTGCGGTCATTCTGCGCCACCATGGCGCGGCATGCCGGAGTTGATCGTGACCGGCTGATCGTGACCGCTGATCGTGACAGGGTGGCGATAACAGCCGGGCGAAGGGAGACCGCCATTTCAGATTCTGTAGATTGTTTTTTGCCGGCGGATTCGATGACGCCGCACGCCGCCGCCCGTGCCGGTTTGGCATGACGATCCCGGTGGCAGGCGGCACCCCCCCGGGGCCAACTTCGGGGCCAACTTCGGGGCCAACCTCGGGGGCTGGCGACAATGTTAAGGGCGCGCTGTTCATGCTTGCCGGCATGTTTGTCTTCTCGGCTGTTGATGCGCAGGCAAAATATCTGACACAATATATGCCCTCGCTGCAGATTGTCTGGGCGCGCCAGATCGGCCTTGTTGTCGGTGTGATGATCCTGATTGCATGGCATGGCCGCGGCATCTTGCGGACCGGCTTTCCGGTGTTGCAGATCGGTCGCGGCGCGGCGGCGGCACTATCAGCCACATTTTTCATCGTTGGTCTGAATTTTGTGGCGTTGGCGGATGCGGTGTCGGTCACCTTTGTGGCGCCGCTGGTCGTCACCATAATGGCGGCGTTGCTGCTTGGTGAGCGTGTTGGCCTGCATCGCTGGACCGCCACAATCATCGGTTTGCTTGGCACCCTTGTTGTGATCCGGCCCGGCTTCGCCAGTTTCCATCCCGGTCTGTTGCTGCCGCTGATTGCAGCAATGCTGTTCGCCATCCGGCAGATTATCTCGCGTCATATCGGTGTTCGCGATCGAACCGAGACAACGCTGGCCTACACGGCGCTGACAGCTTTTCTGATGCTGAGCGTCGTACAGCCTTTCATCTGGCAGCCGATTACCTCGCTGAAACTTATTGCCATTCTTGCCTCGATGTCACTCATGGCCGCGCTTGGCGAGTTTCTGGTCATCAGGGCGCTGGAGATCGGGCAGGCTGTCTTTGTCTCACCGCTGCACTACACCATCATCATCTGGGCCAGCCTTTACGGCTATCTGCTGTTCGGCCAGTTTCCCGATATCTGGACCTGGGTGGGATCGTTCGTGATCATGGCATCGGGGCTCTACATCTTTCACCGTGAACGCAAACGCGCCGGCTCAGCCTGAAGTGCAGGTTGATGGCCACAATGATCATCTTCAGATCGCTTGCTGGTCCGGCCTGCGTTCCAACACCAAAACGCCCTAGAAAGCGAAAAAAACAGCTAAATAACAACCGAAAGCGTTTTCGGTTGACTCCGAAAACGCTTTCGGTAATCGTTTGCGTATGGGAGGACCAACAAGATTAAAGGTCATTGCCGAGCGACTGAACCTGTCACAGAGTACCGTATCGCGGGCTCTGAACGATTATCAGGACATCTCGGACCGGACCAAGCAGCTTGTTCGCGAGGCAGCCGATGAACTCGGCTACCAGCCGAACATGCATGCCAGGCGGTTGGCGCTCGGCAAGTCCGAGACGCTTGGCTATGTCATGCCCTGGCAGGACCGGCAGGTCACTGAATCCTTCCTCAGCGAATTGATGGCCGGCATGGCCAAGGCGCTGGCCGGTTATGGCTGGGACCTTACCGTCCTTGTGCCGCACAGCGTCGAGGAGGAGCTGGAGCTGTTCCAGAAAATCGCCCGCACGCGCCACATCAGTGGGCTGGTGATTTCCCGTACCTACAGCGATGACCAGCGTTTCCGGATTCTTCAGGACTTGCAGATTCCGTTTGTCTCGCATGGCCGGTCGAATGACAGTGACATGACGGCCTGGCTTGACGTGGACAATGAACTCGCCTTTGCCGAATTGACGGCGTATCTGGTCGGACTTGGCCATCAGCGGATTGCGCATATTGCCGGGCCCGAGGTGTATAATTTCGCGCGCCAACGAACCAACGGGTGGCGCCGTGGCATTGCCGAGGCTGGGCTTGACCCGCAAGGCGCGTCGCTTGAGGTTGCCGATCTCAGTTTTGAGGGTGGCAAGCTGGCGATGGGTCGTTTGCTGGCTCTGGATCCTGCGCCTACCGCTGTGTGCTGTGTGTCGGATGTTGTCGCCATTGGCGCGATGCAGGCCGTCCGCGAGGCTGGGCTGGTGCCAGGGCGGGAGGTTTCGCTTGTCGGGTATGACGGGCTTGAGATCGGTGCCTGGATCGAGCCGCCACTCACCACGATGCGCCAGCCGCAGCGCTCGGCAGGCCGCCAGCTGGCAGAAATGTTAATCAGTCTTGTCGAGGGCACCACCAGGCCCGCTGACAATCAGGGACTCGTGCGCGCGTCGCTCGTGCGTCGGGGAACGGCCAATCCACCCGTTTCGGGTTGGCCGGAAAGCCGGTAGGCAGTCCGGCAAACAACAAGAGCAAACTCTGGAGGTGTTGACCAATGAGACCATTTTTCCTAACGGCAGCGACGGCGGTGATCACCACCCTTGTCGCGGGCGTCGCGCAGGCGGATACGATCCGCTTCTGGACGACTGAGAATCAGCCTGAGCGTCTTGCCAAGCAGCAGGCGATGGCTGATGATTTTAACAAGAAGACAGGCCACACGGTCGAAGTGATCCCGGTTGAAGAGAAAGACCTTGGCACCCGTGCAACGGCAGCCTTTGCCGCCGGTGCCCTGCCTGATGTCATCTACCATACTCTGCAATATGTGCTGCCGTGGGCAGAGGCTGGCATTCTTGATGTCGAGACCAATTCCGACATCGTTGATGCACTGCAGAAGAGTACCTTTGCGCCGGGCGCAATCACCATGGCGCAATTCGACGGCATGACGGCCGCAGTCCCGGTCGATGGCTGGACGCAGATGGTTGTCTATCGCAAGGACCTGTTCGAGGAAGCAGGTCTTGAGGCGCCGACCAGCTATGCGGCTATCGAGGCCGCTGTTGACGCGCTGCACAACCCGCCTTCGATGTATGGTTTTGTCGCACCAAACAAGGTCGATGAGAATTTCATGAGCCAGGTGCTGGAACATGTCTTCCTTGCCAACGGGGTGTCTCCGGTGAATGCCGACGGCCCAGCCGAGCTCGACCTGGCCAAGACCACTGAAGTGCTTGAGTTCTACCGGGCGATTGCCAAGGCCTCGCCTCCGGGCGAGCTGTTCTGGCAACAATCGCGCGAGCTCTACTTCGCGGGCCAGGCGGCCATGATCATCTGGTCGCCCTTCATCCTCGATGAACTGGCCGGTCTGCGCGACAGCGCTCCGCCCACGATCAACGATGACCCGACCTCGTCGGAGCTGGCGTCCATGACCGGGGTGGTCACGACCTTTGCTGGCCCCTCCAATCCTGACGGTGCTGCCTGGGGCGATGTTCGGTACTTCGGGATCACCAACGATGCCGACACCGACGCGGCCATGGAGTTCGTGAAATTCTCCATGGACCAGGGCTACACCCAGACGCTGTCCATCGCGCCCGAGGGCAAGTTCCCGGTGCGCCGGGGCACTGCGGACAACCCTACGGCCTTCCAGGACGCATGGGCTGAACTGCCTGTTGGCGTGGACCGCAAGGCCCCACTTGGCGATC
>CBFHNZ010000042.1:0-20650 GCA_965657415.1 Puniceispirillaceae bacterium (SeqCode) | reverse complement strand
AAGGCAATATGGCGCATGTCATCGACCCGTTCGGTGGCTCATATCATGTCGAAAGGCTGACACAAGGGCTTGTCGCCCGCGCCCGGGAACATATCGCCGAGGTGGAATCGCTGGGCGGCATGGCGGCGGCGATCGAGGCCGGCATCCCGAAGATGAGGATCGAGGAGGTCGCGACAGCATCACAGGCGGAAATTGATTCCGGCCGCCGCCGGATCATCGGTGTCAATAGCTGTCCGCCGGCGCCGCACGCCGATGCCAGCGAGGAGGTGCAGGTCCGCCGTATCGACAACAGTCAGGTGCGCGCGCAGCAGCTTGACCGGCTGAAGGCGGTGCGTGCCGGGCGTGATGAAGCCCGGCTTACGGCGGCGCTTGCCGCCTTGTCAGATGCCGCGGCGGGAACGGACAATCTGATGCCGCTGGCCATCGAGGCGGCGCGCAGTCGCGCCACGGTGGGTGAAATATCGGATGCGCTGAGTGGTGTCTGGGGACGACATAAGGCCGAGATCAAAGGGGTGCGCGGAATCTGGAAGGCGCGCATGGCGGCTGATGCCGATCTGGAGATTCTGCGGGACCGGGTGGCTGTCTTTATCGCGGCGGCCGGGCGTGCGCCGCGCCTTCTGGTCGCCAAACTTGGCCAGGATGGTCATGACCGCGGCCAGAAGGTGATTGCCTCGGCCTTTGCCGATCTTGGTTTCGAGGTCACCATCGGACCGCTCTTCGCCAGCCCGGACGAGGTTTATGACATGGCGATCGAGCATGATGTCGATGCGGTTGGCATTTCAACCCTTGCCGCGGCGCATCTCAGTCAGGTGCCCAGCCTGCGCCGCCGTCTTGATGCTGGCGAGGGCCGCCATATCGAGTTGGTGGTCGGCGGTGTCATTCCGCCGGGGGATGTGCCGGCGCTGACAAAGGCCGGTGCCGCGGCGGTGTTCCCGCCAGGCACGAAATCGACCGATGCGGCAAGCCGCCTTCTTGACCTTCTTGCGCGCCGCCGCAATATCGCAACAAGTGCCTGATCCCTGATCCCAGACCCCAGATTCCAGACCCCAGACATTGCCTGTTGCCAGGAGCCACCTCATGAACCGCGCCGCCGAAGCTGCCAGCGAAATCGTCGATGAATTCGGCTTTCTCGATGACTGGGAAGACCGCTACCAACTATTGATTGATCTTGGCCGCCGGCTACCGCCCCTGCCGGCGCAATATCAGACAGACGCATACCGCCTTCGCGGTTGCCAGTCGGTGGTGCATTTCGCGGCCGAGACAAAGGATGGTCAGATCACCTTCCATGCCGGATCGGACGCCGCCATCGTACAAGGGCTGATTGCCCTGCTGCTGCGTGTTTATTCCGGGCGGACAGCGGATGAAATCCGCGACACCGAGGCGGCGTTCCTGTCGGACATCGGCCTTGATTCACACCTCTCGCCAACCCGCAAGACCGGGCTTGCCAGCATGCTGACAGCCATCAAGGCGGCGGCCGGCTGACCTCTTCTGCAAGCTGGATACCGTCAGCTGGGTGCGCGTTCGGCGCGCGGCGTACGGTCATAGCATTCGCGGTAGCATTTCGAGAAATGCGAGGCCGAAACAAAGCCGCAGGCAAGCGCCACGGACAGGATCGACATCGAGGTCTGCCGCAACAGATGGCGCGCCCGCGCCAGCCGCAGATTCAAATAATAACGGGTTGGCGTCGTGTTCAGATATTTGCGGAACAGCCGTTCAAGCTGCCGTGTCGACAGGTTGGTCATTCTGGCAATGTCGGTCTGTGCCAACGGCTCTTCCAGATTGTCTTCCATCGTCTTCACCACAGCCAGCAATTTTGGATGGCTGACGCCAAGTCGTGAGCGAAGCTCCATCCGTTGCCGGTCGGTCGGCTCGCGGATGCGGTCATGGATGAACTGGTCGGACACCTCGGCGGCAAGTGCGGTGCCATGCGACTGCGCGATCAGGTTCAGCATCATGTCGAGCGAGGCGGTGCCGCCGGAACAGGTCACACGGGTGCCGTCCACCTCGAACAGATCATTGGTGATCTCCAGCTCGGGAAACTCCTCGCCAAGACCGTCGATATTCTCCCAATGGATGGTGCAACGCCTGTCATCCAGCAGCCCGGCCGCGGCCATCACATAGGTGCCGGTACAGATCGCCCCGATGACGGCGCCGTTGCGGTCCAGCCGGCGGACCAGGTTCAGGATGCTGCGGTTGGTATGTTCGCGCACATTCAGTCCGGCACAGACAAACACCATCCGGCAATCCTGCAGCACCGCCGCATCACCGTCCGAGGCCACCTCGACACCGTTGCTTGCCACCGCAGGGGTGCCGGTCGGGCTGGCAATCACCCAGCTATACAGCGTGCGGTTGCTCTGCCTGTTGGCGGCGCGCAACGGTTCGATTGCCGAGGCGAAGGCCAGCATCGAAAAATCATTGAGAAGTAAAAACCCGATTTTCTGAGGGGTTTCGTTGCTGTCATGCTGCAGCAGTGCCTCGATAGTCTGCACACTCATCACAGATGCCCCCCGCAGGCCGAGCCGAACCCCCGCTCCGCCGGGCCGCTCTTTATATGTTCGAGAATTTTGTACGACGAAAAAAGTCGGAATTGAAACAAAAAATTTGGGCCCGCGGATGGTTTTTGCTAGGACAGCCGATATGGATGATTCTGTGCCCGACATCATTACCAGCGCCGGCAATGCCGAGGTGAAGCGACTCCGCGCGCTTCATGAACGTAAATTCCGGCGTCAGACAGGCTGGTTTCTGGCTGAAGGCATGCGGATCTGCACCGAGGCAGTGGCGCTCGGGTGGCGCATGCACAGGCTTGCCTATCTGGCCTCGCGGACCAAGGGTGACCAGCTGGAGGACCAGCTTTCCGAACTTCTGCGGGCGCTGTCGCAGGATGGTGGCCGCGCTCTTCCTGTCACCGAATCACTGCTTTCACGGGTCAGCCGTAAGGACAATCCGCAGATGGTGCTTGGTGCTTTTGAACAACGCTGGCTGGTCGCCGATCAGGTGGCGCCGGATCCCGCCAGGTGCTGGATTGCGCTCGACCGGGTGCGCGATCCTGGCAATCTCGGCACCATCATGCGCACCGCGGATGCCACCGGTGCGTTAGGTGTCATCCTGATCGGCGATTGCACTGACCCCTATTCGGTTGAGGCGGTTCGCGCCTCGATGGGCGCGGTATTCAATGTCGCGCTGGCGCATATGTCAGAGGCGGAATTCCTGACGCTTGCGGACGGTTGGCCTGGCCGGATTGTCGGCACCGCCCTGCCGGCAAGCGTTGATTACCGCGCGGCGGATTATAGTGGGCCACTGATCCTGCTGATGGGCAATGAACAGGCCGGTCTTACCGACGGGCTGATGGCGGCCTGCAGCCAGCTTGTGCGGATGCCGATGCTGGGCCGGTCTGATTCGCTGAATCTCGCGGTTGCCAGCGGTCTGGTACTTTATGAGACACTTCGCAAATCCTGAGTGGTGTTGACCCTGTCCAGCCCCTGCTCAGTCGCCGAAACCTGTCCAGCGGGCGAAATTGGCCTGGCTGACAACGCGGGGCGCATCGCCTGTCTCGACGCTGACAAGCTCGCCCGACGATACCGCCCCGCCTGTCCCCGCCATCAGGTCGGCAAGCGCGTAATGCGCCGCCTGCGACGAGGCGCGGATGGCATAGATGGTCAACAGCAGGAACATGGGCGTATCAGACAGCAGGTTCCGGCAGCCCTGCAGCAATGGCACAAGGTCGGTTTCGATCTGCCAGCGTTCTCCCTTCGGGCCGCGGCCATATTTTGGCGGGTCGAGAAGAATGCCGTCATAGGATCTGCCGCGCCTGACCTCACGCTCGACAAACCGTCCGGCATCCTCGGTGATAAAGCGGATCGGCGCGTCGTCGAGCCCGGCCTCGTCACGGTTCTCAAAAGCCTGTGCGATGGCTTTGCGGCTGGCATCGACATGCGCCACCTCGGCGCCGGCGCGCGCGGCATGAAGGCTGGCGACACCGGAATAGGCGAACAGGTTCAGGATCCGCGGCGCCCGTCCATGGCGGGCAATGAAAGCCGCGATAAGCCCGGCGCACCAGTTCCAGTGCGGTGCCTGTTCCGGAAAGAACCCCAGATGCCGGAAGGGCGTTGGCCTGGCAATAAACCGAAGCCCGTCATAGCTAATGGACCATTGCGATGGCAGGTTCTTTGCCAGGGTCCAGCCGCCGGCCGCCTCGTCATCATCGGCGCGCCCCTGGCTGGCAACAAACCGGCCATCAGCCGCCTGCCAGTCTGTGGTGGCCAGACGCGGGGCCCACATCGCCTGCGGTTCCGGGCGCACAAAGGTGAAGCTGCCGAACCGCTCCAGCTTCTGCCCATCGCCGCTGTCCAGAAGCGCGTAGTCCTGCCAGTCATCTGCGGCCAGCAGGCGCGGCTGCGGGAGTGGCGCGGAATCGCTCTTGGGGATGTCGATATCGCTCATGCGCGGACCATGACGCCTTGAACCGGCAAAATCAACCCCGACAAGCCGCCACCGGAGAGGTCTGGCAGGATCTGGCCATGCGCGAAAAATTGGCTTGATTCAGGATATGAATACGAATTTATAAAATATATTTTCAAAATTATCTGGATACTAGTGGTTTTTCCCTTATATGCCAGATGGCCCCAGACTGCAGGAAAGGATCTCCCCATGGCGGCGATGGATGCAACCGACAGGAAAATCCTTGTTCAAATTCAGGAAAACGCAGCCCAGCCGGTGGCCGAGATTGCGCGCAAGGTCGGCCTGTCGGTGACGCCCTGCTGGCGGCGGATCCAGCGGCTTGAGGAAGTTGGTGTGATTCGCAAGCGTGTGGCACTGCTTGACCCGATCAAGGTCGGGGTCGGTATGTCGGTTTTTGTGGCCTTGCGCACCGACCAGCACAATGCCGACTGGCTGGAATCCTTCGCCACGATGATTTCCGAGATGCCCGAGGTGGTCGAATTCTACCGGATGAGCGGCGAGGTGGATTACCTGCTTCGCGTCGTCGTCGCCGACATGGCCGCCTATGACGCTTTCTATCGGACCCTGATCAGCCGGGTACAGCTGACCGATGTCAGCTCTTCCTTCGCGATGGAAGAAATCAAATTCACCACCGCGCTGCCGATTGCTGCCGACGCGGCATCCTAGCCGCGTGCGGCAAGGATGTCGGCAAGCGGTTGTTCGGCGCTGACGCCGCGGCAATGGATCTGGTGCCACAGCGCATAGAACAGAAGCCGCCAAGCCAGCAATCCGCCACGGCCATTGCCGCGGGCATCGGCAGATGAGATGACCGCCCGCGCCGTGTCGGCACGCATCAGCGCCGCCACACCGTCCTGCGCCGCTACCAGCGGCGCCAGAAGGTGGGCCTCCTCGGCAATCCACGCGCCGACAGGCACCGTAAAGCCGCGTTTTCTGGCAAAGGGCTGGCAGGCTGGCAGACGCCGCGCAAGCCAGGATTTGACCAGATGCTTGCCGCCACCGCGGCCGATTTTAGCCGCCACCGGCAGGTGGAACCCATAGCTTGACATCTGCCTGTCGATGAAGGGTGTGCGCCCCTCCAGCCCATGGCGCATCAGACAGCGATCAAGCTTGATCAGCAGATCATTCGGCAGCCAGTCATCAATATCGTGGCGTTGCAGTGCGGCCAGTGCGCCATGTCTGTTAACAAGACGTTTGAGAAAACCTGGCATGTTGGCGCTGTCACGGGCATAGCGCGCGGCCAGCCGCCGCGCCACATCATCACTAAACAATCCGGCCCGCAATGCCGGCCCGGCGCGGGTTGGAAATTTCGCACCGATGGCGCGCAGCCCGGCCCGGTAGCGGCCATATCCGGCAAAGAATTCATCCCCGCCTTCGCCGGACAGCACAACCTTGACATCCCGGGCCGCTCGCCGCGCCAGATGCAGGGTTGGCAGAATGGCGTAATCCGCTACCGCATCATCGCAGGCCAGCGCGGCCAGCCCGGCATCGGCCAGAAAATCGGCCTTGCCGTAGGGGACATCGACAAAATCGGCCCCCTCGCTGGCGGCAAGCGATGCGGCGTTGGTGGTCTCATCATCACTGCCACGGTCAAAGCGTACCGTGTAGGTCAGGATTGGTTCGGCCTGCCCGTCGCGTGACCGCAGATCGGCAAGCGCCGCCAGGAGGGCTGAGGAATCAACGCCGCCGGAAAAGAACAGACCCAGCGGCACATCGGCCATCAGATGCGCTGCAACGGAATCGTGAAGCTGTGCCTCGAAGGCGTCAATCGTCGGCGCGGCTGGGTCTGTCATGCCGGACTCCAGCGGCCTGTCGGTAAAGGTCTCGGCTATCTGCCCGCCGCGAATCACCAGCATCTGACCTGGCGCAACGCGGCGGATCATCGGAAAGGCCGGCAGATCATCCGGGGCGAATTGCCGGTCGATGATACAGGCAGCGTGACCTGGATCGACACGGGATTGGCTGGGCGCGACATCGGCAATACCGATCGCGCGAAGGGCCGCAATCTCCGAGGCGAAAAACAGACCATCCGGCGTCTCGCAGACATAGAGCGGCTTGATCCCGAAAGGATCACGGATCAACAGCCCCGCATCGCGCGCCGGGTCATAAAGCGCCGCCGCATACATGCCGCGAAGCTGCCGCAGCACGTTGTTGCCATGCCGCGCCCACAGTGCCAGCATCGTCTCGCAATCCGAGTTGGAGGTGAAATCATAGCCGGTGCAAAGCGATTGCCGCAGCGCCGCGTGATTGTAGACCTCGCCATTCGCGACCAGAATCTGACCGCCATCCTCGCCCGGCGCGATAAAGGGCTGTGCGCCCCCTGTCAGATCGACAATCGACAGGCGCGTATGCACGAACCCGGCCCGGTTGCCCGCGTAACGCCCGTTGCCGTCAGGGCCGCGATGCGCCAGCGCGCGCTCCATCCTGTCCAGCGCATCTGCCGGCGCGGCGGCCCCGGGGCGAAGGAAATACCCGCCAATCCCGCACATCAGCTGGCGACCCTTTCAAGAAAATCGATCCAGTCACCGATCACCTGTTGCGGTGACAGGGTCGCCTGCCAATGCGCCCGCCCGCCATCGGCCAGTCGCGCCGCAAGGGTGGTGTCGCGTGTCACCTGGGCCAGCGCATCCGCCAGCGCATCGACATCATCAACCGACACCAGCAGGCCATTGATGCCGTCCTCGATCAATTCGCACCCGCCATTTGTCCGGGTCGAGATCACCGGCTTGCCGCAGGCCATGCCCTCGGCGATGACATTGCCGAACGGTTCGTGCCGCGACGGACAGACAAGGACATCGGCGCCGCGGATGACCGATTGCGGGTCATCCTGCCAGCCAAGGAACATCACTCGTTCGGCGACACCCAGCTCATCTGCCAGATTATCCAGCATGGCGCGTTCCGGCCCGTCACCGGCCAGCCACAGCCTGCCATCGGGCAGCGCGGCAAAGGCGCGGATCAGGGTATCAAACGCCTTGTTCTCATGCAGCCTGCCAAGCGCGGCAATGACCGGCCCACCATCAGGCTTACGCGCGAATGCCGGTCCCTCGAATATCGGTCCGCTACGCCCGTCTGGCACAAAATTGATCTGGTAATGGACGCGGTCCTTCGGCATGCCCTCGGCGATCAGATAGTCCGCGATATCGCGCGTGTTGGCGACCAGCCAGTCACAGCCGCGGTAATATTTCAGATTGTAGAAACCGCCGAGCCTCGCCACATGCGGACTGCCGTGAGGCGGTGTCATCATCGTCGCCCGGTTCATCCAGCTGAGGATAACATCGGGTTTGGCGCGGCGGAGGGCGGCGGCGATCTGCCGGCGATGCAGTGCCGCCAGCAACGGCGAGAAACCGCACCCGGTGACATTCAGTCCGGCGGCGGTGAGCCGGGCCATGCGTTCGCTGTCCGGCTTGATCATCAGCTGCTGCGTCATGCCGGTGCCATCAAACCCGATAGCCAGCCGTTCAAAGAACAGTTCTGCACCACCATGCCGGGCACCGGCCATGGTCTGGAAGAGCCGCAGGTCGGTGCGGCGTGTCGATGCGAGGGGTGTGGTCACGCGGTGTCCGTCTAAAGCTGGATGTAGGTGGCCTTGATCTCGCTGTAGGCTTCCAGCGAGTAGGCGCTGTTCTCACGGCCAAAGCCTGATTGCTTGACGCCGCCAAAGGGCAGTCCCGGCGGCAGGATGTTGTAGGTGTTAACCCAGACATTGCCGCTTTCCAGCCTGTCTGCAACACGGTGCGCCCGCGCCAGATCGCTGGTGATCAGCCCGGCACCAAGACCAAAGCTGGTGGCGTTGGCACGGGTGATGGCCTCGTCTTCATCCGTGAAGGTCAGCACCGACATTACCGGCCCGAAGATTTCCTCCCTGACATGGCGCATGTCATCGCGGCAGTTGGTGAGGATGGTCGGCTCCATGAAATAGCCATTCTCGAACCCCTGCGGATGGACCCGGCTGCCGCCGGCGGCAAGCGTGGCACCCTCGGCCGTGCCGCCAACGACATAATCCAGAACCTTCAGAAGATGCGACTCTGAAATCAATGCCCCCATCTGCACATCCTCGGCCATCGGGTCGCCGATCCGCATGGCGCGGGCGCGCTCGACAAGCGCGGCTTCAAAATCGGCGGCAATGCTGGCCTCGACAAAGACCCGTGTGGCGTTCGAGCAGACCTCACCAGCGGTGTAGAAATTGGCATCCAGCGCGGTTTGTACGGCCAGATCGAAATCGGCATCGGCAAAGACGATCAGCGGTGACTTTCCGCCAAGTTCCAGCGTCACTTTCTTCAAGGTCTCGGCTGACTGACCCATGATCAGTCTGCCGGTATCGACACCGCCGGTCAGCGAAATCTTGGCGATGCCGGGATGGGCGCAGATGGCGCGCCCGATATTGTGGTCACCATGGACAATCTGGAACAGCCCGTCAGGAAGTCCGGCCTCGGAAAGAAGGCTGGCCACCATATGCGCTGTCAGCGGGGTCATCTCGGATGGTTTCAGGATGAAGGCATTGCCGGCGGCAAGCGCCGGTGCGGCCTTCCAGCAGGCGATCTGCACCGGATAGTTCCAGGCACCGATGCCGGCACAGACGCCAAGCGGCACGCGCTCGCAATAGGCGATGGCATCGGGGTAGCGTCGCATGTCGCCAGTCCCAGTCTGGGCCAGCGCGCCGAAAAATTCCATCGCGTCGGCCCCGCTTGGCACATCGGCCGATACGGCCTCGCCAAGGCATTTGCCAACATCCATCACCTCAAGCCGTGCCAGCTCGTCATTATTCTCGCGCAACAGCTGCGCGGCGCGGCCCAGGATCCGTCCGCGTTCATGGCCGCCGCGGGCCGCCCATTCGCGCTGTGCGGCGGCGGCCGTTGCGACCGCCTGATCAAGAACGGAGTCATCGGCAGGTTCGATCCTGGCGATGACTTCGCCGGTGGCCGGATAGACCTTGTCGATTGCCGGTGCGGTGCTGGCGACGGGTTTGCCGCCGACAAGGGATCTGCAGATCTGCATCTTGCGCTCCTGTTCGTCCTGTTGCCATTTCACCGCGCCGCTGGCCCCGGCGCAACCGCTAAAACGCCGTTCATGGACAGGCTGTCAGTTTTGCGTTGCGAAGCCGGGTGGCCTGCGGCAGGGTTGACCGGTTATTCGGCACAAGGGAGGGCATCATGATGGCAGCTTCCACAATCGATGAGGCGGCGATGCATCAGGCGCGCTGCGACCTGGCGGCGATCTTTCGTTGGACGGCGCGTGAGAACATGCATGAGGGAATATCGAATCACTTCTCCTCTGCTGTCTCGGATGATGGGCAGATGTTCCTGATGAACCCCTACGGCATCCACTTCTCGAAACTGAAGGCAAGTGACATGTTGCTTGTCGATGCCCGCGAGCTTGATGATTCGGTGCGCCCGCATATCGACGCCACGGCCTGGGCCATTCATGGTGCGATGCACCGCAACAATCCGCAGGCGCGCTGTATCGTGCATCTTCATTCGCATTACGCCACGGCGCTCAGCGCGGTGAAATCGCCGCTTCTGCCGGCGGTCGACCAGACAACGGCCCGCTTTCACAACCGGGTTGCCATCGATAGCGGGTTTGACGGCATGGGGCTTGGTGATGAGGCCGAACGTCTGTCGACACTGCTTGGCAACAAGATGATGATGATGATGGGCAATCACGGCTTCATGACGGTTGGCGAGTCGCCGGCAGTGGCGTTTGATCTTGCCTATCATTACGAGCGCGGCTGCCGGACCTATATGACAGCGCTGGCGTCCGGCCTGGAGTTGTCGGTACTTGATGAGGATGTCGCTGAAAAGACCGCCCAGCAATGGGAGACCTATGAAGGTGGCCCGCAGAAGCACATGCAGGCGATCCGCGATATCCTTGACGAGGAAGAGCCGGATTACCGGCACTGAGCCTGAGATTTGGAGTAAGCCATCATGAGCAAGACCAGTCTGACGTTAGATGAAATCCACGCGCTTGCGTATGAGGCGATGGTCAAGAATGGCTGCGATGAGGCGAATGCCGCGGCGCTGGCCGACATCGTCATGCGGGCCGAACGCGACGGCTCGCACTCGCACGGGCTGTTCCGCATTCCCGGCTATGTGAAGGCGCTACGGAGCGGCAAGGTGGATGGCAAGGCGCGCCCCACTGTCACCCGCAAGACGTCGGCTGTCATCCAGTGCGAGGGGCATGGCTGTTTCGCGCCACTGGCCCAGGCCACCGCTCTGCCGGTGCTTGCCGAGGCGGCGGCCGAAATTGGCGTTGCCGCGCTGTCGCTGACCGGCATTCATCATTTTGCCGCGCTGTGGCCGGAGACAGAATATCTGGCTGATCGCGGGTTGGTCGGCATTGCCTGCACCGCCTATATGCCGATGGTGGCACCGGTTGGCACAGCCGAAAAACTGTTCGGCACCAATCCGATTTCCTTTGCCTGGCCGCGGCCCGGCAAGACACCTGTCTGCTATGACATGGCCACCGCGTCGATGGCGATGGGCGATATCCAGATCGCCGCTCGTGACGGGCGCGAAGTGCCGCCTGGCACCGGGCTTGATGCGGATGGCAACGCCACAACCGACCCGGCCGAGATCGCCAAGGGCGTGCTGCTGCCCTTTGGCGGCTACAAGGGGTCGGCCATTGCGCTGATGGTTGAATTGCTGGCCGCCGGCCTGACCGGCGAGAGGTTCAGCTATGAGGCGAAAGCGCATGACAATGGCGATGGTGGCCCACCGCGAGGCGGCGAAATGGTGATCGCGCTGTCCCCTGAACTGATCGCCGGTGACGGGTGGGAGACGCATGTCGATGATTTCATGGACCGGCTGACCAGCCTTGACGGGGTGCGAATTCCCGGGGCCCGCCGGCATCAGAACAGGCTTGATACCGGTCCGCGTGCGATCAACGCGACGCTTGTCGAAACCATCCGCGACTTGATCTGACGACCTGTCTTTAACGGACGCGTTAGCGGCCTTTCCAGACAGGGTCGCGCTTTTCGGCAAAGGCGCGGAACCCTTCCATCCCGTCCTCGGAATTATACAGCCTGTCGACGGTCGGGAGCTGCATCTTGGTGACCCGGTTCAGTGCGTCCTGGAATTTCATCGCTTCAGCCTCGCGCGCCACCTCCTTGATCGCGGCGAAGACAAGCGGCGGCCCCGAGGCCAGAAGCCGCGCCAGCTCCCACGCCCGTTCATACAGCGCCGGCCCGTCGGCCAGTTTTTCGGTGACAAGGCCCCAGCGATGCGCCTCCGCGCAATCCATCCAGCGGCCGGTCAGCAGCATATCCATCGCCACATGATAGGGTATCCGCTTCGGCAGCTTGATGGTTGCCGCGTCGGCAAGCGTGCCGGCACGAATCTCCGGCAGCGCGAAGCTCGACGATTCGGTGGCCAGAATCAGATCGCAGGCCAGCGCCAGCTCGAACCCGCCGCCGACACACATGCCTTCCACCGCGGCGATTACCGGTTTGTTGAGGTCGCGAAGTTCCTGTAGTCCGGCAAAACCGCCGACGCCATAATCGCCAACCACCGAATCACCGTTCGCGGCGGCTTTCAGGTCCCATCCCGCGGAGAAGAATTTTTCGCCGGCGGTGCGGATGATGCAGACCCGCAGCTCCGGATCATCCCGGAAGGACTGGAACACCTTTCCCATATGCTGCGAGGTGACAAGGTCGATGGCGTTCGCCTTCGGCCTGTCGAGCGTTACCTCAAAGATATGGCCCTCGGTGCGGGTGGTGACGTTCTGGTCTGGTGTTTCGCTCATGATGATGCCTCCTCACTCGGCGTCAGTCTTCCATATCACCGCATCGACCGCCAGCGCGCCGCCACCTGTGGGGGCCAGCATCAGCGGGTTGATCTCGATCTCGTCGAACTCCGGATTGGCGGTGATGATCTTGCACAGGGTTTGCGCAGTGTCGATGGCGGCGTCGATATCGGCCGCATCGCGCCCGCGATGGCCGGTCAGAAGCGGGGCCAGCCGCAGCCGCAACAGCGCCGCCCGAATCTCGTCGCCAGTGACCGGCAGAACAAGCGTGACGACATCCCCCAGAAGTTCGGCGGCGGTGCCGCCCATGCCAAGGCTCAGTGTCATCCCATAGACCGGATCGCGCCGCAGCCCGACAAGCAGTTCAGCCACCGGCGGCGGTGCCATTTCCTCAATCAGAAAACCGGTGGCCGCCGGCATGTCTTCAGCCGCGGCAAGCAGGTCATCGGCATCGAGGTCGAGCCGGACAAGGCCGGCCTCACTCTTATGCGCCTGGCCAAGACCCTTCAGCGCCAGCGGCGGGGTCAGGCTGGCAGCGGCAGCGATATCAGCCGGCCCGTCGGCGCGGATGCCCGCCGGCACGGCAATGCCGGCTGCGGCGAGGATGGATTTTGCCGCGGCCTCGTCGATCAGTTGGCGATCCGCCGGGGCCGGCATCGCCGCATGCGGACGCCAGCCACCAGCCACATTCGGTGTTGCCGCCAGTTCGATCGCGCGCAGCCCGTGCGCAAAACCGTTCAGGGGAACAATCCCGTCATCCATCATCCGGGTGGCCCAGCTTTCGGGAATCCCTTCGGCAAGGCTGCCAAGACAGGCGACATGGGTGCCGGTGATCTCGCCGGCGCGCTTCATCGCCGCCACCGCCGGGTGCCAGGCTTCATCACTGCACCGGTCGGCGCGCGGAAAATCGATGACCAGAACCGACAGATCGACCCAGTCGCCCATCATCGCGGCAAAGGCGTCGGTCATCTTCTGCGCATCACCCCAGATGAAGGTGTGGTAGTCGAGCGGGTTGGCCAGCGCCACCAGCGGCCCCAATGTCTCGGCAAGCTGGTCCAGATTTGGCGCCGGGATGGCTGACCATGCCAGATCGTGCCCCGCGGCAAGATCGGCTGCCAGACCGGCCTCGCCACCCGAACAGCACATTGCGGTGATCCGTCGGCCAGGCAACCGGCCAAGCGCGTGAACAAGCTTCAGTGCCTCCAGCATGTCTTCCGGTGCGGCGGCCTCGATGACACCGCAGCGGGCAAGGAAGGCGGACGACGCTGCGCCGTCACCGGCCAGCGCGGCGGTGTGGGAACTGGCCGCCGTCTGCGAGGCGGCGGTCTTGCCAGCCTTGATGGCGATGATGGATTTACCCATCGCGGTGGCCTCTTCGGCCATGTCGGCGAAATCAACCGGATCGATGATCCCCTCGATATAGAGACCCGCCGCGGTGACCCGATCATCGGCAAGAAGGCTTCGCGCCATGTCGGTCAGGCTTGTCTGCGCCTGGTTGCCGACGCAGGCGATGTAGGCAATCGGCAGGCCACGCGCCTGCATACTGATATTGATGGCAATGTTCGATGACTGGCTGATGATGGCAACGCCGCGATCAACCGTCCGCCCGCCATGCTGGTCGGGCCACAGCATCGCGCCGTCAAGATAGTTCAGCACGCCATAGCAGTTCGGCCCCAGCAGCGGCATCGCGCCAGCCGCCGTGACAAGCGCCTGCTGCAATGCCTCATCACCGGTCTCGGCAAAGCCGGAGGCAAAGCAGACAGCGCCGCCACATCCCATGGCAGATAGCTGCCCGGCCACCTCGATGGCGGCGTTGCGGTTGATCCCCAGAAAGGCGGCGTCAGGCGCGGCGGGAAGATCACCAAGGCTTCGCAGGCAGGCAACCCCGCCCATCTCGGCGCGCGTCGGATGCACCGGCCAGATGTCGCCGTCAAAGCCGGACTTCAGGCATTGCGCGACGACATTCTCGGCCCACCAGCCGCCAAGCACAGCAATCGAACGGGGTCTGAACAGGCGCGACAGGTCCGGCATTGCTAGCCCCCGAGCGGGCGCAGAAGCTCGCGGCTGATGATGTGGCGCTGGATTTCCGAGGTGCCATCCCAGATCCTCTCCACCCGTGCATCACGCCAGAAGCGGGCCAGCGGCAGATCATCCATCAACCCCATGCCGCCATAGACCTGAATCGTCTCGTCGGTGACGCGGGCCAGCATTTCCGAAGCATAGAGCTTTGCCGAGGCAATCTCGCGGTTTGCCGGCAACCCCTGATCAAGCCGCCAGGCTGCCGACAGGGTCAGCCAGTCGGCAGCGTCGATTTCGGTCACCATGTCGGCAAGCTTGAAGCCGACTCCCTGGAACTTGCCGATCGGCTTGCCGAACTGTCTGCGCTCGACAGCGTAGTTCAGCGCATAGTCAAAAGCCCGGCGGGCACGTCCGACACACATCGTCGCGACGGTGATGCGGGTGGCGTACAACCAGGTGTTCATCACCTCGAATCCGCCATCGACGGCACCAAGAACCTGATTGTCGGCAAGCCGGCAACCCTCGAATTTCAGGATCACATTGTGATAGCCGGCATGCGAGACGGATTTGTATCCCGGCAGCACCTCGAACCCCGGATGGCCGCGATCAACGAGGAAACAGGTGATGCGCTTCTTTGGCCCGTGCGGTGTGTCATCGACGCCGGTGGCAACGAAGACGATGAAGAAATCAGCATGGTCGCCGCCGGAGATGAAATGTTTGGTGCCGTTCAGCACCCAGTCGCCGCCATCGCGGCGGGCTGTTGTGTTCATGCCGCGCACATCCGATCCGGCATCCGGTTCCGTCATCGCCAGCGCGTCCATCTTCTCGCCCCGCACGGCCGGCATCAGATAGCGTTCGATCTGCTCCCCCTCGCAGGCCATCAGAATGTTCTGCGGGCGTCCGAAGAAATGCGTCAGCGCCATCGAGCCGCGCCCCAGCTCGCGCTCGAGAAGCGCGAATTCCAGGTTGTTCAGGCCGCCACCGCCAACCGATTCTGGGAAATTTGCGGCATAGAACCCCATTTCGAGGACCTTGTCCTTGATCTGCTGGCCAATCTCGGCCGGCACGACACCGCGCGCCTCGATCTCGTCTTCCAGGGGGTAGATCTCGGTCTCGACAAAGCTTCGCACGGTCGAGACGATGAGTTCCTGTTCCGCGCTCAATCCGAACTGCATGTTATCTTCCTCCGCCGACGGCGCGGCCGGCACCGTCGGGATATGGCAGGGCGGCATGCGCCGCTGCCAGCGTGGCAAGCCGCGCCGCAACCTTGCCGTGTGGCAAGCAGGCCGACCGGCTGGTCATATCGACATGGATCAGCATATGTTCGCCGGTGGCCAAAAGCCGCGATCCGCCATCCGCATCGACGGCATAGAGATGGTGGAACAGCTGCATCTTCTTGCCCTCGCCATGCAGAACCTGCGAGGTGGCGAAGACCTGCGTTCCGGCTGTCACCTCGTCAAGATGCCGGATATGCGTCTCGACGGTGAAATAGCTGCCGCCATCGGCAAGGTAGGCGGCGTCGACACCGATCCAGCGCATCACCGCGTCGGTGGCCATCGAGAAACAATCCAGATAGCGCGCCTCGTTCATATGGCCGTTATAGTCGGTCCAGCCTGAGGGCACCTGCTGGCGCATCGTTTCCAGCGGCGCATCACCGGCCTGCTCGGCGCGCACCGGCACCGCGTCATAGAGCGATTTTTCCCAGTTCGCGACAGTCTGGCCAGCGCCCCAGTCATTGGCTTTCAACGCCTGCAGGATGGCGACAAGATTGTCATCGCGGATTCGCTCCAGCTCGCGGATCGAGTGCCCTCCGGATTGCGCGTCGGACTGGTCGGAAATGGTTTTCACCAGCTCGTCGGTCAGTTCCGGCACATCCATCAATTTTGTCCAGGGCCATTTCAGGCAGGGGCCGAACTGCGCGATGAAATGCGCCATGCCGGCCTCGCCACCGGCCACGCGGTAGGTCTCGAACAGTCCCATCTGCGCCCAGCGAAGCCCGAAACCATAGCGGATCGCGTCGTCGATTTCCGCGGTTGTGGCGATGCCGTCCTTGACCAGCCACAGCGCCTCGCGCCACACCGCCTCAAGGAACCGGTCGGCGACAAAGGCTTCGATCTCCTTGCGGATCGGCAACGGGTGCATGCCAAGCCCGGCAAAGAACCCCGCCGCGCGGTCAAGGGTGGCCGGGTCGGTGGCGGTGCCGCCGACAAGCTCGACCAGTGGCAGCAGATAGACCGGGTTGAAGGGATGCCCGACAAGAAGCCGTCCGGGATGCTGCATCCGGGCCTGCAGATCGCTTGGCAGAATGCCGGAAGTTGATGAGCTGATCACGGTGTCAGCGGTGGTGGCGGCCTCGATCTCGGCATAGACGGCCTGCTTGATATCGAGGCGTTCCGGCACGGCCTCGATGATCAGCTCGGCACCGGCCACCGCCTCAGCGATACTGGCGGCAAAATGCATCTCGCCGCGCGGTGGCAGGGGCGCCATCGTCAGCCGCCCCAGCGCATGGTCGGCATTCGCCATCACATCGCCAATCTTGCGGGCCGCTTCCGGGTCCGGGTCGAAAATCCCAACATCGACACCATTCTGGATCAGCCGTGCGACCCATCCGCCGCCGATGACACCGCCGCCGACAACCGCGGCGCGTGCCGGCTTTGCCGCCGGTGTGATATGTTTCTCTGGCATGCGTTCCTCCGGGTTCCGGTCAAGCTGCCAGCGGCGGGCGTTTGGTCAGGCCAAGCTGTCCCCGAACGGCGTCCGGGCCGATGATGCTGGCCCCCATATTCTCGACCACATTCACTGCCCGCTCCACCAGCTGCGCGTTGGTCGCAAAAACGCCGCGCGACAGATAGATATTGTCCTCCAGTCCGACTCGCACATTGCCGCCTGCCAGCACCGAAGCTGCCGGATAGGCCATGGCGTTGCGGCCAATGGAAAAAGCCGAGAAGACCCAGTCATCGGGAAGGTTATTCACCATCGCCATCAACGTGTTCAAATCGTCCGGCGCGCCCCAGGGAATGCCCATGCACAGCTGGACGAGTGCCGGGGCATCAATATATCCCTGTTCGGCAAGATATTTCGCAAACCACAGATGACCGGTATCGAACGCCTCGATTTCCGGCTTCACGCCAAGCGCCTGCATCTGCTTTGCCATCTCGACAAGCATCGCCGTGCTATTGGTCATGATATAGTCGCCATGCCCGAAATTCATCGTCCCACAATCCAGCGTGCAGATTTCAGGACGGCAATCGGCAACATGCGCCAGCCGTTCAGTGGCCCCGGCCATATCCGTCCCCTCGGCGCTCGGCGGAAGCGGGGTTTCCACGCCGCCAAGCACCAGATCGCCGCCCATGCCGGCGGTCAGGTTCAGCACGACATCGGTTTCGGCATCACGAATCCGGTCAGTTACCTCGCGAAACAGCGCCGGATCGCGCGATGGCTGGCCGGTCTGCGGGTCACGGACATGGCAATGCACGACGGCAGCGCCGGCCCTGGCGGCATCGATGGCCGATTCGGCGATCTGCGCCGGTGTCACCGGTACCTTGTCGGACTTGCCGGTGGTGTCGCCCGAGCCAGTTACGGCGCAGGTGATGAAAACCTCGCGATTCATCGTCAGTGGCATGATCTGTTTTTCCTCCGGTCGGCTGGCTGATGGCTTGGTGCCGGGTCCCCTAGCCGGGAAGCCCCGGTCTTTGTTATCGCCTTGGCGATCACATTTTCGCAAAATTGGGGGCTTTGCAACCTCTTTGCCATCAGGCCTGTCATCGGCCTGTCGGGTGACCTCGGGGGTGGTTAGGCGTTTGGCTATGGATTGTCAGAATAATGACGGGATGAAGACATAAAAAGGCGTATTTTCTGCAAGCGGCAGTGGCTGTTGCGCAAGCATGAAAGGGCAGGTTTCGACCTGCGGGCAAGAAAGGACCAGCGTCAGATGAACGCGCCGCCAAGGCCGGCACGACGGGGCCGCAAGACAAGGCCGTCGAATGAGCTTCCCGACCAGCCGGGCTGGCAGGATATCCGCAACCATATGGCACCGCTGGCACCGCTCAGCGATGACCAGATCGAATCGATCCATCTGGCCTCATTGCGGCTGCTTGAGGAATACGGCATCGAGGTGATGAGCGCGCCGGCCCGCGCACTGTTCCACAAGGCCGGTGCCACGGTTGATGAGGCAACGCAGATTGTCCGTGCCGACCGCGGCCTGATTGAGGCGGCGATTGCCAGCGCGCCATCGCAATTCACCCTGACCCCAACCAACCCGGCGCATGCGCTGACCATCGGCGGTAACCGCATTCATTTTGGGTTGGTCTCAGGGGCGCCGAACGCGCAGGACATTCGCGGCGGCCGCCGCAGCGGCAACTTTGCCGATTACAAGACGCTGATGAAACTTGGCCAGAGTTTCAACGTGATCCATTTCTTTGGTAACCAGTCGCTGGCTCCGAATGATCTGCCGGTAAACACGCGCCATCTCGATACGACATTCGTCAATCTGACGCTGACCGACAAGGTGTTTCTGGCGATGTCGATTGGCGCGGCACGCGTACGCGACGCGACCCGTCTGACGGCGATTGCGCGCGGCCTGACGATGGACCAGCTGGCATCCGACCCCACCGCGATCACCAACATCAATATCAATTCGCCGCGCAAATTCGATCTCGAGATGGCGGCCGCCGCGATGGCGATGGCCGAGATGGGCCAGGCGGTGGTGATCACACCCTTCACGCTGATGGGGGCGATGACACCGGTCACCATCGCCGCCGCGCTGAGCCAGCAGAATGCCGAGGCGCTGTTCGGCATTGCGTTGACGCAGCTTGTCCGGCCGGGAGCGCCGGTGGTCTATGGCGGCTTTACCTCGAATGTCGACATGAAGACGGGCGCACCGGCTTTCGGCACGCCGGAAAACACTCTTGCCAATATCGCCGGCGGCCAGCTGGCGCGGCGCTATGGCCTGCCCTATCGCACCAGCGCCTGCAGCGCCTCCAACGCTGTTGACGCGCAGGCGGTATGGGAGACGCAGATGGCGCTGTGGGGCGCGGTCACCGGTCATGGTAACCTGATCTACCACGCGGCCGGCTGGGGCGAGGGCGGGCTCGTGGCCGATTTCGAAAAGCTGATTGTCGATTGCGAGATGCTGCAGGCGATGGCGCAATTCCTGAAGCCACCGGATTTCAGTGGGGCTGAATTCGGCTTCGAAGCACATGACGAGGTGGCACCGGGCGGGCATTTTTTCGGCACCGCCCATACGATGGAACGCTATCAGACGGCCTTCTACAGCCCGTTTCTGTCCGACTGGTCGAACCATGAGAACTGGCGGGATGCCGGTGCGCGAACAACCACCGAACGGGCGATGGATATCTGGCCGAAACTTGTCGATGCCTATGTCCCGCCGCCGATGGACCCGGCGCGAATCGAGGAAATGCAGGCTTATATCGCGCATCGCCGCGCGGAGATTGGCAGCGGCGATGTCTAGGCCGCGCTGCACCCTCCCTGCCCACGCCACAGCTTGCGATTTCGCGAAAAGCGGCTACATTCACGGCTGATGAACAACGGCCTTATCTGGGGGATCACTACATGACCTTGATGCATTACATAGGCGGCGCGGAAGTTGCCGGAACAAGCGGACGCGAGCAGGATGTTTTCAACCCGGCAACGGGCGCCGCCACGACGGCAGTGCCGCTGGCCAGCGCGTCGGAGGTTGCCGCGGCTGTTGACGCCGCCAAGGCGGCGCTTCCCGGATGGGCCAACACGCCGCCGGCCAAGCGGGCGCAGGTGATGTTCAATTTCCGTGATCTCATCAGAGCCAATCTTGATGAGCTGGCGACGCTGGTTTCATCGCAGCATGGCAAGACTTTCGACGATGCCAAGGGCGAGGTGGCGCGCGGCGTCGAGGTTGTGGAATTTGCCTGCGGCATCCCGCATGCGCTTAAGGGCGAGTACTCGCCGCAGGTTGCCGGTGGTGTCGACAGTTTCTCGATGCGCCAGCCGGTCGGCGTGGTGGCCGGGATCACCCCGTTCAATTTCCCGGCGATGGTGCCGATGTGGATGTTCCCGATGGCGCTTGCCTGCGGCAACACCTTCATCCTGAAACCGTCCGAGCGCGACCCCGGCGCGCCGATGTTGCTGGCCCGCCTGCTGACCGAAGCCGGACTTCCCGACGGTGTCTTCAACGTCGTTCATGGTGACAAGGAAGCTGTCGACACGATTCTCGATCATCCCGATATCGGTGCCATCAGCTTTGTCGGCTCGACGGCGATCGGCCAGTATATCTATTCGCGTGGCTGTGCGAACGGCAAGCGGGTGCAGGCGCTGTGCGGGGCGAAGAACCACATGATCATCATGCCCGACGCCGATATGGACCAGGCTGTCGACGCGGCGATGGGCGCGGCCTATGGCTCGGCCGGCGAGCGCTGCATGGCGATCTCGGCGGTGCTGGCGGTTG
>CBFHNZ010000041.1:20787-22094 GCA_965657415.1 Puniceispirillaceae bacterium (SeqCode) | reverse complement strand
CGTGACGCCGCCCGTTGCGAGCAACCTTCAGGACCAGCGATGACCGCGCCAAGCCATATCCGTAATTTCTCGATTATCGCGCATATCGACCATGGCAAGTCGACCATCGCCGACCGGCTGATTCAGGTTTGCGGCGGTCTTAGCGAGCGCGAGATGACCGAGCAGGTTCTCGACAATATGGATATTGAGCGCGAGCGCGGGATCACCATCAAGGCGCAGACAGTGCGGTTGAACTACACCGCCGCCGATGGCGAGGATTATGTCCTGAATTTGATGGACACGCCGGGGCATGTCGATTTCGGCTATGAGGTGTCGCGCTCGCTGTCGGCCTGCGAGGGATCGCTGCTGGTGGTCGATGCCAGCCAGGGGGTCGAGGCGCAGACGCTGGCCAATGTCTATCAGGCGGTCGAGGCCGACCATGAAATCGTGCCGGTCCTGAACAAGATTGACCTGCCGGCGGCCGAGCCGGAGCGGGTGCAGGCGCAGATCGAGGATGTGATCGGCCTGCCCGCCGATGATGCCATCCCGGCAAGTGCCAAGACCGGCGTTGGCATTGGCGATATCCTCGAGGCTGTTGTCACCCGTATGCCGCCGCCCGAGGGCGATGTCGAGGCACCGCTGATGGCGCTGCTGGTCGATAGCTGGTATGACGCCTATCTCGGCGTGATGACGCTTGTCCGGGTGCGGCATGGCCGCATCCGCAAGGGCATGAAGATCCGCATGATGGGCACCGGCGCGACACATGTTGTCGAACGTGTCGGCGTGTTCTCGCCGAAACCGACGCCTGTTGATGAACTTGGCCCCGGCGAGATCGGCTTTATCAATGCCGGCGTGAAGACGGTGTCGGACGCCCGTGTGGGGGATACCATCACCGAGGAACGCCGTCCTTGCACCGAACCGCTGCCGGGGTTCAAACCGTCGGTGCCGGTGGTGTTCTGCGGGTTGTTTCCGGTCGACACGAATGATTTCTCCGGCCTTCGCGAGGCGCTGGAAAAACTGTCGCTGAATGACGCGTCCTTCTCCTTCGAGGCGGAAACTTCGGCGGCGCTTGGCTTCGGGTTCCGCTGCGGCTTTCTCGGCCTGCTGCATATGGAGGTGATCCGCGACCGGCTGGAGCGTGAATTCAATCTCGATCTGATCTCGACCGCGCCGTCGGTTGTATATCAGATGACGATGACCGACGGGTCGTCCTTCAATCTCCACAACCCGGCCGATATGCCGGAGGTGACAAAGATCGCCGCCATCGAGGAGCCCTGGATCAAGGCCACCATCATGACGCCGGACGAATATCTGGGATCGGTGCTGAC
>CBFHNZ010000041.1:0-20688 GCA_965657415.1 Puniceispirillaceae bacterium (SeqCode) | reverse complement strand
AAAGATCGCCGCCATCGAGGAGCCCTGGATCAAGGCCACCATCATGACGCCGGACGAATATCTGGGATCGGTGCTGACGCTGTGTACCGAGCGGCGCGGCGAGCAGCTCGACCTGACCTATGCCGGCAACCGGGCGATGGCAGTGTACCGGCTGCCGCTGAACGAGGTGGTGTTCGATTTCTATGACCGCCTCAAATCGGTGACACGCGGCTATGCCAGCTTTGACTACGCGATTGATGAGTACCGGCCGGGCGAGCTGGTGAAAGTGTCTATCATGGTGAATGGTGATCCGGTCGATGCGCTGTCGATGATCGTGCATCGTGAGCAGGCCGAAACGCGTGGCCGCGCCATCTGCGTCAGATTGAAGGACCTGGTGCCGCGCCAGATGTTCAAGGTGGCGTTGCAGGCGGCGATCGGCGGCAAGGTGATCGCCCGCGAGACAATCTCGGCGCTGCGCAAGGATGTGACCGCGAAATGCTATGGCGGCGACATCACGCGCAAGAAGAAGCTTCTTGAGAAGCAGAAGGAAGGCAAAAAGAAGATGCGGCAGTTCGGCAAGGTCGACATCCCGCAGAACGCCTTCTTCGAGGCGCTGAAGATGGGCGACGGGTAGGGCTGCAATCCTCCCGGGGATTGTGTTTCATTGCAACCAACCCGGGATATTCTAGTTATTAACAGCCTGGATTTGCACGGTTAATCAAATAATCGTGCGCGCGCGTTATCAATCAATTAATAATTTAGTGGCTATTCTTGTCCAGTGGAGGACAAGAATATGAGCCTGCGGAAACACAGGGCATGGACGCCGCTGCGATGAAACGCGCAACGGCGGACAGGTCGGTGGGCAGGACGTCTTTTGTCAATTTGTCTGTTGTCAGCTTACCTGTCGCCCGTCCGAACATATGGGTCGATTCCAGAGGGAACATATCATCGTTCCCGATGCGGTGGCCGCTGGCTTCAGACCAAATCGTTATGTTTCGGGGTGGACCGTTACCGCTCGTCCTGCTGCTGGCCGCCTGTGGCGGGGGTGGCGGGGGTGGCGGTGGCCCTGTTGCCAGCGCACCGCCGCCAGCGGCAGAGCCTGAACGCATGGTTGATCTCAGCGGCAGTCTCTATGATGGCCCGATTGAAGGCGCGCCGGTCTATGTCGATGTGAATGAGAACCGCGAGGTCGATAACGAGGATTATCTTGTCGATGACGCGACCGACAGCGAGGGCGGTTTTGCGGGCAGCATTCCCGGACATTTGCAGCATTTGCCACTGATCGCCAAAAACACTGGGGCGACGCATCACCATCAAGGCAATGTGGCATTGCCGGACTTTTTCGTGGCGCCAGCCGGATCAGGCGTGATTTCACCGCTGACGCACATTATCGAACTTGATGTCGTCAGCAGGTCCGAGATCACCGAGCATGTCCTTTTCTCCAGATTCCAACCGTTCAATCACAACCCTTATGAAGAAGGGGCAAACCATGTCTTCGGCAACCGGATCAAGGAATTTCTGCCGGAACTGACAGCATTGATAGCGTCAACGCCCGATATTGAAGCGCTCCGCATCAAGGTTCGCGCATTGCTTGATAAATATTTGCGCAAATTCAGGGAGTGGGACCAGCTTACAACGCTGGAAACGCCAGACAAGGGTGCCGAGGATCCGGACCCTCCGAAGTTGCAGATCAACGCTGTCAGGGATAGGGATCTGGCGGTGGATGAGAACAGCGCACCGCCGCCGCCGAAGCCTGCAGCACCGCCAACCCAGCTGGCATCCGCGCCCGCTGCAACACCGTCGCCGCCGCCGCCGAAGCCTGCAGCACCGCCAACCCCGCCGGCATCCGCGCCTGCTGCGACGCCAGCGGCAGAGCCTGATCTTGGGGCAAAGGGTCTGGAGCTGCTGGATCGAAATGCGGGCAAACTGATTGAGCGGGACAAAACCACATCATCGGATGTGACCGAGGAGGAAACCGAGGATGTGAACGAGGCCCCGACCGTTAGCATAGACGGATCGCAGACACTGACGCTGTATGAAGGACTGTCTGTTACCGCTGATACCGGCTACACGGTCAGCGCGACTGATCCCGATGCCGGTGATGCTGTTACCTTCAGCGTTCGTGATGACAAGGGGTTCGAGGTCAAGGGCGGCAAGCTGCGCGTGAAGGACGGGCAGAGCTTTGACTTCGAGACCAAACCGAGCATTGACCTCATCATCATCGGCACCGACCGGGGTGGGCTGACCGACACGCAGACGGTCACGATCAACGTGACCAATACCAATGACTCGCCTCTGACCTGGGATGCGCTTGCGGATGTATCTGTGGCGGAGGGGGTGCGTGACACTGGCCTCACCGTGACAACAGCACGGAAGAATGACGCGGCGGGCGAGGAGGCTAGCTACGAGATCGTCGATGCCGCGATGCGCAAGATCTTCAGGATAAATGATGATGGCATTTTGCAGTTCCGCGATGCGCCGGATCATGATGACGATAACAGCCCGAACAGCTATGAGGTTGTGATCAGGGCGACATCCCTGCCAGTCAGGGATGGCGGCATCACGCAGACCGCAGAGCAGACGGTGCGCGTTGAGGTGACGAACCTGCTGGATGAGTCCTTGACGATCAATGCCGTCACCGATCTGGCGGTGGCAGAGAACAGCACCACGCTGAGAGGGTCGGCACAGCTTGGCATCACCACCCGCGAGCGTGGCGCGCATGAGGTTGAATACCGCCTTGCCGGTGGCGTGGCGGATAAGTTTGTTGCGGTGACGCCGGATGGCGTTATCAGCCTGAAACAGGCACCGAATCATGAGAGTACGCAGACCATCAACTTTGCCGTCGAGGTGCGCTATGTCCGCGCCGGGCAGGATGGTGAAGAGGGATGGCAGGGCCACCGGGACGTCAAGCTCAATGTCATTGATGTGAATGAGGCGCCGACGGGGTTCGAATTTGACGTCATCGAGGACAGCCTTGATGAAAACACGCCGACCACTGCGCGGACCGCACTGGCGCGGCTGATGGTGAGCGACCCTGACCGGGTGGCGGCCTTTCGACAACACAGGTTCAGCCTGCCGGACAAGGACACATCGCTGTTCGAGGTTGATGACGGGGTTCTGTATCTGAAGGCGGGTGTGGTGCTGGATGCGGAAGCCGCCACCAGCCACCAGGAGACTGTCAGTCTGGACGGCACCGGGCGGTTCCTGGATTTCACCCTGACGGTCATCAATCTGTATGACACCGAACCGCGAATTGCACCGGTGACAGATATCAAGGTGAAGGAGAATACCCACGGGATCATCCATCGACCCATTCTGGACAGAAAGGATATTGGCGTTACCAAGACGGTATGGACTCTGTCGGGCCTGGACGAGGGCTGGTTCAGAATTGATGAGGCAACGGGTGCGATCCGGTTCAATAGCCCCCCCAATTATGAAACCCCGGATGATAATGGCGCCAACAACAGATATGACATTACCCTTGGTGTCACCACAAGTTACGGGAACGGCAATCAGGACAGTGACAGACAGAGGCTGGTGATCGAGGTCGAAGACAGGCCCGCAACCCTTGAAGGTGGTGAGAATATCGGCATCAATATTGAAGAGAACACATCGGAAGGTTTCAGGCTGAGCTACAGTGAAACAGAAGGCGCCGAGGTGGAATTCTCGCTGAGTGGTCTGGACGCGGCGCTGTTCCAGATTGTCCGGATTGACGCCGCCGCCGTCGACCTCGGTTTTCGCGAGCCTCCAGATTACGAAAATCCGAAAGGCCACGGCATAAATCTTGATGGAAATCTCTATAATGTCGACGTCACTATGACGGCCACATGGGCGGCCAATGATCGCCAGCAAATCGAGAAAAAGTCAGTCTGGGTGACCGTTCTGGATGCGCCGGAGGCGCCGGTGATCAAGGTGACGCCAGATCCCCCCGATCCGTCTGTATCCGAATTCTATGTTCTCGCCACCGCACAAAGCGGGCAGTATGAAAAAAGCGGGCGGCATGATACCGGCTATAGTGTCGCTGCCAGTGATGATGATGGCGATGAGGTGACATTTCGACTGAGTGATAATCCGCGTTTTCGTGTCAAACACGATAAAATCTGGGTGAAGCGGGGATATGAGTTCGGCAATGACGGTGAAACACAGGTCACGCTGCTTCTGAAGGCCGTTGATAACAGTCCTGAAAGGAAGCATTCCAAGCTGGAACTCGTCATTCCGGTCAAGCAGCGCCTTGATGACATCAATGACATGTTGAGGATTGATGGCGAGAGGGCGGTGGATGTGAAGGAAAATCTCGACATTGGCTTGAGGCCAACCCTGGTCTGGGGGGAGGGGTATCGGTCAAACATGGTCGTCTGGTCACTTGATGGGGCAGATGCGCGTTTGCTGACCATTGATCCGACAACAGGTATTGTCAGCTTCATCACACCACCGGATTTCGAAAGCAACAAGAAGGTCTATGAATTCACCCTGAAGGTCGCGGCGATTGGCGGGCAGCTTGTCAACCAGAAGGAAGTGACGATCAATATTGAGGATGTTGACGACGCACCAAGCGGGATGCGGATCATTAACATTCATGATGACGCGGCATTCACGCAAGAAGAGCTGAATGTGCCAGCGAACAGGAAACTCGCCAGGATCAATTTCACGGATGTGGATTCGCAGGCCGGCAATGATGTCGAGATCGACAGTGCGAGCCGCGCATTGTTTGAAGTGCGGGCGGCCAGGCAGGCACATAAGGACGGTGTGTATCAGCTGTGGCTGAAGAATGGCGTGACGCTGGAGGCCGGTAGCTACACCATCACCATCACGGCGGTAATCAATGGCGTACGTCACGATGACATGCAGCAGACCTTCACCTTCACCGTGACAGCTGGCACCGTGGAGAGCCCAGAGAACCTGGAGAACCCGGAGAACCCGGAGAACCTGGAGAATCTAGAGAACCTGGAGAACCCGGAGAACCCGGAGAACCCGGAGAAGCCGAATGAGCTGAACGGGGAGGAACCGGAAACCCGGCCGGTTGACACCAGCAACGGCGCCCAATTCACCAAGGTGCTGAAATTCAGGGAGTTACCGGAGTTTGAAGTCCATCAATCGCAGATGGACAACGCTCTGTCAGCTGATGTCCTGTGATTGCCTGTTGGTACCCGCGAGCGTGGCGTGCATGAGGTTCTGCGCGTCTTCGGATTAGTAATCAGGCTCCTTGGGGATACGCCCATAGTTATATCCCGGGCAGACCCTGCGCGCATAGACAGGGTCCACCATCAGGTCGCCATTCGGAAATCTTGCGCGCCTGCCGTTTGGCAGCATGACGAATTTTCTCTCGACCGTGCCATGCCACCTTTCCACCTGTCCGCCATGCACCCAGCCGCCACCGCTGGCACCGCCACAATCCGCCCCCTTATAGAGGCAGGCGGGAGAGCCACATACGCCGCCGCATGGAATTCTGAAATAGGTCATCCGGATACCGGCGTCACGCATCTTGCAGGTGCCGCCATTATCGATGTCTGCGCCATGAAACCGGGAGCAGGTGATCCTGACCTTGCCTTGTTTCTGCTCGTATGAATAGCCCGACCAGAAGGTGACAGCGGGCGAGCTGTCGAACGGGTTCCTGTAGGTGGAAAGTCGTTCCCGCATCGCGTCGAGAAAGTCACGACATGTCGACATGGATGTGACCGGCTGGCCTGTTCCGGGCACGCGCAGACCGGTATCGACCCCCCTGAGTGTGAGGTCGAAATCGGTCGTAACACGTTCTTCAATTGTCAGCTTCTGGATGGCACCGAGCTTGGTTTTGACGGTTTTCACATAGCCCTGATAGGCGATCGCGGCCATAGCTGCGAGGCTGGTCAGGATCACCAACACAACCAGAAGTTCAATGGTAGACAGACCCGGCTTGACGCATCGCCAATGCGGTTGGCCCCCTGCCGGCGGGTTTGTGAAAGCTGTCTTCCTGAACATCGTCATGAATCATGCCCCGGCAGCGCCGGAAAACTGATGTCGTATGGATGCTGTCTCAACTGGCGATGCTTGTCTGGCGAGTCCAGTCGCAAGCCGGAACGGACAACGTGTCTTCTGACTCATCGGCGATGGCTGGGCAAGGTTCATGACAATCATGTCGCATATAGCGTTTCACTTTTCGCCGCGGCGTTTCAGGTTGCGGCCACGGATACGACGTTCTGCGCGCCCCCGGATCAGCCGTGCAACGCCAGCAAAAAGCACCATCAGCAGCAGAAAGACAAGTGCCGCCGGCCAACCAAGCAGGGTGGCGATCACCGGGTGCCAGAGGAATGGCGCGCAGCCAAGCGACACGATCAAACCGCAAGGGTCGATATACCGGCTGATTATCGCCTCTCCGATCAGGAGCGAGGCCAGATGCCGGTCCGACCAGAACTGACCAAGGACGATACTTGGTTCGCCGGTTGATGACAGATCGAGCCACATCGCATAGAGCGCGACAAGGCCGAATCCATACCCGATGATGCGAAAACTTATACTGACCATAGCAAGAATAGTGACCGGCCCGACCGCGCCGTTCAAGCGTAAAGTGTCGCGCCATCGCGTCGAGGTTGCCCAGGATCGCGACTGGGCCGGCAGCTCAATGATTGAGATTCCTAAAAAATGTGTCGTGGAAGTCGGGAATTCCGGTTGGTGGATTTGTAAAATCTGTCATTCAGGACCTCAACATACCCCTATTCAGATTAACGCCAGCAACCGTGCATCGGACGCGATGCGTCTCAACCTGCGCGACGGCGGCAGGCGATTAATCGGGCAGTTGATCAATGACAGGTCACCTGCTAGGTTCCGCGGCATTGTCGATCTATGGGCGCGCATCTATGGGCGCACAGGCGACCGGCATCGCGGGAGGGGTGGCCGAGCGGTTTAAGGCGCACGCCTGGAAAGCGTGTTGGGGTGAAAGCCCCTCCGGGGTTCGAATCCCCGTCCCTCCGCCAATGTCGTCATAGCTTGGCTGGCCGCGCGCGGATCGTTACGCCAGCGCCAGCATGACGATTCCGGCGGCGACCGTGGCGGCGGCAATCAGGCGGGGCCGGACCGGTCCCTCACCAAACCAGATCAGACCGATCATCGCGGCGAAAATTACCGATGTCTCGCGAAGTGCCGACACCATGCCAAGTGGTGCCTTACTCTTTGCATAGAGCGCCAGCGCATAGGCAAGTGCCGACAGGATGCCACCGGCAAGCCCGATAATGACCTGCCGACGCGTCTGCGCGCGAAGGCGGTCCCTGCGCGGCACGAAAATATAGAGAATCACAAACCCCTCGGCGATGAACAGCCAGACAATGTAGGTCAGCGCCTGGTCGGCAAGGCGGATGCCAACACCGTCGACAAGCGAGTAAAGGGCGATGGTGCAGCCTGTCAGCAGCGCCATGATCAGCGCTGGCAGTGGTGGGCCTTTGGCGGCCCGGCGTGCGCCGAGAATCAGGATGCCGGCCGAGATGCAAACCATCCCCGCCCAGGCCATTGCCGGCAGCGACTCGTCAAGCCAGATGAAGGCAGGAAGTGCTACCAGCAACGGCGCCACCCCGCGTGCCACCGGATAGACGAGCGATAGATCGCCAAACCGATAGCTGGTATTCAGAAAATAGTAATATCCCCAGTGAATGATCGTCGAGGCGGCGATATAGGGAAGCAGTACCGGGTCCGGCAATGGTACGAAGGGCAGCATCATGACGGCCGGGATGGTGTGGCCGGCGGAAACAAGCCCGAAGGTGATGGTACGGTCCGTCGCCCCTTTGACCACCGCGTTCCATAGGGCATGCATGAGGGCGGCAAAAAGAACGATCATGAAAATATCGGGCGTCATGCCGCCACTGTGACACGATGCTGTAATAGAACAAGTCCCCAGATTGCAACGCCATGACATTGGAAAACCGGTCAGGCGGCGAGCTGCATGGCCGTCCGTCCGGCATTAGGTCTTGCGAAGCGGTTATCGAGGCGTGATGATTGCCGTCATGACGAAGGGATCCGACAGTTGTTGCCCGCCGCCCGTCGAAACGGCTGGCGAGACCGTGCGCCCCATAAATACCGTTGCAGATACCGCCACGGGCGCTGTCGCGGGTGCTGTCACCGGGACCGTCACGGGGAGGCGCCAGGTGCCGGACCATGCCGTCCAGGTCCCCGGTGGCAAGGCTTTTGTCGGGACCGACCGGCGCGAACTTGCCGATGATGGCGAGGGGCCGGTGCGGCGGGTGCGGGTTGCGCCGTTCCTGATTGGCGCAACCAGTGTCACCAATGCCGAATTCGCCGCCTTTGTTGCGGCCACAGGGCATGTCAGCGAGGCCGAACGATGGGGTTGGTCCTTTGTTTTCTGGTCCGATGTGCCGGATAGTGTCGGGCCAACAGACGGTGTTGTCGGCAGTGAATGGTGGCGTCGTGTTGATGGTGCCAACTGGCGTGACATTTACGGCCCCGGTGCTACGGAGGCCTGGCATCCCGACCACCCGGCGGTGCATATCTCGTGGAATGATGCCACCGCTTATGCCGCCTGGGTCGGCGGGCGGCTTCCCAGCGAGGCGGAATGGGAACATGCGGCGCGCGGCGGGCGTGGCGATGTCCGCTTTCCCTGGGGGGATGCGGAACCGGATGACAACACCTTCCTTCCCTGTAACATCTGGCAAGGCCGTTTTCCGCAGCACAATACCGCCCGCGACGGCCATGCCGGCACCGCGCCGGCGATGTCCTTTGCGCCGAACGGCTATGGGATTTACAATATGGTCGGCAATGTGTGGGAATGGACGGCGGAGGATTACCGCATCCGGTCAATGAAAAAACGGGTGAAGGAACGCCTGCGGACAATGCAGGGGTTCAAGCTTGCCAAAGGCGGCTCCTTCCTGTGCCACCGCAGCTATTGTTACCGCTATCGGATCGCGGCACGGTCCGGCATATCGCCTGACTCAACAGCCGCCCATCAGGGATTCCGCGTCGCCTGGGATGTGTAAGACCATTCAATTGACGGGCATCGCCCTGCGTTGCTAGCGTCTGGGCATGACCGTATTCACGACTGACAGGATCGCCGCCACGCGTGCCGAATTGGCCGGGCAGGTGATCCGCACCCCGATCCTGCCGCTGTGTGGCAGCAAGATCGCCCCCTACATCCCTGCCGGTGCCGAGCTGTTCCTGAAGTTGGAGCTGTTCCAGCATACCGGGTCCTTCAAAGCCCGCGGCGCCACACTTGGTGTCGGCTGGCTGGCGGATGCGCAGCGCCAACGCGGCGTCACCACCTTTAGTGGTGGCAATCATGCGCTGGCCGTGGCCTGGGCGGCGCGCAAAGCGGGTGTCCCGGCCAAGGTTGTGATGACCGAGGCGGCGGATCCGTTCCGGATCGAGGGGTGCCGCGCACTTGGCGCGGAGATCGTGCTTGTTCCCGACATGATGGCGGCGGTGCCGGTTCTCAATGCGCTGGCCGAGGAGGAGGGGCGGCAGATCCTGCACCCGTTCAATGATGTGAACATGGCCTATGGCGCGGCCAGCTGCGGCGCTGAGATGGTCGAGGACTGCCCGCCGCTGGATCTGGTTGTGCTGCCCGTCGGTGGTGGCGGTCTGATTTCCGGCATGGCGGCGGCGATCAAGCATTTGAGCCCGTCAACAACTGTCATCGGGGTCGAACCTGAAGGCGCCGACAGTCTTGGTCGCAGTTTCCGGTCGGGCCGTGCGGAGTCGCTTGACCGTGTGGCGACAATAGCCGACAGCCTCGGCGCGCCGATGGCGATGCCGGAATCGCTGACGCTGGCGCGGCGGAATGTCGATGAACTGATCACCATTCCCGATGGTTTGATGGCCGATACGATGCTGCTGATGCGGCACACGCTCAATCTGATTGCCGAACCGGCCTGCACGGCCTCGCTGGCGGCAACGCTTGGGCCGCTCCGCAACCGGATTGCCGGCCAGCGTGTCGGCGTGCTGGCCTGTGGTAGCAATATTTCGATGGACCGTTATGCCACCTACACGGAATCGGCGCACCTGCCATTGCCGCCGCCATCATCGTCGGGTGCCTGAACCCCGCTTTCCAACCTGTGCCATGATGGCACGATGATGAGCCGGGCTTTTGACGAATGGTTAATTAAATTAGTTTTCCGTCATGTTCGGAATATCACACAAAGCCGTGCCGGCCACCGTGCTGGCATCATTTGCTCTCGTCGCGGCTAACATCAGCACGGTTGACGCGAGTATGATCGATGCCAGGGCATCCGCGGTGACGCTTGTCTGCGACGGTGAGTTCCGGACGCAGCGCGCCAGCGCCAACGGCATGAGCGAGGTCAATTTTGTCGGCACCATGCATGTGGCGCTGGTGACCGAGAAAGACAGTGTGACCGCCGTTCGCCTGCAGACATTCGAGGATGGCAAGCGCACCCCTGTGAAGTCCTATATCCTGCCGGCGTTCGAAGCGCCGCCCGCAACCGGCGAGATGGCGCGGCTATTTCCTGAGCTGCTGGTAAAATGGCCGCCCGAACCCGAAGCACAGCCCGCAGGTGTTGAAGTCGTCGCCACACCGGGCGAATTGACCATCGACACCACGGATGGTGAGATCGTGCTGCGCCATGTCCTCGAGAGCGGGCCCATTATGAAGGCACGTGTCGATGGCCGCCCATTGGTGTCGACGCGCGAGAAAATCGAAACAGTCGAAATGCGTCTCGACAGGGCAAGCGGCACTATCAGCCTTGTCTGGGGTGAGGACAGCGTTCGTGATCACCGACGGCCTGGTGCGATCAGGGTCAGCAAGGTACGGCTTCGCGACGAGAAATCCTATCAGGCGGTCTGTCTGCCGGTGCGCCAGCGCGCCTTCTGACATTCTGCCCTTTCATCACTCCAATTTCAGAAGCGCTGGCTGGCCGTCATCAGCCGCCTGACAAGGCTGACAAGCTCATCCTCCTTGCGCGGTGAAGCAAGTCGTCCCTGCTCGGTGAAAGCCGATGCCGCGTCCGGCACTGTCACAAAGCCGGGAACGGGGACCATCCCCAGTTCGGCTGCGACATCGCGAAGCCGCGGTATCACCCGCACCCCGCCAAGCCCCCCCGGACTGGACGCCATCAACGCCACCGGCCGTCCCTGGAACACCGTTCCGAAATCATCGCTCGGTGATGGGCGTGATGCCCAGCACAGTATGTTCAGCAACAGCGGCGTGACAAAGCCGTTATATTCGGGGGTGGCAATGGCCACGCCGTTGTGCGAAGCCACAAGCCGCCGGAAATCTATCACCGGCTGCGGAATGCCCGCGCCGGCCTCAAGATCAGCGTTATAGAGGGGAACCTCGAAATCGGCGAGGTCGATCAGGGTCGGTTTGCCGCCTTCACCATTGACGAGGGTTGTGGCGGCGGCGGCAAGCTGCTTGGAAAACGCACCTTGGCGCGCCGACCCGGCAAAAATCAGAATGCTGGTCATATGTTCGATCCTGGCGAGGGGGCAGATCGCCAGAATAGGGCAGGTGGGTTAACACACCGTTAACATTGCAGTAAAAAGCGACCCGTCAACCAGCGCGTCCACCGGCGGTGGCATAGATCAGCGCTTCGATGAACATGTCACGGTCTTTGCTGATCGGCACCAGCTTCACATCTTCGTCAAGTGTCACCCTTACATCCTGTGCGCCAGCGCTGTTGGCCCGGTTCGATGCCAGATTTGAGGCCGCGTCGCGCGCCAGATCGAGCGCTGCCTGCATGTCGCCAAAGTCCTTTGGGCCATCGGGAAGATGCACCCGGAAGCGGCCTTCGGCGGGCTGTGTGATCGAGATGACGACGCGCTGGCGAACCGTGCCTGCCGCCGCGCCAACGGCCCCGGCGACATCGGCATGGTCCGGCACGGTCAGCGCAACCCCCATCAGGCTGGAGACGTGCGGGTAATGCGTGCCAGCTGACGCGCCAAGCGCCACCAGCCCCGTATCAAGGCTGAGTGACAGATCGACAAGCTTGCTGGCACCGCCGGTGGTCCGGCGATAGAGGCTGGCCAATAGCGGGTTCATGCTTGCCTGCGCCTCGCCGACACCGTCATGCGCCAGCGCCGCATCCATCAGCGCCAGCGCGGAACGGCGATGCAGCTCGGCCAGCGTCTGGAGCGCAAGATCACTTTCGCTTTCGGCAACCGGCTGGCCAATGCCGTTCTTCTGGCGGGCCATCAATCTGGCCCCAAGACGGGCCGCATCACCGTCAAATTCAGAGAAATCGCCAGTGACATGAAGCGCGTCGGTCGGGGTGAAGGCGGCAAGTGTCAGCAAGCCGCGCGCAATCAACCTGTCGACCGCGCCAAGCGCCAGCTGTGTGCCGGCGATATCGGCGATGCTGACTGGTCCAATCTCCAGCACCTTTTCGGCCAGCCGGGCCTCGGAGCGGGTCAGCCAGTTGGGAACGCCGTTCGGCATCAATGGCATGACAAAGCGGCCGTCGGTTGCCATTGGCACCGCAACGTCAAGCTGCGCGGCGAGACGGTCTCTGGCCTCGGGCCATTGGCTGGCAAGAAGCGACAGCGGCACGGCACGGCGCGGCCCCAGCGTCAATCCGCCGGTGGTGCCGCGGCTGACCGGCCGCACCTCGCTGTCGCCGCCAAGCCCGCAAGTGCGAATATCGGCCGCCTCGACCATTGTCTGCCAGCCACCGACAAGCGCGCCATCTGGCTTCAGTCGCGGTGCCCCGTTCTGCAGCAGCGCGATATCGGTTGTCGTGCCGCCAATATCGGCAACAAGCGCTGTTTTCGTGCCGGCAAGAAAGGCCGCGCCAGCAAGGCTGGCGGCTGGCCCCGACAGCACGGTTTCAACCGGCCGCGAGCGGGCATAATCGGCCTGCAGGAGTGAACCGTCACCCTTGACCACCATCAGCGGACAGGCAAGGCCGCGTGCAGCCATAATGGTTTCGGTGGCGGCGACAAGCCTGTCCAGAAGATTGATCAGCCTGGCATTCAGTACGGCGGTCAGGGCTCTTCGTGGGCCGCCAAGCGAGGAAGACAGCTCATGACTGCAGGTCACCGGCGCACTGCCAAGCTCGAGAAGGAGGTCGCGCGTGCGTCGTTCATGGTCCGGGTTGCGGGTTGCAAAATGGCCGGCCACGGCAAAGGCCGAAATATCGCCTTTGGTGTCGCTGACCGCGGCGCGGATGGCGGCCTCGTCGAGCCGTGCCTGTGGTGATCCGTCTGGCTTGTGCCCGCCAGCAATGAAGAAAACCTTGTCCTGGCCAAGTGCCCGTGCCAGATCGGCCCGGCCTAGCGCCGATTCATCGAAGCCGATCATGATCAGACAGACACGCCCGCCAACACCCTCGACGACAGCATTGGTTGCCAGCGTTGTCGAAAGCGAGACAAGGCCGATGTCACTGGCATCGCCGCCGAACGTCTCCAGCACCCGGTCGATGGCCCCGCCAACGCCAATCGACAAGTCCTGGCGTGTGGTCAGTGATTTGCCGGTGCCAAGGACGGTGCCTGTATCGGTGTCAAGAAGTGCAGCGTCGGTGAAAGTGCCACCTGTATCAAGGCCGATTACCAGTGTCATGGGCCTGTTCCTGGCTCGACATGTCGGCTTCTTCGGGTGCCGCCCGGTGGCGGACCGTCTGCCGTGTCGTTAAGCTGCTGCAGCGCGCGCGGCAGCATGGTGGGTGAAGAAATCGACGATCCAGCCGGCGATGGTAACGCCTTCATGACCTGATTCAAGACTTTGCGTGGCGGCCGCAACGGCGTCCTTGCCCATCGTGTCGGTGCGCACTGCCATCAATGCGGCCGTGTAGTCGGGCTCGAACTCGGGATGGCCCTGCATGCAGAATACATTATCGCCGATATAGAAGGCGGCGTTGGCGCAGAAGCCTGTCGATCCGAGATGGATTGCATTGTCCGGCAGACGTGTTACCTGGTCCTGGTGCAGGTGGATCAGTTTCACGCTGTCGCATGGCGGCATCCAGTCAGGGGTGTCATGAAGCGCGACATCACAGACGCCAAGTCCCCAGCCACCGGACCATTTTTCAGCATGCCCGCCAAGCGCCTGGGCAATCACCTGATGGCCGAAACAGATCCCGACAAGTGGCTTGTCGCCGGCATGCGCGGCGCGGATGAAGGCCATCAGGGGGGAAATCCAGGGAAAATCATCGTAGACGCCGGCGGCCGAGCCGGTGACAAGATACCCGTCATACGCATCGATCGAAGCCGGCAGTTCGCCATCAATCACCGCCACTTCCGAAAAGGTAAAGCCGGAGGCCGGTGTTTGGGCGAAGAGCTGCCTGAACATGTCGGGATAGCGCACAAAGCGGTCGGCGATCTCGGCATTGATACGGCCTGTTTCCAAAATGGCGATATGCATGGGGGTGGTCTCCAGTATGGCCGCCATTGCAGCCTTGTTGCGACGCTATCAATCTAGTTTCGCCGTCTCTGTCCTGCAAGCGGCGGCCTTTTGTTTCAGATCTTCCAGAACGAACAGCCGCACGGCCGATGACAGGCCGCCGGTGCGCGTTCTGTCAATCTCGGTAATCAGCGCGGCAACCGACATGTCGCGGGCCTCTGCCATGGCTGACAATTCGTCCCAGAACGCATCCTCGAGCGACAGGCTGGTGCGATGGCCACGAATGCTCACGGACCGTTTCTTCATGCCGGCAACGGGGTGCCGCTGCGCCGGAAACCGGCAACAATCTCGACATGGTTGGAAAAGCGGAACTGGTCAATGATACGGGGCTTGTCCATGCTGTAGCCGCCGGCAATCAGTGTCGCCGCGTCACGCGCAAAGGTGGCCGGGTTGCATGACACCATGGCGATCACCGGGACCGGGCTTGCGGCCAGCCTTGCGCATTGCGCCGCCGCCCCGGCGCGTGGTGGATCGATGATCACCGCGTCGAACCCGTCGAGATCATCCTCCATTAACGGCGCCTCCATCAGATCCGCCTCGAGGCAGGCCAATTGTGCGCCGCGTCCGGCAGCATCGACCGCCTGTCTGAGCGCGGTAAGCGCTGCGCGGTCGGATTCGGCTGCCGTCAGCTGTGACAGGGCAGGAAGCAGAGGCAGGCCAAGCGTGCCGCAGCCGGCAAACAGGTCAAGCAGCCGCGGCGCATCGCCAATGATGGTGGCAACCGCCTGCTGTAGCGCCACCTCGCCGTCTTGCGTTGCCTGCAGGAAAGCGCCTGGCGGCGGGGTCACGGCAAGTTCACCCAGCCGCAACACCGGCGGTGCCGGCGCCAGCAATGTCAGCGGCTCGGCAGAGCCGTCATCGACCGATAAGCGCGCCACCCCGGCTTCAACCGCCCAGCTCGCCAGCTTCTCGCGGATCCCGTCATGCCATCCGGCCGGGCCGCGAAGCAGAAGACAGATGCCGTTGTCAAGGCCGTTGGCCTGGGCATCGATGGCGACGCCAAGCGGGAATTGCCGCGCCGCAATTTCGGCAAGCCGATCCAGAAGCGCGATCAGGTCAGGCCGCAAGACGCTGCATTTCTGCGGTGTGATGATGCGATTCGATCCGCGCTCAAGAAATCCGGCGGCAACGTTGCCGGCAAGCCGCTTCAGATGGAACCCGGCGCGCCGCCGGCTGCCCCGCGGTGAGATATGCGGTGGCTGAAACCCGTCGAACCCGATCCTGGCGCGCCGCAGAAAGCCGGCGACGAGGTCCTGTTTCCACGCTGTCACGGCGTCATCCTGCCAATGCTGCAGGCTGCAGCCGCCACAGGCCGGAAAGACCGCGCAGTCAGGCTCGCGGCGCTCCGGTGATGGCGTCAGAATTTCGGTCAGCACGGTTTTCAGTCCCTGGCCGCTGATGCCGACAGGTTGCGCGATCACCCGCTCACCCGGCAGTGATGCCGGCACAAATACCGTATGATCCGACGTTACGTGATTATGCCGCCATGACGCGGTGCCGACACCATCGCCGCGCCCACCAACATGGGTGATCTCGAGTTCCACAGGCGCCGCATTGCGGGGCAGGCGACCTGCACGGTCACGTTTTTTGTCGGAATGGCGGCGTCTCATGGACGACTCCCTGGAAGTTGCTGGCATCAGATGTTGCGGGCAAACCAGACAACCCGCCCGACGATATGGACTTCGTCAAGCCGGCGCTGATAGTTGCTATAGACCGGATTGTCCGACGACAGCCGCAGTTGCGGCGGCGTGGTGTTGGGTATCGAATCCACCCGCTTGGCAACAAGCCCCACCCCGTCATCCAGAATGAAAATGCCGGGTGGTGACGGCATCTGGCGTCCGGTATCGATCATCACCAGATCGCCGTCTTCCAAGGTTGGCGACATCGAATCGCCGCTGACGGATAACAGCTTCAGGCCGCTGGAAGGTGCCGCCGTGATACGGCGCAGGAGGTCTGGTGGAAAGGACAGGCCGGGCTGCGCGTCATCACGTGCCGTATCTGTGTCAAAGCTGCCACCCCCGGCGGCGGCATGCACCGCATGTAGTGGCACGGCAACCAACGGGTCATGGCGTGGCGGTTGTAATGCCTGCAGGTCGGGATCGACAAAATGTGACTGATCGGCACCGGTCAGATCGGCCAGTCGAAGCCGCAGCTGTTCAGGAAGACGGCGCGGTGACCCACGATACAGATATTGCTGGAGATAGGCATCATTGCGTCCCAGCGCCCGTGACGCCTGTTTCAGCGTCAGTCCGGCGCCGTCAAGGGCGCGGCGCACCGCCATCCGTGCCGTATCAAGGTTGCCGCCGGTCGGCAGCCTGCCTTGCTTGGCAAATGGGGTCTTTGATGAAGCCTGTTTATTCATGGGCAAATCATCCGTTGTTGCGGCCTGCCAAGCAAGGCGGCCAGCAATTAAGGGTCACATACTTATGACCCGCATTCATGAGCCGTATTCAGGGCCCCGCACTCAGGGCCCCGCATTCAGGGCCCCGCATTCATCATTTTCTGGCGGTGCCACTTGCCGTGGCTTCACGATCCCGAGAGCTGGTCCAAACTGATCCTTTCGGGGCATAGCCCGTTGCTGATAATGCATGATAGGAAATTTCCTCAAACATGGCAAGGGCAGAGGCAGACATGACAAAATCCAGGGTGGCTACCCCGAAAATCTCAATCAATGGCGTATCCGCCAGAGGGGGGCTCAGAACGATCAAGGTTGAGGCGTTGCGCGCTATGGCGGCACGTCTTGTCGGTGCTGTTGATACGCTCGCCAGGCTGCCGCGCACGGCTGGCACCCATCCTGCCGGCACGCGCAGCGCCTGGCCCGAGATGATTCGTGACAGCCGCTTTACGATCGAGGCAACACGCCGTGCAACGACGGCGCGTCCCTCACCGACGGCGATTGACGATCTTGACAGGCTGGCGATGCTATTGTGGCAATTGCCGCCGCACCAGCGACAATTGTTGTGGGCGCGTGCCTGCGGCATCAGATGGGCCGAGCTGTGCCGCCGCCACCGGCGTAGCCGCACCACGCTGAACCGTGACCACAGGCGGGCTCTGGCGGCCCTTGTTCTGGCGGAAAGAAGTGCCGACGAGACAGAAATGGCTTGACAAAAGGTACAAAATAGGATATTTCCTATTATACACTGCCGAGCAAACCATCCGTATCTCCGACACATATGACGACCCACCGCCAGCCTGATGGCGTCCCGCCAGGCTGGCAGGAGGTGTTTCTGGCGCAGTTGCGCGAAACCGGCAATGTCAGCGCCGCGGCGCGCGCCGCCGGCACCTGTCGGTCACGCTGTTATGAATGGCGTCGACGCGATCGGGCGTTTGCCGCCGACTGGGCGGATGCGCTTGAAGAGGCGGCGGACCGGCTGGAGATGGAGGCGTTTCGCCGCGCCGTGAAAGGTGTCGACGAGGACAGGTTTTTTCAGGGAAGTGTCGTTGGCGAGGTAACCCGCTATTCGGACAGTCTTTTGATGTTCCTGTTGCGGGCCCGGCGGCCGGAGCGATTTGGCCCCCGCCAGATGCCCGAGAATGCGGATACCGGTGTGGAGAATGACGACAGATACGTGGCTGAGCTTAGCCGCCGTATGGAGGCAGTTTGTGACCGCCGCGACGCCGGCGAGGATTGACGACTTCATTACCGCGCTGGCGCCAGGCGAGGCAGAACGACTGGTCCATGCCTGGCCGCTATGGGCGCGGCAAGCGCAGTTGCCACCGCCCGGGCCGTGGCGTGTCTGGTTGTTGATGGCAGGACGGGGTTTTGGCAAGACACGGGCCGGTGCCGAATGGGTGCGCTGGCTTGCCGAGACCGGGCAGGCAGCCTCGATCGCGCTGGTCGGTGATACCGCCGATGATGTCCGCCAGGTGATGGTGGAGGGGCCTTCGGGCCTTCTGGCCGTAGCGCCGCCATCCAACAGGCCGGTCTGGCAGCGCTCGCTGCGTCGGCTGGAATGGCCGAATGGCGCGGTGGCGCGATGTTATGCGGCGGTCGACCCGGAACAGCTTCGCGGCCCTGAATTTGATCATGCCTGGGCGGATGAAATCGGTAAATGGCCCGATCCGGCGGCATGGGACAATCTGATGCTGGCGTTGCGGCGCGGCAAGGCGCCGCGCTGCCTCGCAACGACAACGCCGCGCCCGCGGCGCTGGCTTCACGATCTTGCCGCGGCGCCGGATACCGTTCTGGTGCGCGGCGCAACGGCCGAGAATGCGGCCAATCTCGCACCGGGTTTCATGGCGGCGATGACGGCCCGATATGGGGATGGACCGCTGGCCCGCCAGGAATTACGCGGTGAGATGGTCACATCGCTGCCCGGGGCGTTGTGGCGGCGTGATGAATTGCGGGCATGCCGTGCCGATCCGCCGCTGCGACGCGATCTGCAGCGGGTCCTAGTCGGCGTTGATCCGGCGCTTGGTGGTCCGGGTGAAACCGGGATTGTTGTTGTTGGCAGGGATGGTGACGGGATCATCTGGGTGCTGGAGGATGCCAGCGAAGCGCTGCCGCCGGCCGCCTGGGCGGCGCGGGTGGCACAGTGTTTCCGGCGCTGGCGGGCCGAGGCGGTGATTGCCGAAATCAATCAGGGAGGCGCGCTTGTGCGCAGCCTGTTGAGCCAGGGCGGCACACGCCTGCCGATACGCGAAGTGCGGGCGATGCGATCGAAAAGCCATCGCGCCGAACCTGTTGCGGCGGCCTATGAACGCGGCGAGGTCAGGCATGCAGGTGCCTTTCCGGAGCTTGAGGACCAGATGTGCGACTGCGTGCCGGGGCAACGGCAATCGCCATCGCCCGACCGTCTGGATGCGCTTGTCTGGGCGGTGAATGCCTGTCTTGGCGGACTTGAGACCGCCAGCCACGAACTGGCTTTCTAGCCGCGTTCCAAGGAGACCAAACATGCATGATGACTCAATCGCGGCGCCGGGTCTGGCGCACCGCGCGATGGCGCCTGAGCTGGATCTGATTGCCGATCTGATGGGCGGGACGGCAGCGATGCGGCGGGCTGGCCAGCGATGGCTGCCGCGTGAGGCGAATGAAAGCTGGACCGCCTGGCGCGCCAGGCTGCATCGAAGCGTCCTGTTCAACGGCATGTCGCGGACCGTTCAGGCGCTTGCCGGGCGCCCCTTAGCACGGCCAGTGGCGCTGGCCGATGCCAATGCGGCGCTGACATCGTTGGCAACCTCGGTCGATGGTGCCGGCATGGGGGTTGGCGGTTTTGCCTCGATGGTGTTGCGGGCACTGCTGACAGACGGGATTGCCCATATTCTTGTCGACCGGCCACGCCATGGCGGGCCGCCCTATTTCGTGCTGGTGCCAGCAGCGCAGCTGATTGGCGCACGCCGTGATGCCGATGGTCTGACGGATATCCGGATCCGCGAGGGTCAAGCGGTTGCGCTTGGCAGATTCGGTGAGGAGGCTGTCGAGGCGGTGCGTTTCATCAGCCGCCGTGACTGGTCGATTTGGCATGCCGGGAGACGCGGATGGCAAGTCAGCGAACAGGGTCAACATGATTTTGGCAAGGTGCCGCTGGTGACGCTGAACGTCGCGCCGACAGGGTTCATGCGCGCCCGTCCACCGCTGATCGATCTCGCCTGGCTCAACCTGGCACATTGGCAGTCGGCGAGTGACCAGCGGCATATCCTTCATGTAGCGCGGGTGCCGGTGCTGTTCGGCCGTGCGCTGCAGGTTGCCGATGGCGAGATTGAGATCGGGCCGAACCGCCTGATCCTGGCCGATGATCCGGCTGCTGATCTGCGCTTTGTTGAACATTCCGGTGCCGCGATCGCGGCTGGCCGTCAGGATTTGATCGATCTTGAGGACAGGATGGCGGTGCTGGGGCTGGACATGTTGCGCCACCGACCGGGTGAAACAACCGCCACCGGCCGCGCCATCGACGCGGCGCAGACGCATGCGGCGCTGAACGGCATTGTGCAGACGCTGGAAGACGGGCTTGGCCGCGCCTTCCGGTTGGCGGCGGGACTGATGGGATATGACACGGCGGCGGCTGGCCGCATCGTCATCAGCCGACAATTCCCGGTGCGTGATGATCAGGCCGCCGAGGCTGATCTGCTGCTGCGGGCGCGCCTGGCCGGTGAAATCACAAGCAAGGCATTCCTGAGCGAAATTGCCCGCCGCGGCATCCTTGGCGGGGGAGGCCCCGCACCATCTCCCAGCCAAGCGCCGCCAGACACATCACCGCCGAATAAATCAAAGGCATCACCTTCTAAGGGGAGCGATCAATGACCGACACCGACACCGGTACCGATCCGAAGCAGCCCGAAAAACGACCTGCTGAAACGCCCGAATCTGGTCCGCCCGAATCTGGTCCGCCCGAATCTGGCCCGTCCGAATCTGGCCCGCCCGAATCTGGCCCGCCCGAATCTGGCCC
>CBFHNZ010000040.1:0-23143 GCA_965657415.1 Puniceispirillaceae bacterium (SeqCode) | reverse complement strand
GACGCCATAGAGGGCGTGCCGGATGAATTCTGGCTGGCGACGGGTTATCGGCGGCTTGGCGGCCGTGTGATGCGGGTCGACATGGTGGAGCGGGTGGCGTTTCTGGTTCGCAACGCGGCGCGCGAGGGCCAATTCAGGATCAGTGAGGACATGCTGTCGCTGGCCGGCGCCACGCGTGACCAGATGGCGGCGATGCTGCTTGATATGAATTGCAAGATCGTCAGCGAGGAACCTGATGAGGATCCTGAGAAGCCGCCGATTCAGGTGTTTGAACGTCTACGGCGCCAGCGTCCTGCCGGCAGCCGGCGGGAAGGCCGCCCGCAGCAGGAAGGTGAGCGCCGGAAGTCACGACCGGCTGGTCGGAAGGGTGCTTCCAAGGGTGCTTCCAAGGCCGGCCGGCCGAACCGCGGCAAGCAGGACGGGCAGCAGAGTTTCAGCGCCAAGAGCCGAGAGCCGGACCCGCAATCACCTTTCGCCGTGCTTGCGGATTTAAAACTGAAATCGTGACCGGCATGACCGGCGAGGCTTCGCTGCGGCTCGACAAGTGGCTGTGGTATGCGCGTTTCTTCAAGACCCGTGCGCTGGCGACAAAGGCCATTTCCGGCGGGCGTTTTCGGCTTGATGGCGAGGTGATGAGCAAGCCGCACCGGGCGGCCCAGCCTGGTCAGGTGCTGACCTTCATGAAGGGCGACCGGGTCAGGGTGATAAGGATTGTGGCGCTGGGATCGCGCCGCGGTCCGGCCACCGAGGCGGTGAGCTTGTATGAAGATTTGTCGCCGGAGGTGCCGAGGCCGGACGCCGGGGCAAAGTCCTCGGGCCTGGTGTTCGAAAGCCGCGAACGTGGAACCGGGCGGCCAACGAAACGCGACCGCCGGGCGACACAGAATTTGAAATCCGACCTCGAATGATCGGGGCAGACGCACCGCAGGAGGGTGTTGAGTGATGATTGCAAAGCTGGGAACCTGGATCCGTGAATTCACCGAGAACGAGGAAGCCGCCCCTGGCGGTGACTCGGAATGGGCCGCCGTGATGGCCAGCCTGCTTGTCGAGGCGGCGATGGCGGACGGTGAGCTTGATGCCGATGAGCGCGCGCAGATCACCCGCATTCTGGCGGCGCAGCCGACTATCGACACCGGCGCAGTTGATGGATTGATCGACACCGCGCTGTCATGGCATGCCGAACGGATCGAGATTCACGCGCTGACGCGCTCAATCCGGTCCGAGACCGATGCTGAAGACAGGGTCGCGATCATGGAAATGGCCTGGATGGTGGTGCTTGCCGATGGTGAGGTGCATGATTATGAAGCGCAGCTGATGCGCCGGCTTGCAGGCTTGCTCTATGTTGATGATATCGAATCCGGCCGGGCCGCCAAACGGGCGCGGGTGCGGATTGAGAATATGGGGTGAGAATATAGGGTGATCCGCTCTTGTGGACATTCTGCCTTTACGATAAAACGCGGCGCTTGAGATGCGCATGGAGATCGCCAGATGACCTATATCGTCAATGACAATTGCATCAACTGCAAATACACCGACTGCGTAGAGGTCTGCCCGGTAGACTGTTTCTACGAGGGTGAGAACATGCTTGTCATTCATCCGGACGAATGCATCGATTGCGGCGTATGCGAGCCGGAATGCCCGCCGGAGGCCATTCTTCCCGATTCCGAGCCGGAGGCCGAGAAATGGCTGGAGCTGAACCGCGAGATGTCGGAAATCTGGCCGAACATCGCGCAGCGCTCTGACGCGATGCCGAATGCCGAGGCGGCGCAGGAAGAAAAAGGCAAATATGAGAAATACTTCTCTCGTAATCCCGGGCAGGGAAGCTGACCGGCCACCCTGTCCCTGAGCTGATTGATTTTCCGGTTAATTTCGGGTATATTACAGTCTGGTTACAACAACTGACTGACGCTTGTCCCGCCCACTCCGAGGTGATTGGAAACAGGGCACGGTCCTTTTTGGTCTGAAATGACCTGCAGGGCTATATGGTGGCATGTGACGACATGCAGGTGACATGCAGGTGACATGGTGCCTGACCGCCGAGAGATTGGCGCGCTGCGTATCGGACGAATCGCGAAGGTCTACAGGGAAGACTTAATGGCAAAGAAGACTGATGCCGCCTTCAAAGAAGGCGATTTCGTGGTGTATCCGACACATGGTGTCGGCCGTATTCTGGGAACTGAAAGCCGTGAGATCAGCGGTGCCACGATTGAGATGCTTGTTGTTCGTTTCGAACATGACCGCATGACCCTGCGCGTCCCGATGGAAAAGGCCCGGTCACTCGGGCTGCGGACCCTCAGCTCGAAAAAACAGATGGAACAGGCCATCACCACATTGCAGGGCAAGGCCCGTGTCCGCCGAACGATGTGGTCGCGCCGGGCACAGGAATATGAAACAAAGATCAAGTCCGGCGACCCGGTATCGATTGCCGAGGTTGTGCGTGACCTGCATCGCCGCACCAATCAGTCCGAGCAATCCTATTCCGAGCGCCAGATGTACCAGGCAGCGCTTGAACGGCTGGCCCGCGAATTTGCCGCAATTGAGAAGATCGATCAGGAAGCCGCGGCGACGAAGCTTGAAGATCTGATGGATGCCGCCTGATTGCTGATCCAGCCGGCAGGCATCACAAAATCTTTTGCGAAAGGGGCTGTTTCGGCAGCCCCTTTTCCATTATGTGTCCAGGGAGTGGTCAGGAGACCTGCTGGCCTGAATCCAGTTGGCATTTTGTGATTTTCACCTCTCACGCGCAGACCAATTCACGCCCTGTATTTATGTGTTATGGTGATGCCATGGCAAACGCATTCATTCAGGAAAAAGAGCTGTTTCCGGTTCAACCGCCCTTTGGCAGCGGCAAGCTTGATCGTGGGTTGCACCAGATTTACTTCGAACAGGTCGGGCGCGCCGATGGCCGGCCCGTGCTGTTTATTCATGGTGGGCCGGGGGCTGGGATTTCTGCAACGCATCGGCGGCTGTTCAATCCGGACAGGTTTCACTGCGTGCTGTTTGACCAGCGTGGTTGCGGCAGGTCGACCCCGCATGGGGAGACGGCGCAGAACACCACGCGGGACCTGATTGCCGATATTGAGGCGCTGCGGATCCATCTTGGCATCGAAAGCTGGCTGCTGTTTGGCGGGTCATGGGGCAGCACGCTTGCGCTGGCCTACGCCATTGCCCATCCAGAGCGCGTCACGGGGATGGTGCTGCGCGGCATATTTCTGGGTACGCGGGCCGAAGTTGACTGGTTTCTGCATGATATGGGCCGCTTTTTTCCCGAGGCGTATGACGAATTCATCGGCTTTCTGACCGAGGAGGAGCGGGATGACATCCTGCTCAGCTATCACGACAAGCTGACGAGCGATCAGGCTCTTGTGCATCAGCCAGCGGCGGAGCGATGGGCATCCTACGAGACAAGCTGTTCGACATTGCGGGCTGGTGTACGGCGCGTGACCGGGCGGTCGGCGCTGAGCATGGCGCGACTCGAGGCGCATTACTTTGTTAATGATTGTTTCATGCCACCGAACCACATCATGACCAATATTTCGGTGATCCGCCATCTGCCGGTGCATATCATTCAGGGGCGGCATGACGTGATCTGTCCGCCTGTGACCGCGCACAGGCTTGCCGATGCCTGGGGGCGTCAGGCGTGCCTGCGTCTTGTCGATGATGCCGGCCATTCCACGTTTGAGAACGGGATCGCGCACGCCCTGCTGGCGGCGCTTGACGAATTCGCCATCTGAGAAAGCCGTTAAAGCGGCTATGCTTTCTGTTCCGCTGGCAGGATTTGGAGAAACCTTTTGCCGGCCAACGGACAGAAAGGAAAGCATCGTGGAGTCACCAAAGAAACCCGAACGACATTTCCAGATTACCAACAACAATGCCATCGACATGCATGTCGGAAAAAGACTGCGCCTGCGGCGCACATTGCTTGGCATGAGTCAGGAACAGCTTGGCACGGAACTGAACATCACATTCCAGCAGGTGCAGAAATATGAACGTGCGGCAAACCGGATCAGCGCCTCGCGTCTTTGGGATATGAGCCAGATATTGGATGTGCCGATCAGCTATTTTTTCGACGACATGTCAGAAACCACCATGCAGAGTTCGCCGCGGCGGGTTGCGGGCAGCAAGGACGGTGATGGCGATGTTGAGGGCAGAACCGGCACCGCGGCCATTCTTGACCCAATGGCCCGTCGGGAAACGCTTGAGCTGGTCAGGTCTTACTATAATATCGAATCGGCCACCGCGCGGAAGCGGGTTGCCGAAATGGTGAAGGCCATTGCGACGACCCTGACAGAAGAGTAGGTACCGGCGGTAGTGGTGGCCTGGATGGGTCGATTACCGAATTGTGGCAGGAGTTTTTGATGAATGATACGCAAGGCCAGGCAGCGGCCGATCTTGCCGAAATCAGCTTTGAAGATGCGCTTCGTGAACTCGAAGGCATCGTGGCTTCGCTTGAACGCGGTGATGTTTCGCTTGATGATGCCATCACGGCCTTTGAACGCGGCACTGCGTTGAAAGGGCATTGTCAGGCGCGTCTGGAAGAGGCCCGGATGAAGGTCGAACAGATCCGCCTTCCCGCGGATGGCAGTCCGCCGACAGACGCAGCTCCATTCTCCGTCGAAGGCTAGACGCATGAGCCTGCCTGCATCAGTTCGCGCGGATTCCGCGGCTGTTGAAGATCACCTTGCGGCGTTGTTCGGCGGGCTCCCGGGGCCTGCCGACCATCTTGTCGAATCGATGCGCTATGCCACCATGAATGGCGGCAAGCGGCTTCGTGCATGCCTGGTACTGGCGGCGGCGCGTCTTGCCGGCGGCGGCCAACTGTCCGACGGCGTGATGCATGTCGCGGCTGCGGTTGAATGTCTGCACGCCTATTCACTTGTTCATGACGATCTTCCAGCGATGGATGATTCCGATATGCGCCGCGGCAATCCGGCCTGCCATATCGCCTTTGACGAGGCGACGGCGATCCTGGCCGGTGACGCGCTACAGACGCTGGCATTCGGCATCCTTGCCGCCCCGGAGGTGAGCCAGGATGCGGTTATCCGGGCACGACTTGTGGGCGAGCTTGCCGCCGCTGCCGGGGTGGCCGGTATGGCTGGTGGCCAGATGCTGGATCTCGAGGCGGAAACCGGCACGCCAACGCTGGATGAGGTGCGGCAGATGCAGGCGATGAAGACAGGCGCCCTGATTCGGTTTGCAGCCATTGCCGGCGGTATTCACGGCGGCGCGTCAGCAAAGCTTGAAGCCGCGCTTGCCGATTATTCGCGCGATCTCGGACTTGCCTTTCAGATTGCTGATGATCTGCTGGATTATGACGGGGATGAAGCGGCGCTTGGCAAGCCTGCCGGACAGGATGCCGAGCGCGGCAAGGGAAGCTTTGTTGTGCTGATGGGGCTGGAGGCGGCGCGGCAGACAGCGGCAGGGCTGATTGATGCCGCCGAGACCGCGCTTGCCCCCTGGGGAGAGGCAGCCGGCGACCTGCAGACGATTGCGCGATTCGCTATTGAACGGCGGTCGTGATAAACCCTATATCCGTAAGAGATGAATTAGAAAGGCCGGTCCGGCAATGCGGACCGGAGGGCGAATGACAGCAACCCCCCTGCTTGACAGTGTCGCCACCGTTGATGAGCTGCGGCGTCTTCCCGAGGGCGACCTGCAGCGCCTTGCCGCCGAGTTGCGGACGGCGACCATCAATGCTGTGTCGAAGACCGGTGGCCATCTTGGTGCCGGGCTTGGTGTTGTAGAATTGACAGTTGCCCTGCATTACGTCTTCCAGACACCGGATGACAGGCTGATCTGGGATGTTGGCCACCAAGCCTATCCACACAAGATCCTGACCGGTCGCCGCGACCGCATCGAAACGCTGCGCCAGAAGGGCGGCCTGTCCGGCTTTACCAAGCGCAGCGAGTCGGAATTCGACCCCTTTGGTGCCGGCCATTCATCGACTTCGATTTCCGCTGGTCTCGGGATGGCTGTCGGAAGCGACCTGCAGGGGCACAAGCGTAACGTCATTTCAGTGATTGGTGATGGCTCGATGAGCGCCGGCATGGCCTTTGAGGGGATGAACAATGCCGGGGCATCGGATTCCCGGCTGATTGTCATTCTGAATGACAACGACATGTCGATTGCCCAGCCCGTCGGCGCGATGAGCAGCTATCTGTCGCGTCTGATTACCTCCGAGCCGTTCCATTCAATCCGCGATCTGATGCGTGAGGTGGCAAGCCGGTTTCCAGCTGAAATCGAGCGCACGGCGCGGCGCGCCCGCGAGGCGGCGCGTGATCTGATCAGCGGTAATTCGGTGTTCAGTCAGCTTGGGTTTCTTCATATCGGGCCGATCGACGGTCATGACATGACGCATCTTCTGCCGGTGCTGAAGAACATTCGCGACGGCCATGCGCGTGGACCGGTTCTGGTCCATGTCGTGACCGAAAAGGGCAAGGGCCACCCCTTTGCCGGTCCGTCGGCGGAAAAATATCACGCGGTGCCGAAATTCGATGTCATCACCGGCACGCAGCAGAAATCGGTTGGCAATGCACCAAGCTACACCTCGATATTTGCGCAGGGGTTGATGACGGCGGCAGAGGCGGATGACAGGATTGTCGCGATCACGGCGGCAATGCCATCCGGCACCGGGCTCGACAAGGTGAAAACGCGCTTCCCGAACCGGGTGTTTGATGTCGGGATCGCTGAACAGCATGCCGTGACCTTCGCTGCCGGGCTGGCGACCGAGGGTATGCGGCCTTTCTGTGCGCTCTATTCAACCTTCCTGCAGCGTGGCTATGACCAGATCGTGCATGATGTGGCAATCCAGAATCTGCCTGTCCGATTTGCCATTGACCGGGCCGGGGTGGTCGGCAATGACGGCGCGACGCATGCCGGCGTCTATGATGTTGCCTATCTGTCCTGCCTTCCCAACATGGTCATCATGTGCCCGTCCGACGAGGCGGAACTGTTGCATATGGTCGCCACCGCCGCCGCTTATGATGACGGGCCGAGCGCGGTGCGCTATCCGCGGGGCGAGGGTGTCGGGATTGATTTGCCGGATGCCGGTCAGGTTCTGCCGATAGGGCGCGGCCGGATTGTCCGTGAAGGGAGTGGTACGGCCCTGCTGTCGCTCGGCACGCGGCTTGCCGACTGTGTTGCGGCGGCGGATGAACTGGCGGCAGAGCATGGCGATTTCACGATTGCCGATGCCCGCTTTGCCAAGCCGCTCGACACCGAACTGATCGACCGGCTGGCGACATCGCATGACCGGCTGTTGATCGTCGAGGAAAACAGCCCGGGTGGGTTCTCTGCCCATGTTATGCAATATCTTGCCAATGCAGGGCATCTCGACAGGGGACTTACGGTGCGCTGCATGTCGCTTCCCGACCGGATGCTCGACCATGACAGCCAGGCTGGCCAGATTGCTCTTGCCGGTCTTGATGCCGATGGCATCGCGAAAACGCTTCGCGCCCTGCCGGGGCTTGCCGATGCTGGTGCCGGAACCAAAACAAAGTCCGGTGGCGGCACGGCACTCTGACATCACGATGATGGACGATGCGCCTGTTCGCGCCGATCTGTTGCTGGTGCGTCTGGGGTTGGCGGCGTCACGCGAACGCGCGCGGGCAATGATTGTCGGTGGCCATGTATCTGTTGATGGGGTGCTGATGACACGCCCGGCCCGCCGCCTTGCGGTTGCCGCCAATGTGACCGTCAACACCCCCGACATGATATGGGTCAGCCGCGCCGCGCTGAAGCTTCTTGGCGGATTGGATGCTTTTCCGCAGATCAACCCGTCGGGCCTTCACTGTGTCGATATCGGGGCGAGTACTGGCGGCTTTACTGAGGTGCTGTTGTCGCGCGGTGCCGCACACGTGGTGGCGGTTGATGTCGGGCACGGGCAGATCCATCCACGACTTGCCGATGATCCGCGCGTTGAATCGCGCGAAGGTGTCAATGCCCGGTCGCTGACATCTGATGATCTCACCACATCGCCGGAACTGATTGTCTGTGATGCCTCCTTCATCTCGCTGACCAAGGTTCTGCCGGCGGTGATGCATCTGGCCACGCCGGGGGCTGGCCTGCTGGCGTTGATCAAACCACAGTTCGAGGTTGGGCGCGCCGCCATCGGCAAGGGCGGGGTGGTGCGTGATGCGCAGGCGGTCAGGGACGCGGTGGCGATGGTGGAAAACTGGCTGGCCGCCGAAATGGGCTGGCAGCTGATCGGCACTGCGCCGTCGCCCATCGACGGTCAGGATGGCAACCGGGAATTTCTGCTGGCAGGCCGTAAAGTCTAGGAATTAGGCCGCCGGCTATCAGAATCAATCGCCAGGCAGGCCACATTGCGCGTGGTGGCGCATCAGCGCATCAAGGATCGTCACTGCCATCATTGCCTCGGCCACCGGCACACCGCGAATGCCGACACAGGGGTCGTGCCGACCCTTGGTGACCACCTCAACATCCTCGCCTTCAACATCCACCGACTTGCGGGGCGTCAGGATCGAACTTGTCGGTTTGATCGCCACGCGCACGACAAGCTGCTGGCCGGTGGAAATGCCGCCAAGCACGCCGCCATTGTTGTTGCCAATGAAATTCGGCCCGTTATCGCCGGCGCGCATCTCGTCGCCGGCCTCACGCCCGTCAAGCGCCGCCAGCGCGAATCCACCGCCAATCTCGACACCCTTGACCGCATTGATCGTCATCATCGCCGCCGCAAGGTCGCTGTCCAGCTTTCCATAGACGGGCTGGCCAAGCCCGGCCGGAATGCCGTCGGCGACAATTTCGAGAATCGCCCCGGCGGAGCTGCCAGCCTTGCGCACCTCATCGAGATAGGTCTCCCACTCGCCTGCCGCCACCGGATCAGGGCAGAAGAACGGGTTGTTCGCTGCTTCGTCCCAGTCAAGCCGCGCCCGGTCAATCTGGTGCGGGCCGATCTGCACGACGCCGCCGCGGATCCGGTAGGGTGCGCCAAGCGCCGCCTTCAGAACCTGGTCAGCAACTGCGCCAGCGGCCACCCGGACCGCCGTTTCGCGGGCCGAGGACCGGCCGCCACCGCGATAATCGCGGATGCCGTATTTCTGCTGATAGGTATAATCAGCATGGCCTGGCCGGAATTGCCGCGAGATCTCGCTGTAATCCTTGGACCGCTGGTCCGTGTTACGGATCAGCATGGCGACAGGTGTGCCGGTTGTCATGCCTTCGAAAACCCCGGACAGGATTTCCACCTGATCATCCTCGCGGCGCTGCGTGACAAAGCGGTTCTGCCCCGGCCTGCGCCGGTCCAGATAGGGCTGGATAATGTCTTCGGATACGGGTACCCGCGGCGGCACGCCATCAACAATACAGCCGATGCCGGGGCCGTGGCTTTCACCAAAGCTGGTGAAGGAAAAAAGGGTTCCGAAGCTGTTATCGCCCATATCAGACGACCGAGATATCCGGCGCGTCGACAGCCTTCATCCCGACAACGTGATAACCGCAATCAACGTGATGCGTTTCGCCGGTCACACCTGATGACAGGTCGGACAATAGATAGAGACCAGCCCCGCCGACATCTTCAAGGGTTACATTGCGCTTCAGCGGCGAGTTGTACTCGTTCCATTTCAGGATATAGCGGAAATCGCCGATGCCCGAGGCAGCCAGCGTCTTCATCGGCCCGGCGGACAGCCCGTTGACGCGAATATTCCGCCCGCCAAGATCGACCGCAAGATAGCGAACAGAGGCTTCCAGCGCCGCCTTGGCAACGCCCATGACGTTGTAATGCGGCATCACACGTTCCGCCCCGTAATAGGTCAGCGTCAGCAGCGCGCCGCCATCATTCATCATCTCGGTGGCCTTGCGGGTGATCTCGGTAAAGGAATAGACCGAGATATCCATCGTGCGGCGGAAATTGTCACGCGTCGTGTCGACATAACCGCCCTTCAATTCTTCCTTATCGGAATAGGCGATGGCATGAAGCACGAAATCCAATGTGCCCCACTCCGATTTCAGCCGGTCGAACACGGCATCGACGCTGGCTTCATCGGTTACATCGCATGGCAGGACAAGGTCGCTTCCGACCGAGGCGGCAAGGGGAACGACGCGCTTCTGTAGCGCTTCACCCTGAAACGTGAAGGCCAGGTCGGCCCCCTGTTCGGCCAGCTTTGCGGCAATGCCCCAGCCAATCGACCGGTCATTCGCAACCCCCATAATGAGGCCGCGCTTGCCAGCCATGACGCCAGAGGAAGTCTGTTCGGACATGTCATTCACCTCTTCCGGAACACGCATTATTGATTGTGCGCCAATATGGCACGGCTGATATTCCAGAACAAGATGCCGCCGCCCCGATCACGGTGCAGCGGCGCAAGGATAGGCCAGAAACCAGTGGGTATCAGCGCAAGCTGTAGCTGGTCCGGCGCGTGATTTCGATCCGTTCGCCATCGGCCAGCGGCGTGTTCGACTCGATGGTAATGATCCGGCTATCGACTTCAATACGGTGACGGTAGCCGGTGACTTCCTCAACCGTTTCCTCGATCATTACCTTGCGGATATTGCAGACTTCCTGTTGACGATAGCCGATCACCCTCTGGCCACCGGACTTGTTCTTCTTCGCATGTTCGCGGCCAAGAATGGCCCCGACAACCGCACCGGCAGCGCCGGCACCTTCATTGTCAGACGCCTTGTTGCCAATCGCCGAACCAAGAACGCCGCCAATGATCATGGCCCCGAGGTCGGAGTCATTGTTCGCCGCGCCAGCTTCGGCATAGACAGGTACATCCTGCGTTTCGCAAATACGCTGGTCCGAGGGTGTTTTGCGGATATAGCTTGCCATGATCGGGTCCGTGCGGGTGACGGTTCCGATGACGGTTTCAACGCGGGTTTCCGCCGTCGCGGCAAGCGGTGCGAGGGCCAGCGTGCCGGCCGTGGCCGCCGTCGCGATGATCGCGCCCAGTGCTGTGGAATGAGAAGGACGTGCCATGATGAGCCTCTACCCCTGAAATTGTGATTGGAAACACGCTAAATCCAGAATAGTACCAAATTGTGGCAGACAGGTTGGCGGCGATGAAACGCAACGTTGGTTGGGGCACTCTCATTGCCAACGACCTATTGCCAAAGACCCATTGCCAAGGGGGCACCCAATGCCCATTTCCGATAGGCTGGCAGCAATCGCCGGCCATGCAGACCCCATCCGAGGATAAGATCATGCATATCGAAGCGGGAACCGATCCGTTCACCCTGTTCCAGAACTGGTATGACGAGGCGGTGGCCTCGGAAATAAACGATCCAGACGCCATGGCACTGGCCAGTGTCGATTCTTCAGGCATGCCGTCGGTGCGGATGGTGCTGCTCAAGGAATGGGGTGAGGATGGCTTTGTCTTCTACACCAATTATGAAAGCCGCAAATCAGGTGAATTGCTGGCCACCGGCAAGGCCGCCTTCTGCATCCACTGGAAGAGCCTGCGTCGACAGGTACGGGTTACCGGGCCGGTCAGCCAGGTCGATGGCGCGCGCTCGGACGCCTATTTTGCCAGCCGTGGCCGCGGCAGCCGCATCGGGGCCTGGGCCTCGGCGCAGTCACGCCCCCTGGACTCGCGCGACAGCCTTGCCGCCGCGGTGGCGGATATCGAGGCACGCTTCCCCGATGATGTGCCGCGCCCACCACATTGGGGCGGCTTTCTGATCGCGCCGCAGGAGATCGAATTCTGGGCTGATGGCGAACATCGGCTTCATGACAGGTTCCGTTTCACTGCCGATGGCGCTGATGGCTGGAATATCCAGCGGCTGAACCCCTGAAACCTCCGCGCCGTCCCTGTACGTCTAAACTGGGCAAAACTGGTCGCATGGCAGACGCTTTTGCGGCGGCAATTTGCCTACCATCCGGACGTGGTGATCCGGGTAATGCCGACCCGGCCATGTGGCCGCCATGCAGGGACCTTTCATCACATATTTGCAGCGAAGAAGCTTTTGCCGGAAAAGACTTGTGGAGGTGTCAGTATGAAGACGCATGCACGCGTTGTTGTGATCGGGGGCGGTGTCGTTGGTGTCAGCGCGCTGTACCACCTTGCCAAAAAGGGTTGGTCAGACGTTGTCCTGATTGAGCGCAAGGAGCTGACATCGGGGTCAACCTGGCATGCTGCCGGCCTGCTGCCGCTGTTCAACATGTCCTACTCGGTCGGGCAGATCCACAAATATTCGGTGAAATTCTATCAGGAGCTTCAGGAAGAGACCGGCATGAATGTCGGGTTCCGCAATGTCAGCAATATTCGCCTCGCGCAGACCCAGGACCGGATGGACGAATACCGGCAATATGCCGGTGTTGCCAGCACCATCGGCGTCGAAGTGGACTTCCTGACACCTGACGAGGTGCGCGATCTCTGGCCGCTGTGCAACACCGACGGTCTGATCGGCGCCATTCGCCATCCCGGTGACGGCTATATCCAGCCGGCCGACCTGACCCAGGCGCTTGCCCGCGGCGCGCGCGATCGTGGTGCCGAGATTTATCGCAACACCAGCGTGACAGGAATTTCGCGGACCGAGGCCGGTGAATGGAAGGTGACAACCGACAAGGGCGAGATAACCTGCGAGCATGTCATCAGTGCAACCGGCAATTTTGCCCGCCAGACAGGCCGCATGGTCGGGCTGAATGTTCCGGTTATTCCGGTCGAGCATCAATATATCGTCACCGAACCGCATGAGGCCATCAAGGCACGGCATGCCGAGGGGCTGCCCGAAATGGGCGTTCTTCGTGATTCGGATGGGCGCTGGTATATGCGTGAGGAAGCTGGCGGCCTGATCCTTGGCCCGTATGAGGCCGGGGCGCCGGCATGCTATGTCGATGGGCCAAGCGCCGATTCCGAATATGAGCTGTTCCAGGAGGATCTGGAGCGTCTCGAGCCGCATATTGAATCTGCCATGCACCGGGTGCCTGCCTTTGGCGAATCCGGCGTGAAGAAGGTCTATAACGGCGCGATCGCCTATACGCCTGATGGCAACCCGATCATCGGACCGGCTTGGGATCTGCCGAATTTCTGGCTCAGCGAGGGTCACAGTTTCGGCATCACTGCGGCTGGTGGTGCCGGTTGGCAACTTGCCGAATGGATCGTTGAGGGCGAGCCGACAATCGACATGCTCGGCGTCGACCCGCGCCGGTATGGAAGCTACACCACCGAAGCTTACCTGAAGGCGAAGAATGAAGAGGCGTATGAGAATGTCTTCGTCATCCATTATCCGGATGAGGAACGCGGCGGCGCACGCCCGCTTCGCACGGCCCCCTGCTATGACAGGCTGAAATCGCTTGGCGCGGTGTTCGGCCAGAAATTCGGTTGGGAGCGGGCCAACTGGTTCGCACCCGAGGGTGTGCCGCAGGAGGATCACTGGTCCTTCCGCCGCTCCAACTGGTTTGAGCATGTCGGCAATGAGGTGCGCCACACCGCGGCACATGCCGGGATCCTCGACATGACGGCCTTTGCCAAATGCCGGATTTCCGGCCCCGGTGCCGAGGCGTTTCTGGATAATCTCACCGCCAATAAATTGCCGCAGGGCATCGGGCGGGTGTCACTGTCCCATGCGCTGACGGAACGGGGCGGTGTGCATTCCGAATATACAATCCAGCGCGAAGCAACGGACAGCTTCTACATTGTGTCGGCCGGTGCCGGCCAGCGGCTGGATCATGACTGGATCAAGAAACACATGCCGGATGACGGGTCGGTGAGGTTCGACAATCTGACCAACTCAATCGGTGTTCTGGTGCTGGTCGGGCCGCGCGCGCGGGACATCCTGCAGAAAGTCACCCGCACCGATCTTGGCAATAAGGCGTTCCCGTGGCTGTCGAGCCGTCTGATCGATGTCAATTTGGCGCCGGCGATGGCGTTCCGGATGAATTATGTCGGCGAGCTTGGGTGGGAGTTGCACCATCCGATTGAATATCAGAACCACATTTTCGATGCGCTGATGGAAGCCGGTGCCGAATTTCAGTTGAAGCCGTTCGGCATCCGCGCCATGGATGCAATGCGGCTGGAGAAGTCCTACCGCATGGTGGGCACCGAATTGTCGATTGAATATGCGGCGCTGGAAAGCGGCCTTGATCGCTTTGTGCATCTGAACAAGGGTGAGTTCATCGGCCGCCAGAAATTGAGCGAATGGCAGGAGCGCGGTTTTGCCAACGCCATGGTTACCATCGAGGTGCATGACACCACCGATGCCGACGCCATTGGCGGCAATCCGATCATGCTTCCCGATGGCGAGGTTGTCGGACGTGCCACCAGCGGCGGCTATGGTTTCCGCGTTGAGAAGTCGCTTGCCATGGCGATGGTACGCCCGGATCTTGCAACGGTAGGGACAAAGCTGATGATCGATATTCTCGACCAGCGTCTCGCCGCCACGGTGATCGAGGAATCGCCCTACGACCCGGCAAACGAAAAGCTGCGTGCCTGAAGCACGCGAAATCGCAGGACTGACTGACAGAACAGGGGCATTCAAATGTCTGACGTAGAAACATCCCAGCGCCGCAGCCGGCGCGGCGGTGGCCGCGATGCCAGGCGGCAGATGCGTTCCGGTGCCGGCGGTGGTTCGGCAAAGCCGTTCATCACCCGCAATCTGCCGCCCGTCGACATCCTGAGCGACGAGGCTGCGGAGATCATCGAGGCCAATGCCGAGACCATCCTTGAAGAGATCGGGATTGATTTTCTGGAGGATGAGGAGGCACGCGACCTGCTCAAGGGTGCCGGGTGTGATGTCAGGGGTGAGCGTGTGCATTTCCCGCGCGGGCTGGCGCGTGAGCTGTGTGGGACGGCCCCGTCAGCCTTCACCCAGCATGCGCGCAATCCGGAACGATCCGTCGAGATTGGCGGTAACAACATGGTGTTCGCCCCGGTTTACGGGCCACCCTTTGTCCGTGACCTGACAGATGAGAGACGCTACGCGACGATCGAGGATTTCCGGAATTTCGTGAAGCTTGTCTATATGCTTCCCGGCTTTCACCATTCCGGCGGCACGGTGTGCGAGCCTGTCGATCTGCCGGTCACAAAACGGCATCTGGAGATGGTCTATGCGCATCAGAGCCTGTCCGACAAACCCTATATGGGTTCGGTCACGGCACCGGAACGAGCGCAGGATACGATCGACATGTCGAAAATCCTATTCGGTGAGGAGTTTGTCAAAGACAACACCGTTATCATCAATCTGATCAACGCCAATTCGCCGATGACCTGGGATGCGACAATGCTTGGCGCGCTCAAGGTCTATGCCCGCAACAATCAGGCTGTCATCACCTCGCCCTTCATTCTGGCCGGCGCGATGTCGCCGGTGTCGGTGGCCGGCACGCTGGCGCAGACACTTGCCGAGGCAATGAGCGGCATTGCCTTTACACAGTTGGTGCGCAAGGGCGCGCCGGTGGTCTTTGGCAGTTTCGCCAGCTCTATGTCGATGCAGACAGGTGCGCCGACCTTTGGCACGCCGGAACCGGCAAAGGTGCTGCTTGGGTGCGCCAAGCTGGCACGTCGGCTTGGTGTGCCGTTCCGCAGTGGCGGGTCGCTGACGGCGGCCAAGACGGCCGATGCACAGGCTGCCTATGAATCCACCAACACCATCATGCCGACGGTCATGGGTGGGGTGAATTTCGTGCTTCATGCGGGTGGCTGGATGGAAGGCGGGCTTGTCGCCGACTACGCCAAGCTGATACTCGATGCCGATCAGTTGACGATGATGCAGAGTGTCGTCGACGGCATCGATATCAGCGAGAATGGGCAGGCGCTTGATGCGCTGCGTGAAACCGGCCCCGGCAAGCATTTCCTCGGCTCGGCCCACACACAGGCGAATTTCGAGACTGCCTTCTGGCGTTCCGAGCTGGCCGACAATACGACCTTTGAGCAATGGTCGTCCGAAGGCTCGGTGGAAAGCCATAGCCGGGCCCGCGCTCGTGCCAGCCAGATGCTGGCCAGCTATGAGGCGCCGGAGATCGACCCGGCCACGGATGAGGCGCTGCGTGCCTTCATCGCGAAACGGATGGAAGAGCTTCCGGATTCTGAATTCTAGAGCCTGTCAGTGATGCCAAAAGACGCTGTGATGGCAAACGCCGCGTCACCCGCGGAAGTTGGCCCCGAACTCCAGCCCGGCATCGATCAGCCATTCGGCGACATAGGGGGCGAAGCTGGTCCGGCAGATCAGCGTAAAGCCGGCCGCTTCATTCGCGATCAGTGTGACCGCGGCATGCGCCAGCATCGTTTGCGCAGCATCGCCAGCGGTGAATTTCGACGTGTGGAGATCCAGCGAACATCCCTTCGCCAGCACCTGCCGCACGGCCGGCCCACGCAAGGACAGGGCACACAGGCTGTCGGTCACATTGGTCACCGCCGCATGAATGCCGGCCATGTCCAGAACCAGCTGGCTGTAGAGATGTGTTTCGCTGCCGGCAGCGCAGAGAAGCAGGAATTCATCCGGCCCAAGCCAGACAAGATGCCGGTCGCCAACCGTGACAACGCGGTTGTTGTCAGGCAGTGCGCCGCACCCCGTGTGATTGCTGATCGCCGGCAGCATGTCATTGCCGCCGCGCAGGTTGATCTTGCCAAGATGCGCCAGTTCGGTGACGACCAGCCCGGGCTTGCCGCCATCGGGGTTGGCAAGTGTCGATGGCGTCATGCCGGCAAGGGCGGTGCGGCCCGGTGGCCGTTCACCTTCGTTTGAAACGCTAGCCATTGATGCGCTCTCCCTTCGGGTCAAAGAACAACGGCTCGACAACCTCGGCCTCGATGATATCGCCATCCAACATCGGCAGATAGACGGTGCCGCCCATCAGCGCCCGCCCGCCCTTCAGCATCGCCATGGCGATGGAGCCGCCGACATTCGGCGAATAATAGGATGAGGTGACCTGGCCAAGCATCGTCATCGGCATCTCCTCGGCAGGGTCGAGGACGGCATGTGCGCCTTCGGGGATGACGCGCTTGCGGTCGCGGGTCCGGAGCCCGACAAGTTGCTTGCGGTCGTCCGCCGCCATTGAGGCGCGCTCCAGCGCCCGCTTGCCGATGAAGTCCGGCTTCACCTTCGAGACAATCCAGTCCATCCCCAGATCCTGCGGTGTCACAGACCCGTCGGTTTCCTGGCCGACGATGATGAAGCCTTTCTCGGCGCGCAGAACATGCATCGCCTCAGTGCCGTAAGGCGTCAGGCCGAAGGTCTCGCCGGCGGTCATCAGATGTGTCCACAGCGCCAGGCCATGGCGGGCCCGGATGTTGATCTCGTATGACAGCTCACCGGTGAAGGATATCCGGAAGACACGCACCGGCAGGCCGGCGATATGCGCCTCGCGCATACTCATGAACGGGAAATCGGCTGTATCGAGGCTGATATCGATGCCGGCGGCCTGCAGGATCTTCGCCGCATTCGGCCCCGACAGCGTCGCCACCGACCATTCCTCGGTTACCGAGGTCAGATAGACTTTGAGATCTGGCCATTCGGTCTGCAGCCATTCCTCCATCCAGTCCAGAACGCCAGCGGCACCACCGGTTGTCGTGGTCATGTGGAAATGGTTTTCGGCAAGCCGCGTGGTCACGCCGTCATCCATCACCATGCCGTCATCCTTCAGCATCAGGCCGTAGCGGCATTTTCCGATGCCCAGCTTCAGCCAGCTGTTGGTGTAGAGGCGGTTCAGGAATTCCGCTGCGTCGGGGCCCTGGATATCGATCTTGCCAAGGGTAGAGGCATCAAGAATGCCGGCCGTCATGCGGGTGGCCAGCACCTCGCGGTTGACAGCATCCTGCATCGTCTCGCCTTGTTTGGGATAGTACCAGGCGCGCATCCACTGGCCGACATGCTCGAAGGTGGCGCCGTTGGCGCGGTGCCAGTCATCCATCCGGGTCAGGCGCGTCGGGTCGAACAGCGTGCCGATATCGCGCCCGGCGATGGCCCCGATGCTGGTCGGTGTGTAGGGCATGCGGAAGGTGGTGGTGCCAACCTCCGGAATCTCGCGGCCAAGGGCGTCGGCGAGGATCGCCAGCCCGTTGATGTTCGATGTCTTGCCCTGGTCGGTCGCCATGCCAAGGGTGGTGTAGCGCTTCAGATGCTCGACTGATTGATATCCCTCACGGGCGGCAAGGCTGACATCCGAGGCGGTGACATCATTCTGGAAATCGACAAAGGCTTTCGGTCCCTGCCCGGGGCCATGGCCGTTGCTGATCTTCCAGGCGGCGAGCGGCCGCCAGCTCTGGTTTGGCGCTTCGACGCTCGGCGCCGCGGTGTCGCTGGCGGACAGGCCGACGGCCTTCACCGCCGCACTGCCAGCCTTCAGACCGTCGGCGATCGCCTTTTCGGTGTCGAACACGCCATTGCCGGCCCCGGCATTGAAGCTTGCCTCATGGACTGTTGTTGGCTTGAAGCAAAGCAGCTTTTCATCCCAGCCAAGCTTGCCGCGCGCCTGTGAATGCAGATGCACGGCCGGTGACAGGCCGCCCGACATGGCCAGCAGATCGCAATCCATATGGAACGGGTCCTGAAGAACAGCGCTGCCGCCCTCATTGACCGGCGCGATCTCGACGCGGGCCAGATGTTGTGTGCCGCTGGCGATGGTCACGGCATGGCCGCTCAGAACCTCGATCCCGGCAGCACGAACAGATTTCACCAGCTCGCCGCGAAGGTCACGACGCAGATCGACGACCAGCACATGCGCGCCGGCCGTATGGAGCGCCAGCGCCGTGCGATAGGCATCATCATTGTTGGTGAAGACGACGGTGCGGTTGCCCGGTACGACACCATAGCGGTTGATGTAGGTCCGCACCGCGCCGGACAGCATCACCCCGGGAAGATCATTGCCGGAAAAGACCAGGGGACGTTCATGCGCGCCCTGCGCCAGCACGGTCTGCGCGGCCCGCACCTTCCACAGACGCTGGCGCGGCAGATGCGCTGGTGGGCTGGCCATATGGTTGGTGACGGATTCTGTCAGCGTCAGGAAATTATGGTCCATATAACCAAACACGGTGGTCCGCGGCAGCAGCGTGACATCATCCATCGCCGCCAGTTCGGCAATCACCCCGGCGATCCAGCCTGCCGGTGCCTTGCCATTGATCGTCACGTCAGCCTCGCCAAGAAGCCAGCCACCAAATTCATTCTGCTCGTCGGCCAGGATCACGCGGGCACCGCTTCGCGCGGCCTGTAGTGCCGCCATCAGCCCGGCAACACCGCCGCCGGCCACCAGCACATCACAATGCGCGTGAATACGCTCATAGCGGTCGGGATCATCATGGTCATCGGCAACGCGGCCAAGGCCGGCGGCGCGGCGGATCACATGCTCATAAGTCATCCACATGGAGGCTGGCCACATGAAGGTCTTGTAGTAGAAACCGGCCGGGAAGAAGGATTGCAGCGCTGAATTGACCGCGCCGACATCGAATTTCAGCGACGGGAACCGGTTCTGGCTTTCGGCATACAGACCTTCATGGATTTCCACCTGCGTGGCGCGGAGATTCGGTTCGGCATGCGCGCCGCGCCCCACCCGGACAAGCGCGTTCGGTTCTTCCGATCCGGCGGCAAGGATGCCGCGCGGCCGGTGATATTTGAACGACCTGCCGACAAGGTGGACATTGTTCGCCAGCAGGGCCGAGGCCAGCGTGTCGCCTGCATAGCCCTGATAGGTGCGTCCGTCGAAGGTGAAGCTGACAGGCGTGCCGCGGTCAATGCGGCCGCCGGCGCTGCTGCGCAGCAATTGCGGCGGTGCGGCGCGGGTGAACAGGCGCGTCTTTGTCATGATGCCTTATCCTTCTTCGCCTGGCCCTTGCGCGCCGGTTTAGATGGCGGTTTCGCAGCTGCCTCGGCGGCGGTGTCACGCCGCCAGCTGGCGGCGTGCGCGGCCTTGCCGGCCTTGGAGGCGGGGCCGCTTCCCATCGGGTAGATTTCGATGATCTCGTGGGTCACGGTATCGCGCGCCATGTTGAACCAGCGCCGACAACCGGCGGCGTGGCGCCAGCGTTCCAGGAACAGACCCTTCGGGTTGTCGCGCAGGAACAGGTAATCCGCGAATTCGGCGTCGGTCAGGCTGTTTTCGGCGCGCGGGCGGGCGATGTGCGCCTCGCCGCCGCAGCTGAACTCGCTCTCGTCGCGCGGGCCACAATGGGGACAGGTGATCAGCAGCATGATTTATCCCTCCGCGTCAGTGCGCTACGCCAGCGGCGCCATGTTCGTCAATCAGCAGACCAGTCTGGAAACGGTCCAGCGCATAGGGCGCGGCAATGCTGTTCGGCCGGTCATTGGCGATCAGGTCGGCGAAGACATGGCCGGACCCCGGTGTGGCCTTGAAGCCGCCAGTGCCCCAGCCACAGTTGAAATACAGCCCCTCGACATCGGTCTTCGAGATGATCGGCGAGGCGTCGGGGCAGGTGTCGACGATGCCGCCCCAATGTCGCAGCATGCGAAGCCGTGACAGCACCGGAAACAGTTCGACCGCGGCCGAGATCATATGCTCCGGCACCGGGAAGGAGCCGCGCTGGGCGTAGGAGTTGTATTTGTCGACACCGGCACCAAGCACCATCTCGCCCTTGTCGGACTGGCTGATATACATATGCACGGCGTTCGACATGATGACGGTGTCGAGGATCGGCTTGATCGGCTCGGAGACCAACGCCTGCAGCGGCCGGCTGGCCAGGGGCAGGCGAATGTCGGCCATCGCCGCCATCACACTGGAATGACCGGCGACAACGCAGCCCACCTTGCGGGTCTTGATGAAACCGCGGCTGGTATCAAGGCCGACGATGCGGCGGCCATTGCGGCGCAATCCGGTGACCTCGCAATTCTGGATGATGTCGACGCCGAGATCGTCAGCCGCCCGTGCATAGCCCCAGGCAACGGCGTCATGCCGCGCGGTGCCGCCACGCTTTTGCAGGAAACCTCCCATGACCGGATAGCGGATGGTCTGGTCGGTATTGATGATTGGCACGAATGTCTTGATCTCGTCCGGGCCCAGAATTTCGGAATCGATGCCGTTCATCCGGATGGCATGGACCCGCCGCGACATCTCGCGAAGCTCATGTTCGGAATGCGCGATGGTCAGGACGCCGCGCTGGCTGAACATCACATTGAAGTTCAGATCCTGCGACATGCCTTCCCACAGTTTCAGCGCATGTTCATAGATCGCCGCCGATTCATCCCACAGATAGTTTGACCGGATAATTGTCGTGTTGCGGCCGGTATTGCCGCCGCCAAGCCAGCCCTTCTCAACCACGGCAACGCGGCTGATGCCATGCACGGCGGCGAGGTAGTAGGCGGTTGCCAGCCCATGCCCGCCGCCACCGATGATGACGACATCATATTCGTCCTGCGGCTGGGCATCGCGCCAGGCGCGCTGCCATCCCTGATGATACTGCATCGCCTGCCGCGCGAGCGCGAAGGCCGAATATTTCGGCTTGCCACCCGGCAGGCCACTCAGGCCCCTATCTGGTCCTGCATGGTCCAGCTTGTCTGACGCCATGATCTCTCACCCGGTCTTGGCAGGCCGTGATCCGGCCTGCAGGTCTGTTTCATAACACGGTAACGGTCCTCGCGAACATCGGGTCCGGCGGCACCTGTCATCGCATCGCCAATCTGCGCTGTGGCCGTCACGGCACCTGTCCCCCTGCCGACCACCGATTTGTCCGGCCCGACACGGTTCTGCACAGGCAGACCGGCGGCGCGGATCGTCAACCTGCATATCAGAAACAGCGCCGCCTGAAAACGCCGTCACATCCCGCAAATCGACGCATCCGGGCCAGCATCCGGTGGGTGGCCATCGGCAGGATGCAAGCTTGACCTCGGGCGGTATAGGGATGAACATTGAGGGTAGCGAAACAGCAGCCCCGCCGAGGCCCCATGACCGTCATGAATACCACTGTCATAAACTCCATCGCCAGCCGCGCCGACGAACATCGTGGCTGGCGCCATCAGCTGCACATGCATCCTGAAATCGGCTATGAGGAGGCGTGGACTTCAGACTTCATCGCCGCCAGGCTGGCCGAATTCGGCATCGAGGTGCATCGCGGCATGGGCAAGACGGGCGTTGTCGGCGTGCTTCATGGCCGCGGCGATGGCACGCGGGCGATCGGGTTGCGGGCTGATATCGACGCCCTGCCGATGCAGGAGATGAACGACTTTGCGCATGCCTCGCAAAATCCGGGGCGGATGCATGCCTGCGGGCATGATGGCCATACGACGATGCTTCTTGGTGCGGCGCAATATCTTGCCGAAACGCGCAATTTCGACGGTACGGTCTATTTCATCTTCCAGCCCGCCGAGGAAGGCGGAGCCGGCGGCAAGGCGATGATCGATGACGGGCTGTTCACGAAATTCGAGATGGAGACTGTCTGGGGCCTCCATAACTGGCCGTCGATGGCGGCCGGCGAGGCGGGGATCCATTCCGGCGTCTGCATGGCCAATGCCGACATGTTCGAGATGACGGTGACAGGGCGCGGCGGCCATGCCGCGATGCCGCATCTGACGATCGACCCGATCCCCTGCGGTGCCGCCATCGTGCAGTCGCTGCAGACCATCGTCTCGCGCCGCGTCTCGCCGGTGGACTCGGCGGTTGTCAGCGTCACTGTCTTTCAGGCCGGCAGCGCGCATAATGTCATCCCCGATACGGTCAGTCTCGCCGGCACCGCGCGATCCTTCAGCCAGGAGACCCGCACGGCGCTGGAAACGGCGATCCGCGAGATGTCCAAGACGATCGCCACAACTTATGACTGCGCCCTCGATTTCCGGTGGCATCCCGGCTATCCGGCGACGGTCAATCACGCGGCCGAGGCAGCGCGCGCCGGCACCGTGATGGAGGCTGTTCTTGGCGACGGCACGGTGGCGCGAGATATCGAACCCTCGCTGGGGGCGGAGGATTTCGCCTTCATGCTGGAGGAAAGGCCGGGGGCCTATATCTGGCTCGGCTCCGGCCCGGCGCCGGCCGACGCGCTGCTGCATGGTGCGCGCTATGATTTCAATGACGAGGTGCTGCCGGTGGGGGCGACCTACTGGGCGCGGCTGGTTGAGAGCGAATTGCCTGTATGACAAGTTGGCTAGATCGGGCAAGTCTGAACGGGAAAGTCTGAACGGGAAAGTCTGACCGTGTGGCCCGACCGTGCGGTTAACGCGCCCATGGTTCAGACTATCTCTCTCCCCTCCCCAAAAAAAATAACCACCGAAATCCCACATTAGTTTTCTGTCGTTAACGGTTCCTTAGCCG
>CBFHNZ010000039.1:0-23369 GCA_965657415.1 Puniceispirillaceae bacterium (SeqCode) | reverse complement strand
ACCTGCATAACGGCCGGCAAGACCCTTAGCGCTAGAACTCAACGACGTGCCCTCATCAACAGGAATTTTTCACAATGGCTTTTTTCACACTGGCACAGGCTGTATCCGACAGCGACCGGAGACCATTTGCGCCGGTGTGCTGGCTATCATACCCGTGTCGGAAAGGCAAGCGCCGAAGCGGCCTATTTTGGGTCAGAAACGAGGCCCGCAGCATCGCGTCATCTACAGAAAGCTGTAGGGGTCGATATCGACCTGCAGTCTGACACCCGACGGCAATGACGCCGCCGCCAGCCAGGCCGCAATCACCGCCTGAATATCAACCGTCTTGTCGGCCCTGACAAGCGCCCGGCCACGGTGGCGTCCCCGCAGGTATCCCAGCGGTGCCAGGCTTGGCCCGAAGATGTCAACACCATGATAATGCGGGCGACTGGCATCAAGCGCCTGCATCGCCGCCTGCAATCGCTGCGGATCCGGCGCCGACAGTACCAACGCGGCAAGCCGCGCGAATGGCGGCATCCCGGCAATCCGCCGCGAATCTGCCTCGGCCTTCAGAAATCTGTCACGATCACCGCCGAGAAGAGCTTCCATCACCGGGTTGGTGCTGTCCATCGTCTGCAGCAGCGCCAGTCCGGGCCGCATCGCACGACCGGCGCGCCCCGCCACCTGCGCCAGCATCTGGAAACTGCGCTCGGCGGCACGCAGGTCACCGCCGGCCAGCCCGAGATCGGCATCGACAATCCCAACCAGCGTCAGATTTGGGAAGTGGTGACCCTTTGCCGCCATCTGCGTCCCGATGATGATATCCACCTCACCATCGACAACCGAACGAACGAAACTCTCGGCGCTGGCTGGGGTGGCCACCGTATCACTTGAAAAAACGGCGAATCGCGCCTCGGGAAAGCGCTGCAGCACCTCCTCGGCAAGCCGTTCGACGCCTGGTCCACATGCCTGCATGCTATCCTCCTCGCCGCATTCCACACAGCCGCGTTGCGGCCGCTCCGCATAGCCGCAATGGTGGCACTTCAGCCGTCCGGCAAGCCGGTGCATGACCATCCAGCTGTCACAGTTCGGGCAGGTCACCTTGTGACCGCAGGCCCCACACAATGTCAGCGGCGCATAGCCGCGGCGGTTTAGGAACAGCAATGATTGCTCACCGGACTCCAGCCGCTCGGTCATTGCCTCGACAAGCGGTGGTGCCAACCAGCGGCCCCGCTCCGGCGGAGTACGCCGAAGATCAACCGCGGCAATCTCGGGAAGCTGCGCCGTGCCAACACGCTGCGGCAGACTGATATGACGGTAGCGCGGCGGGTCGCCAACCTTGCCGGCATTGACCCAGCTTTCCAGTGACGGCGTTGCAGTGGCGAGAATGACCGGGCAGTTCTGCAGACGGGCCCGCAATATCGCCATGTCGCGGGCGTGGTAGGTCACCTGATCTTCCTGCTTGTAGGCATGTTCATGCTCTTCATCGACAACAATCAGACCAAGATCAGAGAAAGGCAGGAACAGCGCCGAGCGGGCACCGACCACCACCGACGCCTCGCCAAGCGCGACATGCCGCCAGGCGCGGCGCTTGCGGCCTGGGGCAATGTCGGAATGCCATTCCGTCGGCGGCACGCCGAATCGATCCTGAAAGCGTTGTTTCCAGGCCGCCGACAGCGCAATCTCCGGCAGTAGGATCAGCGCCTGCCGCCCTGCCGCGACGACCGATTCGACAGCGTCGAAATACACCTCGGTCTTGCCCGATCCGGTTACCCCGTCCAGCAGCATCGGCGCAAAGCCGCTGCCGAGATTGCCGTTGATTTCCTGCATCGCAGCGGTCTGGTCGGGGGTTGGCGGCGGGCCGGCGACGGGGTGCGGGCGTGGCGGCGGCCTGCTGTCGCTGACAAGCAGGATATCCAGACCGCCAGCTTTCACCATCGCCGTGATCACGCCGGCACTGACCCCGGCCTCACGCTGCAGATCGGCGGCCGACAGCGCGCCGGCCACCGCCAGCACCTCGGCCACGCGGCGGCGCGCGGCGGTCAGTCTTTCATCGGCGGGCGGCGTGTCCGGGCGGCGATAGATCTTGCGCTGCGGCGGCGGTTGCAGGGCCTGCGGCTGGCTCAGCGCCATCTTCACCACCCCGCCGATTGGTGCCATCGTCCAGCTGGCGACACGTTCGAGGAAATCGACAAAGCTTGGCGGCAAGGGCGGCAGCGGTGCCACCCCCGTCACCGCCTTCAGCGTGGTCGCCGGGATGGTGCCGTCACCCGGGCCCAGAACGATGCCGTTCAGCTGGCGCGGGCCAAAGGGAACAGTGACGATGCTGCCGCGCGGCAACAGTGCCAGACCATCCGCATTGTAATCAAAGCTGCGGTCGAGCGGCACCGCAACGGCAACCCGGACGGTTTTCTGGCTGCTGCCGGTTTCCGTTGTCGAGGTCACCCCCTGACCCGCCCCCATCTAACCGCCCCCAATGATACTGGACAGGTGGATTTGCCACCTGTCATGCGATACACTCCGCGCGTTGGCCGGCGCGTTGGCACGGCCGACACCAACCTACACCGGAGAGCGGATTTCTTGACATGAAAATTTTCCTCGACAGCGCTGATATCAGCGAGATCGAAGCCCACATCGCCAGCGGCTTTGTTGATGGCGTGACCACGAACCCGTCACTGATTGCCAAATCGGGTCGCAACATTCTGGAAACCATCGCCCAGATCTGCGAGATGGTCGATGGCCCTGTCAGCGCCGAGGTGGCAGCAACCGATTTCGAGACAATGCTGAAAGAGGGCAAGAAGCTTGCCGCGCTGGCGCCGAATGTCACCGTCAAGGTGCCGCTGACCGAGGCCGGGCTTCGGACCTGCCGCGAGCTTCGCGAGGCGGGGACGCAGGTCAATGTCACGCTGTGCTTTACAGCTGGACAGGCGTTGTTGGCGGCAAAGGCCGGTGCCACCTTCATTTCGCCCTTTGTCGGCAGGCTCGATGATATCGGACATGATGGCATGGGCTTGATCGAGGAAATCTGCACCATCTATGACCAGTATGACATGCCGACCGAGGTACTTGTCGCCTCGGTGCGCAGCACGCAGCATGTTGTCGATGCGGCGATGCTCGGGGCCAATGTCGTTACGCTGCCGCCGAAAATCCTGACCGCCCTCTATCAGCACCCGCTGACCGACAAGGGTCTGGCAGCCTTCATCTCGGATTGGGAAGGTACAGGACAGTCGATCTTGTAGCGGCGATCTTGGTGCGGCGATGGCGGCTCAACAATGGCAGGTGAACAATGGCAGGCGGGCAATGGCAGGTCAGCAGGATATCGTGACGCACCGGCGGGCCTGGCTTGCCTGGCTGGAGACCGAGCGGCGCTATGGTGCCAACACGCTTGCCGCCTATGCCGCCGATCTTGACGACTATTTTCGCCATGTCGGCACCGAGGTGACGCCCGACAGGCGGCGCTTTCGGGGCTGGCTTGCCGATATGACAGCGCGTGATCTGGCGCGCAGCACGATCGCCCGCCGGGTATCTGCCTTGCGTGGATTCTACCGCTTTTGCGGGCGCACCAGCAGGATGACGGTCAATGACCTGAGCTGGCTTCGCGCCCCACGGCCGGCGAAGTCGGTTCCCAAGCCAGTGTCAGAGGGGGATGCAAAGGCGCTGCTGGCGGCTATTTTCCGACGCCGGGGCGAGGACTGGACCAAACAGCGGGATTTCGCCTTGCTGATGCTTCTGTATGGCAGCGGGCTGCGCATTTCCGAGGCGGTCGGCCTGACTCGCGGCACCGCACCGCTTGGCGAATGGCTGCGAATCGCCGGCAAGGGGGGCAAGGTTCGTGACGTACCCGTGCTTCCGGCCGTCTCCGGCGCTGTAGATGCCTATCTTGATTGCTGTCCATTCGACGCCGGGGCGGCAGGTCCGCTGTTTGTCAGCGCCCGCGGCAATGCCTATGGCGCACGCGCCGCCCAGCGGCTTGTCGAGGCATTACGGCTGGAATTGAACCTGCCGGCGCATGTGACACCGCACGCGCTTCGCCACGCCTTTGCCACGCATCTTCTTGGCAATGGTGCCGATCTTCGGGCGATCCAGGAACTTCTCGGCCATGCCAGCCTGTCGACAACACAGCGCTACACCAATGTCGATGAGGCGCATCTTGTGCGCATGCATCGTGAGACCCATCCCCGCGCCTCCTGACGCGGGGAATCGATGCCCGGATATTGAATGGCCTTACATATGAATAGCACGCCCATCGACCGCCAGCGCCGCTTCCTTGACCGCCTCGTTCAGCGTCGGATGCCCGTGACAGGTGCGCGCGATATCCTCTGACGAGGCGCCAAAGGCCATCGCGGTGGCGCATTCATGGATGATCGTGCCGGCCTCATGGCCGATGATGTGAACGCCAAGAACACGGTCGGTCTCGGCATCGGCAAGAATTTTCACGAAGCCGTCGGCATGGCCCTGCGCACGCGCGCGGCTGTTCGCCGAAAACGGAAAGCTTCCCTTGTTATAGGCGATTCCCGCCTCTTTCAGCGCCTCCTCGCTCTTGCCAAGCGTGGCCACTTCGGGCGCGGTATAGACGATCCCCGGCACAAGGTCGTAATCGACATGACCGGCAATGCCCGCCATCATCTCGACAGCGGCAACGCCATCCTCCTCGGCCTTGTGGGCCAGCATCGGCCCGTCGATCACATCGCCGATGGCATAGATGTCCTCAACCGAGGTCTCGAATCGCGAATCGACCCTAATGCGGCCGCGCTCGGTCATCGCCACGCCGGCGGCCTCAAGGCCAAGGCCGTCGGTTGCCGGGTGCCGCCCGACAGCGACAAGCGCTATATCCGCCTTGATCGTCTCGGTCTCGCCACCATCCGCAGGTGCGACTGTCAGGGTAACGCCGGTCTTGCCGGCCTTGGCCGCCTTCACCGCTGTCTTCATCCGGAATTTCAGCCCCTGTTTTTTGGCGATGGCCATGAATTTCTTGGCAATCTCATCATCCATGCCGGGCAGGATACGCGGCAGGAATTCGATCACCTCAACCTCTGCGCCAAGCCGTGCCCAGACGGTGCCAAGCTCAAGCCCGATATAGCCAGCACCGATCACGATCAGCTTTTTCGGCACCTTCGGCAGCGCCAGCGCGCCGGTCGAGCTGACAATCCGGGTCTCGTCAATCTCGATCCCCGGCAGGCTGGAGGCATGGCTTCCCGAGGCGATCAGTATTTTCTCGGCCGCATAGCTTGCCTTGTCCTTGCCGTCGGTCAGCGTGACCTTGCCCGGCCCGTCGATACGGGCCTGCCCCTGCAGACGCGTGATCTTGTTCTTCTTGAACAGGAAATCGATACCGCCCGTCAGGCTGCCGACAATCTCGTCCTTGCCCTGCATCATCTTCGGCAGATCGAGCTTCACGCTGCCGACGGAGATGCCAAGCGCCGCCAGCCCGCCACCGGCCGCCTCGGCATAATGTTCGGACGCGTTCAACAACGCCTTGGATGGGATGCAGCCGACATTCAGGCAGGTGCCGCCAAGGCTGTCGCGCCTGTCGACACAGGCCACCTTCATGCCAAGCTGTGCGGCGCGGATCGCCGCCACATAGCCACCCGGGCCAGCGCCGATAACAATCAGGTCGAATGTGGTTTCGCTCATCTGGATCTCCAGCTTGCTCATCATGTCATGCCGCCCCTATGCCCCCCTATGACGGCAGTGTGGCGGCGGTGTGTCAGACCCCGAGAACGAGGCGGCGCGGATCCTCGACAAGCTCCTTGATGCGGGCCAGGAACGACACCGCCTCGCGACCATCGATGATCCGGTGGTCATAGGACAGCGCCAGATACATCATCGGGCGGATCACCACCTGGTCATCAACCACCACCGGGCGTTTCTCGATTTTGTGCATGCCGAGGATACCGGACTGCGGCGGGTTCAGGATCGGCGTCGACATCAGCGAGCCATAGACACCACCATTCGAGATGGTGAAAGTACCGCCGGCCATGTCATCGGGGGTGATCTTGCCATTGCGGGCGCGATCACCAAAATCGGCGATCTGCGATTCGATGGCTGCCAGATTCATCGCACCGGCATCCCGCACAACCGGCACGACAAGTCCCTGCGGCGTGCCGACAGCCACCCCGATATTGTAGTAATTCTTATAGATGATGTCGGTGCCGTCGATTTCTGCATTCACCGCCGGAAAATCCTGCAGCGCCTGGATCGAGGCCAACACGAACATCCCCATGAAGCCGAGCCGCGTGCCGTAGGCGGCCTCGAATTCCTGCCGATAATCAGCGCGCATCGTCATCAGCGCCGACATGTCGATCTCGTTGAAGGTGGTCAGCATCGCGGCATTGTTCTGCGCCGTCTTCAGCCGCGTGGCGATGACCTGGCGAAGCTTTGACATCGGCACGCGTTCCTCGCGCGCGGCATCCTCCGGGCGCGGGGTCTGGCGCGGGCCGGCGGGGGCAACTGGCGCGGCACCTGCCACCGGGGCCGCCGGCGCGCCCTTTAAATGGGCCAGCACATCGGCCTTGGTCAGACGCCCGTCAACACCGGTGCCGGTGATCGCGGCCGGGTTGAGGTTGTTCTCCTCGACCAGGCGACGCACCGCTGGCGACAGCGGCAGGTCGGAGGCCGGTGCCGTCGGGACCGGTGCCGTCGGGGCCGGTGCCGGGGTTGCTGCCTCTGTCACTTGTGGGGCAGCCGGTACAGCTGCCGTGGCCGCGCCCTCATTCAGAATGGCCAGGCTGGCACCAACCTCAACATTGGCCCCTTCGGCGGCGATGATCTCACCAAGGGTGCCGGCGGCCGGGGATGGCACCTCAAGGGTGACCTTGTCGGTTTCCAGCTCGACAACAGGTTCATCGGCAGCCACGGCATCGCCGGTTTTCTTTATCCAGCGAGCCACCGTTGCATCGGCCACCGATTCGCCAAGAGTAGGAACTGTGATTTCGATCGCCATGGCGCTATGGCCTCCTCGGTCGGGGGGTGTCACCCCTGTTGTCAAATTTCACGCGGTCAAACTTCGTTCTGGCCAGCCCGTGGTGGGCTGACCGTGTTATTTGTCTTCCGAAAGGCCAAGCGCATCAGCAACAAGCTGGGCCTGTTCACGCTTATGACGGCCGAGCGTGCCCGTCGCCGGTGAGGCGGCAGCCGCGCGGCCGGCATAGATCAGGCGCTGCTGTTTGGCATCCGCCGTCTGCATGGCTTCCTCGATGAAGTCGCGGACAAAGGTCCAGCCGCCCATATTGCGCGGCTCTTCCTGGCACCAGATCATGGTTGCATTCGGTGTCTTTTCCAGAACCTCGACCACCGCCCGTGTCGGAAAGGGGTAGAGCTGTTCGACCCGGATGATCTCGACATCCCACATCTTGGCCTCGTCACGCGCCGCCGCCAGATCGTAATAGACCTTGCCGCTGCACATCACGATCCGCTTTGCCTTGCCTGATTTCACCTGCGTGTCGCGCTCGTCGAGAACACGGTGGAAGCTGGTGCCCGGCCCCATATCGGCAAGCGACGAGACACAACCCTTGTGACGCAGCAGCGATTTCGGCGTCATGACGATCAGCGGCTTGCGGAAGTCACGGCGCAACTGGCGACGCAGAACGTGGAAATAATTGGCCGGCGTCGTGCAGTTGACGACCTGCATATTATCCTCGGCGCAGAGTTGTAGATAGCGCTCAAGTCTGGCCGATGAATGTTCCGGGCCCTGCCCCTCATAGCCATGCGGCAACAACAGCACCAGCGCGTTCATGCGAAGCCATTTCGCCTCGCCCGAGGAGATGAACTGGTCAATCACCACCGGCGCGCCAGTCGCGAAATCGCCGAACTGCGCCTCCCACATCACCAGCGCATTCGGCTCGACCTGCGAGAAGCCATATTCAAAACCCATCACCGAGGCTTCGGAGAGCGGCGAGTCGATGACCTCGAAGGCAGCCTGGTCGGGTGAGAGATGCGCCAGTGGCGCATAGCGTTCCTCGCTCGCCTGATCGACAAGAACGGCATGGCGCTGGCTGAAGGTGCCACGACAGGAATCCTGCCCGGACAGCCGCACCATGTCGCCCTCCAGAACCAGCGAGCCAAAGGCCAGATGTTCGGCGGTGGCCCAGTCCAGCCCCTCGCCATCCCTGATCCGCGCCGCCCGTGTCTCGACGATGCGGGTCAATTTCGGATTCAGCGTCATATGCTCGGGAACGGTGGTCATTGATTCACCGATCTGGCGTAGCTTGTCGATATCAACCGCGGTCTCGCCGCGGCGCTCGACACCATGCGCGGTGCGCATGCCGGACCAGCTTCCCTCCAGCCAGTCGGCCTTGTTCGGGCGATAGCTGGTGCCAGCCTCGAACTCGGCATCAAGATAGGCAATCCGTTCATCGACCACCGCCTGTGCCTCGGCCTCGGTCATGATTCCCTCGGCAACCAGCTTGTCGGCATAGATGGTGCGCGTCGTCGGATGCTTGCCGATGGTCTTGTACATCAATGGCTGGGTGAACATCGGCTCGTCACCCTCATTATGGCCAAAGCGGCGATAGCAGAACATGTCCAGCACCACATCGGTGCCAAACGCCTGGCGAAACTCGATGGCAATCCGCGCCGCATGGACAACCGCCTCGGGATCATCGCCATTCACATGGAAGATCGGCGCCATCACCATCTTCGCCACATCTGTCGGATAGGGCGATGAGCGCGAGTAATGCGGGCTTGTCGTAAAACCGATCTGGTTATTGACGATGATGTGGATCGTGCCGCCGGTGCGATAGCCGCGAAGCGCCGAGAAGGCAAAGGTCTCGCCAACCACGCCCTGGCCAGCAAAGGCCGCATCACCATGCAGCAGAATGCCGACAACTTCGCGTCGGTCGTCATCATTGCGCTGATGTTGCTTGGCACGGACCCGGCCGACAACAACAGGGTCGACAATTTCCAGATGCGACGGGTTTGGCGCCATGCTGAGATGCACCGTCTTGCCATCGAATTCGCGGTCGGACGATGCCCCCATATGGTACTTCACGTCACCCGAGCCGCCAGCATCCTCCGGATTGGCCGGATTGCCGAGAAACTCTGAAATGATCGCCCGGAACGGCTTGCCAAACACATTATGCAGCATGTTCAGGCGGCCACGATGCGCCATGCCGAGAACAATCTCGCCAAGACCAAGCTGCGAGCCTCGCTTCAGGATCTGCTCGATGGCCGGAATCATCGCCTCGCCACCATCCATGCCGAACCGCTTGGTGCCGGTATATTTCTTATGAAGATATTTCTCGAATTCCTCGGCATCGACAAGGCGCTCATAGATCGCCTTCTTGCCGCGCTTGGTGAAATCGGTGCGGTTGCCGATGGCCTCAATCCGTTCCTGGATCCAGGCTTTCTGAGCCGGATCCTGAATATGCATGAATTCGACTCCGATGGTCCCGCAATAGGTGCGTCGCAGCGTCTCGACAATGTCGCGAAGCGTCGCCGTCTCAAGCCCGAGAACGTAATTGATGAAGATCGGGCGGTCCCAATCCTCGTCGGTGAACCCGTAGGTGGCCGGATCAAGCTCGGGATGGAGCGGCTTGTTTTCCAGCGACAGCGGGTCGAGATCGGCGATCAGATGTCCACGGATACGATAGGCCCGGATCAGCATCACCGCGCGAAGCGAATCCAGCGTCGCCGCCCGCATGTCATCGGCGTTCATCCGTCGCCCGGCGGCGTGGCCGGCGGCCACGGCATTGATCGAATCTGCGGGGTCCGTGGCACCGACAATGCGGCTTGCGTTCCGCGCCCAGCTTGGTCCCTGGTCAATTTCGGCGCTGGTGTCGCCGGTCGCATTCAATTGCTCGAAATAGCGTGCCCATCGCGCGTCGACCGTCGAGGGGTCGCGCCGCCAGGCAGCGTTCATTTCGGCAATGAAAGTGGCGTTGGCCGCCGACAGGAAGGTCAGATCAAAATCACCAGCCGGATCTGGCGGGGCTGGCACCTGCGCCGCGTCATCCATGTGTAAAGCACCCGTTCATGTTGTGTCCCCGTCCCCAGTCTAGGCGCTGGCGGCTGAGATTCAAGCCATCAGCGTTTCAGACACCACGCGCCATGGCGCGGGTCACGGCATTGCCGATGTCCGCCGGCGACTCCGCCATCTCGAAACCGGCCGCCTGCATCGCCCCGATCTTGTCGGCAGCGCCGCCGCTGCCGCCACTGACGATGGCGCCGGCATGGCCCATCCGGCGGCCCGGAGGTGCCGTCTGGCCAGCGATAAATCCGGCAATCGGTTTCCTGTTCGGCTGCGCACTATAAAAAGCGGCTGCCTCTTCCTCGGCCGAACCGCCGATTTCGCCAATCATCACGATGGCCTCGGTCTGGTCATCGGCAAGAAACATCTCCAGGCAATCGATGAAGTTGGTTCCGTTTACCGGATCCCCGCCAATCCCGATACAGGTCGACTGGCCAAGCCCGACCGCACTTGTCTGGGCCACCGCCTCATAGGTCAACGTTCCCGACCGCGAGACGATCCCGACCTTGCCGGGGGTATGGATGTGGCCCGGCATGATCCCGATCTTGCATTCGCCGGGGGTGATGATGCCGGGGCAGTTCGGGCCGATCAGGCGGCACGGGCTGCCATCGAGCGCCCGTTTCACCCGCACCATGTCGAGAACCGGAATGCCCTCGGTAATGCAGATGATCAGCGGCATGTCGGCATCTATTGCCTCAAGGATCGAGTCGGCGGCAAAAGGTGGCGGCACATAGATAACCGACGCATTGGCCCCGGTTTCGGACATCGCCTCGCCAACCGAATTGAACACCGGCAGGCCAAGATGCATTTGCCCGCCCTTGCCGGGTGTGACACCACCGACCATGGTGGTGCCGTAATCGATGGCCTGTTCGGAATGGAAGGTGCCCTGCGAGCCGGTGAAGCCCTGGCAGATGACCCTTGTCTGATTATTCACGAGAACTGACATGACTTTCCCCCGTCAGGCGGTCGCGGCGACGATCTTCGCCGCGGCATCAGCCAGATTGTCCGCCGGAATGATGGCGAGGCCACTTTCGGCCATGATGCGCTTGCCTTCATCGACATTCGTGCCCTCGAGCCGCACCACAAGCGGCTTGTCGAGGCCAAGCGTGCGGGCCGCGCCAACAACACCTTCGGCGATGATGTCACAGCGCATGATGCCGCCGAAGATATTCACCAGAATGCCGCGCACATTCTCGTCCGAGAGAATGATCTTGAAGGCTTCGGTCACGCGTTCTGTCGTCGCGCTGCCGCCAACATCCAGGAAATTGGCTGGCGAGCCACCCTGCAGCTGAATGATGTCCATTGTCGCCATGGCAAGGCCGGCACCATTGACCATGCAGCCGATATTGCCATCAAGCTTGATATAGTTCAGATCGAATTCGCTGGCGCGGACCTCGGCCGGGTCTTCCTCGGACAGGTCGCGAAGCGCCATCACCTCAGGGTGCCGGTACAGCGCGTTGTCATCAAAACTCATCTTCGCATCGAGCGCCAACAGATCACCGGCCCCGGTGACCACCAGCGGGTTGATCTCGATCAGGCTGGCGTCAAGCGCGGTGAAAGCGTCATAAAGGCCGCCAAGAAATTTCGGAAGCTGTTTTACCGTCGCGCCCGACAGCCCCATGACACCGGCAAGGCGGCGCGCGTGATGCGCCTGCAGGCCGGTTGCCGGGTCGATGGCAACGGACAGGATCTTGTCAGGCTCGGTGGCGGCGACCTCCTCGATATCCATGCCGCCCTCGCTGGAGGCGATGATGGTGATCCGGCTGCTGCCACGGTCAACAAGAAACGACAGGTAAAGCTCATCACCGATATCGCATCCTTCCTCGACATAGAGCCGCCTGACCTCGCGGCCCTGCGGGCCGGTCTGGTGCGTAACGAGGGTCTTGCCAAGAAGATCGGTGGCAATCTCGCGAACCTCATCGACCGAAGAGACAACCTTGACCCCACCTGCCTTACCGCGTCCGCCAGCATGGATCTGCGCCTTCACGACATGCACCGGTCCACCAAGCTCGGTGGCGGCTGCAACCGCCTCGCCAACCGAGAAGGCCGCCTTGCCACGCGGCACGGCGACCCCGAAGCCGGCCAGCAACGTCTTGGCCTGATGTTCATGGATGTTCATCTTGAGTCCCCCACAAAGCGGACGAGCGCCCGCACCCGAACCTATTCCAGCCCAAACCTATTCCAAAGTGTCGACAACCTCTTTCAGCGCCAGCACGGCGGCGACCGAATGGTCGAACATCGCCTTTTCCTCATCATCCAGCGCAATCTCGACAATGCGCTCGACCCCACCGGCACCAAGCACCACCGGCACGCCGACATAGAGCCCTGACAGCCCGTAGGCACCATCCACATACGCCGCACAGGGAAGCACGCGTTTCTTGTCGAGAAGATACGCCTCGGCCATGTCAATGGCCGATGAGGCCGGCGCATAGAAGGCCGAGCCGGTTTTCAGCAGGCCGACGATTTCCGCGCCGCCATCGCGCGTACGCTGCACAATCTCGGCAATCTTTGCCTCGGTCGACCAGCCCATGGCGATCAGGTCCGGCACCGGAATGCCGGCGACTGTTGAATAGCGGACAAGCGGCACCATCGTGTCGCCATGGCCGCCAAGGACAAAGGCCGTAACATCCTCGACCGATACCTGGAATTCCTCGGCCAGAAAATAGCGAAACCGCGCCGAATCCAGAACACCCGCCATACCAACAACACGCGCCGTCGGCAGGCCCGAAGCCTGTTGCAACACCCCGACCATGACATCAAGCGGGTTGGTGATGCAGATCACGAAGGCATCGGGGCAATTGTCACGGATGCCCGCACCGACCTGCTGCATGACCTTGGTGTTGATACCGATAAGATCATCGCGGCTCATGCCAGGCTTGCGGGCGACACCGGCGGTGACAATCACCACATCACTGCCAGCCAGCGCGGCGTAATCATTCGACCCGGCAAGCACGGCGTCAAATCCCTCGATCGGGCTGGCCTGCGCGATATCGAGGGCCTTGCCCTGTGGAATGCCCTCGGCGATATCAAAGAGCGTCACGTCGCCAAGCTGCTTCAGACCGGCGAGAAGGGCGAGGGTGCCCCCGATGTTGCCAGCGCCAACCAGTGAAATTTTGTTGCGAGCCATATCGTGCGGTTCCTGAAAAACGGTTGGAATTGCGGATCGCCAATACCTGTATGGATGTGGCAAAATAATGCCGGAGGTTTACCGGAATCCACCCGGCTAAACAAGAGGAATTGCCACTCCCGCGGATGCATGCCGGCGGGTCATTTCCCCAAGCCGCGATCTCGTCCGGTCAAATTCGAAGGCGAAATGATGTCCGTCATACAGCGTTTCGATTTCATTGGCGGCAGAAGCGATGAGAAAGCGCTGCCGGTCATAGAGCGCATCGACAAGCCACATGAAACGCCGCGCCGACGCCTCATTTGCATCGGACAATGCCGGCACATGATCGATGATCAACCCGGCAAATCGCCCGGCGATGGCAAGATAATCACGCGCCGCCAACGGCGTCTCGCACAGCGCCGCAAAGCTGGCCCGCGCCACATCACCGGCAACCTGGTCGAACCGGATCTCGCGGCCAGCGACCCTGATGACATCGCTTGTGACCGGCACCGGTCCGGCAAGCTGGCGGAACGTGTCGCCAAGCGCCTGTTCGGCCCGCCGGTCGTCGGGAACATACCAGGCCGGCAGCGCGGCCAACATGCTGGCGCGCCAATCCTGACCAGCCGCAATTTCGCGAATCTCACACCGCGTCTTCAACAGCTTGATGAACGGCAGGAACCTCTCGCGATGGAGGCCGTTCTTGTAGAGATCGTCCGCATGCCGGTTCGAGGTCGCCACCACCGTGATCCCGCGTTCAAACAGCGCCGTGAACAAGCGTGCCAGGATCATGGCGTCGGCAATGTCCCGCACCTCCATTTCATCGAAACACATCACCCGGCCATGCGCCGCCAGATTGTCGGCCGCCACCGCAATCGGATCGTCGACACCCTCTTCACGGGCGGCATGGACAGCGTCCTGCGCCATCACCATGAAATCATGAAAATGCAGGCGGAACGGCCGGATATCACCCTTCGCGTTGGCCGACACCTTGTGGAACATGTCCATCAACATGGTCTTACCGCGCCCGACCCCGCCATGGATATAGAGACCGGTGACAGGCTGTGGTCGGCGCGCAAGGCGGGTGAGCCAGCGCCGGTTTGGCGTATTTGCCAGTCTGATAATCAGATCGTCAAGCGCCGCCGCCACAGCCATTTGGCCGGCGTCAAACGACAGCTCGCCTGTCTCGATGCGGGCGGTGAGGGCAGCGCCTACCGTGGCGGGTGCGGCGGTATCGGCCATTTGTCACTCCGGCGACAGCGTCGGGGTGGAGAGCGGCGGCATCACCGGCTGGCGATCTCGCTCTTGATGCTGGCAATGGCCTGGCCGGGGTTCAGTCCCTTGGGACATGTCTTGGCGCAGTTCATGATGGTGTGGCAGCGATAGAGCGCGAAACTGTCATCCAGAACGTCAAGCCGTTCGGCAGTATTGTCATCGCGGCTGTCGGCCACCCAGCGATAAGCCTGCAGCAGTACCGCCGGGCCAAGATATTCATCACTGTTCCACCAATAGCTCGGACAGGCGGTCGAACAGCTGAAACACAGCACGCATTCCCATAATCCGTCGAGCTTTTCTCGCTCCGCCGGGGACTGGCGGCGCTCCTCGCCCTCGGGCGCGTCGGCATCCGCCTTCAGCCATGGCTCTATCGAGGCAAGCTGGCGATAGGCATTGCTGAGATCAGGCACCAGATCCTTGACTACCGGCATGTGGGGAAGTGGAAAGATCTTCACGTCACCTTTCACGTCCTCGATGCTTTTCAGGCAGGCCAGCGTGTTGGTGCCGTCGATATTCATCGAACAGGATCCGCAGATTCCCTCGCGGCAGGACCGACGGAAGGTCAGGCTGCTGTCCTGCTCACTCTTGATCTTGATCAGCGCGTCAAGGACCATCGGGCCACAGTCATCAAGATCGATTTCGAACCTGTCGACACGCGGGTTGTCATCATCATCTGGCGACCAGCGATAGATCTGGAACGCGCGGACATTGGACGCCCCGTCGGGGGCCGGATAGTGATCTCCGGATGTGATCTTCGAATGCGCCGGAAGGGTGAATTCAGCCATGATGTCGCCAGCCCTCAAAAACTGCCTTGTTACCTGGTGCCCAAATGCCTTGTAAAACTTGCCTGATCAATAGACGCGCGGTGCCGGCGGGATCGGCGCCACATCGTTGCTGAGCGTGTTCATCACGACCTTGCGATAATCGAGCCGCGATTGGTTGTTTTCATCAAGCCACATAACTGTGTGCTTCATCCAGTTATCGTCATCACGCTCCGGCCAGTCTTCATGCGCATGCGCGCCGCGCGATTCCTCGCGCTGGTCGGCAGACCGGATGGTGACCAGCGCCTGGCCCATCAGATTTTCCAGCTCCATCGCCTCGATAAGGTCGGTGTTCCAGATCAGTGACTGGTCCTTGACCCCGATATCACCCATCTTGGCGGCCACCCGATCCATGTTGGCCACGCCATCGGACAGGCTGTCGCTAGACCGGAACACGGCGGCGTGCTTCTGCATCACCTGCTGCATTTCCAGACGGATCGAGGCCGCGCCGGTGTCGCCCTTGGCGTGGCGCATGCGGTCGAACCTTTCCAGCGCCTTGTCGGTCGCCGCCTGCGGCGCCGAACGCGTGGCCCCGCCCGGGGTGCAGGTTTCCGCAGCGCGATGCGCGGCGGCGCGGCCAAAGACAACAATATCAAGCAACGAATTGGTGCCAAGCCGGTTCGCGCCATGCACCGACACACAGGCCGCCTCGCCAATGGCCATCAGGCCGGGCACAACAGCGTTTTCATCGCCACCATTCGGCGAGATGACCTCGCCATGATAGTTGGTGGGGATGCCACCCATATTGTAATGCACCGTCGGCAGGACGGGGATCGGCTCACGCGTGACATCGACACCGCAGAAGATGCGCGCTGTCTCGGTGATCCCGGGCAGCCGCTGATGCAAGGTGTCGGGGTCGATATGCTCAAGATGCAGCATGATATGGTCCTTGTCCGGACCGACCCCGCGGCCTTCATTGATCTCGATCGTCATGGCCCGGCTGACGACATCGCGGCTTGCCAGATCCTTGGCCGTCGGCGCGAAGCGTTCCATGAACCGCTCGCCCTCGGAATTCGTCAGATAGCCGCCTTCACCGCGCGCGCCCTCGGTGATCAGCACGCCGGCCCCGTAGACGCCGGTCGGATGAAACTGCACGAACTCCATATCCTGCAGCGGCAAACCGGCCCGCAGCGCCATGGCATTGCCATCGCCGGTACAGGTGTGGGCCGAGGTGCAGGAGAAATAGACGCGGCCATAGCCGCCCGTAGCCAGAACGGTCTGCTGGCCCCAGAACCGGTGCAGCGTGCCGTCTTCCATGCACAGCGCGATCACCCCGGCGCACTCACCATCCTCATTCATCAGCAGGTCAAGCGCGAAGAATTCGATGTGGAAATGCGCCTTGTGCTTCAGACATTGCTGATAGAGCGTGTGCAGAATGGCATGGCCGGTGCGGTCGGCGGCGGCGCAGGCACGACGCGCCATCGACTTGCCATAGTCAAGCGTATGACCGCCAAAGGGACGCTGATAGATCTTGCCTTCCTCGGTCCGCGAGAAGGGAACGCCGTAGTTTTCCAACTCGATAACCGACGGGATGGCATTGCGACACATATATTCGATCGCATCCTGGTCGCCGAGCCAGTCGGACCCCTTGACGGTGTCATACATGTGATACTGCCAGTTGTCGCCCTCGCCCATATTGTTGAGCGCAGCGCCAATGCCGCCCTGCGCCGCAACGGTGTGGGAACGCGTTGGGAAAACCTTGGTAATGCAGGCCGTACTCAGGCCCGACGCCGCCATGCCAAGGGTGGCGCGCAACCCGGCACCGCCGGCGCCGACAACAACCACATCATAATGATGATCCGTAATTTCATAAGCCGACATCAGGTCAACCCTTCCTGTCTTTCGTTCGATTTGTGCCAGTTCGTTACCGGCCCATTACGTCGTATCAGATGGCAACCCGCGCGATGGCCCACAGGCTCGCCGCGCCAACCAGCCCCATCGCCACCCGGGCAATGCCGAGAATGAGATGGCGCCCGCCCGGCACCGAAATATAATCCTCGATCACCACCTGCAGCCCCAACATCCCGTGCCACAGACCGATGGCGACAAGCCCGGCCAGCGCCAGCGCATTCGCCGGATGACCGACCAGTGCCGCCGCACCGGCATGATCAAGACTGCCAAGGCTTGCCAGCGTGATCACGAAATAGACCATCAACAAAAGCACGATGACGGCGCTGTATCGTTGCCAGCGCCAATGCCCCAATCCCGGGACGCGTCGCCGATGCGTGATGCCTGCCGGATGATCGCCCATGCCTGTTTCCCCTATGCCAGGATGGCAAGCCAGAGGCATGCCGTCAGCAGGAACGTCAGAAACAGCACGATATGCCCACTGCGATACACCTCCGGGATGGTCAGACCGAACCCCAGATCCCAGCACAGATGCCTGACCCCGTTCATTGCATGGTAGATCAGCGCCACCGAATAACCGAATAGGACAAATTGCCCCAAAGGATGCGCCACGACCGCCGCCATCATTGCATAGGTCTCGCCGCCAAGCGCCACCGCAACCAGCCACGCTGCCAGCGCCAACGTGCCGGTTGTCAGGGCGACACCCGTCGCACGGTGGGTGATCGACATCATCGACGTTAACTGCGGGCGATATACCTGCAGATGCGGCGACAACGGACGCTGTCTCGCCATCACGGTTTTCCTGTTCATATTAGCACCTGTGTTGAGTTTTAGGGTGACACCCCGACACTAGTCAATGCGAAAGCACGCCGCATGCCAGCCGCATTCATCCACAAGCTGTGACAAGTGCAGATTTTATTTGCCTAATGGACCGATTCCGGGGACAAATCGCGCATCATGAAACCGGTGCTGTCCATCCACTCATCCGTCACTGTCGGCTTTGTCGGCAACAATGTTGTCGGCCCGGTATTGACGGGGCTGGGGCTGACCCCGTTGCTGGTCCCGACGGTGCTACTGGCCGCGCATCCGGGGTATGGTCGGCGCATCGGCGATGCCGTGCCGGATAGTATCGTAAGGGACATTCTGGCCGGACTGGACGAAATGACCGGCATTGGACAGATCAGCGGTGTCATTTCCGGCTATCTCGGCTCTGTCGCGCAAACCGACGCCATTGCAGGCTTTGTCGATTCCTGGCGGCGCGCCGGATCGGGAAGCTATATCCTCGACCCGGTCCTTGGCGACAGGGGGCGTCTCTACCTTCCCGAAGCGCTGGCGCTGGCGATGATCGAGAAATTGCTGCCCCGCGCCGACATCATCACCCCAAATAGTTTCGAGCTGGGCTACCTGTCGGGAATGCCGGTTTCCGGCCGGGCCACGGCCGAAACCGCAGCGCAACATCTTATAACAACGACGCAACTTGCGGCCGTCATCGCCACCGGAATTGATGATGGGATTGATGACGGGATCAATGACAGGTCGGGCGGCGTCGGCGATCTTCTGGTGATGCGGTCAGGCGGCACCATCTGGTGCGATGCTGGGCCCGACGGCCGGAATGTGGCCGGCGGCGGCGATCTGTTGACAGCCATTCTGGCAGGCCAGCTGGCACGCGGCGCGATGATTGATGCAGCTTTCCGCATTGCCAGCCAGACCGCACAGCAGATTATCGCGGCCAGCATCTCGCCGCGCGACCTTGCACTTCTGGAAAATCTGGACCGCGTCGCCGCGCTGGCGGAATAGCGGGGCTTTCAAGACCAGCCCTACCGTCCAGCCCTACCGTCCAGCCCTACCGTCCAGACAGGCCCCGTTCGGCAACCAGCTCGGCGATCTGCACCGAATTCAATGCCGCACCCTTGCGAAGATTGTCCGACACGCACCAGAACACCATACCGTTCTCGATCGTCGGGTCCTTGCGGATCCGGCTGATGAACACGGCATCCTCGCCAGCCGCCTCATGCGGCGTGACATAGCCCTCATCGGCGCGGTGATCGACCACCGTGACCCCCGGCGATTCGCGCAGAAGATCGCGCACACCCGATTCGGTCATCGGACGGTCGGTCTCGATGAAGACCGCCTCGCTGTGCCCGATAAAGACCGGGATGCGAACGCAATGCGCCACCAGCTCGATCGCCGGGTCGAGAATCTTCTTCGTCTCGGCGGACATCTTCCATTCTTCCTTGGTGAAGCCGTCATCAAGAAAGACATCGATATGCGGGATCGCGTTAAAGGCAATCTGCTTGGTGAAGTTCTCCGGCCGCACCGCCTCGTTCACATAGATGCCGCGGGTCTGGTTGAACAATTCGTCCATCGCCGGCTTGCCGGCCCCCGACACCGCCTGATAGGTCGAGACAACCACCCGCTTCACACCAAATTTCTCATGCAGCGGCTTCAGCGCGACAACAAGCTGGGCTGTCGAACAGTTCGGGTTGGCGATGATGTTGCGGCCGCCATTCTGGCGCAGCGCCGCATCGACCGCATCGGCATTCACCTCCGGCACGATCAGCGGCACGTCCTCATCCATGCGAAAGGCCGACGAATTGTCGATGACGAGACAGCCTGCCTCGCCGGCGCGCGGCGCCACATCCTTGGCGGTGGCACCGCCAGCCGAGAACAGCGCGATGTCGGCCTCGCGAAAATCGAACTTGTCCAGCGCGGTGACCGTCAGCACCTCATCCTCGCCGAACGACACCTCGCGCCCGGCCGACCGTGACGAGGCCAGCGCGTGCATCTTGTCGACAGGGAAGTTGCGCTCGGCCAGAGTCTGCAGCATTTCGCGTCCGACGGCGCCAGTTGCGCCGACAACAGCTACTCGATATCCCATTCTATCCTCTTCTTCATGGCCCCGGTTGTAATGCCGGGTTCTGCCCTGATCCTGTCTGATCTGTTCCGGCTATGCGGCCTAGCGTGCCAGCCGGTCCATGGCGTCAATCACCGCATCGGTCATCCCGTCGGTGCCGGTCTGGGTACAGCCCGGCGTCATGATGTCACTGGTACGGCTTGTCGCCAGCGCCTTGTCGACCGCCGCCTCAAGAAGGTCGGCCTCATCGCCCTGATCGAAACTATAGCGAAGCAGCATGGCAAAGCTCATGAACTGCGCCAGCGGATTGGCAATACCCTGGCCGGCGATATCCGGCGCCGAGCCGTGGACGGGCTCATACATCGCCTTTGGCAAACCGGTCTCCGGGTCTGGTGCGCCAAGCGATGCCGATGGCAGCATGCCAAGCGAGCCTGTCAGCATCGCCGCGCAATCCGACAGCAAGTCGCCGAACAGATTGTCGGTGACAATGACATCGAACTGTTTGGGGTTTCGGACAAGCTGCATGGCGCAGTTATCGGCATACATATGGCCAAGCTCGATGCCGTCGCCCTCGGCGGCATGCAGGGCTGTCATGACCTCGCGCCACAGCACGCCGGAATGCATGACATTGGCCTTTTCGACCGAAGTCAGCTTGCCATTGCGCTTGCGCGCCAGATCGATACCGACACGGCCAATCCGCTCAATCTCGGGGGTTGTATAGGCGTTGGTGTCAAAACCGCGGCGCGTGCCGTCTGGCAGATCCTCAATGCCACGCGGCTCGGCGAAATAGGACCCACCGCACAGCTCGCGCAGTATCATGATATCAAGGCCGGAGACGACTTCCGGCTTCAGTGTCGACGCCTCGACAAGTGACGGAAAAACAATCGCCGGCCGCAAATTGGCAAACAGGTCCATCTCCTTGCGAAGCCGCAGCAAGCCGCGCTCGGGTTTCAGGTCAAACGCCAGATCGTCATATTGCGGCCCGCCAACGGCACCAAACAGCACCGCATCGGCAGCCATCGAATCGGCAAGCGTCTCATCTGTCAGCGGGGTGCCATGCGCGTCATAGGCAGCACCGCCGACAAGCCCTTCCTGCATGTCAAAGCTGATCGATTTGTGCTTCGCCAGCCAATCGATGACCCGCATGTTGGCCTGCATGATTTCGGTGCCGATGCCGTCGCCCGGCAACACCATGATCTTACGGTTCGACGCCATTTCGCCCATCCTTGCCTTGATATTATTGTTGTTGTGCGCCCGGGATCAGAGCCAGGGCTTGTCGTCGGCGCGGGCCGCCTCGAAACTGTCGATCGAGGTGCCCTTTTCCATGGTCAGCCCGATATCATCAAGGCCCTCCAGAAGACATTTCTTGCGGAACGGATCAATCTCAAATGAAATCTCAACCCCGTTCGGCCGCCGGATCTTCTGTTCGACAAGATCAACCGATAATTCCGGATTTTCGGTATCCTGCGCATCGGCCATCAGCGCGTCGCGTTGATCCGCTGTGACAACGATCGGCAGGATGCCGTTCTTGAAGCAGTTATTGTAGAAGATGTCGGCAAAGCTGGTCGAGATCACACAGCGGATGCCGTAATCGAGAAGCGCCCAGGGGGCGTGTTCGCGGCTCGACCCGCAACCGAAATTGTCACCGGCGACGATGATCTGCGAGTCACGATATGGCTGCCGGTTCAGCACGAAATCGGGGATTTCGGCGCCGTCCTTGGTGAACCGCATCTCGTCAAACAGATTGGCCCCGAGGCCCGACCGTTTGATCGTCTTCAGGAACTGTTTGGGAATGATCATGTCGGTGTCGACATTCAGGATGTTCAGCGGCGCGGCGATGCCGGTCAGCTTGTCAAATTTCTGCATCTATCCTCTCCCCGGTCTAGCCCTGTATGTCCCTGATATCGGTCAGATATCCGGTAATGGCGGCGGCTGTTGCCATTTCCGGGCTGACCAGATGGGTGCGTCCCCCGCGTCCCTGGCGGCCCTCGAAATTACGGTTCGAGGTCGAGGCGCAGCGCTCACCCTCGGACAGCTTGTCAGCGTTCATGGCAAGGCACATCGAGCATCCAGGCTCGCGCCATTCGAAACCCGCCGCGGTGAAAACCTTGTCGAGCCCCTCGGCCTCGGCCTGCTCCTTGACAAGGCCCGACCCGGGAACAACCATTGCCCGGATGCCGTCGGCAACCCGGCGGCCCGACGCCACCGTGGCGGCGGCACGAAGATCCTCAATCCGGCTGTTCGTACAGGACCCGATGAACACCGCGTCAATCTTCACATCGGTCAACTTCTGGCCGGGTACAAGACCCATATAGTCGATGGCGCGTTGCAGCTTGGCCCGCTTGACATCATCCTTTTCCCTATCCGGGTCTGGCACGGCACCGGTGATCGGCAACGCATCCTCCGGCGAGGTGCCCCAGGTCACCGTCGGGGCGATTTCGGCGGCAGGAAGAACCACCTCGGTGTCATAGCTTGCGCCGTCATCGGACGGCAGCGAGCGCCAATAGGCAACCGCTTTCTCCCACATCTCACCCTTCGGGGCCATCGGCTTGTCGGCGATATAGGCGAATGTCTTTTCGTCCGGCGCGATCATGCCGGCGCGGGCACCGCCCTCAATCGCCATGTTGCAAACCGTCATGCGGCCTTCCATCGACAGATCGCGAATGGCCGAACCGGCGAATTCGATGACATGGCCGGTACCGCCGGCGGTGCCGATCTTGCCGATGATGGCGAGAATGATATCCTTTGCCGTGACACCGGGCGCCAGATCGCCGTCGACGGTGATCCGCATGTTCTTTGCCGGCTTCTGAATCAGCGTCTGTGTGGCCAGTACATGCTCGACCTCCGATGTGCCGATTCCAAAGGCCAGCGCGCCGAACGCACCATGTGTTGCCGTATGCGAATCACCACAGACAATGGTCATGCCGGGCTGGGTGAATCCCTGCTCCGGACCGATCACATGAACAATGCCCTGGCGGATATCATCCATCGCAAAATAGGGAACGCCGAACTCGGCGGCGTTGGTGGCCAGCGCCTCGACCTGGATGCGGGATTCCTCATCCTCGATTCCGACCGACCGGTCGGTTGTCGGCACATTATGGTCGGCCACGGCCAGTGTGCGGTTCGGCGCCCGGACCTTGCGGCCGGCATTGCGCAGACCTTCAAAGGCCTGCGGGCTTGTCACCTCATGCACAAGGTGCCGATCGATATAGATCAGGCAGGTGCCGTCATCCTGGCGATGCACGACATGCGCATCCCAGATTTTATCAAACAGGGTCTTTGGCGCCGACATATTTTCCTCCATAGGGCTGCCGGCAAGGTCGTCTTCCTGGCCGGGCTTTGCCGTCAGGAGGAGGACGCCTCGCGGTTTGTTGTTTTTTCGGCAATACGGGCGGCCTTGCCGGTCCGGCCACGAAGATAATACAGCTTCGCGCGGCGAACACGGCCACGGCGGATAACAGTCACGCCGGCCACCTGCGGTCCATAAAGCGGGAAGACGCGCTCGACGCCCTCGCCATAGGA
>CBFHNZ010000038.1:0-24344 GCA_965657415.1 Puniceispirillaceae bacterium (SeqCode) | reverse complement strand
TTTCTTTACCTTCACCAAGGAAATGCTGAATTTTGATCCTGCCGGTTACTCGCTGAAACATTATGAGGACTTCTTCACAAATTCCGACTGGCAGATCGCCGTCCGCAATTCCTTCAAGATTGCGCCGGCGGCAACACTTCTTTCGGTTGCTTTCGGAACGCTTGCCGCGATCGGCCTGAGCCAACCCCATGTGCCGTTTCGCAGGGTCATCATGGCGATCCTCATCTCGCCAATGATCGTGCCGCTGATCATTTCGGCTGCCGGCATGTATTTCTTCTATTCGCGTATTGGCCTGCAGGGGCAGTATATTGGCGTGGTGCTGGCGCATGCGGCACTTGGCATCCCCTTTGTTATCATCACCGTGACGGCAACCTTGGTCGGCTTCGACAAGTCGCTTGTTCGGGCCTCGGCCAATCTTGGTGCGGGCCCGATGACCACTTTTTTCCGTATCCAGATGCCCTTGATCCTGCCGGGGGTTGTCTCGGGCGGATTGTTTGCCTTCATCACGTCCTTTGATGAAGTGGTTGTTGTTCTTTTCGTCGGCTCGGCAAGCCAGAAGACTCTGCCATGGCAGATGTTCACCGGTCTTCGTGAACAGATCAGCCCGACCATACTGGCCGTGGCCACCATATTGGTGGCGATTTCGATTGCCCTGCTGACAACGGTTGAAATTCTGCGCCGTCGGTCCGAACGGTTGCGCGGCATAACCCCGTCGTGACACGGCTCTGGAACAGCCCGCATTTCACCTTGATAATGGCGACGCTCATGTGGGCTGGCCATACCATCGCTGCCAGATTGTCGGTCGGCGAGATGTCGCCGATGGTGATGATGGGCCTGCGCTGGTTTGCCTGTCTGGCCATCCTCGTCTTTATCTTCCGCCGTCAGGTGCGTGCCGAATGGCCGCGGGTGCGTGAACGGCTTGTCTGGGTGATGCTGATGGGCGGCGGCGGCATGGCCGGTTTCACCTTTTTCTTCATCCTCGCTGCGCAGCACACCACGGCGGTCAATCTTGGCATCACGCAGAGTTCGGTGCCAGCCATCGTCATGCTGCTCGGCCTGGCCGCGTTCGGCACCCGCATGGGCGCGATGCAGCTTGTCGGGCTGGCGGTGTCCTTTCTCGGTGTTGCGATACTTGTTACCAAGGGGTCGCTTGCGGTGCTGCTCGCGATGCGCTTCAACGCCGGCGATCTGCTGATGCTGATTGCCTGCGTCTGCTATGCTGCCTACACGGTCGGGCTGAGCCGCCGTCTGGACATGTCGCCGGCACTGCTTCTGACCTTTTTTGCGATTCCCGCCTCGATGGTCTTCGCCGTGTCGATGGGGGTTGAATACTGGACTGGCACAATGCAGATGCCGGGCGCAAAGGGTCTTGCCATCGTTGCCTACTGCGCCATATTCCCGTCTATGCTGGCGCAAATCTGTTTCATGCGGGGGGTTGAACTGGCCGGTGCCAACCGGGCCGGGTTCTATCTCAACCTGATTCCGGTCTTCGGGGCGTTGATGGCGGTGTTCATTCTGTCCGAGAGGCTCTATTCTTACCACGCGGCATCGGCAGTGATGGTGCTTGGCGGCATTTATCTTGCCGAACGTCACAAGCCCGCCACCGTATAAAGCGCCAGCTGAACTGGCAGTATATTGAGGACAACAGCATGAAGAATGAGCGCAATTTCTATATTGACGGAGCCTGGGTGGCGCCGCGCGATGGCACCGATTTCCCGGTTTATAATCCGGCAACCGAAGAGGTCTATGCCACCATTTCGCTTGGCGGGGAGGCTGATGCCGCGGCGGCGATTGCGGCCGCCCGCACCGCCTTTGCAAGCTGGTCGATGACCACGCCGGCAGAGCGCGGTGAGGTGCTGCGCGCCATTCTCGCGGTTTATGAGAAACGCGCCCAGGATATGGCCGAGGCAATCTCGAACGAGATGGGCGCCCCCATCGACATGTCGCTGGCCGATCAGGCGGCCTCGGGCCGTGGCCATCTGAAAGCCTTCATTCGCGCCCTTGATGCCTTTGAATGGCAGCATCCGTTGCGCCCCGGGGTTGAGGGGCAGGACCTTGTGTATGAGCCGGCCGGCGTGGCCGGGCTGATCACCCCGTGGAACTGGCCGATGAACCAGGTCGTTCTCAAGGTTGGCGCAGCACTGGCGGCGGGCTGCACGATGGTGCTGAAACCTTCCGAGATCGCGCCGATGTCGAGCATCCTGTTCAGCGAGATCATGCATGAGGCCGGTGTCCCTGCCGGCGTCTACAACATGGTGAATGGCGACGGAGTGGGGGTTGGCAGCATCCTGTCCTCGCATCCGGGAATTGATGTCGTGTCCTTCACCGGCTCGACCCGCGCCGGCATCCTGATCAGCAAGGCCGCCGCCGATACGGTGAAGACGGTGTCGCTGGAACTTGGCGGCAAATCGCCGAACCTGGTCTTTGCCGATACCGATATCGACGCGGCGGTGGCGCGCGGGGCCAGCTTCTGTTTCGCCAATACCGGTCAGTCCTGTAACGCGGCGACACGCATGCTGGTTGAACGTCCGGCCTATGAGCGCGCTGTAGAGGTGGCAAAGGCCACCGCCGAATCTACAATGGTCGACCTTCCCAACAAGACGGGTGATCATATCGGGCCGCTTGTCTCGCAGGTACAGTTTGAAAAGGTGCAACGGCTGATCCAGGTCGGCATTGACGAGGGCGCGCGTCTGGTCGCCGGTGGCACCGGGCGGCCGGAAGGTCTGAACCGCGGCTGGTTTGCCCGCCCGACGGTGTTTGCCGACGCCACACCCGATATGACAATCATGCGCGAGGAGATCTTCGGGCCTGTCATGGCAATGATGCCGTTCGACAGCGAGGATGAGGCGATCGAACTTGCCAATGACACGCCCTACGGGCTGGCGGCCTATATCCAGACCGACAGCGCCGAGCGGGCCCGCCGGGTCGCCGGGCGACTTCGCGCCGGTATGGTTCAGGTAAATGGTGCGAGCCGTGCCTCGGGCGCGCCCTTTGGCGGTTACAAGCAGTCCGGCGTCGGGCGTGAGGGCGGTGCCTGGGGAATTGAGGAATTCCTTGAGATCAAGACAATCAGCGGCATCATCGGCTGACAGCGGGATCGTATGGCGGGCGATAGCGACAGCGACAACATCAAGCCGCGCAGCGACGAGGGCGAGGCACTGCTAGCAGGTGCCTACGCCCTGCAGACGCCGGACCAGCATGTCAGCTATTACCGGGATTTTGCTGCACAGTATGACAGCATTTTTGCCGATGGCCTCGGCTATGTCTATCCGCTTGGGATTGCCGCGGCACTGGCCGAACTGGACAGGCCGCCCGGTGCCATCCTCGATATCGGCTGCGGGACCGGTCTGGTCGCCACCGCCATTCATGGCCGCCAGCCAGAGGCCGTGATTGATGGTGTGGATATCTCGCCGGAGATGATCGACAAGGCCGCTGTCAAAGGTGGTTACCGCGATCTGATGGTAGCCGATCTGACGCGGGATTTCAGTCATCTGCCAACAGACTATGCCGCGATTGTCAGCGCCGGGACCTTTACCCACGGGCATCTTGGGCCGGAACCACTGGCCGGCCTGATCGGCCATTGTGCGGCTGGCGCGGTGGCGGCACTTGGCGTCAACAGTGCGCATTTCGCCGCCCATGATTTTGCATCGGTACTGGCTGGCCTGCAGGCGACTGGCCGGATCACCGCGCCAGATTTTCAGGAAGTGCCGATCTATGACGGGCGCGATGCGGCGCATGCCGACGACACCGCCTACATCCTGAATTTCCATATCGTCTGATTATTTCCACCTGTCCATATCCGGTCATTTATCTCAGGTTGTTTCTCTCCGATTATTTATCTTCAGGAACGACGCTCATTGCCTGGCCGTTGAAGATTTCGACCTCGGGCAGGGCGCGGATATCGACCCCTTCGATGCAGCCGATATTATAGCCGAATTCAGGGCGGGAGCGTCGCCAGTGATGCGTGTAGATCCCGCAGCTGCGGCAGAAATAATGCCGCGCCGTTTTTGTATTCCATTGATAGAGGCCGAGCGCCTCCTCGCCAGCGACAAGCTTGAACTGGTCCTCGCTGGCGGTACACATGATCGCCCCCTTGCGCCGGCAGATCGAACAGTCGCAGCGCCGGAAATCGCGGATCGGGCCGTGAATTTCGAATTGTACCGCGCCGCAATGGCATGATCCCTTTTGGACCTCGCCCTCCTGAATCCCGACATGTGGCGCTACGTTATCCTGCGTTGCCATGAGCTGGCTCCCCTGCTGTCATTCCGCACCAGCTTGGCGCAGGCTGTACTTACAGGCAATGATATTGCGCTTTCCGGCGCTGGGCTTTCCTGATAAGGCGGTTGAGGATGTTGGAACGGACCGTTCGGTGAGGTGTGTCATGTCAGGCTGGATACAGCGCCCCATTGTCGCCCTCGGGTTGCTGGCGCTCGCGATGGGGATCATTCCGCTCAATGACGCCTTCATCAAACTGATGAGCGGTCATCTGCCACTCGCCGAGATTGTGCTGATCCGCGGTGTTCTGGCGCTTGCCATCATGGTACTGTTCGCCCGCGGCATCACTGTCCTGCGGGATTTGCCGGCAGCTGTGTTCTGGCAATTTTTCGGGCGCGGCATGTGTCTGGTGCTGGCGATGACATTGTATTTCGTTCCGCTTGGGACGTTGCCGCTGCCCACCGTGATTGCGATCTTTTTCGTCTCACCGCTGCTGATCACGCTGCTGTCGGTGCCACTGCTTGGCGAGCGGATCGGCATTCACCGGGTTCTGTCGGTCTGTCTCGGGCTTGCCGGGGTGCTGTTGATCATCCGGCCGGGGACCGATGATTTTCGCATTGAATCGGTGATTGTCTTTGGCGCGGCGCTGTCCTACGCGCTGTTCCAGATATGGACGCGGCGTCTTAAGGGTGCCGGCAGCCTGGCGGCCATGGTGACGGTACAGCAAATCTGTTACATCGCCGCGGCGCTTCCGGTGCTGGTCTTCAATGCTATGTCGCCGCGTCCGGAATCGGCCAATGTCTCGCTTGATTTCATGCTCCGCGCCCCGGCCGTGCCGACGGGTCAGGACATGTTGTTCCTTGGCTTTTGCACGCTGGCCGTGCTGTTCCTTTCGGTGGCCGCGTCGAACGCCTACAGGTCGGTCGAAGCGTCGATCATCGCGCCGTTTGAATATACGGCCATCCCCTTTGCCGTGATCTGGGGAATCCTGATCTGGAATGAATGGCCGGATGCGCTGAGCTGGGGTGGCATGGCGCTGATCCTGGCAGGCGGATTCTACACCATCTATCGTGAACGCGCCCGTGATGTTGATCTTGTGACGGCCATGCCGATGCCGGCTTCTGCCTCGGCCGCGCAGACCAGCGATGATGGTCACCCGACCGACAAGAGTGACAGGTAGCCCGGTGCCTAGCCGTCGCCGCCCTGCCAGACGCCTTTGTCGCGGAGTGACTCAGCCACTTCACGCGGCATATAGGTCTCGTCATGTTTGGCAAGAACATTGCTGGCAGTCAGCGTACCGTTGGTGATCTTTCCCTCGGCTACGACCCCCTGGCCCTCGCGGAACAGGCTTGGCAGCGCGCCGTCAAAGCTGACGGCGATTTCGGCCTTGCCGTCGGTAACGACAAATCTCGATTGCAGCCCGTCAATCGTGACGCTGCCATCCTTTACCAACCCGCCAAGGCGCACCGGCTGTCCCTCGCTGTCAGCAGGAATCTCGGACGGGGTGTAGAAGAACACGATATTCTCGCGCAATGCGCCAAGAACCAGCGCCATCGCTCCGGCAAGCAGAATCGTGATGGCGCCGATCCCCAGAAGTCGGCGTTGTTTCGGCGTCAGGCTGTTTGCGTGTCTATTCATCGCCCGTTTCCTAGCGCCGCTCGTCACGGTGTGCAAGCACAAGCGCGCCCGGCGGTATTGCCTGTGACATTATGTGTAACGCTATCGCGCGATTTATTGCGCGCCGACGGCGACGGCGGGTTGCAAGACGGCACGGCGTCATCTATTTCCAATATGCAGGTTTGTTGATCCAAAACCATTCTCGGGAATAACGATGTTCTTATCAAAATACGCGGGCACTGTGGCGACTGCGGTGATCGCACTCTTCATTTTTGGGGCAGCGCCGGCACAGGCTGGCGATATCGACGCTGGCGCCAAGTTGTTCAAGAAATGCAAGGCCTGCCACTATGTGGACAAGGAGAAGAACAAGACCGGGCCGCACCTCGTGAACATCATTGGGCGCACCGCCGGCACGCTCGAGGGTTATAAGTATTCAAAGGCAATGAAGGCATCGGGGATTGTCTGGACCGAAGAAACGCTGGCCGGTTATCTTCGCGCCCCGAAGAAATACGTCAAAGGGACGAAAATGGCCTTTGCCGGTCTGCGCAAGGATGCTGACATCGCCAATATCATCGCCTATCTGAAGGTGCCGAACTCGCCCTGAACCGGTGCCCAACAGACGCTTGCCAGGTGTTAGGCTGGCGCGTCGGTGGCCGCGGTGCCGGACATGCCACCTGATCCGGCTGTAACACCATAATGTAGGGGATGCGTACCCATGGATCCGATGATGAAATATCCCCGGCTCCGCGATCTGGAACCGGCAGCGCGCAGGCGTATCCCCCCCTTCGTCTTTGCCTATCTCGATTCCGGCACCGGTCATGATGTGACCAAGGCGGCGAATACCGCCTTATACGACAGTCTGGCACTGACCCCGCAGTTTCTGCGCGGGCGCGTTGACCCGGACCTGTCCGTCTCGCTTCTTGGCAAGACCTACAACGCGCCGTTCGGTGTTGCGCCGATTGGCCTGTCCTCGACGATCTGGCCCGGGGCCGAAAAGATTCTGGCCAGGGCGGCGCGCAAGCACGGCTTTCCCTATACGTTGAGTACGGTTGCCGGCGAGTCGATTGAGAAGGTGGCTGAGGTGGGCGGCGAGATGGCGTGGTTCCAGCTATACCCGCCGCGCGACCGCGATATCTGTTTCGATCTGATGCAGCGGGCACGTGATGTTGGCGTGGAAACGCTGGTGGTCACCGCTGATGTTCCGGCACCAAGCCGGCGCGAGCGGATGCGGATTGCCGGCGCGCCGCTGGGCAGTCGCGGCAATTCCATGTACAGCCCGACCGTGCTGCTGCAGGCGGCGATGCGGCCGAACTGGGCGTTGCGGATGCTGATGAATGGCGGGCCGCGGTTCCGTAACATGGAACCCTATGCCGCCAGAGACAAAACCCTGCCGCTCACCAAATTCATTGGCTCGCAGCTGAATGGCAGTCTTGATTGGGATTATCTTGATGTCATTCGGGATAGATGGCCCGGTAAGCTGCTGTTGAAAGGCATCCTTCATGGTCAGGATGCCGAACGCGCGATGCGCCAGGGCTGTGATGCGCTGGTTGTGTCAAACCATGGCGGCCGCCAGCTTGACGCTGCGCCGCATCCGCTTCACCAGCTGCCGCATATCCGCTCGGTGGTTGGCAACAAGGTGCCGCTGATCGTTGACAGCGGGATTTGCTCTGGCCTTGATGTTGCCAAGGCGCTGGCATCTGGTGCCGATTTCGTTCTCATTGGCCGTGCCTTCATGTATGCCGTGGCGGCGCTGGGTGACAATGGCGGTGACCATGCCGCCGCCATCCTGTTTGAAGAACTTCGTGATGTGATGGCGCAGCTTGGCGTGCAGAACATCGCTGGCCTGTCCGAGGTTGCAATCACCCGGGATGGGGTCTGATCGGCCCCCCAGAAAATGAGCGCCACCATGTTTTCGAAAACATTGTCCTTCCGCGTATATGGCCCCGCATTTGGCCCCGCAACTAACCCAACATGTGCCGTTATGTTGGCTCTTGCCCTGTTTAGCGGCATCTTTACGTCGGGGATGGCCAATTCCGGTGCAATGGACGGGCTTATGGCAAGTGATGTGCAGGTCCGCGCCACCGCCCCCGGCATGATGGCGACCGGCGGCTACCTGACCATCCATAACCATTCGGATAAGGCCGCAAGGCTGGTCGGGGTTGCGGCTGATTTTGCCACCAAGGCCGAGATCCACAGCATGGTCCATGAAAACGGGGTGATGAAGATGCGGCCGTTGCCGGAAGGCATTGAGATTCCCGCCGGCGGCACAGTCAAACTTGCACCGGGCGGTCTGCATCTGATGCTGATGGGCCTGACGCAGATATTGCAGGCCGGACAGATGCTGGAGGTTGAACTGACTTTCGCCTCTGGCCAGACGCTGCGCGTACCGGCTTATGTCAAACGCCCTGGCGAGATTTCGGTTGGCGATGACGAGATGCCGACAGGCCATGGCCATTCGGACAATCAATCACACAGCCATTCCGGAAACTGACAAAGGCTGCCGCGGAACCAGCCATTCCTAGAAAATCCCGGCATCAAGACCCGCTGCCATGCCCATGGCAAGTGCCTCGACCTCGCCTGGATAGCCGTCCGACCAGTCTCCATGCAGGATCAGCGGCGACGCTACAAGCCGCCATCCTTGCGCGCTGAAAATTCCCTCCAGCGCGCGTCTTGTTGCGGTGCCGTCAAGGCCGGCCCGGATGTAGAGCCCGGCAGCCAGCCCCTCGGTCCGGCCAAGCCAGTCATTATAACAGCGGTCGAACATATCCTTGGTCGCACCCGCCATATAGCCGATATTCTCGGTTGTACCCAGCAGCACCCCGTCAATACCGCCAAGGTCTTCCGACGTGATGTCAAAAGGGGATGCGAGACGCACCGACACATCACCGACATCGGGATGGACGGCACCGCGGTGCGCGGCCTTGGCCAGTGCGATGGTGTTGGGCGAGGGGGCGTGGGCGATGATCAGCAGTGATTTCGACATGGCGGCAGGTCTCTCCGAGCGCTATAATCACCGGAACGGGCAGGAGGGCGCAAGCGTTGAGGGGTAGATGGCGAATTTGATTGAAGGCGAGGCGCTGCAATCGTCACTTGCCGGACTTGACGGGTGGGTGCTGTCCGAGGATGGCATCGCCCTTGAAAAGACTTTCAGCTTCAAGGGATTCAACAGTGCCTTCGGTTTCATGACCCGGGTTGCGATGGCGGCGGAACGCGCCAATCACCACCCGGAATGGTCGAATGTCTATAATCGCGTCTCCATCCGCTGGACGACCCACTCGCTTGGCGGTGTGTCCGACCTTGATGTGAGACTTGCCGGTGCCTGTGACCGTTTTGTCAGCGGGTGAGCTGTTCAGTAGACAAGCCAATCAAGGCACCACAAGGCCCCCAGGCCAGTGACGATGGTTGCCAGAACCGACCGTGTGACCAGCGCCACCGTCACCGCGACCAGCGCCGCCGGTAGACGGGCGTTTCCGGCCAGCGCGAGCCCGCCTTCCGGGGCGATGAGTACCGCCGGGACGATGATGGCGGTCAGCACGGCGACCGGCACAAAGCTGAGAGCGTCCTGCAGCCAACCCGGCAACTGGCGCGGTGCAAGGTCGGAGAACATCACGAACCGTGTTGCGAAGGTAAAGAGCCCGCAGGCGATCATCACGAACCAGATCATCCGTCGGCCTCGCGGGTGCTGTGCCAATGCGTCAGGTATCCGGCGGCAATACCGCCGATGGCGGCAAGGATAATCCAGCTTTTCCAGGGCAGGGGCTGGCCAGCCACCGCAATGATGCCGGCGGTCAGGCAGGCGGCAAGATCGGCACGTCGCCGGATCGCCGGTGCAACAATCGCGATGAAAGTCAACGGGATGGCAAAACCAAGTGACCATGATTGCGGGATCGTGGAGCCGAACATCACGCCGGTAATGGTGGTGATCTGCCAGCACACCCACAAGGTCATGCCGGTGCCAAGAAGATGATAATGCTGATGCGGTGAGGCAGGCTCGTTGCGAAGACGATGGATCGTCACCGCGTAGGCTTCATCGGTCAGCAGATAGGCAAGTGGCACCCGCCATGCCAGTGGCAGGCTGCGCAGATAGGGGGCGATTGACGCGCTGTAGAGGGCGTGGCGCAGATTGATCACCGACACCGAGGCACCGACCACCGGTGCCGGCACGCCGCCGCCCCACAGCTGGGCAAAAACCACCTGGCTGGCACCGCCAAAGACAATCGAGGACAGCAGAATTGTTTGCAGTGGCGTCAGGCCGCTGGCAAGTCCGAGAACGCCAAAGACAAGGCCAAAGGGCGCCACACCAAGCTGCAGCGGTAGTTCCTGCCGGACCCCCAGCCAGAATTCCCGGCTTCGTGTCGATGTGGCTGGTTGGGAGGAGGGAGACATGAGCATGCGCAACAATTTTTGTCACGATCTGCCTATCACGCTGGCGGCGCGAAGGACAAGCTGCTTGTGCCGCGATGTCCGGCAAAGATGGCTTGCACGGCATGGCAAACTGGGCCACACAGGGGCAGCCTCCGGACCCATCAGCGAAAAGCGACACCATGTTACTCAGCGTTCCCGTTTCTGTCGGCGAGGTTGTCGACAAGTTCACCATTCTTGAAATCAAGTCGGCGCGGATTTCTGATCCGGACAAGCTGGAGAATATCGCTGCCGAGCTGGAGGCGCTTCGCCCCCTTGTCAGCGGGGGCGTCTTTGACGGTGAGGAGGTGGCCTTGCTGACCGACGCGCTCCGCACGGTCAACGGCCAGCTGTGGGACATCGAGGACAACATCCGCGCCGAGGAAGCCGCTGGCCGCTTTGGTGACCGGTTCATCGAGTTGGCGCGCGCCGTCTATGTGACGAATGACCAGCGGGCCGCGCTGAAGAAAAAAATCAACCTTGCCACCGGGTCGGCGCTTGTCGAGGAAAAATCCTACGAGGATTATGCCGGCAAGGGCTGAGGCCGACCGACCCGGCGGCCCACCACGTCAGGGCCCCGGCATATGACATGCCACGAGGATCAGTTGGTTTCGGTCAGCCAGGTCAGGTCAGGATTCTGCAGATCGATACTGACCTTGCGCGGTGCGCCCCCGGCGAGACGGCGCTTTGCTGCGCGCACCATGGCCGAAAAGGCCAGCCGCTTGGCAAGGGAATCGCGCTTGCGGTTTATGTCCCTGGCGATCCTGTCGCCGATGCGGTCGTGATCCCATTTCGGTTTCACGCCGGGATAGCCGATGGTTGAATCATGGCCGTCCTCTTGGACAATTGGCGGCGTGAGGACAAGAGTCTTCAGTCCATGTTCCCACCAGCGATTCATCAGCACATCCACCTCGAAAATGCCGGGCACCGACACGTCGAGCAGCCTTTCAGCGGCGGTGCGACTGACAACATAGCCGATTGCGCCAATGCTGACATAGCGGGTGATGGACAGGGCATGCGTCGGCGAGATCCGCGCCGCATCGACAAGTGGCCGCCCCGAGGTGTGATGCAGATTGATCAGGTCAAACCGCCCCTTCAGGGTCGCAATGCGTGGCAATACATCCAACACCTCGGGGGCCAGGTCGGCATCATCCTCGAGAATGATGGCGGCATCGGCCTTCGTGTCCCGTATCACCTCCCAGGCGCGGCGATGGCTCATCAGGCATCCCAGCGCGCCATCGGAAAGAGGTGCCCCCAGGTGATGCCTGCGTCTATCCGAAAGCAGGGCTGCGCGCTGTGCAGCCGGAACGTCCTTGCCAATAACGCCATCGATGAAACTGAAGTCCAGGCCAAGCGCGGCCATGCGCGCCGTCATGGCGCGGCGACGGCTGGTCGAGGCTTTCAGGGAAATCACGTAAATCGGCAGCATTGCAGGACACATCACAGCAAAATCTATCTTAACACTTTGTTTACCCTGTTTTGTCGTTCAAGGTCGAGTGGCTTTGCCTCAAAACATCTTTTGCGGTGCCGGTCTTGTCAGTGGTGGCGGGATCGGCTAGGCCCGTTGGAGAACGCGAAACTGCCAGACTGTCTTGCCACGGGGGAGATCAATGGACGCGCCATTCCTGTTTGTCGATGAGGTGGAAACCGCCGGTCGCACGTGTCTTGTCAGGCTTGACCTGAATGTGCCGCTTGCCGATGGGGCGGTGACGGATGACACGCGAATTCGGCGGGTCCTGCCGGGGCTGGAGGCGTTGCGGCAGGCTGGCGCAAAGCTCATCATCCTGACCCATCTTGGCCGACCAAAGGGCAGGGTAGCGCCGGAATTCTCTGTCGCGCCGGTTGCCGCGCGCCTGTCTGACCTGCTTGGCTGCCCGGTGCCGGTCGAGGCTGATCTGCTTGGCCAGGGCGCGCGGGATGCGGTTGCCGGGCTGGCCGATGGAGATGTGGTGATGATGGAAAATCTGCGCTTTCATCCCGGGGAAGAGGCGAATGATCCGGGGTTTGCGGCGGCGCTGGCCGGGCTTGGCGATGTCTATGTCGGCGATGCCTTTTCCTGTACGCACCGCGCGCATGCCTCGGTCGAGGCATTGCCACGTCTGATGGCGGTTGCAACGGCAGGCCGGGCGCTTGGCGCGGAATTGTCGGCGCTTCACGCGGCGCTGGCCTCGCCGGCGCGGCCGGTTGCGGCCATTGTGGGGGGCGCGAAGGTGTCGACAAAGCTTCAGGTTCTGGAGAATCTGATCACCAAAGTTGATCGGCTGATCCTTGGCGGTGGTATGGCCAATACATTTCTGCTGGCTGGCGGGCAGGATGTCGGTGCCTCGCTTGTCGAGGCGGATATGGTCGACACCGCCCGCGCCATTGCTGACAAGGCGGCGGCGCATGGCTGCCATATAGACCTGCCGTCTGATTTCCTTGTCGCAGGGACACTGGCAGCGGATGTGCCACACCGTGTCGCCGCGCCGGGAGATGTGTCCATCAACGAGATGATCCTTGATGCCGGCCCGCAATCCGTTGCGGCGGTCGTAGCCGGCCTTGCGGGGTGCCGGACAATTGTCTGGAACGGGCCGATGGGCGCGTTCGAGGTCCCCCCCTTTGACAGTGCAACCAATGCGGTGGCCCGGGCCGTCGCCGAAGCGACGCAAGCTGGCGAGACGTTATCGGTTGCCGGTGGGGGCGATACGCTGGCGGCCCTTGCAAATGCCGGGGTCAGCGACCAGTTCTCATATGTATCGACCGCTGGCGGTGCCTTTCTGGAATGGCTGGAAGGTCGCGCGTTGCCGGGTGTCGAGGCGCTTCGTCGTCAGGCTTAGGTCACCAGGAGACCTGGCCCGGTATCATCTGTGGAATATGAGGCCACCATGCTGTTTTCGAATCCTTTCAAGGCGCGGATGCCACTTTTGTCAGAGGCGCTGCCGGGCCGCGAGACACCGATATGGGACGGTGTGCCGCATTGTGTGCTGGGCACGCCGACAACGGGTCCCTTTGCCGACCATCTTGAGGAAATCCATCTTGGGCTTGGCTGTTTCTGGGGGGCGGAGCGCCTGTTCTGGAAACTTGATGGTGTGTTCACCACGGCGGTTGGCTATGCTGGCGGCCTTAGCCCGAACCCAACCTATGAGGAAGTCTGTTCGGGGCGCACAGGCCACACCGAAGCGGTGCTGGTGGTGTATGACCCGTCACAGATTCCCCTCAGCCGTATCCTGAAAACCTTCTTCGAGGAACATGACCCGACGCAGGGCTATCGGCAGGGCAATGACATCGGCACACAGTACCGCTCGGCGATCTATACCACCTCCGAGAACCAGCTCGACCTCGTCCGCCAGATGGCAAATGACTATGGCACGGCGCTGGCGGCGCGGGGCTTGGGCGCGATTACAACCGAAATTGGTCCGGCGGGCCCGTTCTACTACGCCGAGGATTATCACCAGCAATATCTGCATAAGGTGCCAAACGGCTATTGCGGGCTCAAGGGGACGGGCGTGGTCTGCGCTGGCTAGGCATGCCGCACAACCCGATTTCTGCATTGACCTTGCCGGGGTGCGGTGCTAACAAACCCGCTCATTTGAATTCACCGCTTTGTGCCGGAGCCGAACATGAAAGTCGCTAGCTCGCTCAAAACCCTCAAGTCGCGTGACCGCAACTGTCAGGTTGTACGTCGCCGGGGCCGTCTCTATGTGATCAACAAGCGCAATCCGCGCATGAAGGCGCGCCAGGGCTAAATTGCCCAGTCATATCGTGACCAACGGTCGGCTTTGCCGGCCGTTTTTCATTTCAGGGCATATATCGTTAGTTCCTAACGATGCACTGGTGCGGTAAATCAATAAGCACATAGCGCTGACAGGCCAGCGTGAATGGATGTATAATGCTGCCAGAGTGATCATTTTTGGCGGACCGCGACAATGTTGATGCCCGAACCAGACCAGGCGGTGATTGGCCGGCGTGGTGACATCTGCGCTGCGCTGCGGTGTATCCTGCCGGCAGAATGCGTCATCGATTCGACTGAAAGCATGAAGGCATTTGATTCCGACGGCCTGTCGGCCTACCGGCAGGTGCCGCTGGCGGTGGTTCTGCCGGAGACGGTCGATCAGATCGCTGCGGTGATGAAATATTGCCATGAACAGGGGATCAAGGTCGTGCCGCGCGGCGCCGGCACCTCGCTGTCGGGGGGTGCCCTGCCGCTGGCGGATGCGGTTCTGCTGGGACTCGCCAAGTTCAACCGCATTCTTGAGGTGGATTACGCCAATCGCTGTGTTGTCGCCCAGCCGGGGGTGACCAACCTTGCCATTACCCATGCGGTGCAGGCCGATGGTTTCTATTACGCCCCCGACCCGTCCAGTCAGATCGCCTGTTCCGTTGGTGGCAATGTGGCCGAGAATTCAGGCGGCGTGCATTGCCTGAAATATGGCCTGACGACAAACAACCTTCTTGGTGTCGAGATTGTCACCATCGAGGGCGAAATCCTGCGGTTTGGTGGCAAGCACCTTGACGCTGGCGATTATGACCTTCTCGGCGTGATGACCGGCTCGGAAGGGCTGCTTGGCATTGTCAGCGAGGTCACGCTGCGCATTCTGCAGAAACCGGCGACGGCGCGGGCGCTTCTTGTCGGTTTCGATAACACCGGCGATGCCGGCATGGCGGTCGGCGATGTCATTGGTGCGGGGATCATTCCGGCCGGCATGGAAATGATGGATGGACTTGCGATCAATGCCGCCGAGGATTTTGCCAATGCCGGCTATCCGCGCGAGGCGGCGGCGCTGCTGATCATCGAGCTTGATGGCCCTGAGGTCGAGGTCGATGCGCTGATCGGGCGGGTTGAGACAATCGTGCGTGCTGCCGGCGCGACATCCGTGCGGGTCAGCCAGTCCGAGGCGGAACGGAACCTGTTCTGGGCTGGCCGTAAATCGGCATTCCCGGCGGTGGGGCGGATTTCGCCGGACTATCTGTGCATGGATGGTACCATCCCGCGGCGGCGGCTCCCGGATATGATGCGGCGGATGAATTCGTTGAGCCAGCAATATGGTCTGCGGGTGGCCAATGTATTCCATGCCGGAGACGGCAATCTTCATCCCCTGATCCTGTTTGACGCCAACCAGCCTGGCGAACTGGAGCGGGCCGAGGCATTCGGCGCTGACATTCTGCGCAGTTGTGTCGAGATGGGCGGCGTTCTGACAGGCGAGCATGGTGTCGGTGTCGAAAAGCGTGACCTGATGAACATCCAGTTCACCGAGGATGATCTGAAACAACAGCAGCGTCTGAAATGTGCGTTTGATCCGGGGCATCTTCTGAACCCCGGCAAAATGTTTCCCAACCTTCACCGCTGTGCCGAGCTTGGCCGGCTTCATGTCCACAAGGGCAAGCTTCCGCACCCCGACCTGCCACGGTTCTAGGCGCTGGGCCCCGGTCGGCCGGGTAGACTTGCAAAGGGCCAGTGCCTGATGACCGATATCCTCGCCACCGATCTGCAACAGGTACAGGACGCCGTTCAGGACGCCGTTGCGGCAAAGTCACGGCTTGAGCTTCGCGCCGCTGGGTCCAAACGCCATCTTGGTCGGGCGGCGACCTATGATGCCGTTCTTGATGTCAGCGCCTTTGATGGCATTGTCGATTACCAGCCGGAAGAGCTTGTGCTGACGTTGCGTGCCGGAACGCCGATGGATGTTGTCGAGGCGGCACTTGCCGAAGCGGGCCAGATGCTGGCCTTCGAGCCGCCAAGTCTGACCCGTCTTCTGGGGCAGGCCGAGCCCGGAATCCGCGGTACCATCGGCGGCGTGATTGCGGCCAATCTTTCCGGTCCACGGCGGCTGACCGCAGGGGCGGCACGCGATTATCTGCTTGGCTTCGAGGCGGTGTCGGGGCGCGGCGAGCTGTTCAAGTCGGGTGGCAAGGTGATGAAGAATGTGACGGGCTATGATCTGTCAAAGCTCATGTGCGGGTCCTTTGGTACGCTTGGCGTAATGGATGAAATAACCCTCAAAACACTGCCGGCACCCGAGACCACCCGCTCGCTTCTTGTCGGCCATGACAGTCTCGCTGACGCTGTTTCGGGCATTGCCGCGATTTTTGCCACCGCGCATGAACCTGGAGCCGCCGCCATCCTACCGAAAGCCATTGCCGCCGAGGAGGGCATCGATCTTGGCAGGCCGTTCACGGCGGTGATCAGGCTGGAAGGCATCGAGGCGTCGGTGGCCGACAGGCTTGGTCATCTTCTGACGCTCAGTGGCGGTGAGGCGCTTGATGCTGGCAAGAGTACGGCGCTCTGGGCCCGGATCAGGGATGTGCAGCCACTTGCCGAAAAGCCGCATGATATCTGGAAGGTGTCCTGCGCGCCGTCCGACGCGCCGCGGGTGGCCGCAGCGCTCGACCCGGGTCTTGATATGCGGATGATTGCCGACTGGGCCGGCGGCCTGATCTGGGTGGCGGGGAATTCGCCGCGAATCGGGCCGGCGCTGCGCGGCGTGATCGCCGAACTTGGCAGCGGCTTTGCCATGCTGGTGCGTGATGTCGGGGTAACACGCGAGAACATCGAGCCGTTGCACCCGCTGTCCGGCCCCATCCTCGAGCTTCACCGGCGCATCAAGGCAGCCTTTGACCCGCTTGGCGTGCTGAATTATGAACGCATGCATCGCGGCGTGTAGACGAGGGCGGTATGCAGACGCATTTCACCGATATCCAGCTTCTTGATCCGCAAATCCGTGAGGCGGACGCCATTCTTCGCAAATGCGTTCATTGCGGCTTCTGCACTGCTACCTGTCCGACCTATGTGATGACTGGAGACGAGCGGGACAGCCCGCGCGGGCGCATCTGGCTGATGCGGGAGCTTCTCGAGACGCCGGACAGCGTGTCATCGGATACCGGCTTTCACCTTGACCGATGCCTCGGCTGTCTTGCCTGTACAACGACATGCCCCTCGGGGGTCGATTATCACCATTTGATCGAGATCGGGCGCGACCGGCTGGACAGCCAGGTCAAACGGCCGCTGATGGACCGTTTGATGCGGCGGATGCTGGCGCATGTCATTCCGCATGCAGGGCGCTTTCGGCTGATGATCCGACTTGCCAAGATCGGCAGTCTGTTTGCGCCTGTCATGCCGGGCCGGATCAAGGCGGCGCTGGCCAAGCTGCCGCAGCATTTGCCGGGCTTTGACCGGATTGGCGGTAGGACGATGAGTTTCAAGCCGCGGGGAAGCGAAACGCGCCATGTCATCCTTCTGGCCGGCTGTGCGCAGCGGGCGCTCGACCCCGCCATCAACGCCAGCACCGTGCGGGTTCTCAACAAGCTCGGTGTGCGGGTCACGGTCCGGTCTGAGGCGTTTTGCTGTGGGGCGCTGGCGCATCATATTGGCGAGGTGTCGGCGGCGCGCTCGGCCATCAGATCGACGCTGCTGGCCTGGCGCGATGAAATCCGCAACGGCGCGGTTGATGCCATTATTGTCAACGCATCGGGTTGCGGCACGATGGTCAAGGATTATGGACATGTCGTTGGCGATGATCCGGAGCTGAAGGATATCGCGGCGCAGGTGGCCGGGCTGGCCTGTGATATTTCGGAATTTCTGGCTGAGCTGCCGCTGAACACGATCATCGAGACAGCACCGGACGGTCGCGGCGTCGTGGCCTATCATTCGGCCTGTTCCCTGCAGCATGGCCAGAAAATCCATGATCTGCCGGTCAGCCTGCTGAGGCAGGCAGGCTTCGAGGTGCGCCAGCCGCTGGAGCCGCATCTCTGCTGCGGGTCGGCGGGGGTCTATAATATCCTGCAACCCGAAATGGCGGATGGCCTGCGCCAACGCAAGCTCGACAACATTCGCGGCACTGGCGCACCGATTGTGGCAGCAGGGAATATCGGCTGTATCCAGCAGCTGGATGGCGAGATACCGGTGCGGCACACGATCCAGTTCATCGATTATGCCAGTGGCGGGCCGCCCCCGGCCTGAAGGGTCGGCCTGAGTGTGGGCTGCGGTGTGGGCTGAGGTGTGGGTTGCGGTGTGGGGTTGGCCGTCATCAAGATGCGGTCGCGTCAGCCAATATCGAAGAAGTCATTGCCCTTGTCATCGGTGATGATGAAAGCCGGGAAATTCTCCACCTCGATTTTCCAGACAGCCTCCATCCCCAGTTCGGGATATTCCAGCACTTCGACTTTCTTGATCGATTCCAGCGCCAGCTTTGCGGCCACACCGCCGATGCTGCCAAGATAGAAACCGCCATGCGCCTTGCAGCTCTCACGGACCTGGCGCGAGCGGTTGCCCTTCGCCAGCATCACCATCGATCCGCCTGCCGCCTGGAAGGTCGGGACATAGCTGTCCATGCGCCCGGCCGTTGTCGGCCCGAATGATCCCGATGGCATCCCCTCTGGGGTTTTGGCGGGTCCGGCGTAATAGACCGGGTGATCCTTGAACCAGTCCGGCAGCTCGCCTTCCGCCTGCAGCCGTTCCAGCAACTTGGCATGCGCGATGTCGCGGGCGACGATCAGAGGGCCTGTCAGGGCCAGCCTGGTTGCGACCGAATGCTGGCTGAGGGTGGTCAGGATCTCTGCCATCGGACGGTTCAGATCCACCGGCACGGCCTCTGCATCGTCTGATTCGTCGATGTCGGGCAGATATTGCGCCGGATCGCGTTCCAGCTTTTCGACGAAAATGCCGTCTGGGGTGATCTTGGCGAGTGCCTGCCGGTCGGCCGAGCAGGACACGCCGATGCCGATCGGGCAGGAGGCACCGTGGCGTGGCAGGCGGATGACCCGCACATCATGACAGTAATATTTGCCGCCAAACTGGGCACCGATCCCCAGATCGCGCGTGATCTGCAGAATCTCGGCCTCCCATTCCAGATCGCGCCACGCATGGCCCAGGCTGTTGCCTTCGGTTGGCAGCGCATCAAGCGCCCGGATTGATGCCTGTTTGACTGTCTTCAGATTATATTCGGCCGAGGTGCCGCCAATGACGACCGCCAGGTGGTAGGGCGGGCAGGCCGAGGTGCCGAGGTCAAGGATCGCCGTGCGGATAAATTCGCGGAGCGAGTCGGGGTTCAGCACCGCTTTGGTTTTCTGATGGAGAAAGGTCTTGTTTGCCGACCCGCCGCCCTTCTGGATGAAGGTGAATTTATATTCCAGCCCCTTGCCGGCATAAAGCTCGATCTGCGCTGGCAGGTTGGTTGCCGTGTTGACCTCGTCGAACATGTCTGTCGCGGCAAGTTGTGAATAGCGCAGATTGCTCTGCTGATAGGTGTCGAACACGCCGCGCGACAGTGCCTCGCCCTCATCACCGCCGACCAGCACATGGTCGCCGCGCGTGCCGGAAATGATCGCGGTGCCGGTATCCTGGCACATCGGCAACAGGCCATCGGCAGCTACAACGGCATTTTTCAGCATTTCCAGCGCCACGAAACGGTCATTCCGTGTAGCCTCTGGATCGTCGAGGATCGCCGCAAGCTGGGCCAGATGGCTGCTGCGAAGAAGGTGCGAGATGTCGGTGAAGGCGCGCTGGGCAAGCAGGCGAAGCGCCTCTGGCGCGATCTTCAGGAAGGTCTCACCGCCAAGTTCGACCAATTCGACATGGTCGGTGCTGACAAGTTCATATTCTGTCGTATCACCCGCAAGCGGGAACATCGGGCTATAGGCAAAATCGGTCATGGGTCAATCCGCGCGGGCAGGGTGGCACTCAGGAAGGGGATTTGCGAAAGCTGTCGAGAGATACCACTTCAGCCGATCCTCCGGTGTCTGATGCCATTGTTTCATCGTCCGGCATGTCGGCGGCGGCCTTGTCACGGGTCACCTTGTCCCCGGCCACCTTATCACTGGCCCTTTCTTCCCCGGCCCTTTCTTCCCCGGCCATTTCGTCCCCGGCTACTTCGTCCCCGGCTACTTCGTCATTATCGGCTTCATCATCGGCGCCGAATTGCAGGCCGAAGCCGACCGAGGGGTCGTTGAAACTTGTCACCGCGGCGAATGGCACGGTCATGGTTGACGGCCTGCCGCCAAAGAACAGGGTGACACTGAAACTGTCATCACCAACAACAAGGTCGGCAAACTGATGCTGCAGGACGATGGTGATGGTTTCCGGGTGCTGTGCGCGAAGCGCATTATCCATGGTCACGCCGGGATGTCCGGTCTTGAAGGCGATATAGAAATGCGTCTCGCCGGGAAGCCCGCTGATTTCGGTGATTTGCAGGGCCGCGCGCACAACCATACGAAGCGAATCCTCGACGAGAAGCTCGTAATTCAGTCCGGTAAATTCCTGCCCGTCGTCATTCATCGCGCATTAACCTGATTCGTCCGCAGCCACTGGAAAGGAAGCGGAACGCTTCTGTTGCCAGGTGCGCTCCAAACCCCGCCAACCCGAGCTCAAGCGGACTGGACTTTAAATCGGTTGCTTTCGCTGCCGTTAGGCTGCTGCTGCTACCGGAGCAGTGTTGTCATTTGCAACTACTACATGGCCCGATAACGGCGGGTACCATACCGAGCGAAAATACTGTCTTTATTACATGCGTCGATCCTATTTCGCCCCCAGTCTTTCAGCCGCCGTAACCTGCCTGTAACCTGCGCTGAGTCAGGTAATTTGTATCAAGGCAGGGTCGGCTGAAATGGTGGAGGCGCCGGGTACCGCCCCCGGGTCCGCTCTGCCTATTTCACAGCACGTTTATCGCCATAGCCGGTAAACCGGCTTCTTCAATATAGGTCCACGGGCGACGCTTTGAAAGCTGTTTTCACAAATGTGATAATGCAGGTGATGTCCAGCGCCGGGACAACAGGCCGGTGTTTCGGTTTGCGGCGCTGATTGCGGCTTGATCGCCTGCGGCCGGCATGTCACCTTGCCGGGGCATCATCGAGACAGCCGTGAGCGCATTTCATGCAGCAATATCTTGATCTTCTGACCCGTGTCCTTGACGAGGGGGTCGACCGAGGTGACCGCACCGGCACCGGCACGCGCGCCGTGTTCGGGCACCAGATGCGCTTTGATCTGGAAGATGGCTTTCCCCTGCTGACGACGAAGAAACTCCACACACGCTCGATCATCCATGAACTTCTGTGGTTCATCCGCGGTGACACCAACATCCGGTATCTGCAGGAAAACGGCGTGTCGATCTGGGATGAATGGGCCGATGAAAATGGTGATCTCGGCCCGGTCTATGGCAAGCAGTGGCGTCGCTGGCAGGGCGCGGACGGGCGTGAGATCGACCAGCTTGCCGAGCTTATCGAATCCATTCGGACCACGCCGGAATCGCGGCGCCTGATGCTGTCGGCCTGGAACCCGGCCGACCTGCCGGACATGGCGCTGCCGCCCTGCCATTGCCTGTTCCAGTTTTTTGTCGCCGAGGGACGGTTGTCCTGCCAGCTCTATCAGCGCAGTGCCGACATCTTTCTTGGCGTGCCATTCAACATTGCCTCCTATGCGCTGCTGACGCATATGATCGCCGCGGTATGCGATCTGCGGCCCGGCACGTTCGTGCATACGCTTGGCGATGCGCATCTCTATTCGAACCATTTCGACCAGGCGCGGCTGCAACTGACCCGCGCGCCGGGGCCGCTGCCACAGCTGGTGCTGCGGCGTGTTCCAGAGGATATTGACGGCTTCATCTTCGAGGATTTCGAGATCACCGGCTATGAGGCGGCACCGAACATCCCCGCGCCGATTGCCGTCTGAGATGGCAGCCGGGCTTGAGATGGTTGCTGTGGTGGCGATGGCGCAAAACCGGGTGATCGGCGATGGCAGCAATCTTCTCTGGCATCTTCCGGCGGATCTGAAGCGGGTCAAGGCGCTGACAATGGGCTGCCCGCTGATCATGGGGCGGCGGACCTGGGACTCCATCGGTCGGGCGTTGCCGGGGCGTGCCAGCATCGTGATGACGCGCGATGCCGGCTGGACCGGCGAGGGGGCCTTTCGTGCCGCCAATATGGATGAGGCGGTGGGTCTGGCGCGCGGCTGGATTGCCGAGACAGACGGCGCGCGGCCCGAGATCATCCTGTTTGGTGGCGGCGAGATTTATGCCGCCGGCCTGGCATTGACCAACCGGATTGAACTGACAGTGGTCGAGATTGACGCTGATGGCGGACCGACGGCAGCGGTGTTTCCAGAACTTGACCCCGCGGCATGGGACCGGCAGAAGCTGGAAGAAGTGCCGGCTGAGGGCGATGTGCCGGCGCACCGCTATGAAAGGCTGACCCGCAAGGTGCCAGTCCTGGTTTGATGAAACCGGTGGTCACCCACCTAGTCCATGACAATCTTCGGGCCGGCTTTTGGTGTGGCGGCAAGCTGGGTCAGCACCTTGTCGGCGATGGCGCGATAATGCGCCGCATGCGGGCCATCCGGGTCCTTTGCCACAACCGGCGTGCCGGCGTCCGAGGTGGCCCGAATTGTCATTTCCAGCGGCACCTCGCCCAGGAAGGGGGCGCCGATGCGCGCTGCCTCTGCGGCGGCACCGCCATGGCCGAACACATCATGCCGGGCACCACAGTCCGGGCAGATGAAGTGACTCATATTCTCGATGATGCCAAGCACCGGCACATTGACCTTGCGGAACATGTTCAGCCCCTTGCGGGCATCAATCAGCGCCAGATCCTGCGGCGTCGAGACAATCACCGCGCCTGACAGGGCGGCCCGCTGCGAAAGTGTCAGCTGCGCATCGCCGGTGCCGGGTGGCATGTCGATGATCAGCACATCGAGATCCTTCCAGGCGACATCGCGAAGCATCTGCTCGATCGCGCTCATCACCATTGGGCCGCGCCAGATGGTCGGCGCATCCTCGGCAACAAGATAACCGATGGACATTGTCTGCAGACCCCAGGCTTCAATCGGAACGATTTTCTTGCCATCGCTCTGCGGCTTGCGATTCTGGCCGATCAGCCGCGGCAGGGACGGGCCATAGATGTCGGCATCAAGAATGCCGACACGCTGGCCGGTCGCCGCGATGGCCAGGGCAAGGTTGATTGCCGTGGTCGATTTGCCGACACCGCCCTTGCCGGATGCCACGGCAATCAGTTGGCCGGCTGGCTTCAGCGGCGCCCGCGCGGCAGTGTCGCTGCCGCCGTGCGGCGAAGGCGGGTTCGGCTGGCTTGGCGCGGCCTGATGCGCGGTCAGCATGGCGGTCGCCGACAGCACGCCATCAAGCGCCTTCACCGCACCTTCACTGGCTTTGCGGATGGCGTCTGCCTGATCTTTTTCAGCCGGGTCGATTTCGATTGTGAAGCCGATATGGCCGTCCTTGATGACAATCCCGGAAACCTGTCCGGCGCTGACAATATCAACATCGCGCCCGGGTGCTGTCACCGTTGCGAGTGCCGCCGAGATCATTGCGTCTGTCAATTCGTTGGCCATGCTTGAAATAACCAGCCTGTGTGCAAATATGTGGATGACTTGAGGGTGACATAAGCCGTCTGTGGTGGTTTTGCAACTGCGTGATCATTGTCCCAGGCGGCCGGGCTCTCCTACAGATTCAGGTGCTGTTGCTGGCCACCTCATGGGTGGGGCAGCCGTGCCATGTCGAAACCGAAGGCGATGGAGTAGGCGCATCATGCCATGGAATAATCAGGGTGGAGGCGATCAGGGCGGCCCATGGGGCGGATCTGGTGGCGGTGGAGGTCGCGGCGGCGGCGGTAACGGTGGCAGTCCGTGGGGTGCGGGCGGTGGCGGATCGCAGCAGGATCTGGACAAGGTCGTCCAGCAGGGGCGTGAGGCGCTTGGCCGGCTCGTCCCGTCCGGTGGAAAATCGATGTCCCTGCTGATCATCATCGCCATTGCCATCTGGGCAATGACCGGCTTCTACCGCGTTAATCCCCAGCAACAGGGTGTTGTCCTGCGCTTTGGTGAGTGGGTCCGTACGACTGCACCGGGGCTGCATTACCATATTCCCTATCCGATCGAGAGCGTGATGACCCCGGAGGTTACCCGCGACAACCGGATCGAGGTCGGGTTTCGCGATGTAAGCGGCAACAGCTCGTCACGCCGCGACATCGCCGATGAAAGCCAGATGATTACCGGCGATGAAAATATCGTCGATATCGACTTTGTCGTATTCTGGCGGATTTCTGACGCTGGCCAGTATCTGTTCAACCTTGCCGAGCCTGACGAGACGATCAAGGTTGCAGCTGAAGCGGTGATGCGTGAGATCATTGGTCGC
>CBFHNZ010000037.1:0-24518 GCA_965657415.1 Puniceispirillaceae bacterium (SeqCode) | reverse complement strand
TGTGCCGCATCCCTACAGGATCGATCATGCCGATGCCTATCTTGCACGGCCCGAGCATAAATCATGCAAAGGGGCGATGGCGGATGCCGCGGCGATCCTGGCTCTTGCCATATGTGCTGATGACCGGCTTGTTGGCGGTATGTCGCTTGTGCCGGCAACGCGCCGGCCTGGGTTTCGTGAAATCAGCTTCTGGCTGTCGCGGCCTTCATGGGGGCAGGGCGCAACTGCGCGTCTGGCAACGAAAAAAAGGGTGGACACAGAATCACCAAATCCTTATACGAGGGGCTGACGTTTTGGGGTGACCCAACGTCTGCTGACCGTGTTCTCACGGCATGACGGGCGCGTAGCTCAGTTGGTAGAGCAAGTGACTTTTAATCACTGGGTCACAGGTTCGAATCCTGTCGCGCTCACCATTCAAAGCCGGTGTAATCCTTGCGATTATGCCGGCTTTTTGGTCTGGCCCGAATGGATATCAGTAACCGATCCACATGAAAACACCCCCCGACCGATTTTGGCCAGGGGGTGACACCCGACTGCCGGGAGAAAAACAGTCAGATGTTGACAGTGACCCCCTGGCGATCGAGCGCAACGACACCGCCTTCTGGGGCCATGTAACAGGCAAAGAATTCGCTAACCTGCATGGCCGACCGAATGTCATGATGAAGCTGACTTTGCGCCGCGCGAGGGAAGGAAACGCGACGGGTGCGGCTATCTGCATTTGGTTTGCTGAAGAAGGAAACAGCTATTTCGGCCATGGGAAACTCCTTGTTACATCTGCCTTTGGTGACTGCGGCGCCGGGTGGAGGAGTGCCCGGTGCCGCCGTCAGGTAACAAGTTAGCTCTTCCTTTATTAATTAATCGTAAATTACTAATCACACGGTTGTGACTTCGATGAGAGATCGTGCTGCGGCATTGTTCAGCGGTTTGGCAGACCGGATAGATACACGCTACGATGTCGTCATCGGCACCTCTGTAGTGCCGGTGGGGCAAAAGGCTATGATGATCGACAGGGCAGGCTGCAAAAATGTCAGGTGAACCGCATAACCCCTTTGTAACATTGCCGCCCGGGCAAGGCCCAGTCGGCAGGTCAGCCGGAGGGGCGGGAGGAGACGGTGGTGCCGTGCGACGCGGCGCCTCATCGCCGCGCAAAGACCGTCCTATCAACAGGTTTACCCCACTTGGCTTTACTGGCACTGCGCGGGAGTTATTCGGCATTCAGTTCGTGAATATCCTGCTGATCCTTGTGACCATCGGTATATGGACTCCCTGGGCGCGGGTGCGAAAGCGTCGGTTTTTCTATAACAACACACGTATTCTGGACGACGGACTAGACTACCTTGCCACCGGTTTCAACCTGTTCAAGGGGTGGAGCCTGGTGGTGATGGTTCTGGCCGGGTTCTATGCGCTGCCGTTACTTGGTGTGCCGTTCCTGCAGGAAGGTGCGTCTGGAGTGATACTTATTTTATATCCATGGGCGATCAATCGTTCGCTGCGTTTCAATGCCCGCAATATCGCCTGGCGGGATGTCCGGTTCGATTTTACAGGCACTTATTTCGGCTCGGCCTGGTACCTGTTCCTTCTGCCCTTCATCGGTGTTCTCAGCCTTGGTATCCTGATGCCGCTTGCATCAAAGGGCATGCGGGAATATGTGGCCCGAAACTACAGATTTGGTAAGGCCAGATTCTCCGGCCGGGGACGACTTGGCCATTATTATGGTGCGGGGGTCAGAACCCTGCTGCTTGGTCTGCTGTTGATCGGGGGCGTAACGGGGCTGTCTGCGCTGACGATTTTCAATGGATTTGCAGCTGGCCCTCTGGCAGCTGGCGATCTGACGGTTTTCCAGACCAACGAAACTGCTGCTGCAATGCTCTATCTGCTGCCGGTTGGGCTGTTCGTCGTCTTTCTCCTGACGGGTGGCTACTACCGCGCGCTGACCCGCAACATCATGGTCAACGCGTTGCGTCTACAGGGCGGTGTCAGGTTCCGCTCGCGGGCATCTGGGTTTCGGCTTGCCTGGATTATCATCAGCAACCTTATCCTGTCGGTGATTTCGCTTGGCCTTCTGGTGCCATGGGCGCAGGTCAGACAATATCGCTATCTGACCCGAAATACAGAGATCCGGCCCATTGCGGACATGCAGGGTTTCATTGACCGCCAGGCGCAGGCCGGAAGTTCAATCGGCGACGCCATTGGCGAGGCCGAGGGTCTGGAAATCAGTTTCTAAATCCGGCCGAACTTGAAAAAATACATTGGGAATAAAGTGCAAAATACTGAAATTTTGAATAAAAAAATGAAAATTCATGGAAAGCTGACAGAGAAGGGGACAACCCGGCAGGCCGATGCCACCCTGGTGGTCGAGGAAGCTGGTCAAAACAGGCATCTGTTGATGTTGGCGCGCGCCGATACTGAGCGTCTCGAACATGTGACGATAGATCATGTGCTTCCGATGGTAGGAAACGGTGATCTGCGGCTTCGCCTGTCGACGGGTGATGTCATGTGGTTTGCCGCACTCACCGATACCGGGCCGCTGGAGCGGTTTTTTCCGACACCGGCACGATTTGGCTCGCGGCTTTCACGGCTTGAGAAGGTAGGCTGGCGCGGTGTTCTGGTGCTGTCAGTCCTGTTTCTGGTGGCTCTTGCCGGGTTGCGGCTGGCGATCGCACCGGCAGGTGATTTTCTTGCGCGCCTGGTGCCCGACGGGCTTGTGGAACGCGCGTCAGATCTGGTTCTGGCACAACTTGACATGACCCTTCTTGAGGAGACCCGTCTACCGGTTGCCACGCGGCAGCGACTGACCCGCGAGTTTGACCGGATGCGCCAACTGGCCGCGCCTGAATTTGTCGATACCAGATTGCATTTCAGACACGCGCCGGCAATTGGCCCGAATGCCTTTGCCCTGCCTGGCAACGACATTGTCCTGCTGGATGAGCTTGTGCGGTTTGCTGATGACGAGACTGTCGTGCTGGCAGTTCTGGCGCATGAATTCGGTCATGTCACGGAACGTCACGCGCTGCGGCAAATCATGCGAAGCGCTGCGGTGGCAATCGGTGTCGGGCTGATGGTTGGTGCCGAGGAATCGGTACTTGAGGAAATTGTGGGATTCGGCGGCAATCTCATCCTGTCCGGGCAGTCACGCGCCTTCGAACTTGAGGCTGACCGTGTATCTGCCGACTGGATGCACAAGCTTGGCCACAACACAGAATCGCTGGCCCGTTTCTTTGAAAAGATACAGGATGAATGCGGCCCCCTGTGTGATGGGGGTGGGCTGCTGGCATCCCACCCGTCTTTCCGTGACCGTATCGATGCGCTAGCGAACTGACGCGGCGGTCTATTCCATCTTGCGCGCGAGCTTCAACACCTCGCAACCGAGATAGGCAGCATCACGTTCATCATGGCTGACAAAGATCACCGCCATCCGGCGCGTTGTCGCAATTTCGCGCAGGGCATCGAAACATCCCCTGCGGGTGGACCAGTCGAGAGCGCTGAAGCTTTCATCAAGCAGCAGGACCGGCCGGTCGCGAAGCAGTGCCCGGGCAAGGGCCACGCGCTGTTGCTGACCGCCGGAGACTTCCTCTGGCAGGCGTGGCTGCAACCCGTCAATCTCGAGACGGGCAAAGGCGGCATCAATCTCGTCAGAGCCGATGCCGCTGTCATCAAGGGCGATCCGGACGTTCTCGCGGCAAGATAGATGGGCAAACAGATTGTCCGACTGAAAGACGGTAGTGACTGGACGGTCCCACGGCGGCAGGCTGGAGAATTCTATGCCATTCCAGGCAAGCCGGCCACTGGCAGCAGTCTCAAATCCGGCAATCAGGTCGAGAAGGGTGGTCTTGCCAACGCCCGACGGGCCCTGTACCGCGAGGATGTCACCGCCCGGAATAGTGAAATCATAGAAGAACCTCGACCCGCCGGTGCGTTCGAAGACAAGCCTGTCGATCTCAAGCATGACGGCGGCTCCCCCATATCGTTGACGCCAGCGTAAAACCTGCGAACAGCAGCAAGGTAAGGCCGAGCAGCCATAGCGACAGCGCGGCGGCCTCGCCGGCACGATAGCGTGCCATTGTCTGGTAGAGAAGCCACGGCAAGGTCTGAAATTGCTGACTGCCGAACAGCGCGACGATTGTCATGTCGCCAAGTGACAATGCCGAGGACAAGCCAGCCGCAAAGCCGAGTTCCGGCGCAATGGCGGGAAGGGTAACCCGGCGCAACCGACGCCACCCACGAATACCAAGCCCGGCGCACAGCCTGTCATGTGTCGCCGCCAGTGCCGCCAACCGGCCCTCTAGCACACGATAGGCAAAGGGCAGGGCGATCAGCATATTGCCAAGTATCACCAGCAACGGTGCCAGCACAAAGACATCCGCCACCTGTCGCAGCAGGATGAACAGCCCGGTCCCAAGAACAATCGCCGAAACTGCCAGATAGAGCGAGATCGACAGATCGAGCGGCCAGACGGCCAACCCGGCAGCGCTGCGCCGCGTCCGGGCGCTGGCAAGGATCAAGGCAAGGATCGTTGCAAGGCTGCCCGAAGCAAAAGCTATAAAAAGCGAGGTAATCGCCGCGCGGTGAAATGCCGGCCAGCCCGTCACTGTCAGCAGATGCGGGCCGAAACCACGCACTAGAATGGCAATCACCGGAAGCATGGTGATGATAATGAAAAAAACCAGCAGCAGAGCGTCGACAATCTGGCCCGACGCCGCATCATCGCCGTTCTGGCGGGGGGCACCGGCAGCATTTCGCGGCGAGGCAGCCCATGACCTGCCGGTCAGACGCGTCAAAATGATTACAACAAGACCGCAGATTGCCAGCTGCAGTAGCGCCAGTTTGCCGGCCAGCGCCATATCAAAGTCGAACCGCAGGGCTGTATAGATATTGACCTCCAGTGTGGTCACTGCCGGTCCGCCCCCCAGCATCAGGATCAGCGAAAAGGAGGTGAAACACAGCAGGAACACCAGCGCAAGAAGCCCCGGGATGACCGGCCGTAGCGCCGGCCATTCCAAGAGCCTGAACCTGTCCCATTCGGACAACCCCCATTGGGCTGAAAGCCGCCATTGGGCCACCGGCACGCTGGCAAGCGCGCCATGCAGCACCCGCAGCATAAGCGGTGCATTGAAAAAGACATGTGCCAGCAGAACGGCACCAAGCCCGTAGATAGGCGGCAGACCTTCAAAACCCAGCAGGAAGAGCCCGTCCGAGACAAAGCCACGCTGCCCCCACACACCGATCAGCCCGGTTGCCGCCACCGTTGTCGGCAGAATGACGGGAAGAAAGGAAAACGGCACCAGCCAGGCTACTCGCCAAGACACAGCTCGCCGCCAGCAGGCACGTGCCACCGGAAGAGCAAGGGCGAGCGAAAGGAGCGCGGACAGGCTGGCCTGCATCGCCGTAAAGACAGCCACATGCAGGATGTTGCCGTTGGTCCCTGCACCCCCTTGACCGGCAACTGACATCAGCGCGCCAATGGCTGCGGCGGCAAATGCCAGCAAGCCAAGGGCAAGTCCCAGACCAACCGGTGAGATTGGCCCGGGCCGCCGCCAGCCGGTTATTGGCTGAGCGCGCGTTGCCACTCGCCAACCCAGGCCGATTTATTCTGTGCAACGTCCTTCGGCGAATATAGTCGCGCCTCGGCAGGCTGGATCAGACCGTCAAATGAAGCTGGCAGATCGGCCTGCGCTGCCGGATACATCCAGTTTGTCGTCGGGATTACCGACTGAAACTCTGGCTCGAGGATGAAATCCATGAATTGACGGGCCAATGCGGGCTGCGGTGCGTTTTTCAGCATCGCGGCCACTTCGACTTGCAGATAATGACCCTCGTCAAAGGCGGCGGCCCTGTATTTGTCGGTACGGTCGACGACGATGTGATAGGCCGGCGAGGTCGAATAGGACAGCACCATGTCTGCCTCACCATCAAGGAACATTGAATAGGCGTCCCACCAACCCTTGGTCACAGTGACGATCTTTGGTGCCAGACCGGCCCAGGCTTTGGCGGCATCCTCACCATAGACCGAACGGACCCACAGCAGCAGACCAAGCCCGGGGGTGGAGGTGCGGGGATCCTGAATGACAATTCTGACATCGTCCGGTGCATCGACCAATTCCTGAAGCGATGTTGGCGGCTTGGCCATTGTCTCGCTGTTATAGACAAAGGCAAAATAGCCCCAGTCAAACGGCACGAAATGATCATCTGCGAACGCGACGGGAAGGGAGGCACGCCCAGCAACGTCAACGTCATGCGGTTTGAACAGGCCGGTATTGCGGGCGGTTTCCATCAGATTTGTATCGAGACCAAGGACGATATCGGCCTTGGAGGTCGGGCCTTCCAATTGCACGCGACCAAGAATGCCGATGGAACTGTCCAGTGCGACAAAATTCACATCACAGGCACATTCACTCTCGAAAGCCTTTTCAATGGCAGGCCCTGGGCCCCATTCCGAGGCAAAGGAATCATAAGTGTAGATCGTCAGCACAGGCGTGTCGGCAGCCTGCACCGCGGCAGCGGGTATTATCACAGCAACCATCGCCATGACGGATTTGAGAAGCGTGCGCATTTTTACCTCCAATGCGGCTATGTCAGCCATATCGAACGGCAAGGAAGGGGAAGTCAGGACTGGCGGGAGAGCGTTCCGCCGCGTAACTCGCTTTCCTCCGCCAGCATGACCTGGTTCAGGTTCTATGGGTTTTTCTCAGCCCGGCCATCTGGCGCAGGCACCCCAAGCGTGTCCAAATGTTATATCGCGTAAGACTGAAATGTAAAAGTGGTAAGCGCTGTTCTGGTGCTTTGCCGGGGTCAGGTGGCAAGCGGCAAGGAATGCCGGCCCGGGGTCGCATGGGGTACAAAAGGGCACCATATGATGGCACCTAAAATGGCGAAGGGCAGGTTCCGCCATTGATGTCTCAAAACAACATCTGAAACTTCTTGTAATCAAAATGTCGCATAATGTATATTATGGAAAATATATCAAATAGATTTATAAAAGCTTTAAGTCAGGAATTTGCCTTAACCTATTGTATTCAGGTCAATCAAGCTCAAACACCATCCCGTCAACACCTGGCTCTGTTCGCGGCGGACATAGCGCCATCAGCGTTTCATAATCCGCTTCAAGACCCAGATGCGTCAGCACGGCCCTTTCGGGCTGCACCCGGTCAATCCAGTCAAAAGTCTGCTCATAGTGGCTGTGCGACTGGTGCGGCGTGTCACGAAGCGCTTCGACAATCCACAGCGGCACTCCGGCGATCCGGTCCAGAACATCATCGCCAAGTGCGACAACATCCGTTGAATAGGCGAACCGTTCATTGAACATGAAGCCAAGCGAGTCGGTGGTGCCGTGGTCCTGGTGGAAAACATCAACCATGATCTCACCGATCTCGAGGCGCTGGCCAGGTTCGATTTCTACAATTTTCATCGGCGGCACGAAATAGCTTGGCGATTCCGGCTGTTTCTCGAACAGATACGGAAATCGTGCCTTGATGAAGTCGCCGTGAAATTGTGTCGCGTGAAGCTGAAGATCAATCCTGTCCGGCCAGTAGAATGCCCGCAGATCATCCAGACCGGCGATATGGTCCGAATGCGTATGGGTGATCAGCACCGCATCTATCTTTTTCAACCCTATTGGCAACAGTTGTTGCCTGATGTCTGGGCCGGAATCGACGAGGATCGTTGTATCCTTTGTCTGTACCAGAACGGCGCAACGCTGGCGGCGGTTGCGCGGGTCATCGGGATTGCAGCGTCCCCAGCCGGCATGGCCAAGCGCCGGCACCCCAACCGATGTGCCGCATCCAAGAAGCGTGACCTTCATGATGCGTCCATCCGTGAGAACAGCCGCAGCGTGTTGGTCCGTGTCAGTGCGGCCATCTCTTCCACAGTGGTGCTGCGAAGTTCAGCCAGTTTGGCGAGTGTGTGGCTGGTAAAGGCAGGCTCATTTGGTTTGCCGCGCATCGGTACAGGCGCCAGGAACGGTGCATCCGTCTCGACAAGTATCCTGTCGGCGGGCGCATCGCGTGCCACCTGTTGGATGGTTTCTGCTGATTTAAAGGTCAGGATGCCTGAAAAACTGACATAGAATCCGACATCAAGTGCCCGCCTTGCCAGTTCCGCGCCTGAGCTGAAACAATGCAGGACACCAGCAAAGGCCCCCCTCGCCATTTCGTCCTCGATAATGCTGGCAATATCGTCATCGGCCTCGCGCGCATGGACGATAATCGGCAGGCCAAGCGTGCGGGCAGCGGTGATCTGGGCGCGAAAGCTTGCGGCCTGCAGGTCGCGTGGGGCGTAATCATAATGGTAATCAAGACCCGCCTCGCCGATGGCAACACACCGTGGATGGTCTGCCGCTGCCATGATGGCGGCGATATCACAGGCCAGCGCCTCGTTGCCCGCCTCATGCGGGTGAATGCCGACGCTGAACCATACATTATCATGGGTCTCGGCGATGCGCCGCGGCCGGTCGGCCGTACTCAGTTTCACACCGATGGTGATTATCCGGTCAACTCCGGCCTCGCTTGCACGCGCCAGAACGCCCGGCAGGTCGTCGGCAAGCTGCGGATAGTCAAGATGCGCGTGGCTGTCGATAATCATCAGCCACCCTGCCCGGGTTCGTCTTCAATATAGCGCGGGAACACCGGCTCAGGCTTGGCGATGGCGTGGCCGCCTGGCAGTCGGTCTTGCCCGCCAATGGCTGTAAAGCCGCGGGCCTCCGGCGCGACTCCAAGCTGGTCCAGGATCCGCGCCGCCGATTCCGGCATCACAGGTTGAACAAGGATGGCCACCTGGCGGATTGTCTCGGCGAGGACGGCCAGAACTTCGGCCATGCGAGCCGGATCGGTTTTCTTCAGACCCCAGGGTGCCATCGCATCGACATAGCGGTTGGCCTCGGACACAATCTGCCAGATGGCGCGCAACGCCTCGTGGAAAGCCTGCCTGTCCATCTGGTCACGCACCTCGACGAGCAGCGCATCCGTGGCCGCCAGCAATGTCCTGTCCTCATCCTGCGGCGCAGCGGGAAGCGTCGGCATGACGCCATCGCAATTCTTGAAGATCATCGACAAAACACGCTGTGACAGATTGCCAAGGTCATTGGCAAGGTCCCCATTCATCCGGTGAACCATTGCGCGGCGTGAAAAGTCGCCATCATTGCCGAATGGCACCTCGCGCATCAGGAAATAGCGCACCTGGTCGAGACCGAATTCCGCGGCAAGCGCGTTGGGATCAATCACGTTGCCAAGCGATTTCGAGATTTTCTCGCCCTCATTCGTCCACCAGCCATGTGCAAAAACACGTTTCGGCAATGGCAGACCCGCCGCCATCAGAAAGGCCGGCCAGTAAACGGCGTGAAAGCGCAGGATGTCCTTGCCAACCATGTGAAGGTCGGCTGGCCAGAATCTCGCGTTCCGCCCGGCATCACCGAATTCGCCATCCGTCGGCCAGCCTGTCGCGGTCAGATAATTGGTCAGCGCATCAAGCCAGACATACATCACATGCGCGTCATCATTCGGCACCGGTACGCCCCATGAAAAACTGGCGCGGCTGACCGACAGGTCGCGCAGGCCCCCACGCACAAAGCTCTTCACCTCGTTGAAACGCGAGGCCGGCCCGACAAAGTCCGGGTTTGCCTCATAGAATTCCAGGAGCTGTTCCTGCCACTCAGACAGGTTGAAGAAATAGGATGGCTCCTCGACCCATTCCACCGGCGCGCCGGTCGGCGCCTTGCCATCGACAATCTCGGTCTCGGTATAGAACGCCTCGTCGCGCACCGCGTACCAGCCGGCATAACTGCCCAGCCTGATATGGCCGCGGTCCATCAGGATCGTCCATAATTCCTGACAGGCCGCCCGGTGGCGTGCTTCGGTGGTGCGGATGAAGTCATCATTCGAATAGTTCATCCGCGCTGTCAGGTCCCGAAAATTCTCGCTAACAGAATCAGTGAAAGCCTGCGGTGTGACGCCATTGTCCTGCGCCGCCTTTTCCACCTTCTGGCCATGTTCGTCGGTACCGGTAAGGAACATCACCTCATACCCGTCCAGCCGTTTGAATCTTGCCAGCACATCGCAGGCAAGCGTCGTGTAGGCATGGCCGATATGCGGCTTGTCATTCACATAATAGATCGGCGTCGTGATGTAGAAACGCCTGCTGTCTGAACCGGTCATCCGATCGCCCTGGATAGCTGTAAAACGGCCTCGCCGCAGGTTTGGCCTGTCATGCAGGATGTACCGCCATAGCCGTGTCAGGGCAAGGGTTTCCGGTGAATTCCTACCAGCTCACGGCTCAGAAAATGGCCAAAATCCAGATACAGGCCATCCATTTTTGCGGCCGTATGAAGAAAGTCGGCCTGCGCCTCGGCAAGCTCGGCGGCGCTGCGATGTTCCAGCAACCGCGCGATGGCGTCGCGTTCAAAGTCACATTGTGGCGATGTCTGGCCGCTTCCGGCCTGCAACGCAGCAAGCCGCAGCAGCCTGCCGACAAGCCAGATCGCCCCGTCGCGCGCCGCCTGCCCGGCCGCCCCGCCGCGGCCCCATTTGTCACACAATGTCGCCAGAGCAGCTTCATCAAGGCGTGGTTGTGCCAGCAGCGCACAGACCGCCTGGTACAGATCATCGGACTGGCTTTCCGCCAGCGCGAGCCCTCTGCCTGGTGCCCCTTCGGCCAGTCGCGCCAATGTCGCTGCCCGGTTGGCCGGCGTATCGTCAAGCTGTGCTGCAATTATGGTCTGGCAGGCATCGATCTCCAATGGCGCCAGTTTCACGAGCCGGCACCGCGACCGAATGGTCGGTGGCAGACGGCCGGGTCGCGAGGCCACAAGAAGCAGCATCGCGCGTTCCGGAGGTTCCTCAAGAAGCTTGAGCAACGCATTGGCTCCATTGCGATTTACGGCATCCATGGAATCAATGATCGCAACGCGCCATCCGCCGCGACCAGGCTTGTTGGCCATGAAACCGCCAAGCTTGCGGATCTGGTCGATTTTGATCTGTCCCGATTTGTTGTCTTCGGCCTGTGGCCGGACAAGCATCAGGTCGGGATGCGCGCCCCGGATCACAAGATTGACTCCGGGATCGGCGCGATCAAGCGAAACACCCTCCCCCACCGGCCGGGTTTCACTAAGCAACCATGCTGCCGCCATGCAGGCCATAATCGATTTGCCAATGCCCTGTGGGCCGGTCAGCAACCAACCATGCGCAACCCTCCCGCTAGCCAAGGATTGCGACAGCGCATCTGTAAATGCGGCATGCCCGATAATATCACCATCGGGGATCAACAGCGGCGCATCGCTCATGCCTGCGCTCGGTTCATCATGTCACGGAATTCCGGCGGCGGTAAGTCGCGGCATGACCGCTGCCACAATGTCGCTGGCGATGCTGTCAATATCCCGCGCGGCGTCAATCACCACGAACCTGTCACCCTCCCGGGCGGCGAGATCCAGAAATCCCTGCCGAACCTTGTGATGGAAATCTTCTCCCTTGCTTTCAAACCGCGATTCCACTGTGGCACGGGCACCCGCACGGTGCAGCCCTTCCTCAACATCCATATCCAGCAGGATTGTCAGGTCGGGAACAAGACCGCCGCAGGCAAGCCGGTTCAACGCCTCGATCTCCTCTGCAAGAACACCGCCGACGATGCCCTGATAGACCCGCGTTGAGTCATTGTAGCGATCACAGATCACGATCTGTCCTGCTTCCAGGGCCGGGCGCAGCACATGTACAACATGTTCATGACGTGACGCCGACATCAACATGGCCTCGGTCGCCGGGCGCCAGCGATCGGCACGTCCTGTGACAAGAAGCTGTCTGATGGATTCAGCCGAATCGGTGCCGCCAGGCTCCCGTGTCAACAGAATGTCGCAATCTGAATTCTGGCTTTTAATATGACTTGCAAGAAGCTGAATTTGGGTCGTTTTTCCGCTTCCTTCGCCGCCTTCAAACGTGATGAAATAACCACCCATGGGACCACGCTACTGGGGCTGGGCTGAATCGGCACGGGCACCGAAAATCAAGTATTTCAACGCTTCACCAACCCGGTCGATCATGCCGAGGGCGGCCACATCCCTGCCCGCGATCAACGGATAGACAAGCTTTTCGTTCGGCAATTCCAGAACCAATGTGCCGATTTTTTGCCCGGCGGTAATCGGTGCTGGCACGGGGTCATCCCATTGTAACGACATTTTCATGCGCCGCCTGTCGGTGTGCGACAACACAAGATGCAGAGGGTTTTCAAGAACAAGGTCCAGCTTCTGTGCCGTGCCAAGCCAGATGTTGGCCTGATCAACAGATTCACCGGCATCGAAGAACCGATAGAGTTTGAATTCGCGAAACATCAGATCCATCAACCGGCGTGATTCGGACGAGCGCTGTTTCATACTGGATAGACCATTCAGCACCATGACAATGCGCTGCCCATCCCGGTTGGCCGATCCAACAAGACCATAGCCCGACTCCTCGGTATGGCCTGTTTTCAGCCCGTCGGCACCTTGCGTACCATAGACGAGCGGGTTTCTGTTGCCCTGCTTGATGCCGTTATAGGTGAATTCTTTTTCGGCAAACATCGAATAAAGTTCGGGATAGGTGTCAACCGGGAAGTCTCGGATCATCGCGGTGGCAAGAATGTTCAGGTCCCGGGCGGTGGTGAATTGATCCGGGTCCGGCCAACCAGTGGAGTTACGAAAGGTGGTATTCTCCATTCCAAGTTTGCGCGCCACATAGTTCATTTCTTCGGCAAAGCCGTCCTCGGTTCCCGCAATGCCCTCGGCAATGGCGATAGCGGCGTCATTTCCCGACTGCACGACGATGCCGAAGAGAAGATCACGGACCGAAACCTGCTTGCCGACCTCGACAAATGTCTTCGAGCCGCCCTTGCGCCACGCCTTGGTTGAAATCAGAAACCTATCATCCAGTGACAGCGACCCGTCGGCGATCCGCTGGAAGGCGATATAGACGGTCATGATCTTGGCCATCGAGGCCGGCTTCATCGGCGCGTCGGGATTTTTTTCCATCAGCACCTTGCCAGACTCGAAGTCGGTCACAAACGCATATTCTGCGGTGGTGTCGATTTCAGCTGCACCGGCCGACGGCACAAGCCAGCAGGCCATGATAGCGGCAAGGACCACACGGAAAAACTTCACTGGACTTTCCTTTCTGCCAGAACCCAACTCATGCCCGTGCTAACGCTAAAAAACGGCACAAAAATGTCGCCTCAATCGACGATGATCCGGGCACCCCGGAACCCCAGATCGAACACCGCTGCGAGCAGCCTGTCCGCCTCGTCCACCTCATTTACCGGGCCCAGCCTGACACGGTGCAACACCTGCCCGTCACGATTGATCCGCGATACCTGGCCGGCACTGACACCGTCGATACGGTTCAGGACGTTGACAGCGTTGGTCTCGGAATGAAACGCGCCAACCTGCACCCAGATGCTGGTCTTGACCGGCGGCACGGTGATCACCTCGCCGACATGCGCGCTCGCCAGAAGATCAATCGCTGATTGGCCGTCCTCTGAATTGTAGTTTGACCGTCCACTGTTCGAGGTGGCGGAGAAGGTTACGTTGGAGGCCCCGACAGCGTTAAACTCCGGCATTGGAGTTTCCGTTTTGGTCGCGACCTGCGGGAACATGCCTTTCTTCGCAAGATCCTCAAGACGCAAGCTCTGTTCGGCCAGCAGCTTGACCCGCACTTTGGCAAGGCCCTGTTCCTTGAAGCCAAGCAGTCTTGCGGATTCCCGTGATAGATCGATGATCCGGCCAGCGACAAACGGTCCGCGGTCATTCACTCTGACAACAAGTGACTTCCCATTGTCAAGATTGGTAACCCGCACGACACTCGGCATCGGTAGGGTCTTGTGCGCCGCGGTGATATCCTTCGGATCAAAAATCTCGCCATTCGCGGTCAGCTTGCCGGCAAACTCATCGCCATACCACGACCCGATCCCCGTCTCGTCATAGGCAAGATCGCGCGCCGGGTAATACCAGACACCGCCGACATTATAGGGATCGCCAACCTTATAGCGCGGCTTTGCGACAACCGTACCCGCGGCCAGTTCCTCAGCCTGCTTGACCGCCTTCTTCTCCTTCTGGGATTTCTTGACCATGTCGATGGCAAGTTCGGCGGTTGTGCATCCGGCCAGCATGAACCCTGCGGCTCCAAGAACCGCGACGATCCGCATCCAGTTTACCAGCCTCCACCGCATGTGATACCCCCCTAGCGCAAGGAATCGGAAAGGGTCCCGATCGCCAGCGCGTAATAGTTGGAGCGGTTCCAGCGAAGGATCGATTCATAATTGCTATAAACAAGATAGGCCGGGCCGCCGACTCCCTCCGGCAATACAAGTCGTGCCGAAAGTGGCCGCGACGGCAGGTCGGATCCGTCGGCGCTGCGAATACCGGCTTTCTGCCAGACGGGTAGCTTGTACCGTGTCTTGGTCTCAAACAATTTGGTGGCACCCTTGCCGCCGATGACAAGATCGGAGGGAATGCGTACCTTGCGTCCCCAGGTGATGTCATCGCGCCACCCCGCCTTGGCAAGATAGTTGGCGGTTGAGGCAAATACATCCTCAGTCGTTCCCCAGATGTCACGCCGGCCATCGCCGTCCCAGTCCTCGGCAAAATTCAGGAAGCTGGACGGCATGAACTGGCTCTGACCCATGGCACCGGCCCAGGACCCCTTCATGTCACCAGCTTTGATATGACCATCCTCGATAATCCGCAGCGCGTTCAGCAATTCCTTGCGGAAATAGGCGCTGCGCCGCCCGTCATGCGCCAGCGTGGCCAACGACTGCGGAATGTTGAAACTGCCAAGATATTTACCAAAGCTTGTTTCCATCCCCCAGAAGGTAACGATGTAACGCTTCTGCACACCATATTTCTTCGCCACACGGTCGAGAATATCGGCATGCTCGACCAGCATGCGGGCCGCCGTTTTGCGGCGCCATTCGCTGACGAATTTGCCAAGATATTCATCGAATGTGAGGGTGAATTCCGGCTGGCTGCGGTCCAGCTCTATCACCCGCGGCAAGGGCTGAATACCCGACAGGGCGGCGTCCAGCGTCGCCTCCGATATGCCGACCCCGCGCGCCTCGGCGCGAAGTTCAACAAGCCAGTCATCAAAGGACTGGTCATTCGCCATTGCCGGGGTCGTCAGACCAACACCGGATGCCGCAAACAAAAGGAGTGAGTGTCGTAGGAGACGCCGTGATGCGCGTCCGAACGATTCCAGTACATTCGAAAGAGGGTAAAACAAGATTTCCCTGCCTGGCATTACGGCCATTGATGCGACCCGGGAGTGAGACACATGATGTAGTGGTAACAGTAACGCGCAACCGCTATTGGTGGCAAGAATCGAAATGCCTGTCCGGGCGGTTAAATCCCGGCACTTCTGAGCCGCGACAGGCTGTCAGTCCTTCAGGCTGTCGCCCCGCATCCCGGCGCGTTCCAGATGGATCGGCAACACCCGCCCGTAAAGCTGTTTTGTGCGCTCAACGCTGCCGACCATGCCTTCGATTTCGACAAAGGAAAAGATCCCGACATAGCGTCGCCGTGCGCCGGAGACGGGAGTCACACGATGCAACGCATAGCGGCCCTTGAAAATTTGCAGGTCACCAGGGACGAGGTTCAATGACCGCACCCGATCCGACCGCCCGTCCAGCACATCCGCGACTGCGTCGAAACATTCATCCTCGCCGCTCCGCAAGCTCGGCACATATTCAAACACGCCGCCAGTCTCGCCATTCTGGATGGCCAGCGTCACGGTGAAATTATTGGTGTCGAAATGCCAGGGAAACCCCTCGCCCTCCTCGACAACATTGATGATCACATCGGCAAGCGGATCGGCGTAGCGGTAGAAATTTTCTGCGCCAAGCGCCCCATGGATGAAAGTCTGGAAAGGGGCATATTCATAGATTGCGCGAAGGCCACTATCCGGGCCGAAATGATCCGCTGGCACAAAGGCGTTGGAGCGATCAAAGAATCGCCGCCGCGGGTCATTCTTGGAAAGGGTTGGATTATCCTCGGAAAAATAGGCATTGGTCCGGCTGAATGACCGGTGCGCGTGACTGGCGACACTGTCCGCCTCGCCGACAAGTGCCGACAATGCAGAGGCCCTGATGAAACCGGGAAGAACACAGCACCCGTCGGTCCCAAGTTGCGCCTGCGCCGAGCGGAGTGTATCTGCATATCGAAGCGGGTCTCGCCCATCGAGCGGATAGGCATCCAGATCGATGAAATTCGCCGGTTTGGCCGCCGGTTTGGCCGCCGGTTTGGCTTTTTTCGAACGGGTGGCATTTGCCACAGGCTCGTTTGTCGATTGCGCCGACATGCTGATACCTCGTCGAAAACAACGGAATGCCAGCGTGGCCGAACTTTACGAAGATTTGCAACTCGCAAAATCGGACCAAGAGATCGGACCAAGAGATCGGGTCAAATATCAGAGCAACCTGATCACCTGCCCTCAATCGGGTCGATATTCAGCGTCGATTTGGCGCCGGCCCCGCGCGCCAGCGGGCTGCGGAGCGCCAACGCCAGCAAGGGCGGGACGATGATCAGCGTTGCCAGTGTCGACAGGCCGAGCCCGCCAAAAACCACAACGCCAAGACCGCGATAGAGTTCTGCCCCCGCGCCGGGAAAGATCACCAATGGCACAAGTCCGAACAACGAGGTCAGGGTCGACATGAAGATCGGTCTGACACGGTTCTGCGTTGCCTCGACAACAGCGTCGCCAATCTCCATTCCCTCTTCGCGGATATGAAGCATCGCCTGTTCGATCATCAGGATGGCGTTGTTCACCACAACACCGGTCAGGATGACGAATCCAAGCATCGTCAGCATGTCGAGAGGCTGCCGAATATAGATGTTGAGAAGTGCCAGCCCGGCAATACCGCCGGCCCCGGCAACAGGAACCGCCAGAAGGATGATCAGCGGCAACACGAAATTGCGCAGCAGCACAACCAACAAAAGAAAGATCACCGCCAGCGCGATGGCAACATTTACCTGCATGGCCTGCCATGTCGCGTTGAGCGCACTTGCCGCCCCGCTCAGCGATAGGCTGACGCCGGCTTCGCTTGCCAATGGGCGAATTTCATCGATGACCTCAGATTCAATGATGGCAACCGCTTCTTCAAGCGGCAGTTTTTCTGTGGGTCGCAGACGAAGCGAGATTGCCTGACTGCCACCGATGCGCCGTATCTGTTCCGGTGCGCTGATGATTTCGATCTTTGCCAGTTGACCAAGCCGCAGAATCTCGCCGGCCCGTGTGACAATCGGAATGTCACCAAGCTGCGCGGCGGTCAGTTTGCTGGCGTCGCGGCCGGCCACAACCAGGTCGATCAATTCGCCGGCAATGGGAATCTGGATGACATTCGCGCCGTCATTGAACACATCGACGGCCGAGGATACATCACGAACCGAAACCCCGGCACGTGCCAGCGCGACAAGGTCCGGTGTGATCCTGATCTGCGGTGCGCCATTATCAAGGTTTGGCAGCGCCCGCACCTGGCTTCCCTCGGTGCGGGGGAACAGCTCGGCCAGCCGTTCATTGACCCGGAAGGCAATCGGCAGCACGGCGTCACGGCTTGGTCCTGCGATATCAATCCGAATCGACCGCGAACCTCCAACGGAGCGCCCGAATAGCGATGCCTGGCGGACAAAAGCGCCTGTCCCCGGTTCCGAGAAAATCGGACGCTGCAAGACCATCTGCAGCTCGCCGACGCGCGACGCGTCAACCGCCGAGGCACCTGCAAAGGCACCGCCGGAAAAGGCCACGAAGAAGAACCTTTCGATGGCCGGTGGACCGTCTACCGGTGGCTCACCCTCCCATAATGGGCGGGCAGCGGCCTCCATCTTTTCAGCGATGCGCAGCGTTTCATCCATCGAATAGCCTGGTGGCGTGAAAATCCGGCCAAAGACGAAATTCGCGTTGCCATCCGGCAGATAGTCAAGCTGTGGCATGAACCTGCCGGCAAAGCCGACCGCCCCTGCAACCAGCAGTGCCACGGCAAGCACCCCGACCAGCGAGCGCCGCACCGTCAGCCGCGCATAGCTGACAACCAGCCTTGCGAAACCGCGTGCCAGATGATCAAGCCCGGGAATGCGGATCAGATTGGCATATTTATCAGGCGAGCCGCGCAACAGTCGCGCGGCCAGTGATGGGATCACCGTCACCGAAACGATCACCGAAATCAGCACCGCCACCGAAATCGCGATACCGATGTCCCTGAACAGCTGGCCTACCGGCAGCGTCAGTAACAGCACCGGGATGAAAACAATCACCGTGGTCAACGCCGAACCGAGGATGGGTGCCCATACCTGACGCGCGCCGTGATAAGCCGCGGTGTCGGCCGGCAGGCCGCGCTGACGAAGCCGGAAGATATTCTCCAGCGACACGATCGAGGCATCAACCACCATGCCGACGGCAAAGGCAAGCCCGGCCAGCGAGATCACATTGATCGACAGACCGAACCCGGCAATGGCAACAAAGGTGCCGATGATCGATACCGGAATGGCGGCGAAAACAATGATCGTCGGCAGCAGGCTACGCAGAAACAGCATCAGCACACCAAGCGCCAGAATCCCCCCAATCCAGATATTCTGCTGCACCAGATCAATCGCCGAAGCGATATATTGCGTTTCGTCATAGACAACGCGCAGGTTCAGTCCCTGCGCATCCAGCACCGACCGGTTGAGGTCGTCAATCGTCGTGCGAAGCCGCGCCATCGTTTCGACGACATTCACGCCGGGCGCGCGCAGCGCATTGATGATCACGGCATCCTCGCCATTCAGCCGCCGATAGCTTGATCGCGAGGCCGATTGCAGCTTGATCGTCGCAATGTCGGACAGCAGCAGCGGCACAAGTGTCCCGCTGGAAGAGGTGTCTGTGCGCAGGACGATGCGGCCGGCCGCGTCGGGCGTGTAATTGACGGCCTCGGTACGCACGGCATAGGTCCGCTTGCCCTCGGTAACCGTACCAACGCTCATCATTGATGACGAGGTGCGCAGGGCGTCGATCACTTCAGTCAGAGTAATCCGGTATTGCGTCAGCTTCGCCGGATCGATGAAGATCCGCATTTCCTTCGACCCACCGCCGTTAAAGGTGATTTCGGACACACCGCTCACGCGGCTCAGCGGCTCGACAATCTGCGTTTCGAGGAAATTGCCAAGCCCCTCGAGATCGACCGGCTCTCCAGGCTGGCCAACAAGCGCCAGGCGGGCAATCGGGCTGTCGTCGGAATTCGATGTGCGGACCTCAGGCGTGCGGGCATCATTCGGCAGGCCGGTGACCGCAGACAGCTTGCTGAGAAGCAACACCAGCGCCTTGTCCATATCTTGCGAAACACTGTAGGTCAGCGTGACCGTCGCCCGCCCTCGCCGTGATGAGGAGACAAGCTCCTCGACCCCGTTCAGGCCGGACAGCTCGGTTTCCAGCCGTGCCACAATCTCGCGGTCGACATCTTCCGGCGACGCGCCGGGCCAGCCTACCCGCACCTCGAGAATGGGTTTCTCGATGTCCGGGCTCATCTGGATAGGAATGTTGCGTAACGCAACCACGCCGAACAGCACCGTCAGCAGGATCAGTGCCAGAACTGCGACAGGGCGTTCAATCGCCAGCTTGATCAACCCTCCCATCAGCCAGCGTCCTTGGTGCCCGTGAAGTCGAGTGTTGACTCACGTCCGCCGGGAAGACCGCGCAGCGTCACCTTGCCCGACATCTCGGCACCTCTAATTGTGCCAATGAATTCGAGGTCGACAACGCCGAATGGCAGGATCAGCTTGCCGATGAAATTGATGTCATCGCCAACCCGCGTGATCTCGACAGGTTCGTCATTGAAGAAGGATTTCTCGGCGCCAAGTACCAGATCGCCGGATGCCGGACCGCGGCGTGTTGTCCAGTTCAGCGTCCATTTCTCGCCCTTCGGGCCTTGCGCCCGCTTCTCCGGGTCGCCGATCTTGATCTTGCGGCCATCGACAAGACCTTCATTGCCGCGGGTGACCACCTGTTCACCAGGCGACAACCCGTCAAGAACGATAAACGAGTCCCCCGCCGCATTGCCAAGTTTTACGCGCCGTTGCAGTGCCACGCCTTCGGCGGCGATAAAGACCATATGACCGCCGGAAATCGGGATCACCGCATCCTTTGGCACTGTCACGACAGGGGCTGGTGATGTTGTCGGGACCTTCAGGGTAACAGGGGCGTTCTCGGCCTGTAGCGAGCGCGGAAGCGCCCCGTCAACCGCGAACCTGACGGTTTGCGTCCCGGTGCGGACATTCTGTATTGGCAGGACAACGCGCGCCGTCAAGGTGACGTTGCGACCTGTGAAATCAGCTGCAGTAACAGATTTGCTTTGCCTGACAAGATTCAGATATTCCAATGGAATTTCGGCTTCCACTTCATAGTCTGCAGCAGCGCGCGTGCGGATCAGAACATCACCTTCACGAAGATAGCCCCGCCGGGCCGGATGCAGATAGACAATCTGACCATTTTCGGGGGCGGTGATCCTTGCGGACGCGATATCGGCAGTGAGTTGCCTGATCTCGATATCCAACCTTGCCAAGACCGCAGAGGCCAGCTGGCGTTGATACTCGCGGCCTGTAAGGCCGGATTCACGCTGCGCAATCTGCTGCTGTGCATTGATCACGGCGTTCTGCGCGGTTTCCGCCGCATCCACCGCCAGCGCGTTGCGCGCCACCAGGGTCTGTGCGCGTTCCGCCTTGCCCTGCAACAGAACAAGCTGCGCACGCTGCAAGGCCAGAACCTTGCGATCGGCCTCGATAGTCTGTTCGGTTTCGGTCAGGCGCAATGCCGCTTCAGTCCGCTGTGCCGTCAAAATATCCAGCCTGTTGCGGAGATTGGCGTCATCCTGGGTGGCAACAAGCTGTCCGGCTGTCACCATATCGCCAATACGCAGCGGCTGCAGCGTCGTGACCGCATTTGCCGAGGCGGTGATGGCGGTCACCTGTCCGGCAGCAACGCGCCCCTGGATGTCGGTAAAGATTGACAGCGTATCTTCGCCTGCCTCAGCGACGGCTACAGTGGCGGTGCGGCTGCCAAAGCTCTGCGCTTGCACCCCGATTGCCGTGAACAAAGACGCGATTGCGATAAACCAAACACAGGAAAGACGCACAGCATCAGTGCGCGCCATGGGAACAGCTGCAGACTTCACCTTTCACTCCTGAAAAGAACAGATCCGAGGGTGGATTCCGTGCATCACTTAAATACAGGGTGGCAGACGGAGCGGCAACACAACAAACCGCCCGGATCGAGAAAACTGTTTTGCCCGATCGATAGGCCACCGGATTTAGTGGCCACCGCCCTTTCATGTGCAGGATCTTCCGCAGGTTCATCTGCAGGTTCATCTGCAGGCGAACGGACCGGTTGACAGACTGGTCCCCAGTCCGATATGTGCATCGTAACGGAGAGGTGGCAGAGCGGTTGAATGCACCGGTCTTGAAAACCGGCAAGGGTGCGAGCCCTTCGTGGGTTCGAATCCCACCCTCTCCGCCATTTTCCTGCACTGCGACATCAACCCCCGTCGCATTAACCTCCCGTCACATCAACCCCCGGCACATCAAACATGTGCCCCAAGAGAGATCGATGGCGCCCATTCTTTCCATACGCAATCTTCGCAAGTCCTATGACAGTGGCGTAGACGCGCTGAAGGACATCACGCTGGACATTGAGGAAGGCGAAGTCATTGCCCTTCTCGGCCCGAACGGCGCCGGCAAGACAACCCTGATTTCAACGATTTGCGGACTGGTCCGCCCAACCAGCGGCAGCGTCACGGTGAACGGCTTCGATATCGTCAAGGATTATCGCAAGACGCGCTCGCTGATCGGTCTTGTGCCGCAGGAAATCATGCTGGAGAGTTTTCAGAAGGTGAAGGATGCACTGCATCATTCACGCGGCCTGTTCAACAAGCCCCGCGACCAGGCGCGTGTTGAGTCGTTGCTGAAGAAACTGTCACTCTGGGACAAGCGTGATGCGCAGAACATGACTCTGTCCGGCGGCATGAAGCGACGGGTGATGATCGGCAAGGCGCTGAGCCATGAGCCGCGTATCCTGTTTCTCGATGAACCGACAGCCGGCGTGGATGTCGAGTTACGCAAGGAAATGTGGGACATTGTCAGCGAACTCAAGGAGGACGGCGTTACCATCATTCTGACAACGCATTACATCGAGGAAGCCGAAGCCATTGCCGAAAGGGTCGGCGTGATCAATGGCGGGGAGCTGTTGCTTGTCGAGGACAAGGACACATTGATGCGAAAGATGGGTTCGAAGACATTGCGCATCGACCTTCAGGATCCCATCGCGGTGATACCTGAAGCGCTTTCCGATTATGATCTGACGCTTGAGGAAAATGGTGAGACACTGTTCTACACCTATGATTCCAGTGAAAAGCGCACCGGAATCACCCGCCTCCTTGCCGCGGTCAATACAAGCGGGCTGCGCATCCGTGATGTCCAGACATCGCAAAGCTCACTTGAAGATATTTTTGTCAATCTGGTGCGGGACTGATCGGATGAATTTTCACGCAATGAAAGCCATTTATGTTTTTGAAATGGCTCGGACATTCCGCACCATTGTGCAGAGTATTGTTTCGCCGGTCATTTCGACCTGCCTGTATTTCGTTGTCTTCGGCACCGCCATCGGATCGCGCATGGAACAGGTGGATGGGGTGGCCTATGGATCCTTTATCGTGCCGGGCCTGATCATGCTGTCCGTCCTGATGCAGAGCCTGACCAATGCGTCATTCGGGATTTATTTCCCGAAATTCATGGGCACCATTTATGAGCTGATGTCAGCACCTGTATCGCCATTTGAAGCTGTGGTCGGTTATGTCGGTGCGGCAGCCACAAAGTCGCTGATGATCGGGCTGATTATTCTTGGTACGGCACATCTGTTCGTGCCGATCCAGATACTGCATCCGGTCTGGATGCTGTCCTTTCTGGTCCTGACCTGCGTTTCCTTTGCAATGTTTGGCTTCATCATTGGCATCTGGGCTAGGAATTTTGAACAGCTTAACCTGATTCCGATGCTGATCATCACGCCACTTGTGTTTCTTGGCGGCAGTTTCTATTCGATCGATATGTTGCCGCCAATCTGGCAGAAGGTTTCGTTGTTCAACCCGGTTGTCTATCTTGTATCGGGGTTCCGCTGGGCCTTTTTTGGTACAGCTGATGTGGCTGTCGCCATCAGCCTGGGCGCTGTATGCGGTTTCATGCTTCTTTGTCTGGCTGTGATCTGGTGGATTTTCAAGACCGGATATCGCCTGAAGACCTAGCCGCCCTTGGCATGGTCGCACCCGATTAACCGGGCCACTGGCCTGGCCAGCAACGCATATGTCCCCTGCCAGCTTCAGCGTCAACTTCAGCAGATGTTCCGACGGCTGCAAAGCATGTGATCACATGCTCTGTCGTGCTTCATTGAAATCAAGATTATTAGGCAATGTGATTTAAGGGTTAAGACCTGTTGCCCTTGCGTTTATGATGATCGACATGTTCGTTAGACCGGGTTTGGTAAAGGTTGGTTTCATGCTGGAAAAAATTGCTGCTTCAAAAATGCTGAACATAATTGTGATGCTCACCCTGCTAATCACCGCTGCCAGGGAAGTATATGATGGGGTTGAAGACATCGGTGTCCACCACGGCGTCATCTTCTTTGCACTTTATCAGATATTGCAGTCGATCTCTGCCTTCACCACTGCCGCCACCAAGGCAAAAAGCCTATGATGCCAGCCCTGGGTGCAATTGCAGCGTTCAGGTCAGACTGGCATTGAGTTCGGGTTTGCTGACCGCAAAGTCGTATCTGATATAGAAATATTCCAGCGCCTTCTCCAACGCATCCGACTTCCAGCTTTCACTGGTCCATGTGTCGAGCATGATGTCCCCTTTCCGATACTGATTGAAGAACTGGTAACGAGACAGGTGACTGACAATTGCCTGAAGGTTGCTTGAAGGTGCCATCCAGCTGGCATTTTTCTCCAGGCTCTTCAGATTGGCTGTGCTAACACTGGCCTCTGCCTGAATTGGTGTTCCATCTTCAAAGGTAAGGCTGGCACGCCGGGGTGTTAGCAGGATGAGGACGGTGCGGTTCTGCGAGACAGTTGTCTTGTTCCTGAAGAGATATTGCGCCACAGGCACGTCACCAAGTCCTGGCACCTTGCTGTCGACATTGTCCTTGAACTGATCAGACAGTCCGGACAAAACCATTGTTTGTCCATATTCAAGGGTTAGGTTCGCTGAAATCTTAGTCTTTGAGGTTCGTGCGAATGAGGTTCCGGTTAATTTATCAGACACTGACGCAAGCGATGTTTCAAGGCTTGTACGTTCTGCGGAAACCGCAATGTTGATCATGTCAGGGCTCAGGAATTTTGGGGTTACCTTGAGTTTGACACCATCATCGATGGGTTCAATTGACCCACTTCCCGCCTGCCCACCCTCAAGAACGACATGCATTGTGCCACCGGAAAAGAAGGTTGAGACTTCATTGTCCTGAACCACGATCGTCGGCCGCGCGATGATTTCGTTACGTTCGTAATTGTCGTTG